>NZ_JARVKU010000025.1:0-149486 GCF_029813805.1 Streptomyces sp. DH10
GGGCCACCCGATCTCTCCGGTGGCCCGCCGCGGGCGTGGGGAGTGGACGGTGCGTCAGCAGTCCGGAACGCCGGCGATCTTCTGGCCGCCCCGGATGTACAGGTTGTTCACCCAGGCGACGTCGCTGCCCGAGAGCTCCATGACGGCGGTCCACCAGTTGTTCGTGCCGACGGCCGGGTCGTGCACGGTCTGGCCCTGCTTCTGGCAGATGGCGTCCGCCCACCACTGCGAACGGACTGCGAGCCGCGGCGAGTTGGTGGTCGGCTGCTGGCGCAGGTTGACGTCGGTGGCCCAGATGTAGACGTCGGTGAGGGTCGGGTCGCCGCCGTTGGCGACGGCCGGTGCCGCCTGGGCCGTGGTGGCGAGGCCGCCGACGGCGAGTGCGGTCACGGCGAGGCCCAGGGCGGTACGGCTGATCATTCGCTTCATGTGTCTGTCCCCCGTAGGACGATGGTGAGGATGGTGTGGCCGGAAGTGGTCATGATCCGGGTCAGCAGCGCGCCGAGGCGGGCAGGTTGCCGTACTCGTTGCCCTTGAGGTACACGGCGCTGACGTAGCCCTCGAGGAGCTTCACCCAGACGTCGTTGCTGTAGCCGTTGTCGGTGATGCGCTCACCGCGGGTCCAGCAGTAGGCGCCGAGCGGCTGGCCCGCCTGGACGGTGGCGAGGATTCCGTAGGAAGTGCCCGGCCCGTAGCGGACGTTGACGTTCTCGTACGGTACGACCGCGTACGGCGCGGCCATGACGCGGGCGGTGCCCGCCTCACCGGTGGCGGAGGCGGCTGCCGTCCCCGCGGTGAGCGGGCCGAGCAGTGCGAGCGTCCCGGCGCCGACGAGCGCGGCCCTGGCGAAGATGCGAGTGGACATGTGTCGAGTTCCCCCTGAGGTGTGGCCGACGCTCAGAACTGTAGGGAGAGCGGGGGTGACGCGGTCCCTGACAGTTGTCAGGGTCGTGCGGGACAACAGGGGTACGGGCGAGGGTACTTGGACCGCCGGGCGTGGGCGGCGCGATACGGCCGAAAACCGCTCGACGAGCACGGCCAGGTCTGCCTACGATCCTCCGCGCGGCATCGCGTGCCGGTCACCGTCCGGGTGAGGCATGGAGGCGCCGCGGAGATGCCCGTGGAGGCATTCAACCGTGTCAGTCGAGTTCAATCACACCATCGTCCTGTCCCGTGACCGGGAGAAGTCCGCTCGTTTCCTCGCGGAGATCCTGGGTCTGGAGGTCGGGGCACCGGCCGGGGTGTTCCTGCCGGTGACGACCGCCAACGGTGTCACGCTGGACTTCCTCACCATCGACGCCGACATCCCCATGCAGCACTACGCGTTCCTCGTCTCCGAGGACGAGTTCGACGAGGCCCTCGCCCGGCTCGTCGCGGCCCGGGTCCCCATCCAGGCCGACCCGCACGGCAACCACCCGCGCAAGATCAACCGCAACGACGGCGGCCGGGGCGTGTACTTCCTCGACCCGGCGGGCCACGGCCTGGAGATCCTCACCCGTCCGTACGGCACAGACCCGTCCTCGCCGCTGAACGGCGTCACGGAGGACGTGCCCGGGGCCGTCTGATCCGGTCCGGGCCGGGGGTCGGGGGCGACGCCGCTCCCGCCCCCGGCCCGGCCGATCGGGGCGTTCAGCCGCCGTCCTTGAGTGCCAGGGGAGCCGGCTCGGGGCCGGTGTCCGGTGTGTGGTCGCGGCGGGGGAGCAGGGCGGGGGTGAAGAGGAGAAGGACGCCGGCGAGGGCGATGGCCGTACGGGGGCCGGTCAGGTGGGCCAGCAGGCCCCACAGGGCGGTCACGGCCGCCGTGGTGGCCTTGCCGGTGGCCGACCAGGCGGACAGGGTGCGGATGACCCGGTCCGCAGGGGTCCGTTCGAGGCGGTACGTGGCGAACACCGGGTTGAACACGGCACAGCAGGTGATCAGCCCGAACTCGACCATCATGACCAGCGCCAGCCCGGCCGCACCGGGGCCGGTGAAGGCCAGCCCGAGCGACCAGCACGCCCGCAGCGCCCCCGCGCCGAGCATGACCCGGTGCCGTCCGAATCGCGTGACGAGCCGTGGTGCCAGGCGCGACCCGAGCAGACCGCCCGTGCAGGGCACCGCGAAGGCGAGCGCGTACTGCCAGGGGGCGAAGCGCAGATCATCGACCATCAGGACCATGAGCGGGGGAGAGGCCGCCATGATCAGGGAGTTGGCGAGGACCGTGTTGAAGAAGAGCGGGCGCAGCGCCGGGTCGGCCAGGATGTACCGCCAGCCGTCGAGCAGGTCGCCCGCCCGGGGCCGGGTGGAGCCGGACGCGGACCGCACCGGGAGTTTCTCCTGGCCGCCGATCGCCCGGAGACCGAACGCCGAGAGCAGATAGCTCACCGCGTCGGCCACCACGGTCGTCACCGGACCGAACAGCCCGATCGCGGCACCGCCCAGCGGCGGCCCGACCATGCTGGCCGTCCAGGACGTCGCCTCGAACCGCCCGTTCGCGACGAGCAGGTCCCGCCGCGGCACCAGCCCCTTCAGGAACGCCCCGGCCGCCGCGTTGAAAGTGATGTCGGACGCCGCGACGACCACCGACACCAGCAGCAGCTGGCCGAAGCCCAGCCGGCCGAGGGCGTACGCCACGGGGATGCTCAGCAGCACCGCGCACCGGAACAGGTCCGTCGCGATCATCACCGGCCGTTTGCGGCGGACCTCCACCCACGGCCCGAGCGGCACCGACACGGCCGCGCCGACCGCCGGTCCCACCGCGGCCAGCAGCGACACCTGCGTCGGTCCCGCGTCCAGCACCAGGACCGCCATCAGCGCGAAGGCGTCGAACGCGAGCCAGGTGCCGGCCGTGCTGACCGCGTACGCGCCCCACAACCATCCGAACCGCCGCCCCAGCGACCGCCTGCCCGCCATACCCGGCGCACACTCCCAGCTCCCGCGGACAACCCGGTGTTGACCGGCAGCCATCCAAGCGGGGACCGGGACGCCCGGGCAAACAACCGTCCGTCACCCGAGCCACAACCAACCGTTGTGACACGAAGGCACGGGCGGTCAACCCGTAAGCCGTCTCAGCGCTGGTAGAGCCCCACCAGCGTGCCGTCCGCGATGCGGCGCTTCTCGACCTCCTCGTGCACCTGGTCCGCGCGGGGCGCGTCGGGCAGGACGCACGGTTCGGACAAGGCGTAGAGCCGGAAGAGGTAGTGGTGGGCGTCGTCCCCGGGCGGGGGATGCGGACCGCCCCAGCCGTGCTGCCCGTAGCCGTTCACGAGTTCCGTGCCGCCCGGTGGGCAGTGCCCGGCCTCGACGCCGTCGCTGTGCGGGTCGATGCCGACCACGACCCAGTGCGCGAAAGTGCCCGACGGGGCGTCGGGATCCTCGCAGAGCAGGACCAGTTCGGCCGCGTCGTCCGGTACGCCGCTCCAGGTCAGCGGCGGAGAGACGTTCGGTCCCTCGTACGCGTACCGGCGCGCGATGAAGGAGTGGTCGTTGAACGCGTCGCTGCGCAGTTCGATGCCGGTCATGCGCCCCGGAGTACCCCCGCGGGACCCGGACATGCGGTTCGGGACCGATCGCCTCGGGTACCCGTGAGCCGTCGGAGATAGGGGATGGAGGATCACGAGGATGTCTCCCCTGGCAGAAGACTCAGCGGCACAGCCCCGGGAGGACCGCCGTGCCCCCGCGCGCACCGCACGGCTGCGCAACCGCATCCCCGAACCGGACGAGGAACCCGACCTCCTCGGCCAGTACCTCACGCAGATCGCGGCGACACCGCTGCTCACGGCGGAGGACGAGGTCCGGCTGGCGCGGCGGATGCAGGCCGGCGTGCGGGCGCTGGAGGAACTGGAGCAGGCCGACGCCGGTGAACTCGATCTCTCGCCGGAGCGGCGCCGGGAGCTGGAGGAGGCCGCCCGGGACGGGCAGGCCGCCAAGGACCACATGGTCCGGGCCAACCTCCGGCTCGTCGTGTCGATGGCCAAACGGCACGCCCACCGCGGGCTGCCCCTGCTGGACGTCATCCAGGAGGGCAATCTGGGGCTGATCCGGGCCGTGGAGAAGTTCGACCACACCAAGGGCTTCAAGTTCTCCACGTACGCGACCTGGTGGATACGCCAGGCGATCGAGCGGGGCCTGGCCGCGCACGCGCGCACCGTGCGGCTGCCGATGCACGTCGTCGAGCAGCTCCAGAAGGTGGCCAAGATCGAACGGCGTCTGCGACTGGACCTGGAACGGGAACCGAGCATCGAGGAGGTGGCCCGGGAGAGCGGCCTCGCCGCCGACAGGATCGGCTGGCTGCGCCGCGTCGGCCGGGAGGCCGTCAGCCTCGACACGCCCGTGGACGAGACCGGCGAGACCGTGGTCGGCGACCTCATCCCCGACACCGAGGTGCTCCAGGCTCCGGAGGTGGCCGAGTACCAGGCCCTCGCCGAGGAACTGCGCGAGGCCGTCGGTACGCTGGCGCCCCGCGAGGCCATGATCCTCAGCCTCCGTTACGGCCTGCACGACGGCCACACCCGCACCCGCGAGGAGGTCGCCCGCCGCGTCGGCCTGACCCGCGAGCGGGTACGCCAGCTGGAGAAGCAGTCCCTCGCCCGGCTGCGGGCGCCGGAGAACCGGGAGCGGCTGGTGGCTTGGGCGGGCTGACTTCCCGGCTCATGGGGTGATGCCGGACAGGGACCGGTCTGCGGGCACATGCGGAGCTGCCGGACCGGCAGACCGAGTCGCCACCGGTTCCATCCGGTTCCACCCGTTCCACCGGTTCATCCGCGCGTCACCGCCAGCGAGCCGTCCGGCTCCAGCGTCACCCCCACCCCGCCGCTGATCCGGTCGAGCGTCGTCCGCAGCCACGCGCGGTCCGCCCGGGACGCGGGCTCCAGCCGCATCCGGCGCGCCCGCAGCGGAACCATGCGCAGCCCCGCCAGCCGCCCGCTGTCCGCCTCGACCGAGGCGAGGAACGCCAACCGCAGGTCGTCGCGGTACTCCTCGTAGCCGGTGATGCCCTCGTAGTCGTCGACGAAGTCGCCGCAGCCGTACAGGATCAGCCGGTCCCGGTACACCTCCAGCGGGCGGGGGTGGTGCGAGGAGTGGCCGTGGACGACGTCGACCCCGCCGTCCACCAGGGTGTGCGCGAAACGGACCTGTACGCGGGGCACGCGGAACCCCCAGTTCGTGCCCCAGTGCACGGACACGAGCGTCAGGTCACCGGCCCGGCGGGCCCGCCGCACGTGCCGCAGCACGGAGTCGGCCACGGCGGGCGAGAGTTCGGGCACGTACGCCACACCGGGCCGGTCCGCCGTCGCCGCCCAGCCGGGCGGGATGCCGCTGGAGCGCACCCCGAGGGCGAGGACCAGCAGCCGGCGGCCGCCCGGGAGGGGGACCTCGGCGGGTGCGTACGCCTGCTCGGCGGCACGTCCCGCCCCCGCCGTCCGCAGCCCCGCCCGGGCCAGCGTGTCCAGGGTCTCCAGCAGGCCCGGGCGGCCGAAGTCCAGGACGTGGTTGTTGGCGAGGACGGTCACGTCGGGCCGGGCCACGGCCAGGGCGGGCAGGTTGGCCGGGTGCATCCGGTAGTGGATCTCCTTGTCCGGGGCGAACGTGTCGCCGGACGTCACCGACGTCTCCAGGTTCACGATCCGGGCGTCCGGGGCGGCCTCGTCCAGCACCCGCAGCGCCTCGCCCCACGGCCAGGACGGATCGACGGGCGCCGGCACCGGGCCGTGCGCCGACTCAGCCAGCCGGACGTAGGACCGTGCGTCCTCGACGTACGCCTCCCGCAGTGCCGGATCACCGGGGTGCGCCAGAATCTGGTCGACGCCGCGCCCGAGCATCACGTCACCGCACAGGAACAGCGTCACGACGCCGCCGCCCACACCTCCACGGTAGGGGCACCCCGGACGGCGGGGTCAGGCGTCGACCGTCACCGCGCACGACCACCCGTACGGTCCCGGCCCGATCCGCAGCTCGTCCCACGCCACCGCCCTCGGGACCGCCCCGGTGATCTCCACGTCCTCGAGGCCGGTGACCGCCAGCCGTACGTCCAGGCCGCCGTCCGCCTCGTCCGCCTCCACGTCGACCGGCACCTGGCCGTACTCCTCCAGCCGGAAGATGATCTCGTCCAGCAGTGAGGCGAGCAGGTCGTCGTCGCTGGCCTCGGCCAGCCGCACCCGGTCCACGGCGGTCGGACGCACTCCGGAGACGTCCGCGAAGCACTCCACCATCGCCAGGACGGCTTCCGCCAGACAGTGCTCCCGGCACGCCGCCCACGCCTCGATCCGGATGTGCTCCGGATGCGGCACCGCCCGGTGCCCGCACTCGCCCGCCTGCCGTCCCTGCCCGTCGTCGCCCCTGTCACCGCCCATGAACATCGACTGCCCGAGGCTGCCCCAGCCATGCAGTGACCGGCCCGCCGGTGGATCAGACGGGCTCGTCCGCGAGGTACGGCGGCGCCGGGTCGTACTGGATGTAGCGCCGCACCGCCCGCGCGTGGTCCCGGCCGTGCAGCCGCCCCACCAGCCACAACGCGCTGTCGATACCGGCCGAGACGCCCTGGCTGGTGACCAGGTTGCCGTCCACGACGTAGCGGACGTCCCGGACGACCGTCACGTCGCCGCGTGCCTCGAGGGCGTCCTCCTGGCTCCAGTGCGTGGCCACCCGCCGCCCACGTGCGGTACCCGCGGCGTGCAGCAGGAACGTGCCGGTGCACACGCCGTGCACCCACGCGGCCCGCTCCGCCGTCTTCCCGATCCAGTCGGTGACCACCGGGTTGTGCAGCTGCGCCTCCCGCGCGCCCCGGCCGCCCGGGACGTGCAGCACGTCCAGCGGCGGGTGGTCGTCGAGGGTGTGGTCGGGCAGGACGCGCAGGCCCTTGTTGCAGCGCACGGGGCCGGGGTGCTCGGCGACGAGCACGGCCGAGTCGGCGCCGTCGCGGAGCATGGCGGAGACCGTGAAGACTTCCCAGGGCCCCACGAAGTCGAGCTCCTCGGCGTCCTCGAAGACCAGCAGGCCGTATGTCGTCATACGGGTTCCCCTTTCTGTGAGACTTGGGTGAGCGTTGCTACGTGACGTGGTGCGCGTCGGCGGGTTCGGCCGTGGAGCGGAAACGGGCGCGGTAGTCCGACGGCGCGATGCCGAGCCGGCGGTGGAACGTGCGGCGCAGGGTCTCCGCGGTGGCGAAGCCGTAGCGGCGGGCGATGGCCTCGACCGGTTCGTCGCCCTCGGTGAGGGCGAGCTGCGCCGCCTCGACGCGCACCCGCTCCACGTAGGCGGCCGGTGGCACGCCCAGTTCGGCGGTGAAGCGGCGCTGGAGGTGCCGTGGACTGAGCCCGGCGTGCGCGGAGAGCGCGGCGATGTCGTGCCGGGCGCCCGGATCGGCGTGGATCGCGGCGACGGCGGCCCGCACCGGGTCCGTCGCCGGCTGCCGCGACCACAACGCCACACTGAACTGCGACTGGCCGCCCTGCCGGCGCAGGAACAGCACCAGCTGCCGGGCCACCGCGTGCGCGACGTCCCGGCCCAGGTCGTCCTCCACCAGGGCGAGCGCCAGATCCATACCGGCCGTCACACCGGCCGACGTCCACACCCGCCCGTCCCGGACGAAGATCGGTTCGCAGTCCACCCGCACCTCGGGGTGTTCCCGGACCAGCTGCTCCTCGCGGGCCCAGTGCGTGGTGACCCGGCGTCCGTCCAGCAGCCCCGCCGCCGCCAGCAGGAACACCCCGCTGCACACCGAGGCCACGCGCCGGGCACCGGCCGCCGCGGCGGCGATCCAGGAGACCAGCGCCTCGTCCTGCCGGGCCCGGTCGACACCCCGGCCGCCGACCACCACCAGCGTGTCGATCCCGGCCGGGCCGAGGTCCGCCACGCCGTGCTCGGCGTGCACGAGTAGCCCGCTGCCCGACCTGACCGGCCCCGCACGGGGCGCCACGACCTCACAGGCGTAGTCGTCGCCCGCGCTGCGGAACACCTCGTGCGGGCCGGTGAGGTCGAGCGGCTGGAAGCCGTCGAAGACGACGAAGACGATACGGCGATCGGTCACGCCTCCACGCTCCTCCGGCCCTCGGCATGGCGTCAACGACACACATCCCACAGATCGCGCCACGCGGGAGACGGGACGGCTGCCGAAGTGTGGGTAGCCGGGCGGAAGGACCGGGCAACCGTGGTGCGATCCGCCCCGGATACCCGGTAATTGGGGGAGAGGAGGCCTCCGATGATCTCCCAGACGGTCACCGTGCCCGCCGACGGTGCCGCGCTGACCGGCGATCTGACCGTGCCGTCGGCCGCCCGCGCGGTCGTGCTGTTCGCGCACGGCAGCGGCAGCTCCCGGCACAGCCCCCGCAACCGCGAGGTCGCCGCCGGCCTGCGCACCGCCGGACTCGGCACCCTGCTGATCGACCTGCTCACCGAGGAGGAGGAGCGGCTGGACGTCCGCACCGCCGAACTCCGTTTCGACATCCCCCTGCTGGGCCGCCGGCTGGTGGCCGCCATCGACTGGCTGGCACAGTCGCCCGGCACTCAGCGCCTGCCCGTCGTCCTGTTCGGCGCCAGCACCGGCGCGGCCGCGGCCCTGGTCGCGGCGGCCGAACGCCCCGACCGGGTGCCGGCGGTCGTCTCGCGCGGCGGGCGGCCCGACCTCGCGGGCGACGCCCTGGACGCCGTCCGGGCTCCGGTCCTGCTGATCGTGGGCGGCCGGGACCAGCAGGTGCTGCGGCTCAACGAGGAAGCGGCCCGGCGGCTGCACGTCCCGCACACCCTCCACGTGGTGCCCGGCGCCACGCATCTGTTCGAGGAGTCGGGCGCGCTCGGCCAGGTCACCGAGGTGGCCCGGCAGTGGTGCCACGACCAGCTGAGGACCGCGGCGGGCTGACGGCGGCCCGCGTCAGCCGGTCACCGGCAGATCGATGCGCAACCGGGCGCCCTGCCGCAGCAGTTCCCGCTGCACGAGCCGGTACGGCACACCCCGCGGACCGTGCCCGTGACGCACGGTCAGCGCGGCGCACACGCCGGCGGCCTGCCCGGTCGCCATCGCGATCGGCATGACCCGGTACGAGGAGTGCGCCACGTGCGTCCCCGAGATGCAGCGGCCCGCCACCAGCAGCCGCTCCGTGTCCTTCGGCACGAGGCAGCGCAGCGGGATGTCGTAGAAGCTGCCCGCGGGCACCCGCTTCAGGACCGTTCCGGAGCCGCGCGGGTTGTGGATGTCGACCGGGTAGGCGCCGTGCGCGACGACGTCCGGGAAGCGCCGGGCGGCCAGGATGTCGTGACCGGTGAGGTGGTAGTCGCCGATGACCCGCCGGGTCTCCCGGACGCCGATGTGGGTGCCGCTCTGCGCCACGTACGACTCCTCGAAGCCGGGCACCCTGGTGCGCAGGAAGCGGTCGATCTCCGCGAGCTGGCGCCGGGCGGTGTACTCGGCCCGGGTCAGGTCCCACACGCTGGTGCCGAGCACCCTGTTCACGCGGGTGCTGTTGACGCTGACCTCGCGCGGATGCGGCGTCGCGAAGAACAGGATGTCCTCGCGCGGCAGCCGCAGATCACCGTCGGCCCGGGCCTCCTCGACCAGGTCCCACAGACCGTGCACCCCGCGCCACTGGTCGGGGTGCTCCCGCACGTACTCCGCGAAGTCGGGCCGCGCGAAGTCCGCGACCCGGAACATCAGCGTCATCGGCTGCACCAGCCCGTCCTCCGGCCGGCCGATCTCGTACGGCGCCCCGCAGGCCGCCGCGACGTCGCCGTCGCCCGTGCCGTCCACGACCACGTCGGCGTCGATCACCACCGGCCCCGACTTGGTCTCGAACACCACCCGCCAGCCGTCGTCCAGGCGCAGCGCGGTGGAGGCGAAGGCGTGGAACAGCATCCGCACGCCCGCCTCGTCCATCATCTCGAGCAGGACCAGCTTGAAGAGCTCCGGGTCGAAGGGAACCGTGTATCCGGTCCTCGGGGAGGGCTTAAGACAGCCGCCGCGCCCCATGAGCCGGTCCAGCAGGTGCCACAGCACGCCCTGGACGACCGGCTCGCCCTCGCCGTGGTCGGTGGGCAGCAGCCGGGCCTCGTCCCCGGACTCGGTGAACGTGGCCTGTTTGTGCTCGTTGTGGAACGACATCAGCGGCATGACCAGGGCCGCGGTCGCGTTGCCGCCGAGGAAGCCGTAGCGCTCCACCAGGACGACCTCGGCCCCGGCGTCGGCCGCCGCGACCGCGGCGGCGAACCCGGCCGGGCCGCCGCCGACCACCAGGACCTGCGTCCGGCCGCCGTGCTGGGCGGGCCGTTCGGGCAGGGTGACCGTGCGGGGCTCGCGCGGTTCTTGCAGGATCGGCATCGGTGTCCTCCCGCGGGCGGGGCCTCGGCGTCGGCGTCACACGCCCAGCGGACGGGGTTCGGCAGTGGGCGGATTCGGTGGTTCTGCCTGGGGGTCCAGAAGGGGAGCGGTGTCGACGGCCGTCTCGATGCCGCCGTCGACCTCGTCCAGCAGGACTCCGCAGCGGGCGCAGGTCTCCAGCGCCTGCGTGGACAGGTCCTGGACACGGGAGTGCAGCTCCTCCCGGCGCTCCGGGTATTCGTCCCACAGGCGGTCCACCTCCGCCAGCAGCAGCCCGGCCTGCTCCCGTGCCACGCCCACCAGGGCCGGAGCCCCCATCCGGCGTGCGAAGTCGAAGACCTTGCCGGAGTAGGGCAGTGGCAGCACCGGCAGCCCGGAGAGCGCCGCGAAGATCACGAAGTGCAGCCGCATGCCGACCGCCAGGTCCAGGTGTCGCATGAAACCCAGAACCTGCCCCGGGCTGTACGAGCCGTGCAGGATCCGCCCCTTGTCGGGAGCGGTCATGTGGGACAGCACGGCGTGCGCGTGCCGCACGTCGTGCCGTTCCATCGGCAGGAACACCACGTGCGCGTCCAGCCGGCGGACGAGGAAGTCGGCGACGTCGGCGAGCAGCGCGTGGTAGTCGCCCTCGTCCAGCTTCTCGGCCGCCCGTCCCGGCTCCCGCACCGACATCCCCACCAGACGCGATTCGGTGGGCACACCCTCGTGGCGCATCATCTCGTCGGTGAACGGCTCCGGCTCCAGCAGCAGCGCCGGATCGGCGGTGACGACGACGTCGCGCTCGACACCGACCTCCTCCAGCACCAGCTTGGACTCCTCGTCCCGCACGACGACGTCGTCCATGTCGGCCAGCACCGTGCGCACGGCCTCCCGGTCGTCGGCCTCGCGCAGCGGGCCGGCGCCGATGGCGTAGGCGAAGGTACGGATGCCGCGCTCCTGGGCGGCCCGGACGAGGCGCAGATAGCGGCGTGCCTCACCGTCGAAGAGGAGCCCGCCGCCGCCCAGGACCAGCATGTCCAGCGAGGCCAGCGCGTCCAGGACGTGGTTGCGGCTGACGCCCTCCCAGTCCACCACCTCGTCGGCGGTCGGATGATGCACCCGGGTGTGCTCGGCGTTCCGGCTGAAGACGACCAGCCGGGCCTCGGGCCGCTGGGCGCGCAGACAGTGCAGGACACAGGTCAGGATCGACTCGTCGCCGATGTTGAAGCCGCCGTACGAACCCAGCACGCCGATGCGCGGGCCCGGCCGGGCGGTCAGCGGATGAGAAGGGGCAGTGGTCATCCGGGTGCTCCCGTCGCGTCGGACTCTGCTCAGTGGCCTGGTGTGCCGGTCGTGCGGAGGGGGCCGTGCCGTACGTACGGTTCGTGCGTGCGCACGGTCCCGGGTTGCCTGCGCCGCACGCCCGGAAACACCCCGCGTTCCGAGTGTGACGGAGGTCCGGAAGGTGTGCATTGTCCGGTAGGCGAGGTGTGCATCGTCCGGTGGGCGGGGGGTACGCGGGAGCCGGACCGGCCGAGGGCCCTCTCCGTGCGGGAAGCAGAGGTGACCGTCATGCGGTTCCGTGATCGCCGGCAGGCCGGCGGGGAACTGGCCGAAACACTGCGCGTACGGCAACGCGAGGGGGCGCTGCCCGATCCCCTTGTCCTCGCTCTGCCCCGCGGCGGGGTCGCCGTGGCGCGGGAGGTCGCCGAGGCGCTGGACGCCCCGCTCGACGTGCTCGTCGTACGGAAGATCGGCGCGCCCTTCCAGGAGGAGCTCGGCGTCGGCGCGATGGCCGGGGACGAGGTGCCGCTCCTCGACGAGGACGCCATGCGTCACCTGGGCCTCCGCGAGGCGGCGCTCGAGCCCGTCATCGAGCGGGAGCGCGCCGAACTGCGTCGCCGCGAGGCGCTGTACCGGCAGGGCCGCCCCGCCCCCGACCTGCGGGGACGAACCGTGATCGTGGTGGACGACGGCCTGGCGACCGGTTCCACGGCCCGGGCCGCGCTGCGATTCGTCCGCCGTCAGGAGCCCGAACGGGTGGTGCTGGCCGCGCCGGTGTGCTCCCCGGAGGCGGCCGAGCTGATGAGCGCCGAGGCCGACGAGGTGATCTGCCTGCACCAGCCGGCCGCGTTCATGGCCGTGGGCCTCTGGTACGAGAACTTCGACCAGTTGACGGACCGGGACGTCCTGGAAGCCCTGCACGCCCAGCTGTGACCAAGTGTTCACCTTTCAGGTGTGGCGGAAATCAGCCACGACGGACAACGATGTCCCATCCCCACACCTGTAACAGGAGCACCAGTGAACGTCTCGCTTTCCGTGTGGCTGCTGACCGTGGCAGCTCTGTGCCTGCTCGTCGCCGTCGACTTCTTCGTCGGCCGCAAGCCACACGACGTGTCCGTCAAGGAAGCCGGGACGTGGACGGTGGTGTGGATCGTCCTGGCCGTGCTGTTCGGGCTGGGGCTGTGGTACTTCGGTGGGAGCGGACCCACGGGTGAGTTCTTCGCCGGTTACATCACCGAGAAGTCGCTGAGCGTCGACAACCTCTTCGTGTTCGTCCTGATCATGGGGAAGTTCGCGGTGCCCTCGCAGTACCAGCAGCGGGTGCTGATGGTCGGCGTCCTGATGGCCCTGGTGCTGCGGGCCGGTTTCATCGCGGCCGGCGCGGCGATCATCACCGCCTTCTCCTGGGTGTTCTACCTCTTCGGCGCCTTCCTGATCTGGACCGCGTGGAAGCTGATCCAGGACGCCCGCAAGCAGGATCACGAGGAGGAGTACCAGGAGAACAAGCTGCTGAAGATGGCGGAGCAGCGCTTCGGGGTGGCCGACCGCTACCACGGCACCAAGCTGTTCATCACCGAGAACGGCAAGCGGATCATGACCCCGATGCTGGTCGTGATGCTCGCGATCGGCTCCACGGACGTGCTGTTCGCCCTGGACTCCATCCCCGCGATCTACGGGCTGACGCAGGACCCCTACATCGTGTTCACGGCCAACGCCTTCGCCCTGATGGGCCTGCGCCAGCTGTACTTCCTCATCGGCGGCCTGCTGAAGAAGCTGGTCCACCTCTCCTACGGCCTGTCGATCATCCTCGGCTTCATCGGCGTGAAGCTGGTGCTGCACGCCCTGCACGAGTCGGGCGTCCACGTGCCCGAGATCAGCATCCCCTTCTCGCTGACCTTCATCGTGCTGGTGCTGGCCGTCACCACGATCACGAGCCTGCGCGCCTCGAAGAAGCAGGAGGCCGAGGCGACGGAGCGGGTCACCGGGTCCCGCTAGGTTCTCCCCACCGGGGCGTCAGACGACGCCGTCCGCGCGCAGGGCCGCCACCTCCTCCTCGGTGCGGCCCAGCTCGGCGAGGATCGACCCGGTGTGCTCACCGACCGCCGGCACGGGATCCATCCGGGCGGGCAGGCCCGCGAGGTCGGCCGGCGGGAGCAGGGCCTCCACCGTTGCCCCCGGCACCCCGACCTCGGTCCAGCGGCCGCGGGCTGCCAGCACCGGGTGGTCCAGGAACGCGGCGACGTCGTTGACCCCGGCACAGGCGATGCCGATGGCCTCCAGGTCCTTGAGGATCTCCTCCGAGCCGGAACGGGCGATGCGGGCCGCGACGATCGTGCTGAGCTCCTCCCGGTGGGCGACGCGGCCGGAGGCGGTGGCGAAGCGCGCGTCGCCGACCAGCTCCGGCCGGCCGAGGAACTCGGCGCACAGGGCCGCCCACTCGCGCTCGTTCTGGATGGAGAACAGCACCTCCTTGCCGTCGGCGGCCTCGTACGTCCCGTACGGCGCGATCGTGGCGTGCTGGGTGCCGAGGCGCGGGGGCTGGGTGCCGCCGTGCCGGGTGTAGTAGGCGGGCTGGCCCATCCACTCCGCCAGCGCCTCGAACAGGGACACCTCCACCGGGTGGGCCTCGCCGGTGACGGCGCGGGTGTACAGGGCCGTGAGGACGCCGCTGTACGCGTACATCCCGGCGGCGATGTCGGCGACGGAGATCCCGGTCCGGGCGGTCCCCTCCGGGGTTCCCGTCAGGGACACCAGACCGGTCTGGCACTGCACGAGCAGGTCGTAGGCCTTGCGGTCGGCCCAGGGGCCGGTCGTGCCCCAGCCGGATATCGTGCACGGGATCAGACCGGGGCGGCGGCTGGTGACGGTGGCGGCGTCCAGGCCGAGGCGGCCGGCGGCGCCCGGGGCGAGGTTCTGTACGAACACGTCGGCGCCGTCGAGGAGTTCGTGCAGGATCTCGCGGCCCCGCGGATCCTTGAGGTCCAGCGTGAGGGACTCCTTGGACCGGTTGAGCCACACGAAGTAGCTGGAGTGGCCGTGCACGGTCGTGTCGTACCGGCGGGCGAAGTCGCCGCCGCCCGGCCGCTCCACCTTGATCACACGGGCGCCGAGGTCGGCGAGCTGCCGGGTGGCGTAGGGCGCGGCCACGGCCTGCTCCAGGCTGACCACCGTGACCCCGGCCAGGGGATACCGCTGCACGCTCATGCCTCATGCTCCTGAACCTCGTACCGGACGGCGCCCGGACAGTCTCTCCCAGCAGGACGGCGGCGGCTGAGGATCCCTAAGCTCGGGCCAGCTGCCGCATCGCCAGCGCCAGTTGCAGCCGGAGCCGGCCCTGCGGGGTGCGCACCGGCCAGCCGAGCACGTGCTCGGCGTGGGCCAGCCGGTCCTGGAGCGTCGAGTGGTGGACGTTGATCTCGGCGGCGGCCGCCCGCAAGCTCGCCGTGTACGCGACCGCGTGCAGCGTCGCCGGCAGCCAGGGGGTGGTCGCCGCGGCCGTCTCCAGGGCACGGACGTCGGGCGGCGGTTCGGCACCCGGTACGACGAGATCGGCGAGGAGGGCGATGCCGCCCAGCTCGTCGGCGTACACGACCCGCGGCCCGGGGTCCTGCGGCGTGCCCTCGGCGGTGAAACGCACGGCGGTACGTGCCTCGGCCCACGACCGGGGCAGCTCCAGCACGGGAACGGCGGGCCCGACGCCGAGCCGTCCGACCGCACCGGCCTCCGCTCCGGCGGGTACGACTCGTGGCCGGTCGTTCAGCGGGGCGAGAGCCCGGGCAGGGACCGTGGGATCCAGGCCGAGGCGGCGAGCGGCATGCAGCCGGGCCGGTTCCGGGGCCGTGCCGTCGAGGAGGGTCTCGACCAGCGCCGGATCGTCGGCCGGGGCCCGCCCGCGCGTGCGGTCGAGAACGAGCCGTATGGCACCGGCGGCACGCTCGAGAATCACCGCGTCGACGACGCTGGGCGCGACCCGGACGGGCCCGACTCGGCCGACGCGGGACATCACCCCGCCCCGGTCGGTGTCGACCACGCCAGCAGCCGCCCTGACACGGTCCGCGTCCACGGCGCCTGCCGCCGATCCGCCAGGGGCCGCGCTCATGACGCGGGGCGCGGTCCTCGGGCGGTCGGGGTCCGCGCCGCCCGGGGCCGACCCGGCAGGGGCGGGGTTCGCGGCGGCGGAGGCGGTCCCGGCATGGTTTGTGGCCAGGGCGTGAGCCGGTGTACCGGCATGGTCGGTGTCGGTGACGACGGGTCCAGGCCTGAGGCGGTCGGGGTCCGCGCCGCCCGGGGCCGACCCGATAGGGGCGGGGTTCGCGGCGGCGGAGGCGGTCCCGGCATGGTTCGTGGCCAGGGTGTAGGGCGGTGTCCTGGCATGGTCGGTGTCGGTGACGACGGGTCCAGGCCTGGCGCGGTCGGGGTCCGCGCCGCCCGGGGCCGACCCGATAGGGGCGGGGTTCGCGGTGGCGGACGTGGTCTCGGCATGGTTCGTGTCCAGGGTGTGGGGCGGTGTCCTGGCATGGTCGGTGTCGGTGACGACGGGTCCAGGCCTGGCGCGGTCGGGGTCCGCGCCGCCCGGGGCCGACCCGATCGGGGCGGGGATCGCGGTGGCGGACGTGGTCTCGGCATAATTCGTGGCCAGGGTGTAGGGCGGTGTACCGGCCCGGCCGATGTCGACCACGCCGGATTCAGCCCCGGCAGCGTCCACTCTGTCCGGCGCCGACCCGGCAGGAGCAGCCTTCTCGGCGCCCGGCGCGGGTCCGCCAGAGGCAGCCTCCGCGCCCCCTGGCGCCGCCCCCGCGCGGGCGGTGTCGTCCACCTCATGCGCCGCCCCGGCCCGCTCCAGCCACAGTGCCGCCGTGGCGTTCGGGGTCAGGCGGGCGGACGGCCACGTGGGGTCGGGTGGCGCCTCGGTGTCTCGCCTCGTGCCGTCGGGCTCCACGCGGACGTGCACGCGCCGTTCGGGGTCCACCAGCCGGGCCGGGCAGCCGGCCAGTACGGCGGCACCGCGTACGAGTGCCTCCACACCGGCCCTGGACTCGGCCAGACGGTCGAAGTAGGCGATGACCCGGACAGCCGCACCGGCATCCGGATCGAGCGCGGTCAGGCGCCCGGCCAGCTCTTTCATAGGCCCATGGTGCGGCATGCGGCCGCCGAGCGGACCCGGCATGCCGCAGCGCAGCCGCTGGGGACGGTCAGCCGGGCCCGTGCGGCAGGAGCCGGAGTGGAGCCAGGGCGAGCGGCGGGCGCTTCCCCGGCTGCCTGCCGGACTCCCCGCGCGTCACGCGCTCAGCAGCCTCCGCAGCCAGCCGACATGCGCCGCCCGCGCCGACTGGGAGAGCGCCGCCTGAGGTGCGAAGCCGTCGAAGCCGTGGAAACCGCCGGGCCACACGTGCAGCTCCGCCACGCCGCCGGCCTGCCAGATGCGGGAGGCGTAGGCGACGACCTCGTCGCGGAAGGTCTCCGCGGAGCCGACGTCGAGGAACGCCGGGGGCAGTCCGGACAGGTCCTCGGCACGGGCCGGAGCCGCGTACGCCGGTACGTCGGGGCCGCCGCGCCGCGAGCCGAGCAGCGCGGTCCAGCCGGTCTCGTTGGCGGTGCGGTCCCACACCCCGAGGCCCGCCATCTGGTAGGTCGACGGCGTGTCGTTGCGGTCGTCGAGCATCGGGCACATCAGGACCTGCCCGATCGGCTGCGGCCCCTTGCGGTCCCGCGTGAGCAGGGCCAGGGCCGCGCACAGCCCGCCGCCCGCGCTGGCACCCGCGATGACGATCCGCTCGGGGTCGGCACCGAGCTCGGCGGCGTGGTCCGCCGTCCACAGCAGCCCGGCGTACACGTCCTCGATCGGCGCGGGATACGGATGCTCCGGCGCCAGCCGGTACTCCACGGACACCACCACCGCGTCCAGCGCCTGCGCCCACGCCAGCGGGACGTCGACGCCCACCCGGCTGTTCCCGATGACCATGCCGCCGCCGTGCACGTGGTAGATGACGGGCCGTGCCCCGGCGCGCGCCGGAGCGGTCGGCCGGCAGATCAGCAGCGAGATGTCGGGTTCACCCTGCGGCCCGGGCACCTGCCGGTCCTCCACCTCGAATGCTCCGCCCATCGTCAGGTCCAGATCGGCCAGCATCTGTATCCCCGGGCCCTGGCGCACCTCGGCGATCTCGTCCAGGGTGAGCCCCGGGCTGATCATGTCCTTGATCAGTTCCAGCGCTCCGGCGAGTTCCGGGTCGAACGGGGGCGGAACATGCGTCATGACGTCTCCTCGTGTGAGGTCGCGGCGGCTCGTGCTGCCATGATCTGTCCCGTCGTGCCGGACCCGGGCGCCGCCGTCCGGCGGAACCTCCCCGCCGTACGGCGGGTGCCGCCCCGGTGGCGGGCGAGGGCCACGGCCGTGAGCGCCGCGACCAGCGCGCACACCCCCAGCCACCCGAAGCGGCCGTACGCACGCATGCCCAGCCACGAGCCGACGGCGCCACCAAGATACGCACAGGTCATGAAGGCGGTGGTGAGCCGGCTGCGCACCTCGGCGCGCAGCGCCTGGATCCGTACCGTGTTGGCGACCATCCCGGACTGCATGCCGACGTCGAGCAGCAGCGTGCCCACGACCAGGGCCGCCACCCCCGCCGCACCACCGGCCCCGCCGAGCGCCAGTACGGCGGCCGAGACGCCCACGACCAGGAAGCACACCCGGTTGACCGCGTCCGGCCCCCGCCGGTCGACCTGGCGGCCCGCGACCGGCGTGCACACCATCGTCACCGCGTTGACCAGTGCGAGCAGTCCCACGGCTCCCGTCCCCATGCCGTACACCGGCCCGGTGAGCAGCAGCGCCATACCCGTCCACACCGCGGAGAAGCCCGCGAACACCAGGGCCTGGTACAGACAGGAGCGGCGCAGAGCGGGCTCCGTGCGCAGCAGCCGCGGCGGCTCGGCCAGGAGCGCGCAGTAGCCCTGGGAGGAGGGCGGGGACGTCAGCGGAAGCAGGCGCGCGGACAGGGCGGCCACCGCCAGGGACAGCACGGCGGCCAGGACGTACGGCGCCCGCCAGCCCAGCCAGTCGCCGAGCGCGCCGGCGACGGTGCGCGACAGCAGCATGCCCGCGAGGGAGCCGCTCAGCAGGGTGCCGCCGGTGACACCACGCCGCTCCTGAGGCACCAGGCCGGCCGCCAGCGGGCCGGCGAGCGGTGCCACCACCGTCGTCACCCCCACCAGGGCACTGGCGCAGGCCAACGGCACCAGCCCCGGCGCGGCGCTCGCCGCGAACAGCCCGAGGCCGGTCAGCGTGAGGAGTGTGACCAGCAGCGGGCGGTACGGCAGGCGGTCGCCGAGCGGGACGAGCAGACAGATCCCGGCCGCGTAGCCGAACTGCGTCGCGGTGACGACGCCGGCGGCCGCGTCGGGCGAGACGCGCAGCCCGGACGCGATCAGCGGGCTGAGGGCCTGGGGAAAGTAGACATTGCCCACGGCCGCGCCGCAGACGAGCGCCAGGGCCAGGATCACCCGGGGACTCGCGCCCGGGTCCGCTGTAGGCTGCCGCTGATCGTGATCCGTCATGGACCGAAGTCCACGCCATGGCCGGGCGGTTGCCAAAGGATGTAGCGGGGGCCTTAATGATCAGCTTCCGGCTCGACGCCGCGGACCTCGCCGACACCCGCTTCGCGATCTCGCCCCTGCGCGAGGTGATGGGCAGCCTCCGCGCCCTGCGCGCCCCCGCCCTCTACCCCCTGCACGTCCGCTGGCGCGCCGCCGTACTCGAGAGGCTCGACCCGGCCGACGCCCGGCTGCTCGCGGCCCTCGTGGGCGACACCCTGGCCCTGCCCGACTTCCTGACCCCCAGGCCGGCGTCCTTCGCGCCCACCCTCGACGAGCAGCTGACCGTCGTACGCGCCACACCCGCGCAGACCGTGCGCCGTGACCTGCTCGCCGCCCACGCGCCCAGGCCCCTGCCGACCGCCCTGCGGGCTGTCACCGCGCCCGGTGACGCTCCCGTCGCGGAGCTGCTGGAGGAGCTGCGCGCACTCCTGCGGCGGTACTGGGAGTCGGCGCTGCTGCCGTCCTGGCCCCGGATGCGGCTGGTCCTGGAGGCCGACATCACCCACCGGGCACGGCAGTTGGCCACCGGCGGTGCCCGGCTGCTCTTCGCCGACCTGCACCGCAACCTGCGCTGGGACGACGGGGTCCTGCGCGTCGACCGGATGCGCGGACGCCACCACGTGGACGGCTCCGGACGCGGACTGCGCCTGGTGCCGTCCCTGTTCGCGCACCAGCCGGCGCCCCCGGTCAGCGCCGCGGAACCGCCGATGCTCGCCTATCCCAGCCGGGGCGCCGCCACTTTGTGGGAACCGGAGCCCGAGCCGGACGCCCCCGCCCTGACGGCCCTGCTCGGCGCGCCCCGCAGCACGCTGCTGCGGCTGCTGGCCGAGCCCCTGCCGACGGTGGAGCTGGCCCGGCGCCTCGGCGTGACCCCGAGCGCCGTGTCCCAGCACCTGCGCGTCCTGCACGCGACGGGCCTGGTCACCCGCGCCCGCGACGGCCGTCGTGTCCTGTACCGGCGTAGTCCGCTGGGGGAGCGGCTGGCCCGGCACGGCAGAGCCTGAGTACTCCCGGGCACTCAGCGGCTCGCCGTGCCCGACCGAGCCGGAGCCGACCCGGACGGCGGCCTGCTCCGCGAGACGACGCGCATGCCGCCGCCGTCGACGACCCGGACCTGGAGCGAGCCGCATCCGCAGCGCGTCCACTCCGTGCGGCCCGACGCGGTGGTGTGCCGGGACAGCACCTGGAACGGCTCGCCTCCGTCCGGCCAGCCGCAGTGCGGGCAGACGGTGCTGGTGGTGCTGATCATGTCTTGACTCCTCGTGCGTCGTGGCTGGTTGACCGTCGCGACACAGCCAGGGTGCGTCGGAGCCTCCGTACACGTCCAGGTTGACTTTGTGGACGTCATTGTGAAGCGTGGACTTCATGATTGACCTGCGCCGACTGCACGTCCTGAGGGCGGTCGCCCACTACGGCACGGTCACCGCGGCCGCCCGGGCCCTGCACTTCACCCCGTCCGCCGCCTCCCAGCAGATCCGGCAGCTCGCCCGTGACCTGGACGTCGACCTGCTGGAACCGCAGGGACGCGGAGTCCGCCTCACTCCGGCCGCCGAGAGCCTGCTCGCGCACGCCGACGCCATCCAGGCCCGCTGGGACCAGGCGGAACTCGATCTGCGGGCGGACCACGGGGCGCCGTCCGGGGTGCTGCGGGTGACGGGCTTCCCCGTGGCCATCTCGGTGCTGCTGGCGCCGATGGCGGCCCGGCTGGGGGAGCGGCACCCGCGGCTGTCCGTACGGATCACCGAGGCGGGCGTCCTGGAGAGCTTCGACCTCCTCTTCGAGAGTGACATCGACCTGGCGATCGTCGAGTCCACCCCGCACAACCCGCCGCTGAGCGACACGCGGTTCGACCAGCAGCCGTTGCTCGACGACCCGTTCGACCTGGTCGTCCCCGGCGGGCACCGGCTGGCCGGGCGGGCCCGGGTCGATCTCGCGGAAGCGGCGCATGAGCCGTGGATCGCGCCGGTGGAGGAGAGCGCCTGCCGCCCGCACGTCCTGTCCGCCTGCGGCGCGGCCGGTTTCACCCCCGACGTGGTCCATCACGCCCTCGACTGGAACGTCGCCGCCCACCTCGTGGCCCACGGGCTCGGCGTCGCCCTCATCCCCCGCCTCGCGCAGCTGACGCCACATCTCCCGATCACCCGGGTGCGCTGCGAAGGCAATCCCCACCGCAAGCTCCTGACCTGCACCCGCGGCGGCGGCCACGCCCGCCCGGCGGTGGCGACGGCCCTCCGGGAACTACGGGAACTGGCCCCCACGGCGGTCGCCTGAAGCGCTGAGCAGCTCAGGGGCGCTGAAGCCCCGGCCCCTTCACCGCCCGGGCGCTCCCACCCGCAGCGCGTCCATCACGAGGTCCAGCAGGCGGTCGGCGCGTGGTTGCCAGTCGGTGTGCGGGTCGATCGTCCAGAGGCCGCCGACGGCCAGGAAGAGATCGTCCGCGGTGATGCCCGGGCGGATGGTCCCGGCCTTCTCGTTGGCACGGAGGAGGAGTTCGGCCGCCTCGGTCAGCGGGGTGGGGGCCGGCTTCGCCGGCTTCCCCGGCGCGCCGGTGGCCTGGCGGATCGCGTCGGCCAGACCGGCCTTCGTCATGGCGAACTGCGCGCAACGGTCCAGCCACTCGCGAAGCGCCCGGTCGGGTTCCCGGCTCGCCAGCAGCGGTGCCGCGGTGTCGGCGACCTGCTGCATCTCGTGCCGGTAGATCTCCAGGACGAGCGCCTCACGGCTGGGGAAGTGGCGGTAGAAGGTCCCCTGCCCGACACCCGCCTTCTTGGCGATCGCGCTCAGCGGGGCGTCCGCCGCACGCGTCAGTTCCACCAGTGCGACTTCCAGGATGCGCTCGCGGTTGCGCTGCGCGTCCGAGCGCAGAGGAGCATCCTTCTTGTGCCGCACTCGTCCTCCTCGCGGTCCTTGGCCGAAACCCGGTCCTTGTTAAGCGGACAGTTGTCCGTTACGTTTCCGGGTAACGGACAACTGTCCGCTTGCCCCATCGTATCGGCGGGACGCCCGTGCGGACAGCCCGAGACGACCCCGCCGCGGCAGATCTGCCCCGCATCCTGCACTGCTGTGAACCGGCCGCGCCACATACGACTCCTTTCTGCTGACCTTGCGACGTGAGAAAGAAGGCTTCCATGCCACCATCGACGTCCAGCGACCTCACCCTGTCCGTCAACGGCGAGAAGTACACGCTGACCGTCGACCACCGCACGACCCTGCTCGACGCTTTGCGCGAGCGCCTCGATCTGAACGGCACGAAGAAGGGCTGCGACCAGGGCCAGTGCGGCGCCTGCACGGTCCTGGTCGACGGCCGCCGGGCCGTGTCCTGTCTCCAGCTCGCGGTGGCGGCCGAGGGGCGTGAGATCACCACCATCGAGGGGGTGGCCGAAGGCGATCAACTGCACCCGGTGCAGCAGGCGTTCCTCGACCTCGACGGTTTCCAGTGCGGTTACTGCACGCCGGGGCAGATCTGCTCGGCCATCGCCCTGATCGAGGAGCACGCGGCGGGCTGGCCCAGCGCCGCCACCGACGACGTACGGCCCGAGGCGGGACCACCACCGCTGACCCCTGAGGAGATCCGGGAGCGGATGAGCGGCAACCTGTGCCGCTGCGGCGCGTACGTGTCGATCGTCCAGGCCGTGGCCCGCGCCGCCGAGGCGAAGGGGGCGGCGGCATGAGGGAGTTCGGCTACCAGCGCGCCTACGACGTCTCCGGCGCCGTGGCGCTGCTCGACGGCGACGGAGAAGCCCGTTTCCTGGGCGGCGGCACCAACCTCGTCGACCTGATGAAGACCGGCGTCGAGCGGCCCGCCCTGCTGGTCGACGTGCGTGAACTGCCCCTGGACCGCATCGAACCGACCGGCGACGGCGGCCTGCGCATCGGCGCGACCGTCACCAACAGCGACCTCGCCGCGCACCCCGAAGTCCGGCGCCGCTACCCGGCGTTGGCGCAGGCCGTGCTGGCCGGCGCCTCCGGGCAGCTGCGCAACATGGCCACCGTCGGCGGCAACCTGCTCCAGCGCACCCGCTGCGGCTACTTCGCCGACGTCACCTCCGCCTGCAACAAACGCAACCCCGGAAGCGGATGCCCCGCCATCACCGGTGAGCACCACAATCACGCCATCCTGGGTGCCTCCGACCACTGCGTGGCCACGCACCCCTCCGACATGGGCGTGGCACTCGCCGCGTTCGACGCCGTCGTGTCCTACGAAACGGCGGACGGGCCGGGGGAGTTGCCGCTCTCCGACTTCTACCTGCCGGTGGGGGAGACCCCGCACCTGGAGACGGCCCTGCCGCCGGGCGCGCTGATCACCGGCGTCACCCTGCCGCCCACCCCGGTCGCCGCCAACTCGCGCTACCGCAAGGTGCGCGAGCGTGCCTCGTACGCCTTCGCCATCGGCTCGATCGCCGCCGCGCTCGACGTCGAGGACGGTGTCGTACGGGATGTCCGCCTGGCCTTCGGAGCGGTCGCGTCCCGCCCCTGGCGCGCCCGCACGGCCGAACGCGCCCTGCTCGGCGCACCGGCCGACGCCGAGAACTTCGCGGCCGCCGCGGACGCCGAACTGGCCCACGCGAAACCGCTGCCCCACAACGGATACAAGGTGACCCTGATGCGCAACCTCGTCGTGGCCGGCTTGAGTGAACTCGCCGAGGAGGTCGCCCGATGACCACCGCCGCAAAAGGTTCCGTCGGCACCGCGCACACCCGCGTGGAAGGCCGCGACAAGGTCACCGGAGCGGCCCGCTACGCCGCCGAGATCCCCTTCGCCGAACTCGCCCACGGCTGGCTGGTCCTGTCCACCGTCGCCCGCGGCCGCATCCGCGCCCTGGGCACCGAGGCCGTGCTCCGGATGCCCGGCGTGCTCACGGTGCTCCACCATCACAACGCCCCGCGCGTCGACAGCGACTACATAGGCCTGCTGGGCGTCCCGCCGGACCCCAGCGTCGCCCTCTTCCAGCACGACCGGGTGAGCCACATGGGCTGGCCGGTGGCGCTGGTCGTCGCTGAGACGTCCGAGCAGGCCAGGGAGGCCGCCGAGGCCCTCGTCGTGACGTACGACCAGGAGCCGCACGACGTCGCGTTCTCCGCCGAGCGGCAGACCGAGGGCTATCCGGTCGACGGCCACGCGCCGGGCGTGATGGAGAAGGGCGACCTGGAGGCCCGACTCGCCTCCTCCGCCGTCGTGGTGGACGCGGAGTACACCACTCCGGAGGAACACCACAACCCGATGGAGCCGCACGCCGCGACGGCCCTGTGGGAAGGCGGCCGGCTCGAGGTCGTCGACTCCAACCAGGGCACCAGCTGGGTCGCCGGCGAGCTCGCGAACCTGTTCTCCCTCGACCCGGCCTCCGTGCGGGTGCGCTCCGAGCACGTCGGCGGCGGCTTCGGCAGCAAGGGTGTCCGTTCGCACCAGGTGGCCGCCGTGATGGCCGCGACCGTCCTGCAACGCCCGGTCAGGGTCGTGATGACCCGCCGGCAGATGTTCTCGCTCGCCGGCTACCGCAGCCCCACGGCCCAGCGGGTCAGGCTCGGCGCCGACGCGGACGGACGGCTGCGCGCCCTGGAGCACCAGTCCCTGAACATGACCTCGTCCGTGCACGAGTTCGTGGAGCCGAGCGCCGCCGCGAGCCGGGCGATGTACGACGCCGACGCGCACCACACGGCCAGCCGGGTCGTGCGGCTCGACGTACCGACACCGACCTGGATGCGCGCCCCCGGAGAGGCGCCCGGCTCGTTCGCGCTGGAGTCGGCGCTCGACGAGCTCGCCGAGCGGTGCGGCATCGACCCGATCGAGCTGCGCCTGCGCAACGAACCCACCGTGGGCCCGGTGTCCGGGCTGCCCTTCAGCAGCCGGAACCTCGTCGCCTGCT
This sequence comes from Streptomyces sp. DH10, assembly GCF_029813805.1. Taxonomy (NCBI): domain Bacteria; kingdom Bacillati; phylum Actinomycetota; class Actinomycetes; order Kitasatosporales; family Streptomycetaceae; genus Streptomyces; species Streptomyces sp. DH10. Next base: position 25,005 of record NZ_JARVKU010000025.1, read on the forward strand.
TCCAGGAAGGCGCCCGCCGGTTCGGCTGGGCCGACCGGGACCCGCGGCCCGGCGTGCGCCGCGACGGCCGCTGGCTGCTCGGCTCAGGCACCGCCGCCGCCTCCTTCCCCGCGGGAGCCATGCCCTCCACGGCGGCCGTCACCGCGGAGGCGGACGGCACCTTCACGGTGGGGATCAACGCGGCGGACATCGGCACCGGCGCCCGGACCGCGCTCACCCTGGTCGCCGCCGACGCGCTGGGGGTGCCGACGGACCGCGTCCGGGTGCGCATAGGGGACAGCGACCTCGGCCCGGCGATGATCGCCGGCGGTTCGACGGGGACCCGCTCCTGGGCCTGGGCCGTCACGGCCGCCGCCGAGGAGCTGCGGCAGAGCCTCGCGCCGGGCGCCGACATCCCGCCGGAGGGCATCACCGTACGGTCGAACACGGCCGAGGCCATCGGTTCCCTCGCCCAGAAGGAACGACACTCCTTCGGGGCGCAGTTCGCCGAGGTCGCCGTCGACCCGGCCACCGGCGAGGTCCGGGTACGCCGCATGCTGGGCATCTTCGCCGCCGGCCGGATCGTCAACCCGCTCACCGCCCGCAACCAGCTCGTCGGCGGCATGATCTGGGGCATCTCGATGGCCTTGCACGAGGAAGCCGTCCGGGACCGGGCCACGGGCGGTGTCTACGGTGCCGACCTCGCGGGCTACCACGTCGCCGCGCACGCCGACATCCCGCACGTCGAGGCCGACTGGGTCGACGACCCTGATCCGGACGATCCGATCGGCATCAAGGGCATCGGCGAGATCGGCATCGTGGGCGCCGCCGCGGCGGTCGCCAACGCCGTCTGGCACGCGACCGGCGTCCGCCACCGCCACCTGCCCATCCGCCCCGACCGCGTCCTGATGGCGGGCGGCGATGCTTGACCTCGCCGGGCACCTGCACGAGTGGGTCGAGGAGGGCCGGGACTTCGCCGTCGCCACGGTCGTCGCCGTCGGCGGCAGCGCCCCGCGCCCTCCCGGCGCCGCCCTGGCCGTCTCCGCCGACGGCACGGCCATCGGCTCGGTCTCCGGCGGGTGCGTGGAGGGCGCGGTGTACGACCTGTGCCTCCAGGTCCTCCAGGACGGGCAGACGCGTGTCGAGCGGTTCGGCTACAGCGACGAGGACGCCTTCGCGGTCGGACTGACCTGTGGCGGAACCATCGACATCATGATCACCCCGTACGGTGCCGGCCGGACGGCCCAGGCCGCCGCACCGGCGGCCGCTCTGTCGGCCGCCGCCCACGGCGAACCGGTGGCCCTCGCCCGAGTGGTCCACGGTCCGGCCGGCCTCCTCGGCCGGGCGGTGCTCGTACGCCCCGACGGCACGCACGAGGGCGGCCTCGGCGGCGATCCGGACCTGGACCGCACCGCGATCGCCCAGGCCCGCGCCCTGCTGGATGCCGGCCGCACCGGCACGGTCGAGGTCTCCGCGAGCGGAGCGAGATGGGGGTCCCCCCGGACGGAGTCCGGGGGAGGCTCGCACTGCCCGGGCGGACTCACCCTGCTCGTCGAGTCGGCCGTCCCGCCGGCCCGCCTGATCGTCTTCGGCGCGATCGACTTCGCCGCCGCCCTCGTGCGGGCGGGCAAGTTTCTCGGTTACCACGTCACCGTGTGCGACGCCCGCCCCGTCTTCGCCACCCGGGTCCGGTTCCCCGACGCCGACGAGATCGTCGTCGACTGGCCCCACCGCTACCTCGCGAGCACGGACACCGACGGGCGCACGGTGCTGTGCGTGCTCACCCACGACGCCAAGTTCGACATCCCCCTGCTGACCGAAGCCCTGCGGCTGCCGGTCGCCTACGTCGGTGCCATGGGCTCCCGCCGCACCCACGAGGACCGCAACCGGCGGCTTCGGGAAGCGGGCGTGAGCGAGTCCGAACTGGCCCGGCTCAGGTCACCCATCGGCCTCGACCTGGGCGCCCGTACGCCCGAGGAGACGGCCCTGTCGATCGCGGCGGAGATCGTCGCGGCACGGCACGGCGGATCGGGCCGGCCGCTCACCGGATCGGACACCCCGATCCACCGGGACGAGCGGGTGGCCGGGCAGCTGGTGTCACCGGTCTGAGCGGCGACATGCCGGAGGGGGCCGTGGCCGGTGACGGCCTCGGCCCCTTTGCGGCTCCGTTCGCGAGCGGGTCAGGCAGCGGCCGCCGGCTCCGTGACGTGGCCGTGCAGGCGGGCGATGACCTCGGTCAGCTGCGCGGCGACCTCGGCGTCGTCGGCCGGGTGCGTCTCGGCGAAGCGGGTCATCGAGCCGGGGATGGACAGCTTGACGTCCTCCAGTACCTTGCCGCCTGCCACGCCGACGGACTTGCGCGTCTCGTCGTGCGCCCAGACACCGCCGTACTGGCCGAACGCGGTGCCGACCACGGCGACCGGCTTGGCGCTGAGGGCACCGGCGCCGAACGGGCGGGACAGCCAGTCGATGGCGTTCTTCAGGACGGCCGGGATGGTGCCGTTGTACTCGGGCGTGAACAGGATCAGGCCGTCGGCGGCGGAGGCGGCCTCACGCAGCCGCTCGGCGGCGGCCGGAACGCTGCCCTCCACGTCGATGTCCTCGTTGTAGAAGGGGATCTCGGCCAGCCCCTCGAACAGCTCCACCTCGGCACCCTCGGGGGCGAGCTTGACGGCGGCCTCGGCGAGCTGGCGGTTGTGCGAACCGGCGCGAAGGCTGCCGACGAGCGCGAGGATACGAACAGACATGCTGACTCCCACGTAGTGAAGGACGGCTCCGAAACACTGCCGTTACGATCCGGACCGGGGTCCGTTTAATTTCTAGCACCCTAACCGGACCGCGGTCCAGTTTTGTTCCCGATGCTTTACGCTGGCTTCATGTCCGCCCTCCCGCCGCCCTTCCCGACGCCCCAGGAGTCCGTCGACCACCCCGAGCTGCTTCAGGTCGGCACCGCCCTGGAGCCCGACGAGCCGTGCCTGCGGGCCGACGCCGCGCGCAACCGTGCCCGGCTGCTGGAAGCCGCCGCGCGGCTGGTGGCGGAGCGGGGCGCGGACGCCGTCACGATGGAGGCGGTGGCCGCCGAGGCCTGTGTGGGCAAGGGCACGGTCTTCCGCAGGTTCGGCGACCGCACCGGTCTGCTGACGGCGCTGCTCGATCACTCCGAGAAGAAGTTCCAGGCCGCCTTCCTGTCCGGGCCGCCGCCGCTCGGCCCGGGAGCGCCCCCCGTGGAGCGGCTGCGGGCGTTCGGCTGTGCGTCGCTGCGCCGCTCCACGGACGAACTGGAGCTGCAACTGGCGGCCGAGCCGGGCGCCGGCCGCCGCTTCACCGTGCCGCCCCGCCGGGTGCGCCACCACCACCTGGCCATGCTGCTGCGGCAGGTCGTCCCGGAGGCGGACTGCGAACTGATCTCCCACACCCTGATGGGCCAGCTCGACCCGGCCCTGATCAACCATCTGACCAGGCAGTGCGGGATACCCCTGGCTCGCCTGGAGGACGCCTGGGTCGACCTCGTGAACCGGGTGACGGGTACGGCCCCGGCCCGCTGAGGTCCGCCCCCGGATCTCCGTGACCGCTCACGGCTTCCCCACAACTCCCCCGCCTGACAAGCGCATTGGGGCTTCTGCCAAGATGCCGTACGTCATGGTGCAGATACCCAGAACGCCCGCGCCCCCGTCCCCCGTGCCGTCGCGCTCCGTGCCCACGAGCGCCGACGTGGCCCGCCTGGCCGGCGTCTCGCGCGCGACCGTCTCCTACGTCCTCAACAACACCAGCGCCGTACGGATCAGTGAGCCCACGCGCCGCCGGGTCCACCAGGCCGCGAAGGAACTCGGGTACGTCCCGCACGCGGCGGCCCGCAGCCTGCGCGCCGGGCACAGCCGTATGGTCCTGATCCCCGCGCCCACCTTCCCCGTCGGTCCGCTCTACCGCCAGTTCCTCAGCGACCTCCAGGGTGCGCTCGGCAGCCTGGACTACACGGTCGTGCAGTACGGCACCGGCGGCCCGCACGGCGACGAGGCCGCCCGCGCCTGGGCCGAACTGCGGCCCGTGGCCGTGCTCGTGCCCGGTTCCGGGCTCGGCCCGCGCGGAGTGGCGGTGCTCAAGCGCTCGGGAGCGCGGGCCGTGGTCACCCTCGGCCCCGAGACGATCGAGGGCGCACACGCCCTGCTCATGGACCACGACGTGGTCGGCCACAGCGCGGGCTCCCATCTCTACGACCGGGGCCGGCGCCGCATCGGCGTCGTCGTCCCGCGGGAACCCGGCCTCGAGGCGTTCTCCGCGCCCCGGCTCGACGGCGTGCGTCAGTCCCTGCGGGGCACCGACGCCACCGTGACCGAACTGCCCCTCCCGTACGAGGAGGAGGCCGCCGCGCGCCTCGCCGCCCGCTGGCGCAGCCTCGGCCTGGATGCCGTGTTCACCTACAACGACGAGTACGCGATGCTGCTGATGCGGGCCCTCCAGGACGAGGGCATCCGCATCCCCGAGGAGACGGCCGTGATCGGCGCCGACGATCTGATGCTCGGGCGGCTGCTGCGGCCGCGGCTCAGCACCGTCCGCCTGGAACTGCCCTCCGGACGTGACCTCGCCGAACTGGTCGACCGCGCCGTGCGCAGGCCCGGGACCGAGCCCGAGACGCACAAGGTGCTGGGCGCCACGGTGCTGCACCGCGAGTCGAGCTGACCCGACTCCGCAGCGGTTGCTCCGGACGGGTCTGAGCGGAGGGCGGTCGGCCGGGTCGTCGGCCCGCGGCATGACTAGGATGTTGCACGCTCAACAAAATGGGGACGCGTACGAACGCGGGCCACCGGCACGCACGGCTGCGTCCCGGTCGGCGCGTCCCGCCCTATGACCGCCGAACCGGCCGCGCACTCACGGGAGTTCCGCCCACCCCGTCAGCCGGTGACCGATCGATCGGAGAGCCGTCATGCCGTTGCTCGACACCAGGACCTGGCAGTCCCAGACCCTGACAGGGCCCGGGTACACCGTCACCGAACCCGCCACCGGCCAAGCCCTCGGCACTCTCGCCCTCGCCACCCCCGAGGACGTCGGAACCGCCGCCGGGAGGGCCGCCGCCGCCCAACTCGAGTGGGCCCGCACCCCACACTTCGTCCGGGCCGCCGTGCTCCGCAAGGCCGGCGACCTGTTCACGGCACACGCGGCCGAACTGCGCGAATGGCTCGTCCGTGAATCCGGCTCCGTCCCCGGCAAGGCCGACTTCGAACTGCACGTCGCCGCCCAGGAGTGCTACGAGGCCGCCGCGCTCGCCTCCCGCCCGGCCGGCCAGGTCCTGCCCAGCGAGGCGCCGCGCCTGTCGTACACGCGCCGCGTCCCGGCCGGCGTGGTGGGCGTGATCTCCCCGTTCAACGCCCCGCTGATCCTGTCCATCCGCTCCGTCGCACCGGCCCTGGCCCTCGGCAACGCGGTCCTCCTGAAGCCGGACCCGCGCACCGCCGTCTGCGGAGGACTGTCCCTCGCCGCGGTCTTCGCCGCCGCGGGCCTGCCGCAGGACCTGCTGCACGTCCTCCCCGGCGGCCCGGACGCCGGACAGGCCTTGGTCGCCGATCCGCGCGTGCCGGTCATCTCCTTCACCGGCTCCACCCCCGCCGGGCGGGCCGTGGGCGAGGCCGCCGGCCGCCACCTCAAGCGGGCCCACCTGGAACTCGGCGGCAACTCCGCCATGATCGTGCTGCCGGACGCCGACCTCGACGCGGTGATCTCCACCGCCGCCTGGGGTTCGTTCTTCCACCAGGGCCAGATCTGCATGACGACCGGACGCCACCTGGTGCACGCGTCCTTGTACGACGAGTACGTCGAACGGCTCGCCGCCAAGGCCGAGTCACTCGCCGTCGGCGACCCGTACCGCGAACAGGTCCACCTCGGCCCGATCATCGACTCGGGCCAGCTCGCCAAGATCAACGGCCTGGTCGAGTCCAGCACGGCGTCCGGTGCCAAGATCGCCGCGGGCGGCACCTACGACCGGCTCTACTACCGGCCCACGGTCCTCGCCCACGTCGGCGACCACACCCCCGCGTACGCGGAGGAGGTCTTCGGCCCCGTCGCGCCCGTACGCTCCTTCGACACCGCCGACGAGGCGGCGGCCCTGGCCGCGCAGAGCCCCTACGGACTCTCCCTGGGCATCGTCACCCGCGACACGGCCCGCGGCCTGGACCTCGCCGAGCGCATCCCGACCGGCATCGTCCACATCAACGACCAGACGGTCAACGACGAGGCCGTGGCACCCTTCGGCGGTGTGGCCGCCTCCGGCACCGGCGCCCGCTTCGGCGGCGAGGCCAACCTGGAGGCCTTCACCGAACTGCGCTGGACGACGGTACGCGGAGACGTGGCTCCGTATCCGTTCTAGCCCTGCGGCGCCTGCTGCTGGCCCTCCTGGGCCTGCTGCTCGGCGATGGCCTTGCGGACCTCGTCCATGTCGAGGTTCCGGGCCTGCCCGATGACGTCCGTCAGGGCGGCCTCGGGCAGGGCGCCCGGCTGGGCGAAGACGGCGACCTGGTCACGGACGATCATCAGCGTGGGAATCGACTGGATACCGAAGGCCGCGGCCAGCTCCGGCTGCGCCTCGGTGTCCACCTTGCCGAACACGAGGTCCGGGTTCTCCTCCGCGGCCTTCTCGTACACCGGGGCGAACTGCTTGCACGGCCCGCACCAGGACGCCCAGAAGTCGATCAGGACGAACTCGTTGTCGGTGACCGTCTGGTCGAAGTTCTCCTTGGTGAGCTCCACGGTGCTGCTCATGGCGTAAATCCCTCTTCCTGGTGTGGGTCAAGCCGTCGGCACAACACGGCCGACCTGGTACGTATTCCGCGCCCCTACCCGTGTGGCCAGCGCGCACACCACCCACCAGACTGACCCCATGACGGAAACGGAAACCAACGCGTACGACGTCGTGGTGCTCGGGGCCGGGCCCGTGGGGGAGAACGTCGCCGACCGCACCCGCGCGGCCGGTCTGACCACCGCGGTCGTGGAGAGCGAACTGGTCGGCGGCGAGTGCTCGTACTGGGCGTGCATGCCCAGCAAGGCCCTGCTGCGGCCGGTCATCGCCCGCGCGGACGCCCGCCGCGTGCCGGGCCTGAGCCAGGCGGTGCAGGGCCCCCTCGACGCCTCCGCGGTCCTCGCCCACCGCGACTACTACACCTCGAACTGGAAGGACGACGGGCAGGTCGGATGGCTCGACAGCATCGGCGCCGACCTGTACCGCGGCCACGGCCGCCTCACCGGCCCGCGCACGGTGACGGTCACCGGCCCGGACGGTGGTGAACGCGTCCTGACCGCCCGGCACGCCGTCGCCGTCTGCACCGGCAGCCGCGCCGCCCTGCCCGGGCTGCCCGGGCTGGACGAGGTCCGGCCGTGGACCAGCCGGGAGGCCACCAGCGCCAAGAACGTGCCCGGCCGCCTGATCGTCGTCGGCGGCGGTGTCGTCGCCACCGAGATGGCCACCGTCTGGCAGGCCCTCGGCTCGAAGGTCACCATGCTGGTGCGCGGCAAGGGCCTGCTCGCCCGGATGGAGCCCTTCGCCGGAGAACTCGTCGCCGAGGCGCTCACCGAGGCCGGAGCCGACGTCCGCACCGGCACGTCGGTGGAATCGGTGACCCGTGAGAACGGCAGCGTCGTGGCCGTCACGGACCACGGCGACCGCGTCGAAGCCGACGAGATCCTCTTCGCGACCGGCCGCGCACCCCGCACCGACGACCTCGGCCTGGAGACGATCGGCCTGGGACCCGGCACCTGGCTCGACGTCGACGACAGCCTCCGCGTCACCGGCCACGACTGGCTGTACGCGGTCGGCGACGTCAACCAGCGCGCCCTCCTCACCCACCAGGGCAAGTACCAGGCCCGCATCGCGGGCGCCGCCATCGCCGCACGGGCCACCGGCGAGAACCTCCTGGCCGAACCCTGGGGCGCCCATGCCGCGACCGCCGACCACACCGCCGTCCCCCAGGTCGTCTTCACCGACCCGGAGGCGGCGGCCGTCGGGCTGTCGCTCGCCGAGGCCGAGCAGGCAGGGCACCGGGTGAAGGCCGTCGACGTGGACCTGTCCACCGTCGCGGGCGCGGGCCTGTACGCCGACGGCTACAAAGGCCGCGCCCGCATGGTCGTGGACCTTGAGGACGAGATCCTGCGCGGGGTGACCCTCGTCGGCCCCGGCGTCAGCGAGCTCATCCACTCCGCCACGATCGCCGTCGCCGGTCAGGTCCCCGTCGGCCGCCTGTGGCACGCCGTCCCCTCGTACCCGACGATCAGCGAGGTGTGGCTGCGGCTGCTGGAGGCCTACCGCGACGCCTGACCTCCGGATCGTGTGACCCGGGTTGTCCCGCCAGGCGCGGGACAACCCCGGGCATCCGGTGATCGACCGGGGACCGGCCAGGTCACGCGTGCGCGGGCACCACCAGCTCCCGGTAGTCGTCGCTCCACAGGTCCTCCTCCGCCTCCGGCAGCAGCAGCACCCGGTCCGGCCGCAGCGCGTCGACGGCGCCCTCGTCGTGCGTGACCATGACGATCGCGCCCGGGTACGTGCCCACCGCGGCCAGCACCTCGGCACGGGAGGCCGGGTCGAGGTTGTTGGTGGGCTCGTCGAGGAGCAGCACGTTCGCGCCCGAGTGCACCAGGCCCGCCAGGGCGAGCCGGGTCTTCTCGCCGCCGGAGAGGACACCGACGCGCTTGCCGGCGTCGTCGCCGGAGAACAGGAACGACCCCAGGACCCGGCGCACTTCGCCGTCGGTGAGATGCGGGGCGGCACCTGCCAGATGCTCACGTACCGTCAGTTCCGGGTCCAGCGTGTCGTGTTCCTGGGCGAAGTAGCCGAGGCGCAGCCCGTGCCCGTGGACCACCCGGCCGCTGTCCGGCTCGTCCTGCCCGGCGAGGATCCGCAACAGGGTCGTCTTTCCGGCGCCGTTGGGCCCGAGCACCACCAGACGGCTGCCCCGGTCGACGGCGAGGTCGACGCCCCGCAGGACGTGCTGCCCGCCGTACGACCTGGTCAGGCTGACGGCGCCGAGGGGGATCCGGCCGCAGGGCGCCGGTTCGGGCAGCCGGATCCTGGCCGTCTTCTCGGCGCGCCGGGCCGGTTCCAGGTCCGCGAGCATCCGGTCGGCGCGGCGGGCCATGTTCCGCGCGGCCACCGCGGTCGCGACCCGGGCCCGCATCTTGTCGGCCTGGGCGTGCAGCGTCGCCGCCTTGCGCTCGGCGTTCGCCCGCTCGCGGGCCCGTCGCCGCTCGTCGGCGTCCCGCTGGGCCAGATACTCGTCCCAGCCGGTGTTGTGGACGTCGAGCGCGGCACGCCCCGGGTCCAGGTGGAAGACCCGGTTCACGGTGCCGGCCAGCAGGGACGTGTCGTGGCTGATCATCACGAGCCCGCCCTGGTGGCTGGTGAGGAACCCGCGCAGCCAGGCGACCGAGTCCGCGTCCAGATGGTTCGTCGGCTCGTCCAGCAGCAGCGTGCCGTGCCCGGCGAACAGGATGCGGGCCAGCTCGACGCGCCGTCGCTGACCACCCGACAGGGCGCTCAGCGGCCGGTCCATCAGCCCCGAAGCCAGTCCCACTCCGGCGGCGACCCGGGCGGCCTCCGCCTCGGCCGCGTATCCGCCGCGCGCCTGGAACTCGGCCTCCGCCCGCACGTAGGCGTTCATCGACCGCTCCGTCCCGTCGGCCATCGCGGCCTCGGCACGACGCAGCGCCCGTACGGCGTGGTCCAGGCCGCGCGCGGACAGGATCCGGTCGATGACGGTGACCGACTGGTCGGCCGCACGCGAGTCCTGCGGGAGATGGCCGACGTCACCGGTGCGGGCGACGGTCCCGGCGGCGGGCCGCAGGGTGCCCGCCAGGGTGTGCAACAGGGTCGTCTTTCCCGCGCCGTTGCGGCCGACCAGGCCGATGCGGTCGCCGGGGGAGACGTGGAAGGAGACGCCGGACAGCAGCAGACGCGCGCCCACGCGCACGTCGACGTCACGAACGGTGATCATGAGAAAACGCTCCGAACAAGCAAGAGGACACACGGGTGGCGTGGAAGCGGGTCCTCAGCTAGGAAATTCGGGGCGTAGACATGGACGTCACGGTAACGGAGGCACCCGCAGGGCGCCTCCGAATTTCCGCGGCGGCCGGCGTTACGGCAGCTCGAAGCCGAGCGCCCGCGCGGCCTCCTCCGGCGTCGGCTGAGCCCAGCGTTCCGTCACCGCCCGGTTGGACGACAGCGAACGCGACTCGGCCCGGTCCAGATACAGGACCCCGTCGAGATGGTCCGTCTCGTGCTGCACGATCCGCGCGGGCCAGCCCGCGAACACCTCGTCCAGAGCGCGCCCGTACTCGTCCTGCCCGGTCAGCCGCACCTCGGCGGGCCGCGCCACCACCGCCTGCCAGCCCGGCACGCTCAGACAGCCCTCGAAGAACGCGGCCCGCGTGCCGCCGACGGGCTCGTAGGCCGGATTCACCAGCACCCGGAACGGCTGCGGCACCCGCCCGCGCGCCAGCCGCACCTCCTCCGGCACCGGCGCCGGGTCCTCGATCACCGCGATCCTCAGCTCCACACCGACCTGCGGCGCCGCCAGGCCCACCCCCGGTGCCGCGCGCATGGTGACCCGCAGAGCCTCGACGAACCGGGCCAGCAGCGCGGGCCCCAGCTGACCGTCGTACGGCTCGGTGCCGCGCCGCAGCACCGGTTCGCCGGCCGCGACGATGGCCAACGGGCCGCCGCCCGCGAGGAGTTCCTCGACCCGCTCGGCCAGAGGTGCGCGATCGCCAGGAGTTCCCATCGCGTCAGGATGGCACGACACCCTCCACCCTCGTGTGTCGCACGTCACACATGCTCGCCGGGAACTGGACGCCCCGCCGGACCGACTACTGAACCGCAACGGCCGCCGACCGCACCGCGACGGCCAAGACGACGTCCCCCGGAGAAGCCCGCCGATGACCACCGCCCCCTCGACCACCACGGACGAGGCCCCGCAACCCGCCACCCCGGCACCGCCGAAGAACAGCTGGGCCCCACTGCGTCCGCTGATCCTCCGCCTGCACTTCTACGCCGGGGTGCTGGTGGCGCCGTTCCTCTTCGTCGCCGCCGTCACCGGCCTGCTGTACGCCGCCTCCTTCCAGGCCGAGAAGATCGTGTACGAGCACGAACTGACCGTCCCCGCGGGCGAGCGGAAGCTGCCGGTCAGCGAGCAGGTGGCCGCCGCCCGCAAGGCCCACCCCGAGGGCACGATCTCGGCCGTACGCCCTTCACCCGAGGCGGACGCCACCACCAGGGTGCTGCTGTCCGGTGTCCCGGGCGTCGACGAGGGACACACACTCGCCGTGTTCGTCGACCCGTACACCGCGAAGGTGCGCGGCTCCCTCGAACAGTACGGCTCGACCGGCGCGCTGCCGTTGCGCACCTGGATCGACGAGTTCCACCGGGACCTGCACCTCGGTGAATCGGGCCGGATGTACAGCGAACTGGCGGCCAGCTGGCTGTGGGTGATCTCGGCCGGCGGACTCGTGCTGTGGTTCTCCCGCCGCCGTGCCCTGCGCAAGGTGCGCGGGACGAGCGGGCGGCGCCGCACCCTCGGACTCCACGGCGGCATCGGCGTGTGGGCGGCGGCCGGGTTCTTCTTCCTTTCGGCGACCGGCCTGACCTGGTCGGCCTACGCCGGGGCCAACATCGACGAGCTGCGGACCTCGCTGGGGCAGGCCACCCCGTCGGTGTCGGCGTCGGCGGGCGGTGAACACGCCGGCCACGGCTCCGCCGCCGGGCAGTCGGGAGACGCCGCGCACGGGGTGGGCCTGGACAAGGTCCTGGCCGCGGCCCGGTCCGAGGGCCTGGGCGACCCGGTGGAGATCGTGCCGCCGGCGGACGTGAAGTCCGCGTACGTCGTCAAGCAGGTGCAGCGCAGCTGGCCCGAGAAGCAGGACACCGTCGCGATCGACCCGGCCAGTGGCGAGATCATGGACGTGGTGCGGTTCGCCGACTACCCGGTGCTCGCCAAGCTCACCCGGTGGGGCATCGACCTGCACACCGGGACCCTGTTCGGCCTGGCCAACCAGATCGCCCTGATGCTGCTCGCGCTTTGTCTGATCCTGCTGATCGTGTGGGGCTACCGCATGTGGTGGCAGCGCGGCCGCGGCGCCGCCTTCGGCCGCCCGATCCCGCGCGGAGCCTGGCAGCAGGTGCCGCCACAGATCCTCGTACCGCTGCTGGCGGGGATCGCCGTACTCGGATATTTCCTGCCCCTGTTCGGCATCCCGCTGGCGGCCTTCCTGGCCGTCGACATCCTGCTGGGCGAGATCGCCTACCGGCGGGGACGGCGGACGTACGGAGCGGGGACCCCGACGCGGTAGCGGCCCGCCGGCGCACAGGTGCCCGGCTCCACACGGAGCCGGGCACCTTCGGGTGCGTACCGGTCAGCGCTGCTCGAAGTCACCCGCGAGCGCGGAGGCGATCCGCAGGTGCGACTCCGCCTCCTCATGCCGGTTCTGCCGCTGGAGCGTGCGGCCGAGCATCAGCCGGGCGTAGTGCTCGACGGGGTCCCGCTCGACGATCGTCCGCAACTCGGCTTCCGCGCGCCCCAGTTGGGCCGAGTGGTAGTAGGAGCGCGCCAGCAGCAGCCGCGGCCCGGTCTGCTCGGGCACTTCCTCGACCAGCCCGCCCAGGACCCGCGCGGCGGCGGCGTAGTCCTTGGCGTCGAAGAACATCCGCGCGCGCTCCCAGCGCTCCGCCGGTGTCCCGTGGGCGTAGTACGTCGTGTCGTAGGTCGTGTTCACTCGTGCCTCCTTCGAGGCCGACAACCGAACGGATTGGTTTAATATTCCACTACAGAGCGGACCGCTACCAGGTGTGGGCGGCCGGTCGACGCGGGCGCCCGGGCGCGGTCCGAATGACGCGCGACGCGGCCCGTTCCACCGGACTAGGTTGTGAGCCATGAGCAATCTTGAGCGCCAGGCGGCTCCCTCCCTGTGCGGTGGCCGCGGCTTCGTCGTGGCCGAGCCGGTTCGCGAACTCCTCAGTCCTCGCCACGTCAAGCTGGGCGAGTCCAGCGAGGTCCGCAGGCTGCTGCCCAACCTCGGCCGCCGTATGGTCGGGGCCTGGTGCTTCGTCGACCACTACGGCCCCGACGACATCGCCGACGAACCCGGCATGCAGGTGCCGCCGCATCCCCACATGGGCCTCCAGACGGTGAGCTGGCTGCACGAGGGGGAGGTACTGCACCGCGACTCCACCGGCAGCCTCCAGACGATCCGGCCGCGTGAACTGGGCCTGATGACCTCCGGCCGGGCGATCAGCCACTCCGAGGAGAGTCCCCGCTCGCACGCCCGTTTCCTGCACGGCGCGCAACTGTGGGTCGCCCTCCCGGACGGCCACCGCCACACCGACCCCCGCTTCGAACACCACGCCGACCTGCCGGTCGTCACGGCACCCGGCGTCAAGGCGACGCTGATCCTCGGCGCCCTCGACGGCGCGTCCTCGCCCGGCACGGCGTACACCCCGATCGTCGGCGCCGACCTGGCCCTCACCCGAGGCGCGGACGTACGCCTCCCCCTGGAACCGGACTTCGAGTACGCCGTCCTGTCCATGTCCGGCGAGGCCCACGTGGACGGCGTCCCGGTCCTGCCCGGCTCGATGCTCTACCTCGGCTGCGGCCGCAGCGAGCTGCCGCTGAGGGCGGAGTCGGACGCGGGCCTGATGCTCCTGGGAGGCGAGCCGTTCGAGGAGGAACTGATCATGTTCTGGAACTGGATCGGACGGTCGCAGGAGGAGATCGAACAGGCGCGTCGGGACTGGATGGAGGGCACTCGGTTCGGGGAGGTGAAGGGGTACGACGGGGATCCCCTGCCCGCACCGGAACTGCCGCCGGTGCCGTTGAAGCCGCGGGGAAGGGTGCGCTGACCTGCTCGAATTCTCGCGGGTCAGTGCCTGCTGAGTGGGTGGCGGCTGGACATTGTTGGCCGCTTTTCGATCGCTCCCCGGTCGGCGGCCGAGCGGTTCGCTTGCTCGGGTCGGCGGGGCTGGCGATTCCTCGGTGTGGCTGTCTGTGGGCAGCTGTGGCAGGACTCTTGCTGACCTGATGCTGACTTGGCTGACGCTCGGTCAGGTGAGTTCGAGATGCTCTTCTCGCAGCTCCGCAGCTTGCGTCGCTCTTTGCACTGCTGGTCGCCGTCGCCCAGACCGGCAGTCTCGGCCGGGCCGCCGCGCGGCACGGGATGAGCCAGCCGGCGGCGAGCATGCGCATCACAGCGCTGGAACGGCAGTTGTGGCTGGTACTGCTCGAACGAGGCCCCACCGGGTCACGCCTCACGGCGGCCGGGATCGCTGTGGTGGACTGGGCGCTGCCGGTGCTCGACGCCGCCCGGGCGCTGGTCAGTGGTGTCGCGGCTCTTCACGCGGATCAGCAGGGGCGACTGCGGATCGCCGCGTCGATGACCATCGCGGATCACCGGGTGCCGGGATGGCTGATGGCCCTGCGCGCCAGGCTCCCCGAAGTCAAGGTCGCCCTGCGGGCTGGCAATTCCGCGCAGGTCGCCGACATGGTGCGCGGCCGTGAGGCCGACCTCGGTTTCGCCGAGGGCCCGCACGCGCCGGACGGACTGCGCAGCCACACCATCGCCGACGACGAGTTGGTCGTGGTGGTCGCGCCGGGCCACCCGTGGGCCAGGCGCAGACAGCCGCTGCCCCTGCGGACGCTGGCGGCCACTCCGTTGATCGTGCGCGAACAGGGCTCGGGCACGCGCGACGCCGTTTGGGAAATCCTTCGCCGTTCCGCGGGAACAACCCTCTACCCGCCCGCATCCGACGGTACCGACAGTGGCTGATGTGTGTCCGGGTGGCCTCCGCCGCAGCGTCGGCTCGCAGGACTCCCTGAACTACTTTCCGCCCGCCGTACAACCCTCGGTGTCCCGTGTGAGTCTCCCTAGCGCCTCCCCCCGCTTCATTTCGCAACTGCCATTGGCATTTGGCACAATCGGAGCGTTCATAGTGATAACAGGCATCAAGGGCGTACGTATCCGCAGAGCCGCAACTGTCGCCGGCGTCGGCGCGCTGCTCGCGGGCGGCGCCCTGACCGCGCCCGCGCATGCGGCGACCGCGCCCTCGGTCAGCGCAAAGGGCGCGTTCATGCTCAACAGCGCGACGGGCTCCACGCTGTACAGCAAGTACGCCGACACCAAGCGGCCCATGGCGAGCACCACCAAGATCATGACGGCTCGCGTCGTGCTGAGCACCCCCGACTTGAACCTGGACCGGAAGGTCACGATCAAGCAGGCTTACCGGGACTACGTCACTGCCAAGGGCGCGAGCACCGCGGATCTCAAGAGCGGCGACAAGGTCACCATCCGCCAGTTGCTCCATGCGATGCTGCTGCCGTCCGGCTGCGACGCCGCGATGGCCCTCGCGGACGCGTTCGGCACCGGTACGACCATCTCGGCGCGGACCAAGTCGTTCATCAGCAAGATGAACGCCAAGGCGGACACCCTCGGCCTGACCAACACGCACTTCGACTCGTTCGACGGCAACTCGACGCAGAACACGAACTACACGACGCCGCGCGACCTCGCCAAGCTCGCGCGCAGCGCGATGAAGTACTCGACGTTCGCGGGCATCGTGAAGAAGCCGAAGACCGTGCAGTACGCGACGACCAGCACCGGCGGCACCCGCACGTACACCTGGTACAACACCAACCAGTTGCTGGGCTCATACGGCGGGGCGATCGGGGTGAAGACGGGCACCAACACGCCATCCGGCCCCTGCCTCGTCTTCGCCGCGACCCGCAACGGGAAGACGGTCATCGGCGTGCTCCTCAACGACCAGTACCGCTACACAGACGCCGCCAAGTTGCTGGACTACGCATTCGGCACCAGCTCGGCGAGCACCATGCGGCTGCGCACCCTGCCGACGGGCGCACAGAGGGACTGACCTGGGCCGACGCGCACTCGACGCCGCGCATAGCGTGTGCTGGACGTCTTGGCCCGGCGCCCTGGACAGTGCAAACCGCGGCCGACTGTACGGGTGAACCGGTCCGGCTGGCCGCCGGTCTGCTACGTCTCTACTTCTCCCAGATCCTGCGGTAAGCCTCGCGGTATCCCTCCGAGTCCCAGGACAGTGCGCCGCCGCTGGTGGCGGCGGTGGTGACGTGGACGGGGGCGACGTAGCCGCTGGCCGGTTTGCCGGCGAAGGAACGGTTGAACTCGTCGATGATCTGCCAGCCCTGTTCGGACAGTGGTTCTGGCACGGTGGCGGCCTGGAACTCCTTGCCGTTGATGCGCTGGAAGGCCGAGGGGTCGCCGTCACCGGCCCCGATGTTGAACGGGGCGCCGTCGCCCTGCTTGCCTGCGGCACGCAGGGCGGGGCCCGCGTGGTCGAAGTACAGGTCGTTGATGGCGGCCGAATGGGTCCACCTGTCGCCGAAGCGGGAGGCCAGGGAGGAGACCCTCTTGGTGGTGAGGCTGCCCGCCTGCGGGATGGGTACGTTCTCGTAGCTCAGCAGTTTGACGCCGGAGCAGGTGGCGAGTTCCTTCTTGATCAGATCCGACTTGCGCTTGGCGAAGGGGATCGAGGCGTCGGTGAACAGGACGACGCCCGCGCGACCGTTGGACCGGGCGATGATCCAATCGGCGCTGATCTTCGCGACCTCCTCGACCCTGGTGGTGATGTTGCTGAACAGCTTCGGGTTCTCGCTGGGGCCGGGAGCTGCGACGGCGTGCCAGCCGATCAGCGGGATGCCGTCCGTGTTCGCCTGCTCGACCTGTGCGGGGGTGGAGGTGGGATCGAAACCGCCGATGACGATGCCGTCGGGTTTGAGGGCCAGGGCCTCCGCGAAGGCGGCCTTGATTCCGGCCGGCGTGCCCTGGCCGTTGAGGGTGCGGACGCGCCAGTCGATGATGCCGGCGGCTTCCTGGACGCCCTTCGCGACGCCCGCCACGCCGGGATTGGTCAGGGTCTGGGCGATGTAGACGATGGTCTTGCCGGGGACGGCTCGGGGCCCGCTGGTCGGCCCGGACCAGGGGGCGTTGACGTCCTCGGCCGTCTTGACGGCCCGCTTGGCCGCGGCCAGGGCGGTGGGGCAGCCGGGTCTGGACGAACCGCTGGGGGAGGCGGCGACGGATCCGCCGGTGGTGGAAGCGCTCTCGCATCCGGTGACGAGGGTGATGGTGGCCGAGGCCAGGAGAGCGGTGGCCGTCACGGCCGCCTTTCGGGTGGGGTGCACGGGGGCTCCAACATGGTGCGAGAGAGGCAAGGCTGGTGGGGAGGCGGGGCGTGGGTCTGCGACGGTTCCCGCGCGTGGCCGCTGTCGTGAGGATCAGACTCGCGACGGGAGGAGAGGCCCGCGAGGCCGGCGGGCGGCGATGCCCGGCGGTGGCCCGGGTGGCGCGGGGTGGCAGCGCGTGCCCGAGCGCCTCAGCGGGCGAAGCATTGCACTCGGGAGATACTTCGCAAACATTCCGTCATTGATTCTTTATGACCCAAACTTTGTCATGTCATGGTAAAAGCGATACTCTCGCCTGGCTGGTTCCGGACACCTGGCGCGATCTCTTCGTTCCTATCAGCGATGAGGGCCGCGAAAGTGTCACGTCCGGTGCCGGCCGGTCGGCGGTCCGTGAGCACGGCATCCCCGTCACCGCTCAGCAACACGTCGAAGGAGGCCCGGGTGTCCGCCACCACAGGGAACCCGCCGCACGCACCGGACCCGCCCAGGCATGCCCGCCGGACTCCGCGGTTTCGCCGCAAGGCGGCGACCGTTCTCGACCGGTGGCCCTTCCGGCGTAAGCTCAACGTCCTGGTGATCGCGCCCATCGCGGTCGTCGGCGTACTGCTCGGCGTCGGCGCCTACGGCCAGATACAGCAGGCCCGGGACGCCGACCGGATCGCGGACCTGGTGCGCGACAGTGAACAGGTCGCGCAGCTCATCAACGACGTACAGGCCGAACACCGGCAGGCGCTCCTGCTCTCCGTGCAGTACGACTCGGCCCGCCCCGGAGCCCCGCTGCCGCCGACCACCGACTACCGTCGGGCGCAGCGGAGCACCGACGCGCAGGCCGCCGCCGTGCGTTCGGCGTTCGCCTCCGGCCTGCCGCCTGAGGAGGCGAAGGCACTCGACTACATCCGCGGCCTCGGTGTCCTGCGCGAGAAGCTCGAACGGGGCTACGTCCCCGCCGCCAACATCGACCCGGCGTACGCCTCCGCGGTCGAGTACCTGATCGACGGCATCGGCCTGGGGCGCTACTCCGGCACCTCGTCGTCCTCGGTCGTGACGCTCCTGGACACGGTGCTGCGCGCCGACGCGTCCCACGCGGCCTTCGAGAGCGCCGTGTTCTCCGCCCAGACCAGGGACGCCAACGCCCTCACCGAGTACAGCCGGGCGGTCGGCGCTCGCAAGCTCTACGACCACCAGTTGGACCGGTTCGAGCGCATCGCCACACCGGCGCAGGTGCTGCGCATGGACGGCATGCGGCGCAGTGCCGAACAGCACGGTGTCGAAGCCCGGTTCGCGGAGCTCCAGATCGATCCCGGGGCCCTGCAGGGCCAGACGCCGACGCAGCTCCGCAAGGTGATCGCCGACGAGGCCCGGCAGTCCGAGGCCCGACTCGGCATCACCAGGTCGCTGATCGAGCAGACCGCCGCCCGGGCCGACGCCGTCTCCGCGGATGCCCTGCGGAACGCCGTCTACCTACTTGGTCTGACCCTGCTCGGCTTCGCCGCCTGGCTGACCTTCTGCGTCCTGATCCGGCGCTCGGTCGTGCGCCCGCTGGAGGCCCTGACCCGCTCCGCCCAGGAGGTGGTCGACGTGGCGGGTGAGGAACTCGCCCGGGTCTCCGACGACGAGTCCGCCGACAGCACCCCCCTGCGACCGCGGTCGATCCCGGTCCCGGTCCGTGACGAGATCGGCGAACTGGCCGAGGCGTTCAACCAGGTTCAGGTCACCGCCGCCCAGCTCCTGGAACGGCAGGTGCTCAGCCGGCGCAACGTCGCCGAGATGTTCGGCAACGTCGGCCGGCGGGTCAGCAACCTGACGACGCGTCAGCTCATGCTGATCGACGCCGTCGAACGCGAGGAGACCGACCCCGAACTGCTCGAACGGCTGTACAGCATCGACCACATCGCCGTACGCCTCCAGCGCAATGCCGACAGCCTGATGCTGCTCGCCGGAATCAGGGAGACCGGCGTCGAGGCCCGGCCGACCCCCCTGGCCAACGTCATCAGGGCGTCGCTCGGCCAGATCGAGGGCTACCAGCGGGTGTCTCTGCGGCCCGAGACGGAGGTCACCGTCGAGCCCGACATCGTCGGTGACCTGACCCTGATGCTCGCCGAACTGCTGGAGAACGCGGTCGCGTTCTCGCCCTCCCACACGCCCGTCGAGGTGGCCGTCCGCCCCGGGACCGACGTCACCGAGGACGGCGGGGCGCTGATCGAGGTCATCGACCACGGCCTCGGCATGAGCGCGGAGCGCCTCGCCGAGGAGAACGCCCGGCTCGTGCGCCGGGAACGGCTCGACCTCGTGCCGACCAGAGTGCTCGGCCTCTTCGCGGTCGGCAGTCTCGCCCGGCGGTGGGGCGTGCGCGTGTCGCTGAGCCGTACGCCGGGCGGCGGGGTCACCGCAACCGTCTGGATCCCCGCCTCGCTCCTGCTGACCATGAGTCCCGAGGGCCCCGAGAACGCGGAGCAGCCTGTGGACACGGGCCTGATGGGAGCCGTGGCGGCGTTCCCGGTGAGGACCGGGCAGGAGACCGCCGCGCCGGCGCCGTCGCGCGTACCGGTCTCCGGCACCGGTGTCACCGAGCGGTCGGCGGCCCCCTCGTCACACGACGCGCTTCCTCGGCGCATCCCGGCGCGCACCGCCGCAGGACCGGCCATGGCGGAACGGACCGTCGAGGACGCCGGCGGGGAGCCTTCGGCAACCTCGGGCGAACGGCGTGCCGCAGAGGACTCACGGCCGCTGCGGCGGCGGGTACGGGGCGCGACGCTCGCCACGACCTCTTCGCGGGCGGACCGGGGGGCGCCGACGGTGCGGCAGCCCGCCGACGCCGAGGCCGTCCGTTCGGAGCTCGACGAGTTCGAGGCAGCCGTACGCAGGGCAGAGCAGGACAGTGCTCACGCCCGGACGAGACCAGCACCATCGCACCATCAGCAATCCCAGAAGGAGTCCGGCAGTGACCACGTCGACAGATGACAGCAGTTCCGAGCGGCCGGAACCCACCGATCTGCGAGCCGCCGCGGCCGATTTCACCTGGCTCCTCGACCGGTTCGCCACGGAGACCGCCGGTGTGGTCGACGCCATCGCCGTGTCGTCCGACGGCCTGCTGATCGCCGTCTCCCAACTGCGTGAGCACGCCGACTCCGAGCGGCTCGCCGCGATCGTGTCCGGCCTGACGAGTCTCGCCGCGGGCGCCTCCGGCAACTATGGGCTCGGCGGCCTCAACAAGGTCATCATCGATCTGGAGGGCGGCCATGTGCTGGTGTCGGCCATCGGCTGCGGCGCCGTCCTCGGAGTGGTGACCTCCAAGGAGGCGAAGCTGGGCAACATCGCCTACGAGATGACTCTCTTCGCCAACCGGGCCGGGGCCGCACTTACCCCCCAGCTTGTGCTGGAGCTGAAGAACAGTGTCGGCGCGGCCCCGGCCGGCTGACCGTCCCCCGCACGGGGCACGGGTACAGGCACTTCGGAAAGGGATCGTGATGGCCGTCGGCGGACCACCACACGACGCAGCGGGGCACGCCGGGGGCTCGCCGGATCCGGCCGCCGACCGCGCTCCCGCGATCCGGCCGTTCCTGCTGACCGCAGGCCGGGTGTCGGGGGGCGGCGCGGCGTTGCCGCTCCCGGTCGAGACCCAGGTCGTGTCGACCTCGGCGGGGCTCTCCGTCCTGCACGCGCTCACCTTTGAGCATCACGACATCATCGCGGCCTGCCGGCGGCCGCAGTCGGTGGCGGAACTGGCCGTCGGGCTGCGACTGCACCTCAACGTGGTCCGTGTGCTGGCCGAGGACCTGCGTGCCGCAGGGCAGCTGGCGGTCCACCGGCCGAACGCGGGGACCGCCCAGGATCTCTCCGTACTGCGAAGGGTTATCGATGGTCTTCGTGCCGTCCCCGACTCAGGGGAGACGCTCCGTGACACCAGTTGAACAGCCGCCGACGCCGGTCAAACTGGTCATCGCCGGCGGCTTCGGCGTCGGCAAGACGACGACCGTGGGCTCGATCTCCGAGATACGGCCGCTCACCACGGAGGCCGCGATCACCGAGGTCGCGGCAGGAGTGGACGATCTCACGCACACTCCGGGCAAGACCACCACCACGGTCGCCATGGACTTCGGCTGCATCACCATCGACCCGACGCTCAAGCTGTACCTGTTCGGCACCCCCGGCCAGGACCGGTTCGGCTTCATGTGGGACGACCTGGTGGAGGGCGCCCTCGGCGGTCTGGTGATCGTGGACACCCGCCGACTGGACGACTGCTACGCGGCGGTGGACTACTTCGAGCACAAGGACGTCCCCTTCGCGGTCGCCGTCAACGCCTTCGACGGGGAGGTCGAGCATGACCTCGACGAGGTGCGGTGGGCACTGGACATCGCCGAGCACGTTCCGCTGGTCGTCTTCGACGCACGGAAGACGGGCTCGGTCCGCGATGCGCTGCTGGTCGTACTGGAAGTCGCCCTGGCCCGTGCCGAAGCTGCCGGGACACCCTGAGCGTGAACGCGCCCGGTGGAGTTGTGGACAGCGACCACGCACGCCACGGTTATCACCATGACGGTGACCTACCCGTCCTCTACTCCGCATCCCCGGACAAGCCCCCCCGGGTGGTTGACTCATCCCTGTCGGCTCAGGCTGTTAGTGACAGTGAGCAACCATGTGCGGATGCCGTCGAGGGCAATGGAGCGCACTGCGACGCAGGTCGGCCAGCACCGAATCAGCACGCCACGAACCCCGTGATGCCGGCCGTGACGATGCGTTTGAGGCTGGCGGGGGGAGGGGGAGCGGTGGGTGCGGAGAGCATGTGCGCCACTTCCTCGTGCGCGGTGGGGACGGATACTGTGAGCACAACGTGCAGGTCAGGGCCACATGTGGTGGGACTACATAGTTCGCGAGTGGGGTGTGCGTGCTTGCCCCTATGCCAGTGCTTGAAGGATCACCCTGGGGGCGTGGTAGACGGGCCCTGTCTGCGATAGATGATCGGAGGGACCCGGCTCGGCCCGGCCCCTTGCTTCTGCCCCACGCGTGCAGGGCAGGGCAGGAACGTGACCAGCCTGAAGTCGTCCTGTACAGGCTGACCCTCGCTACCTCGGGGCCTGGGCAGGCAGTTCCCGGGAGCGGTGCAGGAATCCGGCCCGAGCAGCCGACCCGCCGCACGACGGCACGCCCCGGTGCGAAATACTCTTCCGATGAGTCCCCGCACTTCCCCGATCAGCCATCCGATCACGATACGGAGGGCCGTTGCGCGGGATGCCAAACGGCTCACGCGGCTCGTGCGTGGCTCAGGCGCCTACGCGGGTGAGTACGCAGCCGCAGTCGCGGGCTACCGGGTCGGGCCTGATTACATCGAGGCCCACCGCGCCTTTGTGGCCGTCGGTGCCGACGAGCATGGAGGCCGGGTCCTCGGGTTCTACTCGCTCGTTCTCGCTCCACCGGAGCTCGACCTGCTGTTCGTCGCCGACGAAGCGCAAGGACGGGGTATTGGACGGCTGCTCGTCGCGCACATGCAGTCCGAGGCCCGTGCCGCTGGGCTCGATCGTGTCAAGGTCGTGTCGCATGTTCCCGCCGAGGGCTTCTACCACCGCGCAGGTGCAGTGCGGATCGGGACCGTGCTCGCGAACCCGCCCGCCGTGCCGTGGGACCGTCCCGAATTCGAGTTTCGCGTTTCTTCGCAATGACGCGGTGTGCCGGTTCGCAGGGCACCCGGCTCGCCTGCATGGTGGCCGGCATGCAGAGCCGCTGGACGCGACGCGCCGTAATTTCCGTCGCCATGTCGGTGACGAGGCGTCCCCACTCGGGCAACCGGTCCGGCTCGTACCGAGAAGCGGGCATCGAAACCGCCACCGCCGCGAGCGGCGTGCCGTCCGTGTCCAGGATTGCTGGGCGGCCGCGATGACCTCGCGGCCGCCCATCGAGTCGCCGGGAGGCGCGGCTTCACCGGCGTGCACGGAGCCGTGCCTCGCGCGGTGGGCGGATGAACTGCAGTTCCAGTGTGGCCGGGGGCCTCGCCGTCCCGGGGCCGCCATGTCTGGACGGGCACGGCGGCAGCCGTCGTTCTCGCATTGCCCGTGCTGGTAGCGATGGCCCCGGCGGTGCTGCTCGCCAACACGGCGCACCTGCCGCGTGCCGGGTAACGGGCGGCCAGCCCCTTTGCCGCGGCGCCGCTTCTGCGGAGACCGCGTGGGCAAAGGGGCCGATCGGCATCCTTGCTGTTACTGCTGGGCGCCGGCCCGTCGGCGTACTGCGTAGGCGGCACCGCCCGCCACGATCAGGACCGCGGCGCCGATGCCGATCCATGCACCGATCGAGAGGCCGCCGTCGTCCTCCTTCGCCTCGGCCCGGGCCGCCGGAGAGGACTCCGGCTCGGTCTCCGTGGGAGTGGGGGAGGGCGACGCCGGCCGGCTCTCGCTCGGGGACGGGCTGGCGGGCTTCGCGCCGGGTGCGGCTGCTTTGAGTTCGAGGACCGGGGCTTCGTTGCCGTGGCCGTCGCCGCTGGGCTCACTCAGTTCGATCCAGCGGTCGATCCGTCCGTCGCTGTAGGTCTGCAACGTCTTGAACGCCAGTTCCTTCGCGTCGGGCAGCTGCTTGACGACGACCGAGTGCTCGGCGTCCTCGCCGGTCTTCACGGCCGGGCCCTTGATGACGTAACCGTCGTCGCGGGCCGTGAACTTCCAGCCCTCGGGGCCCTTGTCGTAGGCCACGTCTGCGGGTGCGATGCCCTTGGGCAGGACCACGCGCAGCTCGGTGATCCCCGCGTCGGCGGATTCCGACTCGGCGACGAAGGTCAGCTTGACGTTCTCGGCGAGGGCTTGGGCGTTGTCGGCCTCGACCTCCACATGGGCGGCAGCCGGGCCGGCGGTGAGGAGGACGGCGCCGGTGGTCGCGGCGGTCAGCAGGGCCAGGCGCCGGGCGGTGCCGTGCTTCTTCATGGCATGGAACATGGGGGTCTCCAGGCAGGGACGAGCGCGGGACGGCCGGTCGGGCATCCCGCAGAGGTCATACGGCGAGAGAGGTTCCTGCCCGGGGCGGTCCCCTGCGTACCAGCACGTCTGCGAGCACTGCCTTCTTCAGAGGCGGCCCTTGCGGCCACGCCCCGATGACCGCAGGCAACCGGTACCGCGCGGGTGCAAGGCGTTTCCTCAGCAGCGTCCGGACCGTGGCCATCCGGGCGCGGACCGCGTCGACCGCGGCCGTCGTGCCCCGTGCCAGTGACCAGCACACGGTGTCCGCCTGGTGCAGCAGCACAGCGACCAGCACCGCCGAAGCCGCATGCACGGCGGTCATCGCGAGCGAGCCGTGCAGCCGCTCGTGCCAGGCCGTGTGAGCGTCCGTCCCGTGATGGGCGTGCGCGGGCACGGCCATAGCCGGGGCAGAGTGCGCGTGTGCCGTCGCCAGCCACAGGTGCAGCGCAGACTGCGCCGCACCGCACACCGCCACCACGGACATCAGAGAACGGGGACGCCGGGCTCCGGCCAGTCCCACGGCGAAGAGCACGGCGGCAGCGGCCGCGCTCTGCCGCCAGGGCGCCGGTCCTTCGGCGACCAGATGGTGCGCGGACACCCCGAGCACCGTGCCGACGAAGGCGAACACAGCGGCCCGGAACACGGGCAGTGGCGCGCGATACGTCGTACTCGGCTCGGTCATGGCACGTCCATCATCAGGCATGACCGGGCGTGGGCGGGGATGGGATCCCCAAAGAGACGGCTCGTCCGGATTGCCGCTTGCCTGGCTGACCCTTGGTGCCATGTCAGCCGAGGGCCGCCACCCCGGCCACCGCAAGACCGGGGACGGCGCAGACGCCGAGGACGCGCAGGACGCTCCACTTCAGTGCGAAGACCATGACCAGGGCGGCGCAGGTGATGGCCAAGGCGGTGGGCCGCACGGTGGACAGGTCGGGGAGCTGGAGGTGCAGCGGCCCCTAGGTACGGTCGTCGACCGTCGCGAACCAGGTGTGGAGCGGGAAGTAGACGGCGAGATCGGCGATGACGCCGACAACGGCCGCCGTGATGCCCGTCAGCGCGGCGGACACAGACCGGTTCCCGTGCAGGCGCTCGATGTAGGGGCCCTGGCGTGGTCTCCGCCAGAGCGAGGCCGCGGACCATCTCGCCCGCGCCGAGCCAGCCGTAGTGCTGGACCGCCTGCTGGGCGACGTAGGCCGGGACGGCGTAGGCGCCGCCGAAGGTGACCAGGGCGGTGCCGGAGAAGAACAGGCCCTGGGTGGTGAAGACACTTCCGGGACCTGTGAAGACCGCCACTGCGGCGAGCGGCGCGCCCCACAACAGCAGGCCGAGCCCGAGGATGCGCAACGCCCGATGACGGCTGGGGCGTTCGGCGTGCAACGCGTCGTCGGCGATCAGTGGTGGTGGGCCGTTGGCGGTGTGCGCGGTGGCCGGGCGCAGGGTCTGCGGGGCGAGGCGGGCCAGCAGCCAGCCGATGAGCGCGGCCACCGCAACCACCAGCGGGAAGGGGACGACGAACAGGGCGAGCGCGGCGAAGGATGCGACTGCGAGCGCGATGAGGGCGGGGTGGGTCAGGGACCGTCGGCCCACCCGCCACACCACTTGGGCGACGATGACGACCACGGCCGGGGCTAGCCCGGCGAACAGCACGGTGACGGCGGCGGTCGTACCGAACGCGACGTACAGCGCCGACAGCGCAAGCAGGGCGACGACGCCAGGCAGGACGAAGAGGGTGCCCGCGGCCAGGCCGCCACGAGTACCGTTGAGCAACCAACCGACATGGGTGGCGAGTTGGTGGGCCTCAGGACCCGGCAGCAGCATGCAGTAGCTCAGGGCGTGGTTGAACCGCTGCTGGCCGGTGCCGCGCCGGTCCACTTCGCCGACGGCGCCGAACCCGTGCAGCAAGCGCCCCGTGCCGCTTGGCCCACACCACCCGTCACAGAGGTGTCGGATGCGGACTGAGATCGGTCGGCGCTGTCAGGGCAGCCGGACCAGGTTCAGCCGGTAGTCCTCCACCTGGGGAAGCCGTTGGGTGGCGAGGCCTCTGAGCATCTCCTGGACAGGGGCCGGGAGTTCGTCGTACATCGGAGCAGGAAGGCTGCTGAACGTGCAGGAGGCCAGTACTTCGACTCCCGGTCGCCACTCGGCGAGTTGTAGTGGATCGGCGCAGCTCCACTGCATCCGGGCGTTGACCTTGCCCAGCGCGTCGGGCTGGTCCTGGGTGTGGAAGTGGCCGGGGCCGGAGGTGTCGAGGGCCAGCAGGGAGCCGGGGAAGCGGTCGGCGAGCAGGCCAATGACGTTCCGGACGTCCATCTCGTGGAGGTAGGGCAGGACGGCTTCGACGGCGAAAAGGTAGGGGCCGCCGGAGTGTGCGGCGACGGTGTCCGCCCATGCCTCGTCCGTCACCGATGCGGCGATCATCGTGCGGCGCGGGGTGTCGGTGAAGAAGTCGCGGCGCAGCTCGATCACGTCGGGCAGGTCGAGGTCGAACCAGCGGGCCCTGCCGTTGTCGGCGCGTTCGTAACGGGTGTTCAGGCCGGCGCCGACCTCCACCACAGTTCCGGCGGGATGTTCGGCGAGGAAGTCCGCCACCCAGCGGTCGAACAGGCTCGTGCGCAGGACGGTGCCGAGCAGCATCGGCAGGCCGTCGAAGCGGGCGAAGTCGTAGTCGATCGCCGCGACGAGCCTCTCGGCGACGGGGTCGCGAAGGACCGCTTCCTGCTTGCGGTTCTCCACCGCCCGGCCGTAGAGCGGGATGAGCAGGGTTTCCTGGATCGTGCCCAGAAGTACGTCGCGCTCGGTCATGACCGCCTCCACAGTCCTGCGTGTATGCGACGACGCTATATGGAAATGGGATCCATTAACAGGAGTCCTCTGGCGCCCGCCGCTCCCGCGCAGTGGTGATGCCGGTGGCGACGAGCAGCCCGAACGGCACCCGCCGGGTGGCGTCGCGCAGTGCTTCGAGGACGCGGCTGTCCGCCGCGCCGCAACCGCCCTCGGCCCGGCAGACCGTGGCGGTGAAACCCTCGGCGGCCTGCCGGGCGGCGGCGTGATGCGGCCCCCGGGTCATGCCACGGCCGTCCCGGTCAGGATCCGGGCGTCGAGATCCGTCACCGACGCCGCCTCCAACGCTGCGGTGAAGTGGGCGCGGACGCGTTCCACCGCGGCGGGCGCCAGCCCGTCGAGCAGGGCGCGCGTACCGCTGCCCACCGCCAGGTCCCAGGCGGTCGCGGGGGTCAGCGGCACGGCGAGGTCCCGGCGTACGACCCGGGGGCTGCGCAGGCCGAGGCTCTCCAGCCAGGGGGCGAGCGCGTCGGCGGTGTCGATCCGGCCCAGTTGGGCCGACTGCGACGATCCCGGCCACTCGCGTTCCGTCTCGACCGCGCTCTTGAAGGCCTGCCCCCAGCCGCCGAGCGCCCCCTTCTCCCATACGGTCACCGCGAGTCGCCCACCCGGCCGCAGGAGCCCTGCGAGCTTGGCGGTGTCACGGTCCATGTCGGGGAAGAAGAACACGCCCAGCGCGCACTGCACCAGGTCGTAACCGCCGTCCGCCGCCACCCACTCCGTCACGTCGTGCTCGTGGAAACGCAGGTTCGCCAGGCCCTCCTGTCCTGCGCGCCGCTCGCCGAGCGCCACGAGGGCCCCGGCCAGGTCCACCGCGTCGACCAGCCCGTCGCGGTCGACCGCACGGGCTGCCGGCAGTGCAGACGCTCCGGCACCACAGCAGGCGTCGAGCACTCGCTCGCCACGGCCCGGAGCCGACACCTCCACCGTGGCCTGCCCGACCTGGTCCCACAGCAGGGGCGACCAGCGGTGGAACTCCTCGGCCCCGGCGCTGAACACCTCGCCGATGGTGGCCTGTTGTGCGGTCACGTCAACTCCCATGCGCAGCGAAACGGTTTTCGTTGTCGACAAGCTACTTGCTGTGGCTCTCCGGTGAACACCCTCGGACGGTGAGAGCGTGACTGGCGCCGACCGCCCCACCCCGCCCTGTTGGTGATGGGTTGTCACCGGCCTACGGGATCTCCCTGGGCGCCGTCGTGCCGCGTGCGCAGCATCGCGTGGCCGCCGTGGTGCAAGGAAGTGCCCAGCTTCAAGTGGGCCGCTTCGCAGGCCGTTCGGGCGTCGAAGACGTGAACCTCGCCGTGGCCGCCACGGGTCACGGCGACCCAGTCCGTGCCGGGGGAGGCGGCTACCGCGCGGCGCTGGACGCCCTCCCAGGGGGTGCCACCGCGGCGGGGGGCGCCGTCCATGGCGGGGAGGGGGGTGCGGCGTACGGCTGCGTCGGCGTCCAGCAGGATCAGTTCGTCGCCGTCGGGATGGATGCGGGTGAACGCGGTGTGGTCCTTGGCGAGGGCCAGCCGGAAGACCAGTCCGGGGCCGAGTTCCGTAACGGTCGTACGGTCCGTTTGCAGGTCGTGGCACCATGCTTGATTCGTCCACTCCGGCCATCGCAGTGGGTCCGGGGGGCCGCCCCGCAGGGTCGACCACAGGCTCCGTCGTCGAGGGTCGAGACGCAGGTACCAGCCCCGGGCGGGTGAACCCCACGGGATCATCGGCTCCGGAACGAGTGCGTCGCCCTCGCGGCGAGCCCGGCGCACCCCCTCGCCCGTGGCCGCGAACACGCGACCGGTGTACGGGTCTTGGGCATCGCCGTGCCCGTCGTCCGGCAGGGGGAGGTGGGCGTGGGGCGTGACCGCTGGGCAGCCCGGCGGTGCGTCGAGCAGGTCGGCGAACCGGTGAACGGCCAGCGCGCCGGGTTCCCGGTGCCGCAGGACGGCCAAGGGGGTGTCGCCGCCCAGTACCGTCACCCCCGGCTCGCCCATGCGCGTCCGCACCCGGGCCGCGTCTCCCGTGGCCAGGTCGACGACCGTGAGCAGATCCGACCACGGTTCGCCGTTCTTGCCCAGGCCTGTCGTGACGGCTGCCCACCGGCCGGAAGGGTCACAGGCGAGGTGCTCGGCCGGCACGGCGACCGGAACAGCGGCCTCGACCAGCTCACGGCCGAAGGGGTCGAGAACCAGCAGCTCGCCCCTGCGGTCGTCGACGCACGCCGCCCGCCCCCTCGGCAGTGCCAGAAAGCCGGCGTGCTCCGAAAGGTGACGTCGGGTGAGGCGGTGCACCTCGACGCCGTCCGGCATGGTCAGTACGTGGACGGATCCCCCGACATGGTCGGAGACGAGCAGCAGCGGGGCGTCGTGCATCAAGAGCCTCCAGCGCGAGAAAAGGGGTCTGATGAAAACGATTATCATGTATGGTCGACGCGTTCCGGAGCCATGAGAAGAAGCGAGGGCATCGATGCTGCGCTCACCGTCGAAATCCGTCCGCAGTTGGATCACCGCAGCCGTAGTGGGGTCCGTACTGGTCGGATGCGGAGCGTCCACCGAACCCGCGGGCGACGATGCCGCCGCGGCCGGTACGAAGACCGACGTCACCGTGGAACCCATCAAGTCGACAAGGCAGTTGACCGACGCGAAAGGCTTCAAGGTCTCCCTGAAGAAGGAACCGCAGCGCATCGTCTGCCTGTTCGCGCTCTGCGACGACATCCTGACCGAGCTGGGCATCGTCCCCACGGCCACGAACAGTGCCCTCCTCGCCCATCCGGACTTCCTGGGGGAGGAGAAGGCGAAGAAGGCCGACATCATCCCCGGCGGTTTCATCGCTCCCGAGGTGGAGGCGATCCTCTCCCACAAGCCCGATCTCGTGATCGGTCTGGAGGACACGCACGGCAAGCTCGCCCCGGCCCTGAAGGACGCCACCACGTTCTGGCCCATGCAGCCCGAGACGTGGCAGGACAGCGTGGGGTACCTGCGTGATGTCGCCGCGCTCACCGGACGCGCCGCACAGGGAGAGAAGGCCGAGAAGACCTTCCGCACCAAGCTCGCCGAGGCCGAGAAGAACAAGAGCGACAAGACCGCGCTCGTCATCTATGGCAGCGACGAGAACTTCGGTGTCGCCACCCCGGGGACGGACGTGGCCGCCGGGCTGTTCCCGAAGATCGCCGACTACCCCTGGAAGTCCCGTGGCGTCGAGGGGAGTTACAGCCTCGAAGAGATCCTCGCCCGCGACGTGGACGTGCTGTTCGTGGAGACGATCGCCTTCGGCGAGGCCGACGGCAAGCTGTCGGAGAAGCTGGCGAAGAACCCGCTGTGGGAGAAGATCCCGGCCGTCAAGAACGGAAACGTCCACGAGGTGAACTCCGAGGTGTGGGCCAAGGGGCGCGGCACCCGCTCGCTGGGCATCGTCCTCGACGAGGCCACGGCCGCCCTGCGGTGAGCGCACGCACCGCGACAGAAAGCGCGGTAGGTGCGACGGCCACGGGCAGGCGATTCTCGCGACCCGGCACGATGTGGCAACTTGCCGTGCTCCTCGGGCTGTTGGCCGCGGCGTCCGCCTGCGCGCTGAGCCTGGGCACGCCGTACGTCCCGCTGCACCGGCTGCCTGGTGCACTGCTGGACGCGGACGCCACGCTCGCCGGAGTCGTCGTCACCGAACTCCGTGTGCCCCGGCTGGTGCTGGCGCTGGTCGCCGGTGCCTGCCTGGGCGCGGCAGGGCTCGTGCTGCAGGAGGCGCTGCGCAATCCCCTGGCGGTCCCCGAGATGCTTGGCGTGTCCTCCGGGGCCGCGCTCGGAGTGGCCGCGCCACTGGTGCTGGCCGTGTCCATCCCCGCCGCCGTCCAGCCGCTGCTGGCCATCGGCGGGGCAGCACTCGGCGGTGCGCTCACGCTGCTCGCCGCCGGACTGGGGCGCAGCCCGTCCGCCGTGCTGCTCACCGGGGCCGCGGTCGCCGCCGCGTTGCAGGCCGCGCTGCTCGTGCTGATGGTGATGGCCGACCAGCTCGACCTCCAGCTGATCTACCGCTACCTGCTCGGCTCGCTCTCCGCCCGTACCTGGGACGACGTCACCGGCCTGTGGCCCTGGCTGCTGGTCGCCATGCCCGCGCTGGTGCTGTGCGCGCCGGTGCTGTCGGTGCTGCGGCTGGGGGACGAGGACGCCGAGGCGCTGGGGGTGCGCGCGCAGCGGGCACGGTTCGCCGCACTGGCCATCGCCATTGTGCTGATCGCGCCGGTGACGGCCGTGTGCGGGCCCGTGGCGTGGGTCGGCTTCCTCGCCCCGCACTTGGCGCGACGGCTGAACCCGGCGGTCGACGCGGTGCGTTGGCTGCCGTGGTCGGCGGCATGGGGTGCCGTCGTGGTGGCCGTCGCCGATCTGCCGGCCCGGCTCGCGCTGGCGCCCGTGGAGACGCCGGCCGGTGCTTGGACGGCCCTCTTCGGCGTGCCCGTCGGCGTCGCCCTGCTCCGGTCGGGCAAGCGGAGGCCGACGGCGCGGCGAGGGCCGGCGGCGGGTCCTGAGGCATCCGCGTCGTCGGGTGCGGAGCAGCGGGGGAGTGGTCCCGAAGTCGTGTCGACCGAAGTGGGGGAGTCCCGGTGAGCCGGCGTTTCGCGGTGTTCGCCGCGCTCGTCCTCGTGTGCGTCTGCGGCGAGTTGGCGGCTGGGCGGGGCATGTCCCCGGCCGTGGTCTGGGATGTCCTCGGTGGGGGCGGCGACGCGACGGAACAACACATCCTGTTCCAGCTCCGCCTGCCCCGGCTGCTGGTGGCTCTGGGCGCGGGGGCGTGCCTGGGCGTGGCGGGTCTGGTCCTCCAGTCCGCCCTGCGCAACCCCCTCGCCGGGCCCGAGGTCACCGGCGTCACGCCGGGCGCCGTACTCGGGGCCGTCACCGCGAGCGGCCTAGGGTTCGCGGGGTGGGAATCGCCCCTCGCCGTCGTGGTGTCCGCGTGCGTGGGCGGCTTCGTCGGGGCCGGTCTGCTCTGGCTGCTCGCCGGGCGTGGCCGGGGCGACCCCGCGCAGACGGCCGTGCACGGGGTGCTCGTCTCGGCGGTGCTCGGCGGGCTCACGGCCATGGTGCTGCTCGTGGCGCCGGGTGAGCTGGGCAGTGTGGTCCAGTGGCTCGTCGGCACGACCGAGGGCCGTGTGTGGCAGCACTGGCACCTGCTGTGGCCGTGGGCGCTCGCCTGGGGTGCCGTGGCGTGGCTGCTGGCCGGGCCGCTGACCCTGCTGCGCTGCGGCGATGACATCGCCGGTGCCGCCGGGCTGTCCGCCGCGCGGGCGCGGACCCTCGCCCTGGTGTGCGCTGTGGCGCTGACGGCGGGGGCGGTGGCCGCGGTGGGGGCGCTGGGTTTCGTGGGGCTGCTCGTGCCGCACCTCGCGCTGGCCGTGTTCGGTGCGGATCTGCGGGTGACGCTGCCCGGTGCCGCCCTCGTGGGTGCGGCCGTGGTGTGCGGTGCGGACGCGGCGGCGCAGTCGGTCTCGCAGCTGCTGGCGGTCGCGATGGATTCCGGGCGGCTCACGCTCCCGGTCGGGGCGCTCACCGCGTGCGTGGGTGCCGGGTTGCTGTTGGTCGTCGTACGCCGTACGCCGAGCCGAACGTTCTGATGTCGACGAAGGACAGAGCATGACCGAACCCGTGGGGATCCGTGTCGATGGAGTCCACTTCGGCTACCCCGGCCGACCCGTGCTGCGCGGAGTCGACGTGACCGTCGAACCGGGCGAACTCACCGCCCTCATCGGCCTCAACGGCTGTGGCAAGTCAACCCTCTTGCGGCTGGCCGCCGGGCTTCTGCAACCGGACGAGGGGCGCGTGCTGCTGGGCGGTGACGACCTGGCCCGGCTCACCCGGCGCTCCACCGCCCGGCGGGTCGCGCTGCTGCACCAGTCGGCCCCGGCCGTCCCCGGCATGACCGTCCGGCACCTCGTGCGGCAGGGGCGGTACGCGGCGCGCGGGCCCCTCGGCATGCTGCGCGAGGGCGACGACCCCGTCGTACGACGTGCGTTGCGCGACGTCGGCGTGGAACAGTGGGCCGAGCGGGACGTCGACGCCCTGTCCGGGGGCGAGCGGCAGCGGGTGCGGCTCGCCATGGCGCTCGCCCAGGACACCCGCGTCCTGCTGCTCGATGAGCCGACCACCTACCTGGACCTGCACCACCAGCTCGACGTGATGCAGACCGTGGTCCGGCTGCGCGAGGAGCGGGGCCTCACCGTGGTGTTGGTGCTTCACGACCTGGCTCACGCCGCCCGGTTCGCCGAGCGGATCGTCGCCCTGCGGGACGGCCGCGTGGTCGCCGACGGGACGCCGAAGGAGGTCGTCACGCCCGGGCTGCTGGCGGATGTGCTCAAGGTGGCGGGGCGGGTCGGCCGTGACCCCGAGGGCGGCTGGCCGGTGTGTTATCCGGATCACCCCCTCTCAGGGGTAGAATATGAAAATCATATTCATTAGAGTCTCTCCTGTGGCGCTCAACAGAACGCCGCACCTCCCTTGCGATGAAGGAGAGTTCATGGACAACGAGCAGGTCTTCGCGCCCATCGTCGACCCGGGTCAGCTGGCTCACGACTCGGCCTCCCACTCCAACGCGCTCGTCGAGAACCCCTTCGACGACACCGAGGAGTAAGCGAGATCCAGCGAGGGTCAAGACCCTCGATCGTGGGCCCGCCCGTCATCTGGCGGGCGGGCCCACGCCCTGCCAAGGCCCTTTCCCGACAGGAGGACTGAGTGTCGCGCAGCCAGCTCGCATCCGGTGTCGAGGTCGTCGCCGTACCCGGGCGGGGGCTCACCGTCCGCACGGCCGACGGGGAGTTCCTCAGCGTACGGACGGGCGACGCCGACGAGGAGGCCCTCCTCTCCCGGCTCTCCGGCTCGGCCGCCGACGAGCCGGATGCCGAACTCGACCGGATTCTGGGGGCCTTCGAGAGTGCCGGATACCTGGCCGACGGGTTGCGGCGCACGCCCTGGCCCGTCGAGCGCCGGGACATCCGGCTGCTGGGTGATGCCGGGCTGACCGAGCCGCTGGCGGAGCTTCTCCGCGCCTCGGGCGCCGACCCCCGGCCCGCCGCTCCCGACGACCTGGCCGATTCTCTGGCCAGGGAAGAGCCCGCAGCCGTCGTGTGGTGCCTCGACGGCCCCGTTCCCGAGGGGCTGTGGGATGCGGCCGACCGGCTGCCGGAGCGCGGCATCGCCTGGCTGCGCTGTCACCGGGAGGGCTGGCAGGCGTACGTGGAGCCGCTCGCGGCCGCTGCCGGTGACGTCACCTCGGCGCACGTCCGTGCCCGTCGGCTCGCCGCCACGCCCGCGCACCGTGAGCTGGCCGCCTACTGGAACGGGCCTCGCACGTCCGGCACGCCAGCCGACCTCACGGCCCCCGCGGCCGGGTTGCTCGCCGCCCTGCTCGCCGACGATCTCGCCCGGTGGGCCACCGACGCCCCCGACACCGGTGGGCTGCCCGCCCGGCGTCGGCTCCGGTGCGTCGACCTGCGCACGCTGACCGTCAGCGAGCACCCCGTCCTGCCCGTCCCCGACGTCGCCCCGATGCCGGGGAAGACCGGATGACGCTGGTCACCGTGGTCGTCGTGGGCCTTGCCACCGACGCCCGACTCCCGGACGGGGACGGGCCCTTCCCGGCCGTCCTCATCCGCACGCCCTACGACCGGCGCCGCCACCACGCCGAGCTGCGCGGGTGGGCCCGGCGCGGGTTCGCCGCCCTGGTCCAGGACGTACGCGGCCGGCACGCGTCGCCGGGGGAGTGGCACCCGTACGAGAACGAGGCCGCCGACGGAGCGGCGACCGTCCGCTGGATGCGTCAGCAGCCCTGGAGCGACGGGCGCCTCGTGGCGGTCGGCGCCTCCTACGCCGCTCACTGCGCACTCGTCCTCGCGCTCGACGCGCCCGAGGATTCCCGCCCCGACGCCGTCATCGCCGCGGTACCCGCCCTGGGCATCGCCGAGACGGCTCGCGAACCCTCGGGCGCCGAACGGCTGTTGGCCCGTGCCGGGTGGTGGGCGGCCCACGGCGACCGGCACGACTCCGACGAGGACGCCCTGGCGAAGGCCCTCGCCGCAGAGCCCGACCTGCTGGCCCACCTGCCGCTGAGCGACCTCCCCCGGCGGCTCGGCCGGAACCTTCCCTCCTGGCCGGGCCTGTGGCGGCACCGCGAGCGCGGCCGGCTCTGCTCCCGCGCGGAGCGTGCCGGTGTGCCCCTGCTCGCGGTGGGCGGCCACCACGACCACTTCACCGAGGACACCGTCACGCTGTGGCGCGGCTGGGGTGGGCCCTCGGCGCGGCTGCTGATGGGCCCGTGGGGTCACCGCCTCGTCGCCGGGCCCGGCCCCGACGCCTGGCCGGCACACCGGATCGGCCTCGGCGAGCTGTACACGCGCTGGGCCCACCTCGCCCTCACCGGGAACCTCGAGCCCGGGCACCGCGGCTCGGTCGGGCTGGGCGGCAGCCCCCTGTGGCTGCCCGTGGGTGCGGAGGGCGAGCCACGCACTCAGCGCCTGCGACCGCTGGACGGAGCCACCTTCACAGCCGACCCCGAACGCCCCGTGTCTTCCGAGGAGTTGACCATTCCCGCAGACGGCGGCACTCCTGACCGCTGCCTGCTCGTCACCCCGCCGCTGCCGCGCCCGCTCGACGTCCTCGGCACCGCGGAGGTGGCCCTGAGCGCCACTGCCGACACGCCGTCGGCCGACTGGGTCGCCCGGCTCGTCGCGATCAGCCCCACAGGGGCGGCCGAACGGCTCGCCGTCGGCACCGTCCGGCGTGAGGGCCCCCCGGGGCAGGCCGCAGAGATCACCGTGGCGCTCGGCCGGCTCGCACGACGGCTGCCCGCGGGCACCCGGCTCCGCCTGGAGATCGCCGGGCACCACTTCCCCGCCCACGCCCGCAACCCCCACACCGGCGACGACCCGGTCACGGCCACCCGGCTGCTCGCCTCCCGGCGAGAGGTCGACCCCGGGACTGTGGCGCTCCGCCTGCCCGTGCTCCGCACCCGCCCCGCCCCCACCGACCCCGTACAGGAGATCCTGCGATGACGGCGCTGCCGCTGGAAGCCCTGGTCGACCCTGTCTGCGGCATCGTCCGCAAGGTCAAGCCCGTCGAGCACCCCGTAGGCGCGCCACCCCGCTACACCGCGCTCACCGCGGAGATAGCCGACGCCCGCAGGCTCGGCCTGTGGCCCGCCGACCGGGTGTCGCTCGGCACCACCTTCGGTGACCCCGAGGGTGCCCGGATCGCGGCCATAGCGGAAGGAATCGAGCGGTACTGCGGCAACCGCGTAGCGCCGCCCGGCCACCCCGACGCCCCGCTGCGCGCCACCGCCGCCGAGCTGACCGGGAAGGGCCTGCGGCTGTACGGACCGGGCGAGCTGCCGACGTACGCCGACTGGCAGTACGCCCGCGAGAAGTTCCCCTACCGCCCCCTCACGCCCGACACCCCGTCCCTGTGGACGCGCGGCGAGGAACGGCTGCCCGGCGGGGAGCGGGCCGAGGTCTGGGCACCCGTCGCGCTCACGCACCTGAACTGGCGTCAGGGAGAGCTGCGTTCACTGCCCCGAACCCATCACCTGAACTACGCGGGGATCGCCACCGGACAGGGCCTGGACGACGCGATCGAGCGCGGACTGCTGGAGATCGTCGAACGCGACGCCCTCGAACTGTGGTGGCACCTCGACGGCCCGGCCCGCGGCATCGACCCGGCCAGCGTGCCCGGCCTCACCGACGACCTCGCCGGATCCGGGCTCGACGTCCACCTCGTCGAGATGCCCTCGGAGTTCGCCCCCTGCATGGCCGCGCTCGTCCACGACCCCCGGCTCGGCCTCTACGCCGCCGGGTTCGCGTGCAAGTACGACCCGGCCGAGGCCGCCCGCAAGGCCGTGCTCGAGGCCGTCCACACCTGGGTCTTCACCCAGGGCCTGACCGACCCCGACGGCTGGGTGTTCCAGGCCGTCGAAGCCGGACTGCTCGCCCGAGGCCTCTACCTGGACCACCGCGAGGACCGCCGCTACCTCGACGCGTGCGGCGAACACTTCGAGCACGTACGGGATCTGGGCGCACACGTCCAGGTCTGGCTGGACGAACGGATGGCCCCCGAGGCCAGGAGATTCACCGAGCCCGCGCACGGCGTCGTGCCCGTCGAAGCGGTCGAGCCCGGCAGCCGGGACCGGCTGGAGCGCGCCCTCCACGACGGCGGCCACCGCATCATGACGTTCGACCTCACCACCGAGGACGTGGCCGAGACACCGCTGCGCGTCGCCCGGGTCCTCGTCTCCGGTCTCATTCCGAACGCCCCGGCCGCCTTCGGCTACTTCGGCAGCCCGCGCCTCGCCGACATCGCCACCGGCCGAGGCTGGCGTACGACCGCGCCGAGCGCGCCGGAGGACTTCACCCTGGCTCCTCCACCTCACATGTGAGGGCGGCCTCGTGGATCTCGTCACCGCGCTCGCCCGCGCCCGTTCCCCCGAGAAGCCCGGACCGGACACGCCCGCCGGGCCCGCCGTCCACCCGTGGCCGGGACGGCCGCGCTCCCTCCCGGAGGGATGCCCGGGGGAGCTCGACCTGGGTCGGCTGCTCCGCCTCTCCCTGGCGGCCTCGGACGGTGCCGGACGGCTGCGGCCCGCCCCGTCCGCGGGCGCACTGCACCCGGTGGACACACGGCTCGTCGTGGGCACCGGATGCTCGCTGCCGCCCGGGCGTTACGGATACGACCCGTTGCGCCACCGTGTGCACCGCCTCGGCCCGGAGCCCGACGGCGCGCCGCCCGGGGCGACCGTCGAACTGTCCGCCACCCCGCAGCGCACGGTCTCTCACTACGGCCACCGTGCCTGGCCGTTGATCTTGCTGGACACCGGGCACGCCGCCGGGGCGCTGTGGCTCGCGG
Organism: Streptomyces sp. DH10; assembly: GCF_029813805.1. Classification (NCBI taxonomy): domain Bacteria; kingdom Bacillati; phylum Actinomycetota; class Actinomycetes; order Kitasatosporales; family Streptomycetaceae; genus Streptomyces; species Streptomyces sp. DH10. The sequence continues at coordinate 62,808 of NZ_JARVKU010000025.1, forward strand.
GATGCGCGCTGGGTGGGGCACCGGCGACGGTAGGCCTTGACGGGGGCGGTCTCGTCAGGGGCGACGAAGCCCCCCTCGCTGCTCTGCACTTCGCGCGGTCCGACGAGGCGCGAGGGGTTCCGGTCGCCCGAGGCCCGCGCCAAGTTCTCCTGGCCGAGGGGGCGGGCGGGGTCCCCCGGCCCGAGAGGGCACACCAGGGCCCCTCACCAGACGCGAGACACCAGGCCGTGGACGTGCCCATGCCCGGCGAGCTGCTGGCCCGCCGCAGCGCCCGGCCACCCCTGCGGGGCACCCCGCCCAGGGACGCCCTGCGTGCGGTGCTCGCCACGGCCCACGAAGCGAGCGCCGGCGCGGTCGCCTGGTGCGCGGCCGTCGGCGAACCTGAGCCCGAACTCGTCGGGTTGGCGCCCGACGGCACCCTGCGACGTCTTGCCGTGGGGGAGGCTCGGCCGACGCTCGCCACCTGGGCCGCCGGTCAGGCGTGGATCGCGGACACGGGCGCCGTCCTGCTGGGCTACGGCTGTCCGGCGGACGCCGATGCCCCGCTGATCCGCCGGACACACCTGCGCGCGGGCTTCGCCGTCCACCTGGCCCATGTGGCAGCAGCCCGACACGGCCTGTACGGCCGCCCCGTCGGTTCCTGGCAGCAGGCCGACCTCGGCGCCGCCCTGGGCACCCCGCCGGGCCGCGACTGGATCATCCACGGCCTTGCCCTCGGCACCACCCACTCCGAAGAAGGGTCCTTGTGATCGTTCACCCCGAGCTGCGCCGCGCCGCACATCACGCACGGCGCCCTCTGCTCGTCGCCACCCTCCTGCAAGGGGCCGTCACCGTCACCCACCTCGGCCAGGCCGTGCTGCTGGCCGCCGCCCTCGCCGACGTGGCCCAGGGCGACACCGACCGGCTCTCGCTGCTGCTCGGCGCGGTGCTCGGCGTCGTCGCCGCCCGTGCGGGGCTCGGCTACCACCAGCGTCGTACCGCCACCCGCGCCGGGGCACAGGTCAGGGTGCACCTGCGGGACGAACTCCTCGCTCACCTCGGACGGCTCGGGCCCGCGCACCTGACCACCGCGCGTGCCGGAGCGGTTCGCACCACCCTCGTCGATGGGGTCGAAGGCGTGGACGCCTACGTCTCCCGCTACCTGCCCCAGCTCCTCATCACCCTTACCGTGCCGCCCCTGCTGCTCGTCGCCCTGGCCGCGGTCGAACTGGTATCCCTCCTTGGTCTTGTGCCCGCGCTGCTGCTCGCCCTGTTCGGGCCGCGCGCCTGGGACCGGCTCCTCGCCAAGCGCGGCAAGGAACACTGGGACACCTACGAGGGACTGGGCGCCGACTACCTCGAAGCACTGCAAGGCATGCCCGCGCTGCGGGCCGCGGGTGCCGTCGGGCGCACCCGGGAGCGCCTCGAGGCACGGTCGGCGGCGCTGCACCGGGCCACAGTCGCCAAGCTGCGTGTGTCGCTCGTCGACACCGGACTCACCGACCTGGCCATCCAGGGCGGTACGGTGGCCGCCGCGCTGCTCGCCTGCTGGTCGGCCGTCACCGGATCCACCACGGCGACCGGCACGTACCTGGTGCTGCTCCTGGCCTCCGAGTGCTTCCGGCCCGTCCGTGACCTGTCCCGCGAGTGGCACGCCGGATACCTGGGCGTGTCGGCCGCGGACGGCCTCCGGGCACTGCGCACCGCCGAACCGGCGGTGCCCGACACAGGAAGGGCACGAGCACATTGGCCCTGCCCGCCCCAAGTACGCTTCGAGAACGCTGAATTCAGTTACGAGGGCGCCCAGACGCCCGCGCTCCGCAACGTCACCTTCACTGCCGAGGCAGGACGCACCACCGCGATCGTCGGCCCTTCGGGCGCCGGCAAGTCCACCCTGCTCGCCCTGCTCCTGCGCCACCGCGACCCGCAGCGGGGACGGGTCGCCGTCGACGGCCGCGACGTGACCGAGTACGCGCTCGACTCGCTGCGCCAGGGCATCGCGGTCGTCTCTCAGGAGACCTACCTCTTCCACGCCACCATCGCCGACAACCTGCGCCTGGCACGGCCCGACGCCACGGACGACGACCTCATACGCGCGGCACGGACCGCCGGCATCCACGACGAGATCGACGCCCTCCCCGACGGCTACGCCACCGTCCTCGGCGAACGCGGCGCCACCCTGTCCGGCGGGCAGCGCCAGCGACTCGCCCTCGCCCGGGCCCTGCTGGCCGACGCCCCGGTGCTCGTCCTCGACGAGGCAACGAGCGCGGTCGACGAACGCCGCGAGGCAGACATAGTGCGCGAACTGCTGGACGCCGCGGGCGACCGGACCATCCTGGTCGTCGCCCACCGGCTCGCCGCCGTCCGGCACGCCGACCGCATCGTCGTCCTCGACGGCGGACGCGTGGACGCCGTCGGCGACCACACAGCCCTCGTCGAGGCCGGAGGCGTCTACGCCGAGCTCGTCAAGGCGGGCCACACCTACGAAGGAGGGCTCGCCGCATGAGCACCACCACCGACGCGGGCGCCGATGTCACCGCCGGCGGCACCGCCGACGCGACCGAGCCCGCGCGGGGCTCGCTGCGCGCCCTGCTGCCCGCCCTCGCCGGGCACCGCGCCATGATGACCCGCACCTGTGCCGCAGCACTCATCGAACAGGGCTCCCTGGTCGCGCTGTTGACGCTCGCCGCGCACACCGTCGGAACCGCCGTCATCGAGGACCGCGCCCCCTCGGCGCTCACGGTCACCGCTCTCGTCGCCCTCGTCCTCGTACGAGCCTTGACGACCTGGCGCGAGATGGACCTGTCCCACGACCTGGCCTACCGGGTTCTGGCCGAACTGCGCGTACGGGTCTTCGACGGGCTCGCCCGCAGCGCACCCGCCCGCGTGGCCGGCCGCCGCAGCGGGGACCTCGCCGCCACCGCCATGGCCGACGTGGAGGCGCTGGAGTTCTTCTACGCCCACACCACCGCACAACTCCTCGCATCCGGCGTGGTGTTCACCGGCGGAGCCGCGGCACTGGCCACGGTGGAGCCATGGTTGCTCGTCGCGGTGCTGCCGGTCGCCGCACTGCTCGCCGTCGCACCCTTCGCCGACGCGCGCGGGCGCGCCACGCGCGGGGCCCGCACCAGGACGGCCTCCACGAAGCTCTCGGCCGACACCGTGGAGGCCGTCGACGGGCTGCGTGAACTGCTCGCCTTCGGCGGGCTGACCGAGCGGCGCGGCCGTCTCGCCGAACAGGGCCGAAGGGTGGGTGACGCACAGCGGGCGGAGGCCACCTGGGAAGCCATGGCCGCCGCCGTCCGCGACGCCCTCATCGTGCTCGCTGTCCTCGGCGTGGTCGCCGCCGCCGCGCAGTCCGTTACCTCCGGGCGGCTGCACGGGGCATGGGCGCCGGCGGCCATGGCGCTCGCCCTGTCCGTGCTGGGACCGGTCGCCGAGTCGGCCAGGGCACTGAGCCAGGCTGTCGGCCTGCGCTCCGCGGCCGCCCGCGTCCACGCGGCCCTGAAGGCCCCCGCTCTCGCCCCGCCGCCCGCCTCACCCCGCCCGCTCCCTCCGGGCCCGCTGGGCATCCGGCTGCACGGCGTGAACTTCGACTACGGGGAACGACGTGTGCTGGACGGAGTCGAGCTGACGGTCCCCGCAGGGCAGACCCTCGCCCTGGTCGGGGCCTCCGGCGCCGGCAAGTCGACCTGCGCCCACCTGCTGGCCCGCTTCTGGGACCCGTCGGAGGGTGCGGTCCACCTGGTTCCCGGCGACGGCCACCTCGTCGACCTTCGCGACCTGGCCGACGCCGACCTGCGCCTTGCCGTTGCCGTCGTGGGTCAGGACACCCCCCTCTTCCACGGCACGCTCGCCGAGAACCTTCGCCTCGCGGCACCGGACGCGGACGACGAACTGCTGGCCGAAACGGCCCGGCTGTGCGGGGTCGACCAGATCGCCCCCATGGACTCCCTCGTCGGGGAGCGCGGCACCACCCTCTCCGGTGGCCAGCGTGCCAGGATCGCTCTCGCCCGTGCGTTGTTGGCCCAGCCCCGGATCCTCGTGCTGGACGAGACCACCGCGCATCTGGACAACGCCGGCGACGCCCAACTCGCCACCGCGGTCGCCCGGGGCGACCGCACCACCGTGGTCATCGCCCACCGCCCCGCCACCATCCGCCGCGCCGACCGCATCGCCGTCCTCGAAGCCGGCCGGATCGTGGAGGAGGGCACCTGGGACGACCTCACCGCCCGCACCGACGGCGCACTCAACCGTGTGCTGGCCGTCCCGCCGTCCTGAACTCGGCAGCAAGGCGGCGGCCAGGGTGACTGTCAGGGCCGGTGAGACGGGAGCGGGGTCGGCACGTACTCACCGACCTTGCGGTGTTTGAGCCGCTGTACTGGCAGGTGGTTCGGTTGACCTGTTCGGTGATGCGGTAGACGTCGTCGGCGACGATGTTGTTGAGATTGACCGCGAACGCCTCACCGTTGCGCATGCCGCATCCGCTCATCGGGTCGGCGACCAGCAGGAAGCTGTCGTCACCGGCGGTGCGTATCGGCCGCAGCTGCTCGGGTGGGGATCACCACGCGCTCGGGGTCGTACTACGGAGGCTTCACACCGGCCACGGGATTGTCAACGAAGGGGTGAGTGCCGGTCGGAGCCGATCCTCCCCGGCAGGACCGTGGCCTTGATCCGGTGGTGGAGTCTCAGCGGGAGTGCCGCCGTCAGGGCGTTTGTTGTCGGCGTTCCCAGAACGGGTGCTCCGACCAGCGCTGTTCCTGGCCGTAGATCTCGGCGTGATGCCGCTCGTAGGCGTCCGTGATCCGCTGCAGGAACAGGGAGTAGTCCGTAAGGGCGGCCGTCTCGCCGGACAGGCACAGATCGACGGTCCGGCCTGCGCGGGCTCCCGTGTGCAGGGCCGTGAGGATGCCCTGGGAGGAGAGCGGGTCGAAGGCGAGGGCCGCGTCCCCGGCGGCGATCCATCCGGGACCCGCCGCGGGGGACAGACGCAGCCCGTGGGCCGCGGTCCAGCAAGGCGCGGGGGCGTGGGCGGGGTCGTAGCCGTCGAGGCGGGTACGGACATGACGGGTGGTCCCGATCGCGTCGAGGAACCCCTCGGCGGTGCGCAGGGCGGAGTCGGTCAGGTCCGCGTCGGTGAGGTGTGCGACCAGTCGCCCGGCCGGTACCTTGGCCGTGTACCACCAGCCGCCGGGTACCGCCTCGACGAGCGTGCGCAGCTCCGCGTCCTCGGTGCGATGACCGGGGAGCCGACGTCCGAACAGGGCGAACAGGGCCACGAGCCGGTCCTGCTTGCGTCGCCGGCCGCGTCGGCGGCCGATCACGGCGCGGCGGCCGGTGGCGTCCACGACCCAGTCGCAGCGCACCTCTTCGAGGCGGCCGTCTTCGCGGATCAGGACGCGCCGGTCGCCCGCGTGCGTGAGATGCGGCATGGCCTCCGCCCGGCGCAGCTCGGCACCGGCTGCCCCGGCGGCGCTCCGCAGGAACGCGTCGAACCGGGCCCTGTCGAGGTGCCAGCCGTGTCCGTGCGGGTCATGGAGGTGGCTGCGGCCGTGCAGTTGCTCCGATCCCCAGGAGGCGTAGGTCCCCACGCACCGCAGGTGCGGGCCCGCGGCGAACTCGGGCCACAGGCCCAGATCGTGCAGCAGCGGCCGGGCTGCGGGCAGCAGGGTCTCGCCGATCCGGAACGGGGACGACGCTGGGCCGCCCGTGCTCTTGTCGACGACCAGCACACGGCGGCCGGCCCGCGCCAGTACCAGGGCCGCGACGGCGCCCGCCGGACCGCCTCCGGCCACGATCACCTCGAAGGTCACCGCTCGTCCGGGAAGCGTGCCACCTTCTCGAAGTAGCCCGCCATGACCTGCTCGTGGGGTACGTCCGTCCGCTCCAGGGCCGCGGACACGGCGCCGCCGTTCAGTGCCGGGTCCGCCGCCTCCGGCACGTGCAGGCACCGCAGGTTCCGCAGCGCGGGCGGAGGCGGCTCGGAGGGGAAACTCACCGTGGATTCCACGAACATCGTCTCGGGCAGCTCCGGGTCGTCGGCGGCGCCGGTGCGCCGTTCGACGAGGCCCAGTTTTCCGAATTCCTTGACCATGGCGTTCATCTGCTCGATGCGGTCCGGGGGCAGCCACCTGTCCCAGACGGCCCGGCGCTCGAAGGCGGTCCGGCGTTCCTCGGCGGGCCTGCCGGGGTCGACCGCCAGGTCGTAGTCCTGTTCCGTCAGGACGTGGTTGGGCACGCGCGCGGGCCAGAAGGTGGGCAGGTAGGGGTCGTAGCGCGGGCCGTACCCGAGGTAGTAGCCGGAGCGGCAGCGCGCGGTGTCGGTCTGCCAGGGCACCGCCATCCAGCGCGTCAGATCGCCCGGCCCCTGCGCGTACAGCGGACCGTCGCCGCCGAGTGCCGCCTGCGGAGTGAGCACCTCGCCAGGGTCGGACTCGGGTGTTCCGGGGGCGCGGTGCCGCACCCGGAACGGTGCCGCGTACAGGCTGCTGTGGCGCATCGGCCAGGACAGTTCGCACCCCGGATGGAACGCGTCGGCCAGACAGAACGACAGGGCCGCGCGGTCGAGCATGCCCGGCCGCTCCGCCGGCGGCACCTCGTCGAGGTTTCGCGGCGGCACGGCCGACGGGTCGTAGTCGGCGTCGAAGTCCCCTGCGGCCCACCGAGCCAGTGACCGGTACTGCAGCGAGGACAGCGTCAGATGCTGCCGTGCGGAGACCGGCCGCACGCTCATCGAGTCACCGTAGAAGGGCGGCCACGGTACGGGGGAGAGACCGTCGCGGTCGAGGTCCCGCATCGTGGCCCAGATCTGGTGGCGCAGCTCCGCGTGGCGCGGCCCGGGGTCGGCCAGCCTGGCGAGCCGCCCGGGCGCCAGGAAGTGCTCCCGCCCGCCGTGTCCGAACAGCGCAGCGATGCCGCGGTTGACCCACTGAAGGTCGCACAGGCGCCGCAGGATCGGCAGGACGTCACGGGTGAACGACACCTTCTCCGGCATCGGCAGTGTTCCGGCGGATACGAAGACGTCGCGCATCAGGTCGTACATCGTGCGGACGGACTTCAGCTCCGGCGCGAAGTTCGGTGGCGCCACCACCACCCAGGCCGATTCGACGGGGACGCCCCGGCCGTCGATGCGCACGCGGGCCGTCACCGGGCCGTCGGAGATGTCGTCGTGCCAGCCGTCGTTGTTGGCGAAGTGCGTGGCCTGAGCGTGGTCCACCGAGGCCGAGACGCCGTGCCCACCGAGGAACAGCAGCCGGCCGGCGCCGTCGGTGCGCACCTCGCCCAGGTGGACGGGCTTCCCGAGGAAGCAGCCGGTGTCGAACCGGTACTCGGGCCGGTCGGCGCGGTCCCGACCCCGGATCGAGCGGGGACCGGGATCGATGACCAGCCGGCCGCGCTCCTTTCGCGGCACCTTGGGATTGCGGGGCGTGCTGGCGGGTGCGGCGGCCGCTTCGGGGATGTCCAGGGCCAGCTGGAACTGGTACCAGGCGGCCTTTTTGTTGGCGACATGCACGGTCCACCGGATGTCCGCGTTGTCAGCGGTCAGCTCGGCGACCGGCTCGCCGGCGGCGTTGTAGCCGTAGACGCGGAAGCGCGCCGCCTGCCGTTTCAGGGCGCCGGTGGCGTCCTTGTACGAGCCTGTGGGCAGCGGCGGAGGGTCGTCCACCTCGGGTGCGAGGAAGAACTCGTCCGTGCTGTCTCCGACCCGTGCCACGCCGATGGCGGGATGGATCGCGGCCCGCACGATCCGGGTGTCACGCCCGTGCGGTTCGCCGGACGGCGGGCGTGCGGGGCCGGGTTCCGCCGCCGGAACGCCGTTCGCGTCGCGGCGCCGGGCGGCCGACGCCCGGTACACGACCTTGCGGGCCTCGGCCATGCTGCCGACCGGCCGGTGCTCGGCCAGGCAGTGCCAGGGGTTATAAGCCAGGTTCTCGCCGTAGGCGTCCTGACCGCGTGCGCGGACGTCCTGCTGACGCAAGGTCAGTCTGGCCACGCGGACGGGAGCGCTCAGCGACTCCTCCCAGCGCACGGTGGCACGGTCCAGGGGCATACGGTCCGGGTCCGTGCGGAACTGCACCATCAGGTCGAAGGCCGCCTCACCCGCGGCCAGCCGGTGCCGCAGATCCTCCCGGAAGAAGGAGGGGTTCTCCTCGGGAGGCGTCGCCTGGGGGTCACCCGGCGGACAGGAGACGGGCACGAGCACGTACTTCACATGGCGGTCGGGCCCGAACGCGTACGGCAGCACGCCCCAGTACCTGGCCGTCAGCGTGCTCTCCTCGGGCTTGCGCATGGCCTGAAGGATGCTGCGGGTCACCGGGTGCGCGTTCTGGTACGCGACCGGGTCCTGCTGGAACTCGCACATGTCCCGCGCGGTGTCGACGAAGAACACGTCATGGTTCTGCAGCACGAGATCCTGGGTGTCCGCCCGGCTGTCGTCCTCCAGCAGCTTCGGGCCGGGAACGCCGAACAGCTTGATGCCCATGCCCAGGGGCCGACGGAAGTCCGGACGGTCCGGCAGGACGTCGCTGGAGAAACGAACCCAGGCGGTCAGACCGTCCTGCTGGTCCCGGGCGGCCCTGAGGAACCCGACACAGAGGTCCGGCGGCAGATCAGGAGCGACCGTGAGCACGCCTCGGGCGGTGCCGTGGTACTTGACGAAGACGGGCCGCAGGACCGGTTCCTGGCCCTGGGAGATCCGCTGCCCCATGCGCTTGTCCACGAACTCGGCCAGGATGCCGGCGATCGGCTCGGCCGCGCAGTCGGTCAGGGCCTGCGAGGAGTTCTGGTGCGGGTCGGCCGTACCGGTCATGGGCGCGCTCTCCTGCTGCTTGAGCTGATTCGGAGTTCCCTGCTCATAGGTGGAGCGAGACCGGAGAAAATATGTCTGACCGGGGACAAGTTCCTCCGGTCGCGGGTGCCTGAACTCCGTCGGCCCTTGTCAGAGCCGACGGAGTACACCGGGGCGGCGGAGCCGCCGTACGGCTGAGCGCAGTCCCGTGCCGCGTGTGGATGAACCAGGGCGAGTACACGGTCGCGGGGCGCCGTGCAGGTCACGCCGTTCTCGGCGCCCGGCACGCGGCCTCCGAAGTCGCGCACGGCGTGGGTGGGCCGCGTCCCAGCCGTTCCCAGCCCGGGGCCTCGTCCGTGGCGAAGCGGACCCACGCCGTGTGCATCGCGTCGGGCCGGTTCCTGAGGGGCGCCCTCCCCTGCGGGTTTCCGCCACTCGGGGGCCGTCCCGGTGTCGAAGACGAAGCCGAGCTCCAAGGCGTGGCAGGAGCCGAGGCCGGGGTGGTTCGAGGGCCAGGTGAACTCCTAGACGTACGAGGGCTCCGTACGGGCGTCGGCCAGGTGGGCCAAGGGGGACGCGGAGAAGGTGGCCGGTGACGAGCTGGCCGACGATGTCCGCCGTACTGGCCTCGGGGTACGGCGTGCGATTGCCGCGCGGGACATCGCCGCCCAGCCGCAGCGGGCCATGCACTGGCCAGGGCGAGGCCCCGAAGCGGTCGTCGCGGTCCAGGAGGCCGCGCCGTGGAGGACCGCCCACCCTCGAAGCGGTCCCAGCACGGCGGAAACTTTCGGATACGGCCCCGAGGGTCGACAGCAGACATCCCATGACTCGACGCTGTGAAGTATGGATCGCAGACATTTCCTCGCACTGTCCACCACAGCCGGAGCGAGCGCTGCGGCTCTCATGCCGTCCGGCTGCGCGTATGCCGCTGGAGGAACCGACGCCGACCGGACGCCGTTACAGGACACTTCGGCGGCCGGCCCGGACCCGGATGAGTTCGTGCTCTGGTATCCCCGGCCGGCCTCCGAGTGGCTGGAGGCACTGCCCGTCGGCAACGGGCGACTCGGCGCCATGGTCTTCGGCGGTACGGACGTCGAATTACTCCAGCTCAACGAGGACACGGTGTGGGCCGGTGGCCCCTATGAGCCGGCGAACCCCAAGGCTCTGGCCGCCCTCCCCGAGATCCGCCGACGCGTCTTCGCCGGAGAATGGAGCGCCGCCCAGTCCCTCATCGATTCGGACTTTCTCGGCATCCCCAAGGGCGAGTTGATGTATCAGCAGGTCGGCAACCTGCGGCTGGCCTTCACTGCCGAGGGCGAGACAGAGGACTATCGGCGAACGCTCGACCTTGACTCGGCGGTCACCTCCGTCCGGTACCGGCGGAACGGGGTGACGTATCGCCGCGAGACCTTCGCCAGCCATCCGGACCAGGTGATCGTCGTTCGGCTGACGGCCGATGTCCCGGGGGCACTCTCCTTCACGGCCGCCTTCGACAGCCCCCAGGCCGTAACCGCGTCATCGCCCGACCGGATCACCATCGCGATCGACGGAACGACGGAAACCCGTGAGGGCATCAAGGGACAAGTACGGTTCCGGGCCCTGACCCGCGCCCACGCCGAGAACGGGACCGTCACCAGCGACAAGGGGACGCTCGAGATCACCGGAGCCGACGCCGTCACCCTGCTGGTCTCGATCGGCACCAGCTACACCAACTACCAGGACCCGACGGGCGACCACGTCGCCAGGGCCACCACCGCGCTCAACGCCGCGTCGGCCGTCCCGTATGCCCGATTACTGAGACGTCACGTCGCCGATTACCGGAAGCTGTTCCGGCGGGTGGAGCTCGACTTCGGCAGGACCGATGCCGTGACGCTGCCCACCGACGAACGCGTGACGAGATTCGCCACCGCCGCCGACCCTCACCTGGTGGCCCTGCACTTCCAGTACGGACGCTACCTGCTGATCTCCTCGTCGCGGCCCGGCACCCAGCCCGCCAACCTCCAGGGCATCTGGAACGACTCGCTCAGTCCGCCCTGGGACTCGAAGTACACGATCAACATCAACACGGAGATGAACTACTGGCCCGCACCCGTCACCAACCTCATGGAGTGCTGGGAGCCGGTCTTCGACATGCTCGGGGACCTGGCCGATGCCGGTGCGAGAACCGCCGAGGTGCAATACGGAGCCGGCGGCTGGGTCACCCATCACAACACCGACGCCTGGCGCGGCACAGCCCCTGTGGACGGCGCGTTCTGGGGCATGTGGCAAACCGGGGGAGCCTGGCTGTCGACCGGCATCTGGGAGCACTACCTCTTCACCGGCGACAAGCAGGCGCTGCGTCGCCGCTATCCGGTACTGCGCGGCGCGGTGCGGTTCTTCCTCGACACCCTGGTCACCGATCCGGGAACCGGGCACCTCGTCACCTGCCCCGCGGTCTCCCCGGAGAACGCCCACCACCCGGACGTGTCCGTGTGCGCCGGGCCGACCATGGACAACCAAATCCTGCGTGACCTCTTCGACGGATTCGTCAAGGCATCGCAGTTGCTCGACGAGGACCGTGCCATGCGGAGCGCGGTCCGGGCCGCACGCGGGAAGCTGCCGCCCATGAAAGTCGGTGCCCAGGGGCAGTTGCAGGAGTGGTCGGAGGACTGGGACGCCACCGCGCCCGAGCAGGAGCATCGGCACGTCTCCCACCTGTACGGTCTGCACCCCAGCAACCAGATCACCAAACGGGACACCCCCGACCTGTTCGCAGCGGCCCTCAAGTCGCTGGAGCAGCGCGGAGACGCGGGTACCGGGTGGTCGCTCGCCTGGAAGATCAACTTCTGGGCGCGGCTGGAGGACGGCGCACGCTCCTACAAGCTGCTGGCCGATCTGCTCAGCCCCGAGCGCACCGCGCCGAACCTCTTCGATCTGCATCCGCCGTTCCAGATCGACGGCAACTTCGGTGCGACGGCGGGCGTTGCGGAGTGGCTGCTGCAGTCCCATGCGGGTGAGCTGCATCTGCTGCCCGCGCTGCCTCCGGCGTTGGCGAACGGATGGGTGCGCGGTCTGCTCGCGCGCGGTGGCTTCGAGGTGGATCTGGAGTGGCGCGAGGGCGCGTTGGTGGGTGGTGAGCTGCGTTCCCGCTCGGGCAATCGGGTGCTCGTGCGGTCTGCGACCCGGTTGAAGGTGACCGCGCACGGGCGCCCCGTCCGGGTACGGCACCCGGAGCCAGGAGTGCTCGAATTCGAGACACGAGCCGAGGGGAGGTACCGCCTGACGGCTGTTGGTTCGCCAACTTCCCAATGAATCGTTCCCGTTGAGGCCCTCGAAAGCGAGGCTGCAAGCCGACTACGGCTTGGGCGCCCGTTGCTCCCCGAGTTCCGGACGATCAGCCGGGTGGGTACGGTGAGGGTGCGTGCGCGGGAGCGGTCGCCGTCGAGGCGGGCCAGGGCGGTGGCCGCGGCAGGTGTTCATCCGCCGGCTGTCCAGCAGTGGCAGCAGATGGATGTTCGGCAGCGACTCGAGGTGTCCCACGGACGCCGGACCCAGGTCCCGCTGGGCGGCTTCGGCGGCGCGGCGTTCCACGATGAGGGAGACAAGGTCGTGGTGCTCCTGAAGGTCGCGGGTGCGGGGTTCGTCACCGGGTGGGAGTTCAAGGCCGAGGCGCCGGTAGCGGTCGGACTTGTCCCACAGGTCGTCCAGGAGAGGGATGAGGACGTCGTTGGTGATCGTCGACGAGCCTCACCGACCGCCGGGCCTGCGGGAACGCCGGGGTTGCCGGGCGTTGCAGCGCGTATCAGCTGCCGTTAGTGGTGCCAAATCCGGGTTCTCCGCGTGCACGGGCGGGCTCGGCCTTGCACCGAGCCCGCCGCTCCAACTCCACCCGTTCCTGATCGCCCGCTGTGACGCTCACCCGGTTCGGCGTACGTCGTTGCCCGCGAACGTCAGGAACACCAGGACCTGCGTCACGCCACCGGCTATCGCTGCAGTGTCAGCACGCCCGGCCGGTACGGCAGGAGGCCGTAGTCCATGCCGTCGGTGCGGGGGTCGCGCCCCTGGTAGAGGAACTGCAGATTGCAAGGGTCAATGGTCTTGGTCTGGTCGGGGTTGGTGCGAACCAGATCGCCGTGGCTGATGTCCCTGGTCCAGGCCGTCGCGCCGCTGTTGGCACTGCCGGCGAAGGGGCTGGTCACGGTGTCGGCCTGCGGCTGCGGTGTCCACGTGCCGCCGAGGCTGGTGGCCGTGAACGAGCGGAAGTAGCGACCATACCCTGTGTAATTCTGGGCCTCGACGATCATGAGGTACTGGTTCTGACCCTGAACCTTGTAGACCTCGACCGCCTCGAACAGGTTGAGCGGCGTGTCGCTCATGATCTTCGTGAACGAACCGAAGGTGCCCGGGAAGTTGCCGATGGGCATGCTGGCGCGGTAGATGCCGCCCTCATCGTCGGCGAAGAACATGTACATGTTCGTGTCGTCGCCGATGAGGGTCACGTCGAGGGGGCCGACCTTCCGGCCTTCAACGTCAGGGAGGGTGGTCGTGAAGAGTTCCTGCTGTGGACCCCAGCCGTTGGGGTTGGTGGGGTCGCTCGAGGTGCGGTAGGAGAAGCTGTATGGCCAACCCCCGTTGTAGGCGAGCACCCAGAGGTTCTTCGGGGCGAAGTAGAACAGCGTCGGCGCGATGCCATCGAAGGGAATCGTGTTCTGGTTGGCGGTGGCCATGTCGGACCAGTTCGTGAAGGGGCTGAAGGTCGTCAATCCCCAGCGCCCATCGTTACCGGCGAGGGTGTTGTGCGTCGTGGCATAGACGATGTGCTTGCCGTTGTGGACGACGCTGGTGAAGTCCTTGAGCGAGGCCCACCCCGCCTTCGGCTCCGCCAGCGGACCGGTCGATGTCCAGCGGTACGTCGACGGAAGAGCACACGCGTTGCCCGTCCCGGACAGACCGGTCCACTTCTGGTTGGTGCCGCCGTGGCACGACCAGATCTGCACCCCCGTGCCGTTGGCCTTGCCCCAGCCCGATACTTCCAGGCACAGCCCGGACCGCACGCCGACGATCGTGCCGTCGGGGTTCACCCGCCACTGCTGGTTGTCACTGCCGTTGCACGTCCAGATCTGCACCGGGGTACCGGACGTGGTGGCGCCGCCCCGGACATCCAGGCACTTGTTGCCGTACACGGCCAGCCGGTTGCTGTCCGTCAACGTCCACTGCTGGTTGATGCCACCGTGGCAGTCCCAGATGTGCACGTTAGCGCCGTCGGTCTGGCTGAAGCCCGCCACATCGAGACACCGGCCGGAATCAACACCGCGCACGTCGCTGGTGGTGGCCGCCTGCGCCGGACTGGCGACGAGCAGCGCCGCCAACGCGGCCAGGGCCGCAACCACGGCGGCGAGCACCAGCGACGTGCGTCTGAGACTGAAACTACGTCTGTGCATAAGGACCTCGTCATCCTTGAGCAAGCGGCTCCGGTTCGGCCCGCCGGAGGCTGTCCGGTTGCCGGTGTGGTGTGGCCCTAGCGTGTTCGGTATAGCGAACATGGGTCGAAGTATCGAGCAACTGGATAATAGGGTTCCGGTGATCAGCGTCAATACCTCTCGCAAAATCCGCGGACAGAAACGTTCGCAGGCTGAAACCAGGCGGCTTCAAGTCCCCTGGTTGTACGGGTCTTTGACTGAGGGTCAGGTGGCGGGGCGGGCGCGGGCTTGGTGATCATTACGGAACCCGACCAGGTCGCTCACCCGAGCCTCTGGTTCGGCTCGGTGCCCGACCCGCGCTCGCGGCGGGGCCGGTGGCACTCACTGACGCCGGTCCCGTCGACGTGCCTGCGGCGGTCGTCTGCACTGCGGGGAGCGTCGAGAACTCGCCGAGCGGGGTGCGAGTGGCCGGGCGAGCAGTCCTGCTCATCCCGCACCGCAGCGACGCGGCCGATGAGGGCGCGCTGCCCGGCGACTACCGCAAGATCCTTGCGATCGTGCGGGAGGCCGACGGCCTGGTGCAGGTCAGGGCGGTCGGCGAGCGGCTGGGCCTGGACGCCCTCGGCGCGCGGCAAGCTGGAGCCGCTGCGGGCGAAGACCAATCTCGCCGACCGCGGCTGGCTGCACAAGCGTCCCGACGGCAGGTTCACCGCACGCGCGCAGGCGCAGGGAGGCGGGCGCCGACGGGGCGTAACTCGCGGGCCCCCGGCGGCAGTTGATTTTCGTGTGAAGAAAGACAACCATCCCGTCGAGGGCCCTGACGGCCTTGTCCGCACTGCCCGCCTGCCGCTGTCGAGCGCCACCCTGAACTGGCTCGCCGATCTGATACGCGGCCACTGCAAGAAGATCAGATCACGGTGGCGGGCCCTGCCCTCGGGGAAGATCGCCGCCATCTTGCTCGCGGTACTGCGCTGTGACCAGCGGCCGGGCGACCTGGCCGGCGGCAACGGGATACACCGCACCACCGTGACCCGGCGGGTGCGGGAAGTCGTCGGCCTGCTGGCCGCCCGCGCCCCGCGCCTGGACCGCGCCCTCAAAAAGATCGCCCACAAGGGTGGCGGGGTGGTGCTGTTGGACGGCACGCTGATCCGCACCCGGCGGCGCACCGGCAAAGAGAACCGGAAGAACTACTCCGGCAAGAGCAAATGCCATGGCCTACTCGTCATCGCGCTCACCGACGACCGCGGCCGACTGCTCTGGGTCTCGGCGGCCCGGCCCGGACGCACCTCGGAGATCACTGCCTGCCGCCACGACCAGCTCACCGCCAAGCTGCGGGCGGCCGGCCTCGTCAGCCCGACGCTGCTGCGGGTCCTGGACCGCCTGGACGACTCCCCGGCCCTGGTGCAGACCGACCTGGTCGACACCCTCGCGATGAACCCGTTGGCCGTCGCGCTGCTCGGCGACCAGACCCGCCACACCGGTCTGGCCAGTAGCGGCGCTACTACCGCTGGTTCATGGACCCGGCCGAACGTCTCATGGTTCCCGAGGAGGCCCGTGAACGCCACGGCCGCGCCCAGGCAGCACGCCTGCGGGCCGCGCTGCGCTCCGCCGCGCTGGCCGCGCTGGCGACGGCCTGCGGAGTGACCTCTGGGGATCAGGATGGGAGCGAGTACAGGGCAGTGGTGAGGTCCCTGCGGCCGGCCTGCGCCCAGATCCTGGCCGCGGTCGCCGCCCGCGTGTTGCCCGTAGCGCTCTGCTCCTGGGCCTGAACCGGCCGCCCCGGCGTATCCCCACGCCGGGGCGGAAAGCGGCGCACCCACCGGTCAATCCGGTCGGCCGACCTCGCGGAAGTCCGACTTCCGGATCTTCCCGTGAACGCCCTTCACGCCGTCGACGACCTGGGAGACCGCGAAGTCGCCTGCCGCGCTGAGGTACGCCATCGCCACATGGCGGTCGATACCGTAGTCGGTCGCGAGCAGGTTCAGCGCGCAGCGCACGCAGTCGCGCATCGCCTCGTCCAGGTCCTCGTCCAGGCCGATCGGCACGAGGTAGTCGTCCGTCTCGGCGAACGGGGTGACGCGACCGTGACCAGGGCGCACAGCCGCACCGCCCGGCACCACCTCGAGCTTCACGGTGGCGCGCAGCGACGCCTCGAACGCCGTCAGGGCGACTTCGCCATCGCCCTGCGCGAAGTGGGGATCTCCGAAGTAGACCAGTGCGTCGTCGACCTGCACCGGAAGGAACAGCGTGGCGCCCTCGCCGAGCAGGGAGACGTCGATGTTGCCCCCGTGACGCCCCGGCGGGACCGAGTGCGGTCGTCTGTCCCCGGGCACCGCCACGCCCATGACGCCGAGGAACGGCCGCAGCGGGAAGCGCAGTGAGCCGCGGGAGGAGTCCGTCGGGTCGACCGCCATCCGGCCCCACGCGCCGTGGCGAGCCGCGTGTGCCGTCGCGAAGGTGAACGCGGGGCCGGGCAGCGACGGCATCTCGCCGGGGAGCGAGCCGAAGCCGTGGCGTGCGGAGACCATGCCGTACGGGACTCGCGGGGTGAGGTCGAGGACGGTCACGGCGAGCAGATCGCCCGGCCTGGCGCCGGCCACGGCGATCGGCCCGGTGACGAGGTGCGGCCCGTCATCGTCGAAGTCGTGCGGCATGCCGGACTCCGCCACCTGCTGGGCGTCGTCGAGCACGTGGCCGCCGCTGACGCCGTAACGGCCGAAGAACTCGCGCGGGTTGCGGCCCTGGTCCTCCAGAACTCCCTCGTGACTGATCGTGTCGACCGTGATGACGGAGCCCGTTTGCACGACCGCGCACGGTGAATCCGCCTCGCACGGAAGGCGACCCCACAGGGTGTTCCCGGGCGTGGCCGGGAGGTAGGTCGTCGACGCGATCACCCCACGACCGGGCTGGAGGATCGGGAAGCCGGTCGCGGCAACGTCGAGCAGGGGCGAGTCGGTCACGGTCATGGCCCACCTTTTCTGTAAGCGATGACTCGACGCTAGGAACGCCCTGTTGCCGTGGTGTTTCGCCTAGAGGGCTGCGCGGTAACGGTATCTCGTAATGCAATACGCCATCTTGTGAAACGGGATGGGCCCCGACCGTTGTTCGGACGGAGCCCATGTCGTGCCCGGAGGTGTCGCGCGCGGCGGTGGTGGCCTACGACGTGATCGTCGGCCCGGCCGGACGGGCGGTGGACGCGTCCGCCTGGTCGGCCCTCAGAGGTCGAGGACGAGCCGGTCGCCCTGACAGCGGCCGACGCAGATCATCATCGTGCGTCCGGCCCGGCGTTCCTCGTCGCTGAGGACGGAGTCCCGGTGTTCGGGTGTCCCGGCGAGGACACGGGTCTCGCAGGCGCCGCAGTATCCCTTCTCGCAGTCGTAGGACAGGCCGCTGACGTTCTCGCGCAGGACCTCGATGAGGCGGCGGTCGGCCGGCACGGGGAGCGTGACCCCCGTGCGCGCGAGCTGGACCTCGAAGGGCCGGTTCTCAGCGGCGTCGAACGCCGTCTCGAGGCCGTCCCCGGCGGTGAAGCGCTCCAGGTGCAGCCGGTCGGTGAGGTCCAGGCGGGCGCACTCGTGCTCGACGGCCGCCAGCATCGGTGCCGGCCCGCACGCGTAGACGGCGGTGTCCGCGTCCAGGCGGCCCAGCAGCCGGGGGAGGTCCGGCAACCCGGCCTCGTCCTGCGGGAGCAGAGTGAGCGCGTCCCCGGCGATGGCGGCCAGTTCGTCGGCGAACGCCATCGTCGAGCGGGTGCGTCCGCCGTAGACGACGGTGAAGGGCGTGCCGCGGCCGGCGGCCTCGCGGACCATGGCGAGTATCGGGGTGACGCCGATGCCGCCGGCGAGGAACAGGTAGGACGACGCGGGCGTGAGCGGGAAGTGGTTGCGCGGCCCGCGCACCGCGAAGGTGACTCCGGGGCGGGCGAGGTCGTGGAGTTCGACCGATCCGCCCCGGCCCTTCGGCTCGTGCAGGACGCCGATGCGCCACGTCGCGGTGTCGGCGGGGTCGCCACACAGCGAGTACTGGCGCAGCCTGCCCGAGGGCAGACGCAACTCGACGTGTGCGCCGGGCTGCCAGGCGGGCAGTTCCCCTCCGTCCGGCAGGCCGAGGCCGACGGCGACGACGCCGTCGGCCGCCGTGCGCACCTCGGCCACCCGCAGCGGGGTGGGCGTGGTCAGCGCGCGGATCGATCCTGCCGCCGCGGTCGCCCGGGGACCGGACGGGAAGACCGCCGGGATCGCGTCCCAGCCGGACTGGTTGCCGCGCGTCGGGTAGGGGACGAGCCCTTCCTCGATCACCCGGTAGTCGGGCAGACGGGTCAGAATTTGCGTCATCATCGCGCGGAACATGGCTCGGGCGAGGTGCGCGCCGGCACACCGGTGCGATCCGATGCCGAAGCTGAGGTGCCGGCTGGCGTCGCGGTCCAGTCGTACTTGCTCGGGGTCGGGGAACACGGCGGGGTCGTGGTTCGCGGCGACCCATGGGATCAGTACCCGGTCGCCCGCGTGCATCGGGCAGCCGCCGACCTCGACGTCCCGGGTGACCGTGCGCGCCATCGACTGCGACGGGGCGAACGCGCGCAGGAACTCCTCGGTCGCGGCGTCCAGCTGATCGGGGGAGTCGATCAGCTTCTGGCGCTGGTCGGGGTGGCGAGCGAGGTGAACGAGGGTCGATCCGGTCAGGGAGGTCGTGGTGTCGACGCCGCCGGCGATGAGCAGGCCGATCACCGACACCAGCTCGTCGTCGCCGAACTCGCTGCCGTCGGCGCGCCGGCCGGCCACCAGCGTGCTGACCCCGTCGGGCCGCGGCTCGGACCGGCGCTCGGCGATCAGCTCGCGGATGCGCCGGTCCATGTAGGCCAGCCCGGCGGCCCCGCGCACGGCGCGTTCGCTGCCGGCCGGAGCGGCGAAGATGTCGTGGATCGGCCCCGCCAGCTTCGCCCAGTCCTCCTCGGGGAAACCGAGCCAGTCCAAGGTGACCGCGGCCGGCAGCGGGTTGGTGAGGTCGCGGACGAAGTCACAGGAGCCGAGCTCGATGAACTCGTCCACGACGCGGGCGGCGTGGCGCTCGATCATGGGTACCAGGTGCCCGACCGCCTCCGGGGTCAGCAGCGGGTTGATCAGTGTCCGGTACTCGGTCGCACGCGGCGGGTCGAGCTCGATCGGATACTGCTCCAGCCCTGGTCCTTTGGGGATGACGATGCCGACCCCCTGGCCGCCGTGGTCGCTGCGGGCGGAGGAGAACGTCTCGTCGTCGCGGGCGATGCGGGCCACGTCGGCGTACCGCGTCGTGTACTGGAAGCCGCCATGGGCGGCCGAGCGGCCTACCGGACAGCTCTCGCGGAAGCGCGCGTAGTAGGCGACCGGATCGGCGTTGGCCTCGTCGGAGTGGTGGTCGAAGTCGGTGTCACCGGGCATGAAGTCGATGTCGGCGGACATGGTGGGCACGCTCCACGTGCTCGAACCTTGTGCGCGGTGTTGTCCGGCCGCGCCACCGGATGTATGCGAGCCTCATCGGCGTCGGCCCACCCTAAGGTGTCGCGCCGCGTGCGACAACGCCTCGTGGGAGACGCTCAGAAGGTCAGTACGGCCTTACCGACCGTGCCGGACCGGACCGCCGCGACGGCCTCGTTGATCTGCTCGAACGGGAAGTAGGTGATCATCTTCTCGACCGGGAACCGGCCCTTGGCGTTGAGTTCGAGCAGCCGCGGCAGGAACAGCTGCGGCAGGCTGGAACCGGCGATGATGCCGGTGACGGTCCGCCCGTTGAGGACGCTGCGCCACTCGAAGCTCATCGACTCGCTGGGGCCGATGCCGATGACACCCGCGCGACCGAGCGGTCCGAGAGCCTCCACCGCGGTGCGCAGGACGTCCTCGCGCCCGGTCGTGTCGATCACGAAGTCGAACCCCTCCGGGACCAGGGCGGCCAGCTGCTCGGCGGCCTCCCCGGCCGAGGAGTCGACGGTGTGCGTGGCTCCGTAGCCGCGGGCCGCCTGGAGCTTGGCCGGGTTCACGTCGACGGCGACGACGACCTCGCAGCCGCTCAAACCGGCGGCGATGACAGCGGCCACGCCGACGGCCCCCGCCCCGAAGACCGCGATGGACGAGCCGGGGCGCGGCTGAAGGACGTTGAGCACGCCGCCGGCTCCGGTCTGGAAACCGCATCCGAAGGGGCCGGCCCGCAGCAGGTCCAGCGACGGGTCGATCCTCACGACCGCCCGCTCCGGTGCGACGACGTGACTGGCGAAGGACGACTGTCCGAGGAAGTGGGCGTTGACCTCCCGCCCCTCGTGGGTCACCGCGGTGGAGCCGTCAGGCCGGCGGCCGGAGAAGTTCACCGCGTCGAAGCCGCGGCAGTAGGCGGGCGAGCCGGTGCGGCACAGCGCGCACGTGCCGCAGGACGCGAAGGACATGGCGACGTGGTCACCCGGGCGTACGGAGGTGACGTGGGCGCCGACCTTCTCGACGATGCCCGACCCCTCGTGCCCGAGCAGGGCGGGCGTGGGAAAGGAGGTGGCGAACTCAAGGTCGGTACCGCAGATACCGACGCCCGCGACGCGGACGAGCACCTCGTCCGGGCGGGGATCGTCCAGGTCCACCTCTGTCAGGACGAATGGCTGTCCGGCTTGCTCCAGCAGAGCGGCGGTGGCACGCACAGGGCCTCCTCGTTGCCTCACATTGCGAGACCGCATATTGACATGCGCGACAAGGTCGGTCAAGGTTCGCCCTATGGCGGCTGTTGACTTTCCTTCTTCCCAGCACTTCATCGACGGCGAGTGGGTTGCGGCCCGCGACGGCGGCACGCTGGACGTCCTCGATCCGGCCACCCGGCAGGTGATCACCGAGGTGGCCCGGGCGGGCGGCGCCGACGTCGACGACGCGGTCGCCGCGGCGCGCCGCGCGTTCCCCGCCTGGACGGCGACCAACCCGAGCGAACGCGGGGCGCTGATCCGGCGCTGGGCCGACCTCGTCATCGCCGAGGTCGAGGCCCTCGCGGCCGTCGAGGCCCAGGACGTGGGCAAGCCCCTGTCGGGGGGCCGGACGAACATCTACATCGCGCACGGCATCATCGACTACTTCGCCGGCGCGGCCGACAAGCTCACCGGCGTCACGCTGCCCACCCGCAGCCCCGACTACCTGGGCTACACGGTGCACGAGCCGTACGGCGTGTGCGCCGTCGTCATCCCGTGGAACGTTCCCGCCGTCCTCACCGCCGCCAATGTCGCGCCGGCGCTCGCCGCGGGCAACACGGTCGTGCTCAAGCCGTCCGAGATCGCGCCGCTGGCACCGTTCGCCCTCGTCGAACTCGCCCGCCGCGCGGGCTTCCCGCCGGGGGTGGTCAACGTCGTCGCGGGCCTCGGCCCCGAGGCGGGCGTCGCACTCACCACACACCCGGGCGTCGACCACATCAGCTTCGTCGGCTCCACCGCCACCGGACGGGCGATCATGGCGGCCGCCGCACAGAACCTCGTCCCGGTGAAGCTGGAGCTCGGCGGCAAGTCGCCGAACGTTCTCTTCGCCGACGCCGACCTCGACACGGCGATCCCGGCGATCGTCGCCTCGA
Organism: Streptomyces sp. DH10; assembly: GCF_029813805.1. Classification (NCBI taxonomy): domain Bacteria; kingdom Bacillati; phylum Actinomycetota; class Actinomycetes; order Kitasatosporales; family Streptomycetaceae; genus Streptomyces; species Streptomyces sp. DH10. The sequence continues at coordinate 84,537 of NZ_JARVKU010000025.1, forward strand.
TCACCGAGAACGCGGGGCAGAACTGCTACGCCGGTTCCCGGCTGCTCGTGGAGGCTTCGGTGCATGACGAGGTCGTGGAGCGGGTCGCCGCCGGCATGGCCGACGTCAAGACCGGGCCCTGGGAAGCCGACCTGGACATGGGGCCGCTCGTCAGTGCCGCGCAGTTCGCCCGCGTCAGCGGCTTCCTCGAGGAGGCACCTCGCGAGGGGGCGCGGCTGGTCACCGGTGGCGGGCCCACTGGTGAGGGGTGGTTCGTCCGGCCGACCGTGTACGACCGTGTGGACGCGGGCATGCGCGTCGCCCGGGAGGAGGTGTTCGGCCCGGTGCTCGCCGTGCAGTCGTTCCGCGACACCGCCGAGGCGACCGGGCTGATGAACGCGACGGACTTCGGCCTGCTGGCCTGCATCTGGACCAACGACATCTCCCGGGCGCTCCGGCTGGCGAAGGGCGTCCGTTCCGGGCAGGTGGCGGTCAACCAGTTCCATGACGCCGGAGTGATCGGCTTCCCGTTCAACATGCAGAAGGACAGCGGCTTCAGCCGGGGCGGTGGATACGCGGCGCTGCGCGAGTACACGCAGGAGAAGGGCGTGGCCATCCGGCTGCTGGCCCGCTGAGAGCGACACCATGGGAACCATTGCCGGGGCACGGTCCGAACCGGCCCGGGAAGGGCCGGGGCCGGAGGCCTCGATACCTGCCCTGCTGGAGCGGGAACTGACCGAGGCGGTACTCGCCGGCGCCGCGCGCTCGGACATACTGCACGCGCTTCGCCGGGCGACCGGTCGGCACGTGCGCCTGCTGTCCGCCGAGGGCGCGCCCCTGGCCGCCACCGACAGCGGCGCGGGAGTGCCGCCCGCGGTGGCGGACGGCGTGCTCGCCGAAGCGACCGGACCGGTGGTCCACACACTGGACGGACTGCGGGCCACGGCCCTGCCCGTGCGTGCGGGGACGACAGTGGCCGGTGTGCTGCTGACCGTCGGCCCCGGTGATCCGCGCGTGCGGGCGCTGGCCGGTGCCGCCGTCACCGCGCTGCTCATCGACGCCGTGCGCGCGGGGGACGGCTCTGCCGAGGTCTCGTCGCAGCACACGCCGGCCGACGTCATCGCCGCGCTGCGGTCAGGGACGGTGAGCCCCGAGGTGTGCACGGCGGCCGCGGGGCTGGGCATCGATCTGCGGCGACCGCCGACCGGTGCCGTACTGCACTACGGCGGCTCCCGCCTGCGCGCCTGGTCCACCGCCCTCACCTGGCTGGAGCACCCGGTGCGGCAGGAGGGGCGCACCGCGTGGACGGTGGTGCCCGACGAGGCCGTGCTCGACCGCCTGCGGAACCGGCTGCGTCTCATGACCGACGACGACTCCGCCGACCACGTCATGGCGGCGAGCGGTTCCCGTCCCGACTCGCCGACAGGCCTGGCCCGGTCCTTCACCGAGGCCGAGAGGCTGCTCGGACTTGCCCGGATCCGGATGGTCCCGCTGCTCACCTTCGACCGCTGCGGGGTCGTCCAGGTACTCCTGCCCCTTCCACGACCGCAACTCGAGGCCTACGCCGAGGCGCATCTCGGGCCGATCCGGCAGCGTCCGGAGCTGATGACGACTCTGCGCGCCTGGCTGGCCGAGAGGGGCAGCCGGCAGAGCGTCTCCACACAACTGCATCTGCACCGCAACTCGGTGGGCTACCGGGTGCGCCAGATCAAGAGCCTCCTGGGCACCGACCCCCTGCTTCCCGCCACCTCGGCGCAGCTGCACCTGGCGCTCGCGGCCCTGGACCTGCTCGCCGCTGACGACCAGCGGCCGCACGGCGACGACGAGCCGGTGCCGACCGGGCGCTGAGCCGCCACCATGCCGCGCCTTCGCATGGCGCGGTGACGCCTTCCGGTGCGGTCGCCCGCACCTGCCTCCGCACCCTCACCACCTGCTGCGGCCTGGGCTGTCAGCCCTCTGTATGGGCGATACACCAATGAAACCAAGATGTTCCCAGGGAGCGTTGACAGCACCGGCCGACGGGGGCAGAGTACCTCGCATTACGTTCCACCGCCTCGCAATGCGAGACGGCCCAGGGTAAGGAGGCAGTGCGGTGCGAGCCATGGTTCAGACGGATTTCGGCGGACCCGAGGCCGTGTCCCTACGGGATGTGCCCGAGCCGGTCTGCGGACCGCGCGACGTTCTCGTCAAGGTCGTGTACTGCGGGCTGAACCGCCTGGACCTGCTGCAGCGCAAGGGGCCGGCCCTGGTTCCCGGTTTCCGGCTTCCGCACGTGCCGGGCATGGACTTCGCCGGGACGGTGGTGGCGACCGGATCCGCGGTCGGCTCGGTCGTCCCCGGTGACCGGGTCGTCGCGGATCCCACCCAGGGGTGCGGCAGTTGCTCCCGGTGCGCGGTGGGCGATCGTGCGTACTGCTCGAGTCCTCGGATCCTCGGCGGCAACGCCCCCGGCGCCCTGGCCGAGTACGTACTGGCCTCTGCAGAATCGATTGTTCAGGTCCCCGAGTCCTTGCCGCTCGCCGCGGCCGTCACCCTGCCGACCGCCGCCGCGACGGCGTGGCACGCGGTGCACTCGGTCGGGTCACTCGCCGCGGGTGAGACCCTCGTCGTACACGCCGGCGCCAGCGCCGTGAGCCTGGCGGCCATCGCGCTGGCCAAGCGGGCCGGTGCCTCGGTCGTCGCGTTCGCCGGCAGCGAGGCGAAGCGGGACGCGGCCCGCACCGCCGGTGCCGACCTGGTACTGCCCAACGGCGACCCCGACGCGGCGAAAACGGTGTCGGTGTTCACCGGCGGCGCCGGAGCGGACCTGGTCCTGGACCACGTCGGCACCCACACCTGGCGCACCTCACTGGACTGCCTGGGCATCCGCGGGCGTCTGCTGCTGATGGGCAACACCAGTGGCGACGAAGTCTCGTTCTCGCTCCAGGAGGTCTTCCACCGCGGCCTGAAATTGCTGGGCACCGGCGGCTACACCTCGGCCGACTTCGTCGCAGCCACCTCAGCCTGCTTCGCCGACGGCCTGCACCTGCCCACCGCCTTGCGGCTGCCGCTCGAGGACCTGGCCGACGCCTGGGACGTGCTCGCCGCCCGCGAGACGATCGGCAAGGTCGTGATCGAGCCATGACGGACCTTCTGATCGTGGGTGGCGACATCGTCACGATGGACCCCGCCCGACGCGTCCTCACCGGTGCGACGGTCGCCGTGTCCGGGGACAGCATCGCCGCCCTCGGCACGGCCGAGGAACTGCGCGCCCTCTTCCCGGGCGCGCGGGAGATCGACGCGTCTGGCTGTGTCGTGATCCCGGGCCTGGTCAACGCCCACCAGCACACCACCGTCGACCCCCTCGTGCGCAGCACGATCCCGGACCACATCGGCTCACAGGAGTCGATATTCGACTGGATCGTCCCGCTGCACGCCCACGCCGACGGTGACGACGACGAACTGGCCGCGACCATCACCGCGATCGACTGCCTGTCCCGGGGCGTCACCACGGTGCTGGAACCGGGCACGGTGGCATACCCGGAACGAGTCGCCGCCGGGCTCGGCACCGCGGGTGTCCGCGCGCGGGTCGGCGGCTGGGGCTGGGACGCCGAGGCCGTGCCGTTCGGCGCGCCCGCCGACGAGGTGCTCGCCCGGCAGGAGGACATCGTCCGGTCCCTGCCGGCCACCGGGCCGGTCACCGGCTGGGTGACGCTCGTCGGCCACGACCTGGCGAGCGACGAGCTCTTCGCCGGGGCGGCGAGCCTGGCCGAGCGGCTCGATGTCGGACTGACCTGGCACATCTCGCCGGGACCCGCCGACATCGAGGCATACGCCCTGCGCTGCGCGCGCCGGCCGGTGCTCCACTTCCGCGAGCTGGGAGTACTCGGCCCGCGCCTGTTGCTGGGGCACGCCGTGTGGCTCGACGACGCCGAGGTCGACGCCATCGTCGAGACCGGAACCGCGGTCGCCGCTTGCCCGGGGGCCTACCTGCGTCTCGCCCAGGGGTACACACGCGCATCCCGCCACGCCGAACTGGTGCGGCGGGGCGGTCGGGTCGCCCTGGGCTGCGACGCGCACAACGCCGGAGACGGTCCGGACGTCCTCCTCGCCGCCTATCTGTTCGCCGCTCTCGAACGCGACCGTGATCTGCCCGACCCGGTCCGCGCCGAGCAGGCGTTCGCCCTCGCGACGATCGACGGCGCCCGGGCGATCGGTCTGGGCGAACGCATCGGCTCACTCGAAGTGGGCAAGGCGGCCGACATCGTCGTGCTCGACGCCCGCGACCCCGCCTGGGTGCCCCGGGGCGACCTCGCCCGCCAGCTCGTATGGGGCCATGTGTCGCGCACCGTCCGAGACGTGCTGGTCGACGGCCGTGTGGTCGTCCGCGACCGGCGACCGACCGGCGTCGACCTCGCGGCCGTCGCCGCGGCCGCCGCCGAACGATCCGCCGCCCTCCTCAGGCGCGCCGGCATCACGCCCCGCCCCACCTGGCCCATGGAGCGGGCTGCCGACCGGTAAGGAGACCCGCCGTTGAACGTCATCGACAAGTCCGGGCTGCCGCCGGCGAAGAAGCAGGGCCCGCCGTCGCGACCGATGGTCGCCGGCCCGGAGGGCACGACCCGTCCGGCGCGACTCCGACACAGGGGTCGATGCCTCGCCGTACGGCTGCCGCACACAGGTGAGCGAGGGCCGCCGTCGATCACGGTCATTCCCTCGGCGCCCGGCGGCCGGACACCCCGGAGCCGAAGGACGCCTGTCGACACCGAGCAGATCGCCGCGTTCGTACCGAACGTCACGACCGGCGAGATCCCCGAGCACATCGAGGCACTGTCCCTCGCACACTGACCTGCGTCAGCACATGGCCGTCGCCGACCGGCGAACCCGCCCTCGCAGATCGCCGACACACCGTCGCCGGCCGTTATCCCCTGCGGAGTGCCGCGTGCACGAGGCGAAGACCGCGGCGACCACAGCCCCTGCTTCCCGGACGCGCACATCGCGCTCGCGGAGGCGTCAGCATCACCACCGACCTTCGGTCACGTCCGCTCCTTGCCGCATCGACCCCACCCGGGTCCGAGCGGTCGGGCGGATGGTCTCCCGTGGTTCGTCGCCGCGGGTGAGGAGCCCTTCTCCCACCAAGACCGTGTCTCCTGCGCCGGGACTCGACGGGGCCGTCGGCCCCGCCCACTGATCCCTCAGACGTCACCCCACCGCCCCCACGGGGCAGTGCCACTCAGCGATTGGAACCACGCACATGACTGCGAAAAGCACGCTCCGTCGTCCTCGGGCCGCGGTGGGCCTCGCCCTCGCAGGGGCCCTCGCGCTCTCCGGCTGTGCCAGCAACGCGGCGACGGCGCCCAAGGCGACCGCCCAGCCGAGCGGCGGCAGCGGCTCGGGCCTCAAGGAGCCCGATGTCAACGGCGACGGCAAGGTCGTCATCGGAGTCCTCAGCCCCGGCGACATCAACGACCACGGCTACTACCAGAGCTTCGTCGACTCGGCGGACGCCTTCGCCAAGGAGAAGGGCTGGACAGTCATCAAGCGTGGCAGCGTGCCCCCGAACGACGCGCTCAACGCGGCACGCGCGCTGTGTCAGCAGCACGTCGACATGGTCGCGCTCGCCGCGAGTGAGCTCAAGACCGCCGTACCCGCCGCCCAGGACCCGGTCTGCGCCAAGACCGCCTGGTACATGCCGGGGCAGGCGGGCTCCGCCCCGATCCCGCGGGTCCTGCTGTCCACCGACGACCCCAACCAGGGAATGTTCGCCGCCGGTTACGCCGCGGGCCTGAAGATGAAGGCGGCCGGCTACACCAAGGCCGGATTCATCACCGGTGCCAAGGCCGACTTCAGCGTCGCCGCCGCCAAGGCCTTCCTGGCCGGGATCCGGGAGGTCGTCCCCAAGGCCAAGCTGACGAGCACCTACACCGGCGACTTCAACGACTCGGCGAAGGCCAAGGAAGCCACTCAGGCCCAGATCAGCCAGGGCGCCAAGGTCATCTACCCCTATCTCGGCGGCGCGACCGACGCGTCGGCGAAGCTCGCGAACGCCAACGGCGTTCTCACCCTCACCCCCGGCACCGATCGGTGTGACTCGGCCAGCCCGAAGTTCGACTTCTCGGTGATCTTCGACCCGGGTGACTACTTCCGCGCCGCGCTGGAGGAGTTCGCCAAGGACAACCTGAAGATGGGCACGACGCGTGTGTGGCAGCTGGGCGTCGACCCCTACCCGACCGTCAAGATCTGCGACCCCAAGGGCGACGAGAGCAAGCAGCTGGCGCAGTTCCTGAACAAGATCGGCAGCAAGAAGATCGACACGGCGGCCGAGGTCAAGCGCCTCGGCTGACTGCCGACACCGACGAGGAAGATCAGCAATGACACCGACGGCCTCAGCGGTTCCGTTTCTCGAGCTGCGCGGCATCACAAAGTCCTACGGATCCGTCACGGCCTGCGACGCCGTGAACCTCAGGGTCGACGCCGGCGAGATCCACGGACTCCTTGGTGAGAACGGGGCTGGCAAGTCCAGCCTCATGAAGGTCCTGCTCGGGCTGGTCCGGCGCGACGCCGGCACCGTCCTGGTGCGCGGCGAGGAGGTCGCGCTGGACAGCCCGCAGGAAGCCGCCGAACTGGGTATCGGCATGGTGCACCAGCATTTCAGCCTCATCAACGGGCTGACCGTGTGGGAGAACGTGGCGCTCGGCGACACCGGCAAGGTGAACAAGCACGCCATCTGTGCCGGCATCGCCGAGGTCTCCGCGCGGTACGGGCTGCCGATCGACCCCGAGGCCCGCGTCGACGCGCTCTCGGCCGGCGAGCGGCAGCGGGTCGAGGTGGTCAAGTGCCTGCGGCGCGACCCTCAGATCCTGATTCTGGACGAGCCCACCTCGGTGCTGACCCAGGCCGAGTCGGAGGAGTTGTTCGCCGTGCTCGGCCGCGTGGTGCAGGAGGAGGGGCGCGCTGTCATCCTCATCAGCCACAAGCTCGCCGAGATCGCCCAGGCCACGGACCGGGTGACGGTCCTGCGCAAGGGCCGTGTCGCCTTCCGGGCGGTCACCTCCGAGACCACTCCCCAGCTACTCGCCCAGCAGATGGTGGGCCGTGAGGTGTCATTGGGCGAGGAAGGCGCCGCCCTCGGCCTGCTGCCGGTGCAGGAGGCACGCACCGGCGGGAGCGGGGCCCACGACCGGCAGCAGCCCGTCCTGCGCCTCACCGGCCTCACCGTCGAGCAACGTGGCGTCAGGGTGCTCGAAGGAGTCGACCTGACCGTGGGCGCGGGTGAGATCGTCGCCCTCTACGGCGTCGAGGGCAACGGCCAGGCGACGCTCGGCGATGTCCTCGCCGGGCTGGTCGAGCCGAACGCCGGCACCGTCGAGGTCGCCGGGAGCAGGGTCGACGTGACCCGGCCCGGTGCTCTCGCCAGGGCCGGTCTCGGCATCGTGCCCGAGGACCGGCACCAAAGCGGCGTCGTCCTCGACATGAGCGTCGCCGAGAACCTGACGATGAAGTCGCTCGACAAGGTCAGCGGCCGGTTCCTGCTGCGGCGGGGTGTGATGCTCGCCGAGGCCCGTCGCCTCGCGGACGAGTTCAACATCATCACACCGTCGCTGGACGCGCCGGTGCGCAGCCTGTCCGGCGGCAACCAGCAGCGGGTCGTACTCGCCCGGGAACTGTCCGGTGACACCCGCGTCCTGGTGGCCGCGCAGCCCACTCACGGGCTGGACGTCGGTGCCATCGAGGACATGTATGCGCGGCTGCGCAAGGCGGCCGCCGAAGGCGTCGGAGTGCTGCTCATCTCCACTGAATTCGAGGAAGTCATGGCCCTTGCGACCCGGATCGCGGTGATCTCCTCCGGGCGGATCACCGGAGCACTCTCCGCCTCGGAGGCGACCTCCGAGCGGCTCGGCATGCTGGTCGGCGGTGAGGCCGCATGAGTGCCGCCTCACCGATGGATCCGGACGACCTCGCCCGGCGCTTCCTCGTCCGGCTGCGACCAGGCCGCGACGGCTGGGTGACAGTCGGCCTCACCGTCGCCTTCGTCGCCGTCGCCCTGGGCGCGTCAGCGCTGCTGCTCATGCTGACCGGTGCCTCGCCGAGCGCCTCCCTGTCCGCGATATGGACCGGGTCGGTGGCCAACGCCACCGGATGGACGACGACGCTGCTCAACGTGGCGCCGCTGCTGCTGGTCGCGGTCGGCGCGTGCATCTGCTCGTCCGCCGGCACGTTCAACATCGGCCAAGAGGGGCAGGTGCTCATCGGCGGCCTGGCCGGAGCCTGGGTCGGGCTGCGGCTGGCCGTGCCCGGCCCCATGCTGATCGTCGTGGTGCTGATCGCCGCCGCGGTCGGCGGCGGCGCCTGGGCAGCGCTCAGCGCTCTCATGCTCCGCTACCGCGGCGTCAACGTCCCGGTGAGCACCCTGCTGATGACGTTCCTCGCCATCCAGCTCGTCACGTTCGCGGTCAGTACACCGTGGGGCCTGCAGGAGAGCGTGCAGGGCTCCTCGGGCATCGCCGACGCCCAGTCCAACCCCCTGCCGGCGAACGCCCAGCTCGCGAGCTTCGGGCAGTACCCTTCGCTCCAGCTCAACACGGGCCTGTTCATCGCGCTCGTCGCCGCGGTCGGCGTCGCCCTCGTCCTGACCCGCAGTCGGTGGGGCTTCAGGGTCCGCATGGTCGGACTGAATCCGCTGACGGCCAAGCACGCCGGTGTCCGGGTGGGCGCGCTCGGCGGATTCACCCTGGCACTGTCGGGCGCCTTCGCGGGGCTGGCGGGAGGGCTGCTGCTGGCCAGCCCGGTCAGTACCAACCGGCTCCAGACCGGGCTCTCGGACAACGTCGGCTGGGACGGCCTGCTCGTCGCGCTCGTCGCGCGCAACCGGCCCATGGCCGCGATCCCGGTGTCGTTCGTGTTCGCCGTGCTGCGTGCGGGCGGCGACTTCCTCTCGGCCACCGGCGTGCCGTCGTATCTCGTCGACATCGTCAAGGCGTTGCTCGTCCTCGCCTTCGTCGCACCGCCCGTCCTCGTCGACCTCTTCCACGGGCGTCGCGGTGCCACCCTGCGGGCGGCGCCCGCCGTTTCCGTTGTCCCGGCCAAGACGGAGGCAGCCGCGTGAGCGTTCTGGACAGCACCACGACCATTCTCGCGAGCGGCGTCCGGCTGACCGTGCCGTTGGCCTTCGCCGCCTGCGGTGAGTACCTGGCCGAGCGCGCCGGCGCGATGAACATCTCCGTCGAGGCGATGATGCTCAGCGCCGCCTTCACCTCGGTCGCCGCAGCCAGCGCTACCGGCAATGCCACCGTCGGCCTCATGGCCGGCGTCGTGACCGGCCTCGTCGTCGGTTTCGTGCACGGCAACCTGTCCCACCGGGCCCGGATCAACACCTTCGTCGTCGGCCTCGTGCTGAACGCGCTGGTGCTCGGGCTGACGAGCTACCTGATCACGACCGAGCAGTTCGCCTCGCACCAGGTCGGGGTGCTGTCGATCCCGCTGCTCGAGGACATCCCGCTCATCGGCAAGCCGCTGTTCTCCGAACGCTGGCCCGCCTACCTTCTGATTCTGCTGATACCGCTGACGTGGTGGCTGGTGGAGCGCAGCCGCTGGGGCCTGGAACTCCGGGCGGTGGGGGAGAACCCGCAGGCCGCCGACGTCACGGGTATCAAGGTGAACGTGCGCCGCCGGCAGGCCCTGCTGTGGTGCGGCGCGCTGGCCGGCCTCGGCGGCGCGTACCTCGCGGTCGGCGAGGTCGGATCGTTCAACCAGAACATGACCGCCGGACGCGGCTACATCGTCATCGCCGCGGTGATCTTCGGGGCCTGGCGGCTCGGCCGGACCATGCTCGGCTGCCTGGTGTTCGGCCTCTCCGACGCGATGCGCCTGGCGCTCCCCGCGCTCGGTGTCACCCTCAACGCCCAACTGCTCGTCGCGGCCCCGTATCTGCTCGCGCTCCTCGCCATGCTGCTGTTCACCACCCAGCACCGAGAACCCGCGGCGCTCGGCCGCCCCTTCGAGCGCGGGTCGGCCTGACGGCAGGACCCGAAGAAGGCCCCATCGGCCACGCCGCGTGCAGGCCCTCGTAAGTCCAGTACGTGGGCCTGCACGGGCACGCCGAGAGCACGCGAGTCGGACACCCCCATGACCGGCGTGCGCAGCGGTCCAAGCGCATGGCTACTCGGCGCGTGCCGGTCCCGCGGCGGGCCGGTATGCGCCGTGGCACAGCGGTGTCAGCGGCGGCGGAGCTCCGCGGTCTCCAGCGCCGGAGGCGTATGGCCGATGTCGCGTGGGTTGAGCACGCTGCCCGGTGCGACGAGTTCGTCGATCCTGTCCAGCGCCTCGGCCGACAGCGGCCGGTCCACCGCGGTGAGCTGCGTCAGGAGCTGGTCATGGGTGCGCGGGCCCATGAGGGCTGAGGTGACGCCGGGATGGGCGAGCACGAACCGCAGCGCCAGCTCGACGAGTGTGCAGCCCTCGTCGGCGGCCAGGCGCACGAGTTCCTCGACGACCGCCAGCTTGCGCTCGCGTATCCGCTCGTCGGCGTAGTCGAAGTGGTCACCGTGGGTCCGCGCGCGCGAGTCTCCCGCCGGTTCGGAGCCGACCCGGTACTTGCCCGTCAGCCAGCCGCCGCTCAGCGGGCTCCAGACCATGACCCCCACACGGTGCCGCTGCGCGGGGGCAGGGTGGCGGCCTCCGCGTGCCGGGCCAGGATCGAGTACGACAGCTGCTCCACGGTGAACCGCTCGCGGCCGGCGCGCCGTGCCGCCCACTGCGCCTCCACGATCTCCTCTGCCGGGAAGCTCGAGGTCCCGATCGCCCGCACCTTGCCCGCCCGCACCAGGTCGCTCAGCGCACCCAGCGTCTCCTCGATGCCGGTCCGGGGATCGGGCCGGTGGACGAGATACACATCGAGGTGGTCCGTCCGCAGCCGTCGCAGGCTGTCCTCCACGGCACGCATGATCCAGAGCCGGGAATTGCCGCGCCGGTTGCGGTCGAGCGGCCGTCCGGGCATCTGGTTGTGGAACTTCGACACGAGTACGACGTCGTCGCGGCGTCCTTTCAGCGCGCGGCCGAGGATCTCCTCGGACTCGCCGAAGGCGTACACGTCAGCCGTGTCGACGAAGTTGACCCCCGCGTCCAGCGCCGTCGACACGATGCGGTGGCACTCCGCCTCGTCGGTGTTGCCCCAGGCCCCGAACATCATCGACCCGAGGCAGAGCTCACTCACCTCGATGCCCGTCCCACCCAGAATCCGGTAGCGCACGTCTTCTCCTCGTCCTCCCCGGCGACATCCGTCGCCGTCATGCCGCAGGCTTCCACCGCGGCGGGCGCGGAACCGATGTCGCGCGGGGTCAGTGTTCTCGGCCTACGCGTTGTGTCCGCAGCACATCGACCTCCGGGCGCGCGCAGACCTAGGCTCGAGGAAAACCGCACCACTCACTGGAGGTACCGTGGCCACCGGTCTCACCTCGGCCCGCTGGACTCACGTCGCGCTGCCGACCGGCGATCTCGACAAGGCGATCGAGTTCTATACCTCGCTGACTCCCCTGGTCGTCGTCGAGCGCTTCAAGGACGCCGACGGCGAAAGCGTCTGGCTCTCCAACGACAAGCAGGTCGAGACGCCCTTCGTGCTCGTCCTGGTGTCGTTCAACAAGGACAAGGGCACCCAGCAGGGCCTGCTGCACCCGTTCGCGCACATCGGCATCGAGGTGCCGGAGCGCGGGGACGTCGACGCGCTCGCGGACAGGGCCCGCGAACTGGGCTGCCTGCACTGGGAGCCCCGCCAGATGCCCGACCCCATCGGCTACATCTGCGCTCTGAAGGACCCCGATGGCAACGTCATCGAGATCTCCCACGACCAGCGTGTCTTCGACACGGTCCGGCAGAAGTGGGGTTCGTCCTGAACGAAACCCGCGCCGCGGTCGAGGCGTACCTGGCGGCGTTGAACGCGCATGACGCCGACGCCGTGGCCGCCCGCGTGGCGCAGGACTTCGTCAACGAACACACCTCGTCGACGGGGCAGAGCCGCAGGGGCCGCGCCGCGTACCGCGCCGCGCTGACCGGGTTCCTCGAGAACTTCGTGGACCTGCACTACGCGCCCGAGCGCTTTCTCGTCGACGGCGAGTCGGCCGCGGTGCCGTACGTCATGACGTTCCGCATGCGCTCTGCGGGCGACCGCCCCGTGCGCATCCGGGGGGTCTTCGTGTTCACCGTCGCCGCCGGTCTCATCACGCGCCGAACGGACTACTGGGACAGCGGCGAGGTGCAGCGGCAGCTCGCGTGACGTCCCGGCCGACAGGACCGGAACCGGCGCCCTGATTCGGCAGCCTGTCCCTGTGACACCCCGCCCGCATTTCTGCGGACGGGGTGTCAGTCCTTCCCGGACGGGGATTCTCGTCTGTGCCCAGCCCTGGGCGACCGTCTCTCTCTTCTTCTCCGGCCGCGCATGCGGGGGCCTGGGAGTGTCCGCGACCGTAGGCAGCCGTGTCAGAGGTACGGCTTGGGAGCAGACGCCGCCACGTGAGGCTGACCGGCGTCAGCAGCTCGTCCGGATCTCCCGTGACAGAGACTCGGTCCACGCCGCGCCGACGGTCGCGGAGCCGCCCCACCGACCGGTTGATGCCGGTCGGCAGGGCGACGAGTTCTTGCGTGACGTCCGGACCTGTCCGGCCGGCTCCAGTGCGGCTGGCTACAGCGGGTTCAGCGTGTGGAACCGGCGTCCTTGATAGGTGAGCGGTTCCCCTCCGCCGACCACCACACCGGCCACCTCGATCAGGATGATCGTGTGGTCGCCGGCGGTGAGGCGCTGGTGCACGACGCCCTCGAGCGACACGATGGCGCCGTCGAGCAGGGGCGGACCGAGCTCACCCGGACTGAAGTGCGCCGCAGCGAACCTGTCGGCGCCGAGCGTCGCGAACGCCTGCGCCACGGGGTGCTGGTCGGCCCCCAGGACGTTGACGGCGACCGACTCGGCCTGGCTGAAGGCCGGGTGGACGTCCGCGGTGTCGGCCAGACAGACCGAGATCAGCGGCGGGTCCATCGACACGCTGGTCACCGAGTTGGCAGTGAAGCCGTACCGCTGCCCGTCCACTTCGGTGGTGACTACACAGACGGACGTGACCATGGAGGACAGTCCGTCGCGGTACGCCTGCGGGTCGTGGTGGGCGACCGGCCGGCGCGTGACGGCGTGATCCCGGGAGGGAGTGGGCATGTCAGACCCCCGCCATCTCGTCGGCGGATTCCGGCGCGCCGTCGGCCGTTGGCTCGGTGGCTCGGTGGATGTGGCCGGGCGCTCCGGATGCATCGCCGCCGACGGCGATGCGGGACGGTCGTCGTGTCGCGGGATTCGGTGGGGAGGCCGGCCCGGCGGCCGGCGGGAAGAAAGCGGATCTCATCATGTCTTGCCTTCGTTGAGGGATGCCTCGACGCTAGGATGGGGCGTCTCGTATGTCAATACGGCATCTCGCATGGATCGCTACTGCGACACTCCCTCGGACGCGTGCGCACCGGGCAGTTCCAGGGCGGGCTGCGGTCCGCTGCGGGAACGCAGCCACCAGTCGCGCATGCCCCACAGGACGAGCGCGCCGTAGATGACGTAGACGAAGCCGGAGAAGGCGTAGCCGTTGGCGAAGGCCAGCGGAACGCCGACCACGTCGACCAGCAGCCAGGCGAACCAGAACTCGACCAGGCCGCGCGCCTGGGCGTACATCGCGACGACCGTGCCGACGAAGACGTAGGCGTCCGGCCAGGGGTCCCAGGAGAGGGTCGGGTAGGCCTTGAACAGGAGGGCCACCGCGACCGTGCAGACGGTGGCGGCGCCGACCATCGCCGCACGCTCGCGCCAGGTGGCGAACCGCGGGATGATCTGGCCGCTTCCGGATCGACCCTTGTCGCGGTTCCACCGCCACCAGCCGTACAGGGCCACGGTCATGACGACGGCCTGCTTGCCGGCGCTGCCGGTCAGGTGGCCGAAGAAGGCCCCGAAGAGGATGAGGCCGGACAGGAACTGCACCGGCCAGGTCAACAGGGAGCGGCGCCAGCCGAGGGTGAGGGCGGCCAGGCCGAGGATGTTGCCGATCATGTCCGACCACAGGATGTGCTGGTCGAACAGGACGAACGCCTCGGAGTTCAGCCCGTTCACCGGGCGACCGGACCGTTTTCAGGCGAGTGAAGCGCGAACCTGCCGTTCGGCAGGTCGTCGGGTATCAGGTTTCGGGAGCGATCCATAGGCGACAGCTTCAGGCCCCCATATCCACATTGTCCAGACTTAAACGGTGCCGTGGGGGCTTACTTCTTCAGGCCTGTCGCCATGCAGTCGGCCGCGAGCGCGGGCGTGCATATGTCGGGCGCCTTGTACATGCCGTCCCTGATGACCGTGTCCTTGATGTTGTCCTTCGTCAGGGCGACAACGGGCACGAGATGCGCGGGGATGTTCTTGCGGTGGGGGCTGTCGACCTTGTCACGTGTGAGGGCGGCAAACTGTATGTCTCTGCCCTGGGCCCTCGCCACAGCCATCTCCGCGGCGCGTTCGGCCTCCTGCGGGTACGGCTTGTACACGCTCATGTACTGCTCGCCGGTGACGATCCGCCGCACCGCCGGGAGCTCGGCGTCCTGTCCGGTGATCGGCGGCAGGTCGGTTACGCCTGCGGCCTTCAGCGCCTCGATGACGCCGCCCGCCAGACCGTCGTTGGCGGCGTAGACGGCCTTGATGTCGTTCTTGCCGATTTCGTTGATCGCCTCGGTCATGTTCTTCTCGGCGGTCTGCGGCTTCCAGTCCTTGGTATCGAACGACTTGGCGATCGTCACCTTGCCGTCGAGCGCGAGGAGCGCGCCCGCCTTGAACTGCTGGGCGTTCGGGTCGATGGGCGAACCGTTCATCATGACGATCTTGTCGGAGCGGCCGGCGTCCTCACCGAGGGCCTGCAGCAGGGAACGGCCCTGCACCTCGCCGACGAGCTCGTTGTCGAAGGTGATGTACGCGTCGATCGGGCCCTCGGCCAGCCGGTCGTAGGCGATGACAGGAATACCGGCCTCCTTGGCCTTCCTCACTCCGCCGGCGATGGCGTGCGCGTCGACGGGGTCCAGCAGGATCACGTCGACCTGTGTGTTGATCATGTGCTGCAGTTGTCGTGCCTGCTCGCCCGCGTCCGCATCGGCGTTGGCGTACTCGACCCGGCCCTGGCCGCGGGTGAGGGACGCGACCTTCGCCTTGATGACGGGGTAGTGGAACTGCTCGTACTGGGGGTTCGAGTTTTCGGGCAGCAGCAGTCCCACGGTGATGTCGTCGCCTTTGGTCGGGCTCGCGTCGCCGCTGCTCCCCGCCGCGTTGAGCCCGCCGCAGCCGACGAGTGAGACAGAGAGCGTTGTGGTGGCTGCGGACATGGCGATACGACGCATCAGGAGCTCACTTCAGGCGCGATCCGGACGTGGGTGCCGCATTGCGGCCCACCTGACTGAAAAGCCGACACGGAGGCGCCCTCGGTGTCGAGCGGGGCCACTCTACGAGATAAGAGACGGCATCTCGCACTATGTCCACCCCGGGTGGCGGTCGGACTGTGCCGATCTCAGACCTGACCGCCCGTCAGTTCTTGCCCGGACGGGGCGCCGGCCTACCCGCATCCCGCATGTCTGTATCGCTTGACACGATGCCATCTCGCATTGAAAGATGCCCGCCATGCGAGTAGTGACGACGGACGCCGGCCTGGGCCGGATCGAGGACGGGGCTGTCGCCCTGCTGAACACTGCTTTTCCGCACGTCGGCGCGGTCATCGAACAGGAGGGTTCGCTGCGGTGCCTGGCGTCGTGCGCGGTGCGCCGGCGCATCCCGCTCGAAGAGGCCACGCTCGTGGCGCCCCTGGGCCGCCCCCGCGCGGTGTGGGGTGTCGGGCTCAACTACGTGTCGAAGGCGGCCCGCACCGGACGCGGACTGCCCGAGCAGCCGATCCTCTACCTCGCCGCGTCGTCCGGCGTGTCGGCACCCGGCGCGCGCGTGGTGATCCCGCAGTCCGCGACCGAACCCGACTACGAGGGCGAGATCGCGGTGGTCGTCGGGCGCCGGCTGTACCGGGCGACCGAGTCCGAGGTCTGGCAGGCGATCGCCGGTGTCACCGCGGCCAACGACATGACGGCACGCGACATCATGCGCGCCACAGGCACTCCCGCCCTCGCCAAGAGCCACCCGGGCTTCACGCCGCTCGGCCCGTCGGTCCGCACTCCCGAGGATTTCACCGACCGTGACGCGATCCGGCTACGGACCCGGGTCAACGGTGAGCTCGTGCAGGACGACACGAGCGACGGGATGATCTTCCCTATTCCCGATCTGCTCAGCAGGCTGTCGTGGTTCACCGCGCTCGAACCCGGCGACGTCGTCCTCACCGGAACCCCGGCCGGCACCGGCCAGGATCGCGCGTGCTTCCTCGCCGACGGCGACGAGGTACGCGTCGAGGTGGACGGCGTGCTGCCCCTCGTCACCCGCATCGTGCGTCCCACGGATGCCCCACAGCGCGACCACCGGCTGACCGAACCGGTCAGCTGACCGTTCCCCACCCTGGAGCACACTTCGATGTCCATCTCCTCCCTGTCGTCGTACGACCTCGTCCTGGCCGGCGGCACCGTCATCGACCCGGCGTCGGACACCCATGCCCGGCTCGACGTAGCGGTCACCGGTGACCGCATCGCCGCAATCGGGGAGGGCCTGTCGGAGAACGCGGCCCGCACGATCGACGTCACCGGCTCCACCGTGCTGCCGGGCCTCGTCGAGGGCCACACCCACATCTTCCAGTACGTCTCCGCCGTCGGAGCCCCCGCCGAGGAGGCCCACCTGCGTCGCGGCGTGGTCGCCGCGGCGGATGCCGGCACGGCCGGCGCCTCGACGTTCGCGGCCTTCCGCAAGCTGGTGGTCGAAGCCAACCCACTGCGCATCGTCAACTTCCTCAACGTCTCCGTGCTCGGCCTGATCGACTTCAGGTTCGGCGAGCTGCTGAACCCCGACACCCTGGTCCCCGAGGACGCGCTCGCGACCGCCGAGGCCCACCCCGACATCGTCCGTGGCTTCAAGATCCGTCTCTCCGAGGACGTCGTCGGCGAGAACTGGGAGTCGCTGCTGAAGAAGTCCGTGGCTCTGGCCGAACAGGCCGGTCTGCCGCTGATGCTGCACATCGGTGAGACCTCGGAGCCGCTCCCCGTCGTCCTGGACCACCTGCGCCCCGGCGACATCGTGGCGCACTGCTACACCGGCAAGCCGTACGGCATCCTCGACGGCGACCACGTCCAGCCCGCCGTCGCCGCGGCCCGTGAGCGCGGCGTGCTGTTCGACTCCGCCCACGGCAAGAGCAATCTCAGCTTCGAGGTGGCACGCCGGGCGATCGCCGACGGATTCCTGCCCGACGTCCTCAGCTCCGACACCAGCGCCCGCAACTGGCACGGCCCGGTGTTCGACCTGCTCACCAGCATCTCCAAGCTGGTCGCGCTGGGCGCGCCGCTTCAGGAGTGCGTCCGGCGGGCCACCGTGGCGCCGGCCCAGTTGCTCGGGCTCGACGCCGAGGGCTACGGACGCCTGGAGGTCGGTGGGCGGGCCGACGTCACGGTCGTCGACTGGACCGACGAGGTCACCCTGCCCGACGCCGCCGGCAACACGATCGTCGCGCCGCGCCTGGAGCCGACCGTGGTGCTGCACGGTGGCAAGGAGGTCGACATCGTGCCGTGGCGGGGTCTGAAGTCGGCGTGACACGCCCGCACATCCCAGGAGACTCCATGAGCGTCGGTGACGTCCATCTGCTGCGGCGCCGGCTGCGCATGGCCCTGACGGCGGGGCGACCCGCCGTCGGCACATTCGTCAAGCTGGCCTCGCCCGACGTGGTGGAGCTGGCCGCGGCGGCCGGGTTCGCGTTCGTGGTCGTCGACCTCGAACACTCCACCCTCACCGAGCGAGACGCCGTCGACCTGGTGCGCCACGCCGACGCGTGCGGGCTGCCGGCTCTGGTCCGCGTGCCCGAGGTGGACGCCGCCGCGGTCAACCGGCTCCTGGAGGCGGGGGCGGCGGGAATCCAGCTCTCCATGCTCACCCGCCTCGCCCAGTTTGAGGCACTCCTGGCGGCGACCCGGTTCGCTCCGGCCGGCAGCCGGTCCGTGAGCCTGGCCAACAGGGCCGCCCGGTTCGGCGCGGCCCCACTGGCCGGGTTCCTGCGCGCCGAGCAGGACGACCCGCCGGTGCTGGTGGGCCAGATCGAGACGGCGCGGACGGAGCCGCTGCCGGAACTGGTCGCCGCCCTCGACGTGTGCTTCGTCGGCAGCACCGACCTCGCGGTCGACCTCGGCCTGCCGGCGGACCCGGCGGTGCTGGGCGCCGCGGTGGACCGGGTGCGGGACGCCGCCCGCTCCGCCGGGGTGGCGTTCGGCGGCTGGGCGCCGAACCGGAACGCCGCGTCGGACCTGGGACTCGGTGACGCCGATTACCTGGTCGTCGGATCGGACTTGCAGATGTTGGCGGCCGGCCTGCGGGCGGCCGCTGGAGAGGAGAACCAGTGAGCACACGCAACGCGGCCCTGTTCCACACCGTCGTCAACTGGCACGAGATGCCGGTGACCCAGGTACGGCCGGGGGTCCGCCGTCGCGTCTACGCGACGGACGAGGTGATGATCTGCCACCACGAGCTCGAGGTCGGCATGACCTTGAACCCGCACCGGCACGAGGACTTCGACCAGCTCGTCCATATCGCCGAGGGGCGTGCGAACTACTACGTGGACGGGGTCGCGCACGACATGCGTGCCGGATCCTTCCTGCTGGTTCCCCGCGGCAGCGAGCACTACGTGGAGCCGACAGAGGCCCCGTGCGTGAACATCGACTTCTTCGTCCCGCCGCGGGCCGACCTGCTTCCCTGAGCGGCGGATCTCGCGCGAGAGCGAAAGAGGGCCCACCGCATCGGCGGTGGGCCCTCCAGTGTCGCCGCAGTCAGGTCAGCCGCCGTTGGGCGCGTCTTCGGAGGTGCCCAGCCGCTGCGACAACGCGCGGGCGGTCTCCAGCAGCGCCTGGGCCATCGGTGACGTGACGTCGTCGGAAACGGTCGCCGTCGTGCCGACGATCGCCAGCGTTCCGCTGATCGTGTCGCCCTCGAAGATGGGCGCCGCGACCGTGCGGACACCGTTGACGGTGGGGGAGTTGACCGACAGGCCGTGCTTCCGGATGGCTTCGAGCTCCTCGTTCAGCTCGGATTTGCGGACCGAGCGCGGCAGGGTCGGCACCTGCTCCGGGGGCAGGAACGCGAGGAAGACGCGTCCCTGGGCCGAGGACGTGAGGTTCAGGCGCGAGCCGACGCGGACGCTGATGCGCACCATGTGGTCGGTGTTGTCCACCGAGCGCACCACGGTCGCCGACTCGCCGTCCCAGACCGACAGCACGATGGTCTCGTCGATGCGCCTGACGAGTTCCTCCATGTACGGCTCGGCGGCGGCGACGATCGGCAGGCCGGCCCGCGCGGCCGTGGCGAGCGTGAGTACCTGGGGCCCGAGGGAGTACAGCGAAGTGCGCTCGTCGTACCGCAGCAGGTTCGCCGCCCGCAGTGCCTTCGTGTAGCGGTGCGCGGTCGCCTTGCTCGCACCGAGACGCGCGGTGATCTCGTTGAGGCTCATGTGCGGCTTGCCGACCGTGAACGAGCCGAGGATCAGCGCCGCACGCTGCACCGTCTGGATCGTCGGCGCGGTCCTGTCCGGACCGTCCTGCTCGCCGGTGCCGCCCTGCGCCTTCGTGGCCATGGAATTCTCGCTCCTGTCCGTGCCCAGTCAATGGTTGGGACGTCAAATGAAACGCCGTCTTGAATGAAGCAATGGTAAGGGTCGGGTCATGGTGGGTGAAAGAGGCGCTGGGACGCGCATCCCGGTGAGCCGTGGCGGAACGGGAGCCTGACGCTCCGCCGTCGTCAGGCTCCCGTTCACGGCCACGGTTCACCGCGCCGCTCAGCGCGGCACCTCAGGCGTCCGAGGAGTGCCCCGGTGTGATCGAGCGTGCCGGATCGAGCAGGGCGGCGATGTGGTTGACGGCCAAGGCCGCCTCGCCGAAGCCGATGGAGATGAGGCTGACTTTGCCGTCGTGGTCGGCGATGTCGCCGGCCGCGAAGACGCGCTCCCGGTTCGTGCGCATCGTGCGGTCGACGAGGATACGCCGACGCCGCAGCTCGAGTCCCCACCGTTCGATCGGGCCGAGATCGGCGATGAAACCGAGCGCGGCCACGACGGACTGGGCGGGCAGGGTGACCCGGTCGCCGTCGGAGCACGCGACCACGACCTCCGACACGGCTCCCTCGCCGGAGACCTTCTCGACTTCGTACGGCGTCAGCACCCGCACTGAGGACGCGTGCACCTGCTCGACACTGCGCTCGTGGGCCCGGAACCGCGTGCGCCGGTGCACCAGCGTCACCGACGAGGCGATCGGCTCCAGCGACAGCGCCCAGTCCAGTGCGGAGTCCCCACCGCCGACCACCACGACGTCCTGTCCGGCGAGCTCGTGCAGCCGCGGTACGAAATACCGCAGCCCCCGGCCGAGGTACTCGGATCCCACCGGGAGCTCGCGGGGGATGAAGTTGCCGATGCCGCCGCACACGAGCACCGCGCCCGCGGTGATCCGCGCGCCGGCGTCGGTGGTGGCGACGATGCCCTCGCCCGTGTCGTCCAGCCGGGTGACCCCGTGACCGAGCAGATAGGTGGGGTTCCACCGCCAGGCCTGTTCGGCCAGCCGGTCCACCAGGTCCTGCCCGCGGACGGCGGGAAAGCCGGCCACGTCGTAGATGAACTTCTCGGGGTACAGCGCGGCGATCTGGCCGCCCACCTCGGGCAGGGCGTCGGCGACCGCCACGCTCAAGCCGCGGAAGCCGGCGTAGTACGCGCCGTACAGCCCGGTCGGGCCGGCGCCGATGATGAGCAGGTCGACGGAGACCTCGGGGCCGGCTCCCATGGGCGCGTGGCCGGTCACGCGCCCACCTCCGGGTGGTCGTGGCCGACCTGGCCGACCTTCCGGGCTCCGCCGGGTGAGCCGAGCGGATCGGTTCCGAGGGTGAAGAACTCGGCGTTGATGCGCTCGAACTGCTTGCTCTCCTCGGGCAGGTCCTCGTGGTGGAAGATCGAGATCTGTGGGCAGACGGGTTCGCAGCGCCCGCACTCGACACATTCGTCGGGCTGGATGTAGAGCATCCGGTCGCCCTCGTAGATGCAGTCGGCCGGGCACTCCTCCATGCACGACTTGTCCATGACGTCGATGCAGGCCTGCGTGATGACGTACGGCACGAGCTTGTTGCCCTTCACACGGTCGCACAGCATGCGAGACGGTGTATTTCAATGTGGAACAGGATGATGGCCGTGCCGAGGCAGGGTGTCAACCGGGAAACGAATGCTTGACACCTTGAGAATGCTGGGGGACTCTGATGCGACATACGAGATGGCGTCTCATAGCACGCCACTCGGGTCGGGACTTGTGAGAGGCAAACTCCCCATGGGAAGCAACCCCCGGACCGTCCCAGCGCCGATGATCGTCGAGGACTGGGACCAGCTCACCTTCCGGGTCAACCGCGAGGCCTACCGAAGCGCGGAAATCTTCGCCCGGGAACGCGGCTGGGTGTGGATGCACACCTGGCTCTACCTCGGGCACGAGACCGAGATCCCCAACCCCAACGACTTCAAGGTCCGCACCCTTGGCGGCCGGCCGCTGATCTTCTGCCGGGACAGCGCCGGCGAAGTACACGCGTTCCTGAACTCCTGTCCGCACCGCGGCACCGTGCTGTGCCGCGAAAGTGAGGGTTCGACCAGGCTCTTCCAGTGCTTCTACCACGCCTGGACGTTCCGCAACAACGGCGAGGTCGCCGCGATCCCGGACGCCGGGGCGTACGAGTCGAGCGACGAGTTCCGGGCGTCGATGGGGCTGCGCGGCGTGCCGCGCCTGGAGACCCACGAAGGGTTCGTCTTCGTCTCCTTCGACCCCGACGTCCCGCCGCTGCTCGACTACCTCGGCGACGCGGCCGACTACATGACGATGATCCAGCAGCAGCACGCCGGCGGCATGACCACACTGCCCGGCACACAGCTCTACAGCGTGCGCGGCAACTGGAAACTCGCTGTCGAGAACGCCATGGACGGCTACCACTTCGCGCCGACGCACAACACGTTCGTGGGCTACCTGCGCGAGAGCGGCTACGCCGTCACCGACGACGACCAGTACGCGTACAACCTCGGCAACGGCCACGGACTGCTGGTCCTGACCGGGCACGGCGGACGCATCAGCATGCTCTGGGAACCGCGCTTCGGCGAGGACGAACGGGTCCGCACCGAGGCCCACCGAGCGGAGATGACACAGCGGCTGGGGGAGGAGCGGGCGCACTACGTGGCTGACGAGAGCCACATCCTGTTCGTCTTCCCGAATCTGCTGCTGTTCGACATCGAGGGTCTGTCGATCCGGCAGCTGGAGCCGGTGGCGCCCGACCAGACGGACGTGCGTGCCTGGCAACTGGTCCCCCGCGACGAGGACCCGGATACGCGCGCCCTGCGCATGAAGACGGTCGTCAGCTTCGTCGGCCCCGGCGGACTCGCGACGCCGGACGACATCGAGGCGTACGAGGCGGTCCAGCGCGGCATCCAGGCCACGGCGGGCACCACCGCGCCCGAACTGGACTACAGCGACATGTCACGCGGCATGGCCGACGAGGTCAAGGGCGTCCAGGGCAGATCGATCGACGAGGGCGCGATGCGGGGCTTCTGGCGGCAATGGGTCGAAGCCACCGGGCTCGACGACGGTCTCGAGATCCACGGCGAGCGACCGGCGTCCTTCCTGGCAGGGAGGGACGTGCGATGACAACGATCAGCAACCGCGGCCTGGTCCGGTGCGCGGGACGCACCGTCACCAGGCCGGAGGTGGAGGACTTCCTCTACGCCGAGGCGGACATCCTCGACCACTGGGACTACGACAGCTGGCTGGCCCTCTTCGAACCAGGTGCCCGCTACGAGATCCCGACCACCGACTACCGTCCCGGCTGGTCCCCGCACGAGACCGGATCGTTCGTCGACGACGACTGGGACCTGCTGAACGCGCGGGTCAAGCGCCTGAAGTCCCGCAAGGCACACGCCGAGAACCCGCACTCGCGCACGCACCGGCTGGTGTCCAACGTGCGGCTGTCCGAGGAGTCGGAGGACTCCTTCCGGGTGGCGGCGGCATTTGTGGTGCACCGTGCCCGCGACGGGCGCTTCGACGCCTACGTCGGGTGGTACGACCATCTGCTGGTGCCGACCGAGGACGGACTGCGTTTCCGGTCGCGGCGCTCGATCCTCGGCCACGAGTCGCTGGCGGCAGGCGCCCGGCTCAGCTTCATCCTCTAGCCGGCGACGGAAGGCTATCCGATGATCCGACACACCCTGTCCTTCCGTTTCGCCGACGGAGTCGACGAGGCCACGCGGGAGTCCGTGCTGGCCGAGCTGCGCACCTTCCCGGACCGGTACCCGGTCATGTGCGGCTTCGTCCTCGGCGAGAACATCAGCACCCGCGACCAGACCTTCACCCACACCATGGCCGTCGACTTCGAGAGTCAGGACGACCTGCTCGCCTATCTCGGCAGCGAGTCCCACGAGAGCTTCGTGCGCACGCGCTGGCGGCCGGTCATCGCCCAACAGGCCATCACCTCGTTCGAGTTCGCCGAGCGTCCCTCGCTCGCTGCAGGAAGGACACCGCCGGTGAGCACCCGCCCGCACGGCCCGTACGGCATGGAGTACGCCCGGATCGAAGTTCCGGACATGCAGGCCACGATCGACTTCCTCGAGTACCACGTCGGGCTCCAGCTGGAGCAGCGTACGGACGAGTACGCCTACCTGCGCGCCGACATCGAGCACCACGCGATCGAACTGATCCACGCCCCCGAGCGCACCGACGGCTGGACCACCGCGATCGGCTACAGCGTCGAGAGCGAGGAGGTCCTCGAACAGCTGCACAAGAGCGTGCTCGACGCCGGACTCGAGGTGCTCGAGCTGCAGGAGCGACAGAAGGCTCTGTGCGACAACGGCTTCGCGGTGAAGGACCCCGACGGCCTCGTCGTCGAGCTGTTCACCGAGTTCCAGGAGTACGCCGAGCCGCCGCACATCGAGATCCGGCCGCTCGACCTGGTGCACCCTTTCATCGCCACCGCGAAGTTCGAGGAGTCGGTGGACTTCTACCAGAACGTCCTGCGGTTCCGGCCCTCGGACCACGTCGTCGGCTCGACCACGTTCTTCCGCGGCGAAGACCGCTACCACCACAGCCTCGCGATCCAGAACAACAAGGAGCACTTCACCGCGCACCTGTGCTTCGCGATGAAGAGCCTCGACCACGTCATGCGGATGCGAGCCCGCGCACTGTACAAGGGCGCGCCGATCGCCTCGGACATCGTCAACCACTCGGCGTCGACGTCGATCGCGTTCTACCTGCACGACACCCGCTTCGGCCCGCGTTATGAACTGTGCGACCGGCACCGGGTGTTCACGCCGGAGGAGCACGAGACGCACCGGCCCCGCAGGATGCCGGCCGACCCGCGCAACATCGACGTGTGGCGTCCGGCTTCCGACGACTGGGGACGTTTTTGAGACAGCGGTTGCTCGACGTCCTGCACCTGCTCGACGCGCTCCCCGCCCCACGCGGCGGGGAGCGCACGGCGGCCCACCGGTTGCGCGCCTGGTGCGCCGAGCGGTGGCCGCACGTCGAGTGGCAGGTGCTGGAGCACGGCTCCACGGGCGGCAGCCTGGTCGCCGACCGCGGAGCCGGGCCACTGCTCTACTCCCACCTCGACACCTCGCTGGACGAGCAAGGCGCGGCCACCCGGCTCGTCACCGGTGACGACACGCCCGTCGGTCCGCTCACTGTCGACGGCGACACGGTGACCGGCTTCGGCCTCGGGGTCGCTCGCGGGCCCGCGGCCGCCGCGCTGGTCGCTTTCGCCGAGGCGGGTGCCGGGCGGCTCCTGCTCGCGGGCTCCGGGACACACCGCCGCACCAGCGGCATCACGGGTCTGGAGGCGTACACCGACGCCTACCCCCTGCCGCCCTCCGCGATCGTGGCCAAGTGCGGCCCGCCGACGCTGCTGTGGCACGAGCCGGGCGCGTTCTACCTGACCGTCCGGGTGTCCGGACGCTCCGGGGCCGCGATGGTGGCGGAATCCGCCACGCCACCTGGGGGAGTCGTCGCTCAGGCCGGCGTCGTCCTGGACGAACTGGCACGCTGGCGCACGGCCTTTCTGGCCGCCGATCCCAAGGCGGGACAGACCGGCCGGGCGTGCGGTATCGGAGCGATCAGCGGGGGATGGCCGGACAAGCCGGACCTGCTGCCGGCTCAACTGCGGGTCGATCTGTACGTCGTCGTCGGTGACCAGGCGGAGCCGAAGACGCTGGCGGCCGAGCTGACCGACCGGCTGCGGGCGCGGTGCGCGGCGTCGGACTTGCGTGATTGCGAAATCGACGTGGTGGCCGAGCCGGTCGCGTCCGCCGCGGCCACGCCGGCCGACGCCCCGGTGGTGACGGCCGCCCGAGCGGCCTGGCTCGACGAGTTCGGTACGCGGCCGCCGCCGATCACCGGATGGACGGGCTCGACAGACGGCGTCGTCCTGCGCGCTCGCGGCGTCGACACCGTACGCCTCGGCCCGAGGGCGAGGCCGGACACCGACGAACCGCGTCGGGACGCCCTGTCGTTGACGGAGCTGGCCGCCTTCGCGCGCATGTACCGAGCGCTCTTGACCGAACTGGGCTAGCCCAGGCGGTTGCCGACGGTGGACCCAGGGAGGCGAGCGATGTCGAGACCATACGTAGGGCACGGATGCCCTGAAAGGAAGTGGACAGGCCGATGGACAAAGTCATCGCCTCAGCCTCCGAAGCCGTGGCGGACGTCCCTGACGGGGCCTCCCTGACAGTCGGCGGTTTCGGTTTGAGCGGGGTCCCGGACATCTTGATCCAGAGCCTCTACGACGCCGGTGTGACAGGACTGAACGTGTTCTCGAACAACTGCGGCGCTCTGGACTCCGGTCTCGCCGTGCTCCTCGCCGCAGGCCGGATCGCCCGGGTGACCGGCAGCTACATCGGCGGCAACCAGGAGTTCGCCCGTCAGTACCTGGGCGGCGAGATCGAGTTGGAGCTGATCCCCCAGGGCACGCTCGCCGAGCGACTACGGGCCGGGGGCTGCGGCATACCGGCCTTCTACACTCCGGCCGGCGTCGGCACCCTGGTGGCCGATGGCGGCCTGCCGTGGCGGTACGACGGTGACGGCGGCGTCGCCGTCGCCTCACCGCCCAAGGAGGTCCGCGAGTTCGCAGGCGGGGACTACGTCCTGGAGCACGGGATCACCACCGACTTCGCCCTGGTGCGGGCGGCGAAGGGGGACCGCCACGGCAATCTGGTGTTCAGCAAGTCCGCC
This sequence comes from Streptomyces sp. DH10, assembly GCF_029813805.1. Taxonomy (NCBI): domain Bacteria; kingdom Bacillati; phylum Actinomycetota; class Actinomycetes; order Kitasatosporales; family Streptomycetaceae; genus Streptomyces; species Streptomyces sp. DH10. The sequence goes on from NZ_JARVKU010000025.1 coordinate 110,880, forward strand.
CGCAACTTCAACCCGCTGGCGGCCATGGCCGGCCGCATCACGATCGCCGAGGTCGAGGAGCTGGTCGAGCCCGGCGGCATCGACCCGGACCAGGTCCATCTGCCGGGCATCTTCGTGCAGCGGGTCGTGGCCCTCAGCCCCGAGCAGGCCGCCGACAAGAAGATCGAGAAGCTGACAGCCGTCCCCAGGGACCGGGAGGTGCGGGCCTGATGGCGTGGACACGCGACGAAATGGCCGCCCGCGCGGCGCATGAGCTGCGCGACGGCGAGTACGTCAACCTGGGCATCGGCCTGCCGACCCTGATCCCGAACCACTTGCCCAAGGGCGTCCATGTAGTGCTGGAGTCGGAGAACGGCGTTCTCGGCACCGGCCCCTTCCCCTACGAGGACGAGGTCGATCCCGACCTGATCAACGCGGGCAAGGAGACCGTCACGGTGCTGCCCGGCGCGGCGTTCTTCGACTCGGCGCTCTCCTTCGGCATGATCCGCGGCGGCCACATCGACACCGCCGTACTCGGTGCCATGCAGGTATCCGAGCTGGGCGACCTCGCCAACTGGGCGATCCCGGGCCGGATGGTGACCGGCATCGGCGGAGCCATGGACCTGGTCCACGGTGCCCGTCGGGTGATCGTCACCATGACGCACACCGCGAAGGACGGCAGCCCGAAGATCGTCCAGGAGTGCGACTTGCCGCTCACCGGGAAGGGCTGCGTGGACCGGATCATCACCGACCTGGCCGTCCTCGACGTGACCGACGGCGGTCTGGTCCTCGTCGAGACCGCCCCCGGCGTCACGCATGCGGAGGTCGCCGCGAAGACGGCGGCGAAGGTGATCATCCCCTACGAGACCGCCTGCTGACCCTGCTGAACGTGTACGTCGACGATGCTGTCGGCACCCTGGTCCCTGGTACGGAGGCGCGCCGAACGTAGGCGCGCCTCCGTACGTTTGGGCAAGAAAACCGCCGCAGCCATGCGTCGGCATGGCTGCGGCGGTGGGGGAACTGTTGTGTGAACCACCCGCACCGGCCGTCAGCGTGAGGGCCGGTGCGGGTGGCGGTGTCACACTCCCCAGTCGTCGTTGACGGTGACCGCGTCGGCGATACGGAACCGGCCGCCAGGCACCAGCGGCGTCGTGGGCTCACCCAACTCGACGACGTGCTTGCCGAACTTGGGAGCCAGCGGGCGGCCGACGTCCCGCTTGAGCCACAGCCGCAGCAGGTGCCGACGGCGCTCCGGCTCCGGGTGATCGACGTAGCTGGTGCGTGAGTGCAGCGCGGCGTAGTTGAGCAGCCACTGCACGTCCCCCGGCTGGAAATCCATGTCGATCGGCAGGCCCGGCTCCTGTGAGATCTCGTCGAAGAGGTTGATGGCCGAGACCTGGTCGGGCGTCAGTTGCGGGACACCGGGGTACTCCTGGGCGCTGAAGATCATCGAGTTGCCCGCGTAGGTGCTGAAGACTCCGTCGACGTAGCCGATGATCGGCGAGGTGTACGTCAGTTCCGGGGAGTCGGGGTCCTGACGCCGCCAGTCCCAGTGGTACGTGTCGAAGAGCCGAGGAGCGAGGTCCGGCCGGCGGCGCAGCATCTCGTTGTAGATCGTGGTGCCGCTGACCAGGCTGGAGGCTCCACCCTCCTTGGCGCCGCGCAGGCACATGAGGGCGACGACGTCGGAGCTGTCCGAGTGGAACGGCAGCCGGTCCCGTACGCGGGAGGGCAGAGCCCCCTCGTCGGACAACGTCTTGTTGGAGGTGGCGATCACGTGGTCGAGCAGGTCCCCTCGCTGGTTCTGCCCGATCGGCTGGCCCAGGTGCAGCCCCATGACGAAGAAGATGGCGGCTGCCATGGCGTCGCCGTACTCCTCGGTGCGCAGGCCGCGCACCAGGACGAAGCCGCGTCCGGCGTCCATCTGGGCTGCGCACTCCTCGTTGAGCGCGCGGCAGGCGTCGAACGGGTAGTCGGCGGCGGTGACGGTGCGCAGGTCGGGGTTCTCGGCGACGAAGCGCCGTCCCAGTGCCTCCAGCTCAGCTCGCTCGGCGTCGCTGAGCACGTAGATCCATTCGGTGGACCTCGACAGCTCGTCGCCGCGCCAGGCGGACGGTCCGGAGATCGGCTGAAGGCCGACAGTGGTGGTCATGATGATGCGCTCCTCGAAAATGCGGTGAAAGCCCGTGGGTGAAGACCCGACGGACGACGAAGATCTCGGTGCGGCGGGTGTTCGTCGCTCGGCGACGAACGGCACCCGGAACACTCAGAACGGGGTCTGAGGCTCGCCGGCGGCCGTACCGGGGCGCAGTCCTTCCCGGGGCGGGAAGTAGCTGAGCGGCTCGTCATAGGTCCGGCGGCCAGCGCACGACACGAGCAGAACGCCGATCAGGGCGACTGTCTCCATGCTGGTTCCGTCCTTTCGAGAAGTGCCTCAACCATAGGTGAGGGCAGAATGCGAGTCAATGGACGTGACGCCGTCTCGTATTGCAGTACGCCTGCGTCGTCAGTGCACCGACCTGACAACGCTGGGCGCCTGAAGGTGATCTCGATGGTCTTGTGGTCCATCCACTCGGCGACGTCGCTGATGGGGATGCCGACCTGGCTGGCCGCCGTCAGGTCACAAGCCGCAGCACGTCCGCCAGGCCACGCTCACCGGTGCGGTGTTCCGCCGGCAGGATGTAGGTGCGCAGGCCGCAGGCGGCCGCGCCGCCGTCGCGGACCGGGTTGTCGCCGACCATGAGGGTGGCGCGGGGGTCCACTCCGAGGTCGGCGCAGGCTTTGAGGAACAGCTGCGGGTCGGGTTTTTCGCGGCCCTGCTCGTAGGAGATGACGCAGGTGTCGATCAGGGCGTCCAGCCCGTGGTGGGCGAGGTGGGTGCGCAGGTCCCAGGCGAAGTCGCTGACGATGGCGATGCGCAGTCCGCGCTCGCGCAGGGCCCGCAGGACCGGTTCGGTGTCGGGGTAGGGGATCCAGGCGTCCGGGGCGGTGAGTTCCCGGTAGGCCGCCTCCTGTGCGTCGCGCAGGAAGTCCACCTGCTCCCACCAGCCCCACATCGCGCGCCGGTGCTGCTCGCGGGAGAGGTCCCGGCCGTCCTGGAGGGCCACGACGGAGGGCAGCCGGAAGGCCGCGCGCAGTTGGCAGGAGATTTCTTCCACCGCGCCGTGCTCGTCCAGCACGGCGCGGCGGCCGGAGGCGGCGGCGACGCGGCGCAGCCACGTCTCCAGATCGATCATCTGGAAGGTCGTATTGCTGAAGTCGAACAACACGGCCTGCGCCGGTGGCATGGGCGCGGCCATCTCGGCGTCGCTGGGGCGGTAGGCGCTCGGCGTTTCGAACAAGGCGTGGATCACGGGGAGGACTCTTCGTGTTCGGCCGTCTCGACCTGGACCGTCTCGACGTCGACTCCGAGGTCGCGCATGGCCGTGAGTTCCGCGTCGGGGGTGCCGGTGTCGGTGATGACGCTGTGGTAGTCGGCCACGGTGCCGTACGCGTACGTGGCGGTCTTGCCGAATTTCGAGTGGTCCACCAGGAGCAGTGCCTGTTCGGCGGAGGCGAGCATGGCGAGCTTGACCTCGACGTAGTCGTTGACGGGGTGGAAGAGCCGGCCTTCCAGGACGGCGGTGGCGGACATCAGGGCGAGGTCGGCCCGGATCCGGGACAGCGTGCGGGTGACTGTGGGGCCGGTGCAGGAGTTGAAGTCGCCGCGGTAGTGGCCGCCCAGCAGGGTGACGCTCACGCTGGGCGCGGAACCGAGGCGCTGTGCGAGGCCGACGGAGTTGGTGACGACGTGGAGCTGGTCCACCCGGAGAAGCGCGGGGACCAAGGGGAACAGGGTGGTCGAGTCCTCCATGAGTACCGTGCTGCCCGGCCTGATCCGGTCGGCGACCGCGGCGCACAGCGCGTTCTTGGCCGCGAGGGCGCTGTTCTCACGGAAGCGGGTGGCCGTCTCCATGGTGAGGGCCGGGAAGGCGACGGCCCGTCCGCGCTCCTTGCGGAGCAGATGGCGCCCGGCGAGGTCGTCCAGGTCCCGGTGCATCGTCATCAGACTGACGTCGAAGTGCCGGGCGAGGTCGTCGATGCGGGTCTCGCCGTGTTCGGCGACATACCGCAGCACGGCTTGTCGCCGCTCCTCGACGGCGGCCTGCGACAGTCGCGTACGGGCGGTCACAGCGCCCCTCCTTACCGATCGTTCCGGTCTCGCAGTTTCCCACACAGGCCGACGGGAGCCGGGGCCCGTCAGTGCCCCGGACCTCGGGTCGGCGGTGCGGCGACGGCTGCGACGCACGCCGTACACGTCGGAGCTGCGTGTCACGGACCGTCCACCGTGACCAGCACCTTGACCTGCTCGGGGTCGACTGACGCGGCGAAAGCCTTGGCGGCGTCCTCCAGCGGGTAGGTGGCGGTGACGATCTCGGCGGTGTCGACAGCACCCGAGGCGATCAGGGACATGGCGGTGCGGTAGTCGTCGCCCGTGTACATCAAGGTGCCCTCGATGCGGATCTCCCGGTCCTGGACCAGGTCGAGGCGGACGGGGGTGGTCCCGGCGGCTCCGACGCCGACGACGATGATCGTGCCGCCCTTCGCCACCAGGTCGGTGGCCTGGGCCATGGACCGCTCCCGGGCCACACAGTCGAAGACCACGTCGGCCGGACCGCCGAGCGCCGCGTGGGCCTGCTCGACCAGGTCGGTGGCGTCGGCGGGCAGGGCCGCGTCGGCTCCCAGGCGCAGGGCGCGGTCCCGCTTGCCCGGCAGCAGGTCGGTGACGGCGATCTTCGCTGCGCCGGCGTGCCGGGCGGCGGCGAGGACGAGCAGACCGATGGGGCCCGCGCCGAGCACGGTGACCGTGCGGCCGGTGAGGTTCCCGGCCTTCGCGACGGCGTGCACCGGGGTGGCCAGGGGCTCGACGAGGGCGGCCTCGATGTCGGTCATGCCGTCGGGGACGCGGTGGACGCGGTCGGCCGCGATGGTGAACAGGTCGGTCATGGCGCCGGGTGTCTGGCAGCCGAAGACCTTCAGCTCCTGGCAGATGTTGTAGCGGCCGGCGAGGCACTGGGGGCATCGTCCGCAGTACAGGTTGGGTTCGATGATCACGCGGTCGCCGGGCGCGAAATCCTCCGCGCCCTTCCCTGTTCCGGCGACGACACCGACGGCCTCGTGACCCGGACGGTAGGGCAGGTCGATGAAGGGATGGTGGCCGGCCGCCGCATGCGTGTCGGAGCCGCAGACGCCGACGACGGTGGTGCGCACCAGGAGTTCGTCGTCCCCGGGTACGGGGGCGGGCACCTCCTCGAGGGTGATGTCGTCGAGGGAGCGGACGAGAACGCGGCGAATCTGCTCGGTCATGGGGGTTCCGTTCGGTTCGGGCGTTCACACGGTGGCGAGGCCGGGCTGGGTCTTGCGGCCGATGCCGGCCTGGAAGCGGGCGGTCACGCCCGGGAACGCCGCCAGGGGGAGGCGGTCGCTGATGAAGACGCGCGGATCGATGACACCGGCGGCGAGGAGGTCCATCGCGGTGGCCGCGACCTCGCGCGGGCCGGGAGCCGGGTCGTTGACGGTGGCAAGGTCGCCACCGCCGGGCCCGGTGATGGCGGCGGGCCTCACTTCACGGCTCCCAGGGAGAGGCCGCGGACGAGCTTGTCCTGGGCGGCGAAGCCGGCGATGAGGACGGGCAGGGAGACCAGCGTGGCGGCCGCGCACAGCCGGGCCAGGAACAGGCCCTCGTTGGTGATGAAGCCGACCAGGAAGACCGGCGCGGTGGACGCCTTGGTGGCGGTGAGGTTGACGGCGAACATGAACTCGTTCCAGCTGAAGATGAAGCAGATCAGCGAGGTGGCGGCGAGTCCGGGCAGGGCGACGGGCGCGACGACCCGCCACAGCACGGTGAGCAGGCCGGCGCCGTCGACCTCGGCCGCCTCCAGGATCTCCTTGGGGACCTCGGCGAGGAAGGAGCGCATCATCCAGACCGCGATCGGCAGGTTCATCGCGGTGTAGAGGATGACCAGGGTCCACACGTTGTCCAGCATCCCGGCGTCCTTGACGATCAGGTACACCGGCAGCAGGGCGGCGATGGCGGGGAGGAACTTGGTGGACAGGAAGAAGAACATCACGTCGGTCCACTTCTCGACCGGCTTGATGGACAGCGCGTAGGCCGCCGGCACCGCCAGGGCCAGGACCAGGATCGTGGAAAGGACGCTGGCCATGGCCGAGTTCAGGAGGAAGGGGGTGATGTCCCGGCTGAACAGGAGTTTGTACTGATCGAAGGTGACGGCGGCGAAGGGGGTGGGCGGATTGGTGGCCGCGTCGGCCTCCTGGTGGAAGGAGGTGAGGACCATCCATGCCACCGGCGCGAAGAATGCCAGGGTGGCGAGCCAGGCGACGAAGGTCCACAGCGGTGACAGACGCGGGGAGTTGTGGTCGTCCTTGCCACGGAGGAGCTTCTTGAACCTGGCCCCTGGGGCGGCGACTGCGGCGTGGGTCATCGGGAGGTCTCCTCGCGGAACAGCGACGCGATGGTGCGCAGGGCGAAGGTCGCGATGACGAACGCGCCGAGAACGACGACGACACCCGCGGCGGCTGCCTCGCCGTATTCGTACTTGCGGAACATGGTCAGGTAGATCTCGTAGGGCAGGTTGGTCGTCTGGGAGCCGGGTCCGCCCTGGGTGATGGTGAAAACCGCGTCGAAGGTCTGCACGACGTAGATCGTGCCGAGCAGGACGCCCAGCTCGATGTACTGGCGCAGGTGCGGCAGCGTGATGTGGCGGAAGGTCTGCAGCGCGGATGCGCCGTCCATACGAGCCGCCTCCAGGACGTCACCGGGCTGGGCCTGGAGGCCGGCCAGGAGGATCAGCATCATGAACGGGGTCCACTGCCAGACCAGCGAGATCACGACGGCGGGCATCGGGTAGGAGGAGATCCAGTCGACCGTGGGGCCGTTGTCCGCGCCGAAGAACCGGTAGACGGCATTGAGGGTGCCGTTGAGCAGTCCGTAGTCGGGGTTGTAGATGGCGTGCTTCCACAGCAGTGCCGCCGCGACCGGCATGACCAGGAACGGGGCGATGAGCAGCGTGCGCGCCAGCCCGCGGCCGACGAACCGCCGGTCGAGGAGCATCGCCAGACCGAGTCCGAGGATCACACTGATGACCACCACCGACGCGGTGAGCACGACGGTGTTGAGCACGGCCGTGCGCAGCCGCTCGTCGGTGAAGACGAACGAGAAGTTGGACAGACCGACGAAGTGCCGGTCGCCCGGCCTGAGGATGTTCCACTGGAAGGTGGAGATGATCAACGTGGCCACGAAGGGCAGCTGCGTGACGACGATGGTGAAGATCAGCGCCGGCAGCAGCGGGATGCGGCGCTTCCACTTGGCCGCCGCGCCCGAGGACTTCCGGGTACGGACGGGTGGCGGTGGTGTCTTGGGGGGTGCGGTGAGCGTGGTCATGAATGGTTCCTCTGCCGGTGAAGGCCGGGGTCGCGGGGAGCGGCGCCCGGCAGGCTCAGGGCCGGCCGGGCGCTGAAGGTCACTTCTGGTAGGTCTTGGCGACGTCCTCGGCCAGCTTCTGACCGTCGTTCAGTGCCTTGTCCACGCTGGTCCTGCCGGCGATCGCGGCGGAGATCTCCTGCGTCACCTTCGTGCCCAGGTCCTGGAACTCGGGGATGGCCACGTACTGGATGCCCACGGTCGGCCGGGGCTGGACGCCCGGGTTGGCCGGGTCGGCTCCCTCGATGGACTTCAGGGTGATGTCACCGAAGGAGGCGGCGGCCTTCTTGTACTGCGGGATCTCGTACGTGCTGGCCCGCTTGCCGGCCGGGACGCGCGCCCAGCCCAGCTTCTCGCCGACGAGGTTCTCGTACTCCTTGCTGGAGGCCCACAGCATGAACTGCGAGGCGGCGTCGGCGTTCTTCGTGGTCTTGGGCATGGCCCACGACCAGGCCCACAGCCAGCCGCTGCTGTCCGTCTTGACGGTCGGTGCGTAGGCGTAGCCGACGTTTCCGGCGATCTTGCTGGAGGCGGGGTCCTCCAGCGAACCGGCCGCGCTGGTCGCGTCGTACCACATGGCGACCTTCTTCTGGCTCAGCGCGTTCAGGCACTCGGTGAAGCCGGCCTGCGGGGCTCCCGCCTCGCCGTGCTCGCGGACCAGGTCGACGTAGAACTTCGTGGCCTCCTTGAAGCCGCCGCTGTTGACCTGCGCCTTCCAGTCCTTGGTGAACCAGGTGCCGCCGAAGGTGTTGACCATGGACGTCAGCGGCGCACCCAGCTCGCCCCAGCCGGCCAGACCGCGCAGACAGATGCCCTTCATGCCGGGCTCGGCGCCGTCGACCTTGGCGGCGATGTCGGCGATCTGCTGCCAGGTGGGCCGTTCGGGCACCGTGATGCCCTTCGCCTTCATGACGTCCTTGTTGTACATGAGCATCGAGGACTCGCCGTAGAACGGCAGGGCGTAGAGCTTGCCGTCCGAGCCGGTGAGCGACTGCACCATCGGCTTGAGCAGGTCGGCCTTGTCGAAGCCCTTGTCCTTGTCGGCGTAGGAGCCCAGGTCGTGCAGCCAGCCGTTCTTCTCCCAGATGGGCACCTCGTAGGCGCCGATGGTGGCGACGTCGTACTGGCCGGCCTGGGTGGCGATGTCCTGGGTGACCTTGTCGCGCAGCTCGTTCTCGGGAAGGATCGTGAAGTTGACCTTGATCCCGGTGTCCTTGGTGAAGTTGTCCTTGGTCAGCTTCGCGATGTCCTCCATCTGCGGGTTGCCGACCATCAGGACGTTGATGCTCTTGTCTCCGCCCGAGGACCCGCCGGCTCCGGCTCCGGAACAGGCTGTGGCGAGCAGGGCGGTGGCGGCGGCGCCGGCTATGAGGGCGTATCTGGTCGATGCCATGTGACGGGGGGGCCTCTCGTGCGGGTTCGCCGGGACCTCGACTGAGGCTCGGCGGTGAGGGCGGAGGGGTGCAGACGCGTCCCTGGGGAGTCGGGCGCGTTTCGATGGCACGAATTATTAGCAGGAGACCGCGCCATTGTTAACACATCTTGCGAGAAAACCTCTTCAGATTTATCGTCGAGCGACCGCTGAGGGGCTACGGGAGTCCACCGAACAGCCCCAGCCCTCGACCTTGCCGCCGCCGTCCCTTAGGAACTCACATGAGCGCCAGACCGGAACCCGCAGACCAGCCTGCCGTCGTCGTCGCCGGAGACGCGCTTGTGTGCCTCACCCCCGCCCACGCGGCCGAGGGTGCCGCGCAGTCGGCGAGCAGTCCGGGCATCGGCCCCTCCGATCACTTCGACTCCGCGGGCCCGAGACAGCTCCGTCGCCGCTGGGAGCGACATGTCAACGAGCAATGCCCCCGCCATCGGGCAGGGGCATTGCTCGAGATGGCCTGTTTCAGGATGCCTTTTGGTCGGCGGGCTTCTCGATCTCGGTGGTCACCCGTGCCCCTCGGAAGAGCACCGGGAGCCACAGCAGACATGCCAGCAGGGGGACCGCGGCATAGGTGGCCATGCCCACACTGGAGCCCAGCCCGTCCATGAGCGCGCCGAGGACGAGATAGCCGATGCCGATGAGCGCCGACTCCACGAATGTGATCATCGACAGCAGGCTCGCCCGGTGGCGCGACGGCACGGCCTCGTTGAACACGTTGTCCACGATCACGGCGGTGATCTCGGGAATCCCGACCAGGACCAGGAACGCGGCGATGGTGACCCAGACAAGGCCGAGGCCGCTCAGGCCGAGCGCCACGGCGAGCGTCAGGAGAGACACCGGGACGATGACCCGGTACCCGATGCGCCGGTCCGCGCGGTCCGACAGCAACGGAGTGAGTCCGCCGGCGAAGAACCCCGCCGATATGACCACGCTGACCAATGCGGTGCCCGCTCCCTGATCGGACAGGGTCTTCTGCGTGAAAATGATGTACGGCGTCAACGTCGCATGCATCAATCCGGACACCACGACAAGCGTCACGAGCGCAGGTGTGGCGACCCGAAGCATTGCCCGCCACGCTGTGGCGTCGCGGTGCTCCTTCTCGGCTCCGTCCTGCTCGTCCACCGCGTCCGCGCCGCGGATCTCGGGCACCCGTGACATCAGCACCACCACGGCCAGGACGAGGCACGCCGCCGAACCGACGTAGACGACTCCCCAGGAAATCCGCTGCAGTTGGCCGCCGAGGACGATGGCACCTCCCGAGGTGACCGTCCCGAGCATGGTGAACCGGGACTTGATCTTGACGTAGCCGGCCGTTGCACCACGACGCACGAGCAGGTCGTACAGCAGGGCGGTGTCCGAACCGGACACACATGCCATGCCCACGCCCTGCCCGATGAACAGCGCCAGGAACACCCAGTAGTCGGAGAACGCCACCTGACCGAGCAGACATCCAGCTATCAGCACCTGGCCGATCACGATGCCGGCACGCCTGCCGATCCGGTCGGCGATGACTCCCGTCGGCAGCTCCGCGAGTCCGCTGACCAGGTAGAGCAGTGTCTGCAGTACGGCCACTTGTCCGGCGGAGAAGCCTCGCTGATAAAGGAAGAGGACGAATACGCCGCGCTGGAACAGCGTGTTGGCGAGCACGGCGTATACGTAGAACGGGCGCGTGACGCTTCGTGCTGCATCGTCGACTGCAGCCGACCCGCCAAGGGCCTCCGTGGTGCCGGTCATGCTGTGGGCTCCCCCTGGTGACTCCGGTGATCATTAGTGTTGGGCCTCCGCCGGCCAACCCATCGGGCACACCCGTCGCCGGAACACCGTTCGCCGGACCACCTCGTCGGACCGCACCCCGAACGAGGGAGGCCGCACATCCACTGAAGCCCCCGCAGGCCAAGCCCCATCATGGTCGCGACCTCGGCCGGCGGACACCGGTTCACGCGTGCCATCCGGTCCACCCAGGAGGCGAACGCCTCGCCCGCCCGCGGAGCCGTGACCAGCGCCAATCGCCGTGGCGACACGCGCGCACCCCCCGAACGCGCCCCCATCACTCAGGGGTTCACGCTATCAAGCGCACTACCAGGTTGGGGTTCACACCTTCATTCTGAGCTCTCGGCGCCGGCGAACCCGCCCGGTCGTACGCCGTGGAAATCGCGGCCGACACCACTCGCTGCGTTCTCACTCCGCGGTAGGGGGCGCGTCCAGGCGGCTCCAGACCGGTACGAGGGCCTCCATCGCCTCCCGGTACACCTGGTACGCCTCGTCGAGTACGGCCACCCGATTCGGTTGGGGCTCGTGGCGTCTGAGCACGGCCGCTCCGGCGCGCGGGTCCGTCACATCGTCGAGCAGTCCTACGGCGGTGGCGGCGAGCAGTGCCGCTCCCCGGGCCGCGCTCTCCTGCACGTCGGTCACCACGACCGGCCGCCGCAGCGCGTCGGCGAACATCTGGCTCCACACCGCGCTGTGCCCGGCGCCTCCGGTCAGCCGGGCAGCCCCGCTGACCGGCAACTTCGAGCACAGCGCGTCGACGTGCCAGCGGTGATTGAGCACGACGCCTTCCATCAGGGCTCGCAGCAGATGACCGCGACCGTGCCAGCCACGCAGACCGAGGAACGTCCCAGAGGTGGGATGCGAGTGCGGAGAGCCGTAGACGAACGGATGGAACAACACCTGCGAAGGACCGCCCAGATGCGCCTCGACCTCCCGACCGATCGCCTCGTGCACGCCGTCCCGCTGCTCGGCCGGTGCGCCCGTGACCCGCAGGAACCATTCGAGGTTCGCCACCGACGCAGGTGAGGTGGACATCGCCATCCACTGTCCCGGGCGAACGAAGTGACGGACCTGCCAGCGCGGATCGACCACCGGGTGCTCGCTGATCACTTGGTTGATGCTGAACGACCCCGCGATCAGGCACAGTTCGCCAGGCGTCGTGCCGCCAATCCCGAGCACGGCGGCGTCGACGTCATGTGCGCCCGTGACAACAGGAGTGCCCGCGGTGAGCCCGGTCAGCGCCGCGGCCTCGCGGCTCACGGTCCCGCTCACCGCGTCGCAGGCGAGTACGGGAGGCAGCGCGTCGGCGAGCGAGCCGAGACCGTAGAGGTCGAGCAGCTCCGACGAGTAGCCGCCCCGCCGCATGTCGGTGAACGAGGCACTGGCGTCCGTGGGATCGGTGGCCACCGACCCCGTCAGCCTCAGCCGAAGCCAGTCCTTGCAGGACAACAGCCAACGGGTCTGCTGAAGCACCTCGGGCTCGTGGCGGGTGAGCCAGGCCAGCAGGGCGGCCGGGGACCCCGCGAAGGGCACCGTCCCCGACAACTCCATGGCGTCAGACCAGACCGGAGTGCTCCGCCACTCCTGGAGCAGCGGTTCGGCACGCGTGTCCATCGCCACGATCGCGGCTCGTACCGGTCGGCCCCGCTCGTCGACGGCGTACAACCCATCGCCGTGCCCTGCCAGTCCCACCGCCGCTACGGCCCGCCCCGCGTCCGGTCCCGCCTCGGCAAGACAAGCAGCGATGGCCTGGTACGCCGTCCGCCACACGTCGTCCATGTCCCGCTCGACCCAGCGGGGGTGCGGCGTACTCAGCGGCAGTGTGCCGCTGCCCCACGCCACCGCCCGGCCGGCGCCGTCGAACAGCACGGCCTTGGTCAAGGTATGTCCCGCGTCGACACCGAGAACCAGTTCACGCGCCAACGCTCACACCCACCCCGGATCGCGAACGTTGACCGCCCCGGCGCACCGGCAGCTGCGGAGCGGCCCGGAGCACCCGCGCGAAATGCACGGCCTCTGCCTCAGCGTCACCCTCCGTGTCCGCAGGGATGAAACGATCATCGACGACCAGAACCCGCACCGCGGTCTCCTCGCGTGCCGAAACCACCATCCACGGGGCCGATCGTCCCACGGAGCGGGTCGGTACGCCCGGACCACCACCACCGCCGCTTCCAGGCCCGCTCGGTCAGGCGCTCGGCACCCGCGATCGACGGCCACTTGATCGCTGCCGTCTGCTGCCGGTCCGGCGGCCCGGCCTCACTTCAGATGTCGGGTGAAGAACTGGGCCAGGGCGTCTCCCGCGAACTGAGGGACGCCGGTGTGTCCGCCCATGTTGGCGTGCAGGGACTTCTCCTTGGAGCTGAAGGCGTCGAACAGGTCCAGGGCCGCCTGCCGGTCGTTCCCTTCGTCGTCCCACTGGAGCAGGACGTGCAGTGGAATGGTGACCTGGCGGGCCTCCTCGAACATGGCGCGAGGCACGAAGCTCCCGGCGAAGAAGCCGGCGGCCACGATGCGCGGCTCGACCACCGCAAGCCGGATGCCGATGGAGATCACTCCCCCCGAGTACCCGACCGGGCCGCCGATCTCGGGCAGCGGGAGGAGGGCGTCCAGGGCGGCCTGCCATTCCGGGACCGCCTTTTCGACCAACGGGAGGATGAGGGCATCGACGATCTCGTCGCTGACCGGCTCGCCGGCCCCCATCGCCCGGAGCAGGTCGGCGCGGGCCTGCTCGGCGGCGGGCCAACGGGGCCGGTCGCCGCTTCCGGGGAGCTCTATGGTGGCCGTGGCGAAACCCTCCGCCGCGGAGTGCTGGGCCCGTGCCACCAGTCGGGGATACATCGTGCGCAGCCCTAGGGGAGGGTGGCCGAGCAGGATCAGCGGCACCGGTGCGTCTGCGGATGCGGATGCGGGTGTCCACAGGATGCCCGGGATCTCACCGAGGGTGAACTCGCGTTGCAGGACGCCGTCGTCGAGACGCTGCTCGGAAGTGAAACGCATGGTCGTGCCTTTCGGGAGTGCACTGGAACGGCGCTCCCGGACGACCTGTCTATCGCCCGGCCGTGACCCCGGAGGGGAGCACCCATGTCGATACTGCGTTCACAGGTACCACCTCCTCGATCTCTCGCACGGCCTCCGGAAACGTAGCAGTGGCCCCCCTCGTCCCCCAACGGGTTTTTGCGGAGCCTCCGTGGCCGGATACCGCGGAGACACTAGGTACTTGGGGTGTCGTCGCGACCATCCCGTGGCCCCTCGGGGTCGCGGGCGACTTGGCTAATCTGCACGCGTGACCACCGACCTCACCCTCCTGCCGCGTGTCGCCCATCGCGGGCAGGAGATCACCGCGCCCCGGCTCCGCGGCCTCCTCGCGCTGCTCGCCGGCGACTTACGCACCGGTTGCAGCACCGAGCGCCTCGTGGCGGGGCTGTGGCCCGACGAGTTGCCGGAGCGGCCGGCGAAGGCGGTGCAGGTCCTCGTGTCCAGGGCGCGGGCGCAGCTGGGCGCGGACGTCATCGTCGGCACGCCGAGCGGATACCGGCTCACCCTCGCCGAGGACCAGGTCGACAGCTCCGCCCTGCTGCTGCACGCCGCCGCGAGCGCGGACCGGGCCCGGGCCGGGGACCATGCGGGATCGCTGGCCGAGGCCGAGGCCGGGCTCGCGCTGTGGGAGGGCGCCCCTGACGGGGCGTACGACCCCGGCGACCCCGTAGCCGCGCTGCGCGCCGAGTGCGCTCCCGTCCGCGGCGCTCTCCTTCGCGCGTGGGCGCTCGCGCTCGCCCGCCTCGGACGGCACGCGGAGGCGGCCGGGCCGCTGGCCGTGGCCGCCTCGGAGCATCCGCTCGACGAGGAGGTACTCGCCGAGCTGCTGCGCGGCGAGGCAGCGACGGCGGGCCCCTCCGCCGCGCTTTCGCGGTACGAGGCTTACCGCCGTCAGCTGCGCGAGACGCTCGGCACGGATCCGGGCGCCACGCTCAAGGCCGTACAGCGGGAACTGCTGCGCGGCGAGGCACCCGTGGTCCGGCACGGTGTGCCGCACGAGCCGAACCCGCTCCTGGGACGGGACGAGGACATCGCGGCGGTGCGGCGGCTGCTGAGCGCCTCCCGCGCCGTCACCGTCGTAGGCCCCGGTGGCCTCGGCAAGACCCGGCTCGCGCACGCCGTCAGCCGCCGGGCCGAGCAGCGCGTGGTGCATTTCGTGCCGATCGCCGGCGTCACAGCGGACGAGGACGTGGCCGCCGAGGTTGCTTCCGCGCTCGGCGCGGGCGAGGGGCGGCCCGGTGCCATGAGCGGCCACGCCTCGGCCGATCCGGTGTCCGGCATCCTCGGAGTGCTCGGCTCCGGGCCCGCGCTGCTGGTCCTCGACAACTGCGAGCAGGTCATCCGGGGCGCCGCCGACCTCGTACAGGCCCTGGTCTCGTCCTCCAAGGACCTGCGGGTGCTCGCCACCAGCCGGGCCCCGCTGGGCCTCACCTCGGAAGCGGTGTACGCGCTGCCGGAGCTCGGCCTCGACACCTCGGTCGAACTGTTCACCCAGCGTGCCCGGGCCGCCCGTCCCGCAGTCGAGCTGCCACCGGACGCGGTGGCCGGGCTGTGCCGCCACCTCGACGGGCTGCCGCTCGCCGTGGAGCTGGCCGCGGCACGGGTGCGGGTCCTTTCGGTGCCGGAGATCGCTCGCCGCCTCGGCGACCGGTTCGCGCTGCTGCGCGGCGGCGCACGGGACGTACCGGAGCGCCACCGCACGCTGCACGCGGTCGTGGAGTGGAGCTGGAACCTCCTCGACGAGGACGCCAGGGCGCTGCTGCGCACGATGTCCGTCTTTCCCGGCGGCTTCTCCGCCGAGGCGGCGGAGCATGCGCTTGGCGAGGACGCGCTGCTCCTGCTCGAGCAGGTCGCCGACCAGTCTCTGCTCACCGTCGCCGACACCCCGGCCGGCGTGCGGTTCCGGATGCTGGAGACCGTACGGGAGTTCAGCGCGGCCCGGCGTGCGGAGGCGGGAGAGGACGAGGAGGCCATCGGCCGGTTCCTCGCCTGGGCGCGGGACTTCGGGGTCGCGTACCACGACTGGATCTTCGGCGGGAAACCGCTGGCCGCCCGGGAGCGGATCAGGGCCGAGCAGGACAACCTCGTGCTGGCCCTGCGACACGCCCTGGCCCGTACGGACGGCCCCACCATCGCCGCCCTCACCGCCGTTCTCGCCGCCGTGTGGTCCACCGGCTCCGACTATCCCCGCCTCACCGCCCTCGCCGCGGACACCGGCCCGCCGCTGTCGCACTACCACCCCGAGCCCGAAGGTGTCGAAGTCGCCCGCGCCGCAGCGGTGTTGTGCACGGCGAGCCTGTTCATGGGCTACGGCCCGCACGTCGTACGCCACCTCGTCACCCTCCGGCGGCTGCCCCCGGCCCCGCCGGACACGCTGATGCGCGCCACGGCAGTCGTGCTGATCGCGGTTCCCGAGATGCTGCCTCCCGACTACGAAGTGCTGCGGAAGCTCTGCGACAGCGAACAGCCGCTGGTAGCCGGTGTCGCCGAGTGCGTCGCCACCTACGTCTGGGAGTACGAGCACGACCTCGACCGCGCGCTCGCCTCGGCGCGCCGGATCATCACTGCACTGGCGCCGGTCGACAACGCGTTCCTGCACGTCATGGGCTACGCCCGGCTGGGCGAGCTGTGCTTGAAGACGGAGCGGGGCGAGGCCGCGTACGGGTATCTCAAGTCGGTGCTCGAGGCGCTGCCGCGGCTCGGCGGCGAGCAGGACTTCTTCGGCGTCCGCTGGGGCCTCGCCCTCGCCTGCCTGCAGCGTGGCGACCCCGATGAGGCCGAGTACTGGCTGCGGCAGGCCGAGGGCGACAACACCCCGCAGGACAACTCCTTCTCCGATCTCGGCGGCCGTGCCGAGATCGCGCTCGCCCGCGGACTGACCGAGGTCGGACTCAGCTTGTGGCGCAGCGCCGCGGAGCAGGTGGCCGAGTTCGGGTCGGTGCACAGCGGCGACCCCTTCCTCGACCGGTGGACCCTGCAGATCCAGTCGGTGGCGGTGACGGCGCACGCGCATGCCGGCCGCCTCGAGCTGGTTGCGGAACCGGTCCACCGGCTGCGGCAGGGGCTGCGGACTGTGCTCTGCGGTCCGTCCGGCTCGCCCATGGATCTCCATCTGGCAGGGACGGCGCTCCACGCGCTGGGCATGGCGGGGCTCGCCTCCGGTGACGCCCGTGCTGTGCGAATGATCGCGCTGGCGGAACGGCTGCGGGTCCTGCGCGAGTTCCAGCCGACGATGTCGGCGGACCGCGCCCGGAAGGCGGCCCGGGACGCCGACAGGGCGGCCTACGCCGACGCGGTGTCGGAGTACGCCGCCCTGGAGCGGGACGAGCTGCGGGAGGCGGCCCGCGCTGTCATGGCGGTTACTTGGGGTCGCGGTTGAACAACGCCGTCGACCAGCGGTAGCCGAGCGCGGTCAGGCCGACGCACCAGGCGATCGCGATCCACCCGTTGTTGCCGATCTCGGTGCCGAGCAGCACCCCGCGCAGGGTCTCGATGGCGGGCGTGAACGGCTGGTACTCGGCGATCGGCTGAAACCAGCCCGGGATCGCGTCGATGGGGACGAAGGCGCTCGAGATGAGCGGGAGGAGGATCAGCGGCGTGGCCATGTTGCCGGCCGCCTCGGGGTTCGGGCTGGCCATGCCCATCCCGACCGCGATCCAGGTGAGCGCCAGTGTGAACAGCGCGACCAGTCCGAACGCCGCCAGCCACTCCAGGGCCGTGGCGTCCGTGGACCGGAAGCCGATGGCCACGGCGATGGCACCGACGAGGACCAGGCTGGCGAGTACTTGCAGCACGCTGCCGACGACGTGCCCGACGAGCACGGACCCGCGGTACACCGCCATCGTGCGGAAACGGGCGATCAGGCCCTCGGTCATGTCCATGGAGACGGAGATCGCGGCCCCGATCACGGTGCTGCCGATGGTCATCATCAACAGGCCAGGGACGAGATAGGCGATGTAATCGGAGCGATCCGCACCGCCGCCCCCGATGCCCGCGCTCATCACGTCTCCGAAGACGTAGACGAAGAGCAGCAGCAGCATGATCGGCGTGAGGAGCAGGTTCAGGGTCATGGACGGGTAGCGCCGCGCATGCAGCAGGTTGCGGCGCAGCATCGTGGTCGAGTCGCGGACGGCGAGGGAGAGGGCGCTCATCGGACGGTCTCCTTGGACTGGTTGGGGACGCCGGCACCGCCGGTCAGGGCGAAGAACACGTCGTCGAGGTCGGGGGTGTGCACGGTCAGCTCGTCCGCCTCGACGCCGGCCGAGTCCAGCCAGTCGAGGACGGAACGCAGCTCGCGCTGACTGCCGTCGCTGGGGATCTGCAGCGTCAGAGCCTCGTCGTCCCTGGTGGCCTCGCGCAGGGCGACGGCGGCGGACCGGTACGCGGCCGGATCGGTGAAGCGCAGCCGGACATGTCCGCCCGGGATGAGTCGCTTCAGTTCCTCGGCGGTGCCCTGGGCGGCGATCTTGCCGTCGTTGAGCACCGCGATGCGGTCGGCGAGTTCGTCGGCCTCCTCCAGGTACTGGGTGGTGAGGAAGACGGTCACCCCGTCGGAGACGAGCTCGCGGATGATCTGCCACATGTTGTGGCGGCTGCGCGGGTCGAGGCCGGTGGTCGGCTCGTCGAGGAAGATGATCCGCGGGTTGCCGACCAGGGTCATGGCGATGTCGAGGCGGCGCTTCATCCCGCCGGAGTAGGTGGAGACGGGCTTCTTCGCGGCCTCCACCAAGTCGAAGCGCTCAAGGAGTTCGGCGGAGGTACGGCGGCCCTCGCTGCGGGAGAGGCGGTGCAGGTCCGCCATGAGGAGCATGTTCTCCTCTCCGGTGATCAGCCTGTCGACGGCGGAGAACTGCCCGGTGACGCCGATCGCGGCCCGCACGGCCTGCGGTTCGACGGACAGGTCGTGGCCGCCGACGTGCAGCTCGCCGGCGTCGGCGGTGATGAGGGTGGAGAGGATCTTGACGGCGGTGGTCTTGCCGGCGCCGTTCGGGCCGAGCAGGGAGAACACGGTGCCGGCGGGCACAGCGAGATCGATACCGTCGAGCACCGTCTTGTCGCCGTAGGCCTTGCGCAGCCCCCTGGCCGCGATGGCGAGTGAGCGGGATGTCGTTGTCGTCATGTCGCAGAGGCTGCGGCAGGGCGCATTCAGCGCGGTTTCAGGGCGCTTTCAGCGCTCCGAAACCGGGGGTTGCCTGGGAGCCGGTCCTCCGGCCTGTGTGATCTATGCAGGGCCGCCGAGGCAAGCGTGGACATGCGTGCGCTCCGGCGGCTCGAATGGCAGAAGACGACAGAAGAGGTGTCCCGTGGCGATCGTCGGCGAGGAACTGCGGATGATGACGCACGTGGCCCGGCTGTATCACCTCCAGGGCATACGGCAGCCGGAGATCGCGGCGCGGCTGGATCTGTCGCAGGCGAAGGTGTCGCGGCTGTTGAAGAAGGCGCAGGACCGCGGCATCGTGCGGATCACCGTGACGCCGCCGTCCGGCACCCACCCCGACCTGGAGGACGGCCTCCAGGAGCGGTATGGCCTGAAGCTCGCCCTGGTCGTCGACACCGCTCCGGACAACGAGCGCACGATGCTCGGCGATCTCGGCGCGGCTGCCGCCTACTACCTCCAGACGACGTTGCGCTCGAGCGACACCGTGGGCATTTCGTCGTGGAGCGCCACTCTGCTCGCCACGGTGCAGGCGATGCAGCCGGTCCCCGGACTGAAGGGCGTGCGCATCGTGCAGGCGGTGGGCGGCATCGGCGATCCCGCCGCGGCGGGCCACGCCTCGCGCATGACCGGTCAGCTGGCGCAGTTGGTGAACGGCGAGGCCGTCTATCTTCAGGCGCCCGGTGTGTCCGGGTCGGCGGAGAGCGCGCAGGCGCTGCGCGCGGACCCGTTCGTGTCGGCGGCCCTGGGCGAGCTCGGCGACCTGGACGTGGCGCTGGTGGGCATCGGCGAGATCACACCGTCCAGCACGCTCGCCCGCAGCGGCAACGCCTTCTCCGACGAGGAGCGCGCCGGGCTGGAGAAGCTGGGCGCCGTGGGTGACGTGTGCCTGCGGTCCTACGACGCCGAGGGCCGGCCGGTCGAGTCGGAGCTGGACTCCCGGGTCGTCGGCATCACCCGTGAGCAGCTTGCCGCCGCCCGCCGGAAGGTCGGCGTGGCGGGCGGCAGCCGTAAGCACAAGGCGATCCGGTCGGCCGTGGCGGGCGGCTTGGTGGATGTGCTGGTGACCGATCAGGAGACGGCCGCGGCCTTGATGGCCTGATCCCCGGGCGCGGCTTCGCCCGGATCGGGGTCGTACCGGTATTGCCGACGGCGGTCCTCGAAGCGCTACGGGTGCCGGGCACCGTTCACCAGCAGACGTACCCGCCGTCGACGATCAGGTCGGAGCCGGTGACGAAGGAGGCGGCGTCGGAGGCGAGGAAGACCGCGGGGCCCACCATCTCCTCGACGTCGGCGATACGGCCCAGTGGGGTGTCGGCGGCGTACGCCTTGAGGCGCTCGGCCACCTCGGGCCGCTTGTTCATCGGGGTGAGGGTGTAGCCGGGACTGATCGAGTTGACCCGGATGCCGCGGTCGGCCCACTCCGTGGCCAGGCTCCTGGTGAGGTGCATGACGCCGGCCTTGGAGGCGTTGTAGTGGGCCTGGAGCAGTCCGCGGTTGGCGATGGTCCCGGACATGGAGGCGATGTTGATGATCGAGCCGCCGCCGTGGGCGAGCATCACGCGGGCCTCGGCCTGGGCGCTGAGGAACACGCCCGTGAGGTTGATGTCGGCGACCCGGCGGAAGTCCTCCGCGGGCATGTCCTCGGCGGCGGTGGCGCCGGCCACGCCCGCGCAGTTGCCGGTACTCGACGATGACCATGCCGACCGGCCGCTCACGGATGACGTGACGGCGGCGGCCGCGCTGCTCGACCGTTTCACGGACATCTGGAGGACGGGCGAGTGAGGGTGTGGCCGCCGAGCGTGCGGCCTCTAATCGCCCCGCCAGATGTTGTCGAAGGCCGCCTCGTCGATGGCTCGCCGTTGCCGTTCGGCCTCCAGACCCCTCACCGCGTCCTGGACGGCGGCGAGCACCGTCGCCACGGCCTCGTCGGCCACGCTCGGTGACTCTTCCGTCAGCTCGTCGCCGATCCCGGCGGCTGCCGCGAGGGCGGCGAGGACCGGTTCATCCGACGCGTAACGGCTCGCCGCGCGGCGGCGTTCGGGCGAATCCACCAGCACGGTGTGAGTGGGCTGGAAGATCATCCAGCGGTGGTGGCGTCGCCGGCTGAGCTGCCCTTCCGCTTCCAGGGCGGCCAGATAGGCCTCGGAGAGGTCGCGGCCCCTGCGCCACAGCCAGGCGTCGACCGAGTCGTACGGCGTCTGCCGAGCGAGCGACGACGCAGCCTCGTCCAGCAGCCGATCAGCCATAGGGCGCCGGTCACTCGGCACGATGTGATCACCGGCCAGGGTGACGGCCCGGGCGTCCAGGAGGTCGATCAGCTCGGCTCCCGCGAGCGCAAGTGACAGGTCGCCTCGTTCGAGCGCGCGACTGTCCACCAGGTCCATGATGGTGATCAAAAGGTCCCGTGGTGTGGTCATGAGCGGCTCCCCCTCACCTCAAGGAGCTGGAGGCGAGCGACGCGGCGCGCCGGATGTGCTTCGGCCCGCCGACAGCACTCCCGTACGAGCCTACGGAGCGAGGACGACGGCCGCACCCCAAACGTCCGCCCTGTGTGCTCGGCGCGATGCGTGAGCGATGAGTCCGGGCGGCGGATCGGGTCTGCCCTCGTATGACTCGCATCATCGCTGACATCTCGGTCTCTCTCGACGGCTTCGTCACCGGGCCCGACCCCGGCCCGGACAACGGTCTGGGCACCGGCGGTGAGGCCCTGCACACCTGGGCGTTCTCCGACGACCCCGACGACCGCCGGTACCTGCGCGAGGGGACAGCCCGTTCGGGCGCCGTAGTCCTCGGCCGCCACCTCTTCGACGTGGTCGACGGCCCGAACGGCTGGGACGACCAGACCGGTTACGGCGCCGGCGAGGTCGGCAAGCCCGCCTTCGTCGTCGTGACGAGCTCGCCACCGGCGACGGTGCGGCTCACCGACCTCGACTGGACGTTCGTCACCACCGGTCTGTCCGACGCCGTCACCGCCGCACGCGAGCGCGCCGAGGCGGCGTCGCAGCGCAGCGGCAAGGATCTCGACGTCGTCCTCATGGGCGGCGGCGCAACGATCGGCTCCGCGCTCGACGCCGGTCTGGTCGACGCGCTGACGCTGCACCTCGCCCCCGTCGTGCTGGGCGCTGGGACGCCGCTGTTCACCGGCGGAGCGCCACGCACGCTCGTGCAGCGGGGCGTGACCTCGACATCGACCGCGACACACCTGACCTACGACGTCCTGTGACGACGTCGTTCTGGTCTCCCGACCGCTCGGCCGGGCGCTGGTCCGGGAGCGGCCCGGACCTTTTGGTTGTGCAAAACGTTTTGGATACCTAGCTTGTGCGCCATGAGCGACAGAACGGCCCCAGTGACCGGCCGCCTCCTGGTGAGCGGCTGCGATGTGCTGCGGGTCCCGCCGGAGGGCGAGTGCGAGATCCTGCGGGCGCAGGACATCGTCGTGACGAACGGCGTCATCGAGGCGGTACGGCCGACCGGAACCACCACCGCCGCCGTCGGTCCGGGCCATGCGACGGACGTGATCGACGGGCGCGGACTGCTGGCCGTTCCCGGCCTGGTCAACGCCCACACGCACAGCCCCATGGTGCTGATGCGCGGCGCGGCCGAGGACGTGACGGTCGAGGGCTGGTTCAACGACCGTGTCTGGCCGATGGAGTCCAACCTCACCCCCGCGGACGTGCGGATCGGGGCCCGGCTGGCCTGCGCGGAGATGATCCGCTCCGGTGTCACCACCTTCGCCGACCACTACCTCTTCCCCGAGCAGATCGCCGATGCGGTCACCGAGACCGGCCTGCGGGCCGACATCGCGCCCACGTACTTCAGCAGCCGGGGCGAGGCAGCCCTGGAGGACACGGTGACGTTCGCGGAGGCCTGGCACGGCCGTGCCGACGGCCGGGTCACCGTCTCGCTCGGGCCGCACGCCCCGTACACGGTCGACGACGGCGACCTGCGGACCCTCGCCGGACACGCCCGGCGGCTCGGACTGCGCATGCACATCCACGCCGCCGAGCACCTGGAGCAGACCCGGTCCAGCCTGGAGCGGCGCGGCATCACCCCCATCAGGGTGCTGCACGAGACGGGGGTGCTCGACGCAGGCGCCCTGATCGCGCACGGCTGCGGGATCGTCAGGGACGACCTGCCGCTGCTGGCCGAGTACGCCGCCACGACCGCCGTGGCCTGCTGCCCCAAGGTCTACCTCAAGCACGCCCTGTCCCCGCTCACCCCGGTCCGCGACCTGCTCGACTCCGGAGTCGCGGTCGCCGTCGGCACGGACGGTGCCGCCGGCCACAACACGCTGGACGTGTGGGAAGCACTGCGGCTGGTCGCCCTCACCCAGAAGCAGGCCGTGCGGGACGCCACGTGGATGACCGTCTCCGACACCCTGCGCCTGGCCATGCGCGGCGGGGCCCGAGCCCTCGGCCGACAGGGCGAGATCGGCGCGCTGGAGCCGGGCATGCGCGCCGACATCGTGCTCACCGACCTGACCGGGCTGCACTGCCGTCCGCTGCACGATCCGCGCGCCGCGCTGGTCTACAGCGCCCGCGCCAGTGACGTACGGACGGTCGTCGTCGACGGCCGGGTGCTGATGCGCGACGGCCGGCTGCTCACCGTGGACGAGCCCGCGCTGCTGGCCGAGGCCGATGCCCGGGTGGCCCGGATCCTCGACACCTCCCACGGCAGGGCGGTGCAGCACTATGACCCCTGAGCCGTTCCAGCGGGAGGCGGTCCGGCGCCCGGCGTCCATCAAGGACGTGGCCGCCGCGGCAGGCGTCAGCGCCACCACGGTCTCCCACGTCCTCAGCGGCAACCGGCCGGTCAACGAGCACACCGCCGCCCGGGTCCGCAGCGTCGTCAACCGGCTCGGCTACGTCCCGGCGTCGCTGGCCCGCAGCCTCCAGGCCGGTTCCACCTCGGTGATCGGCCTGCTGATCCCCGACATCAGCAACACCTTCTTCGCCGAACTCGCCAAGGGCGCCGAGGACGCCGCCCACGACCTCGGCTACGGCCTGATCCTCTGCAACACGGAGTTCGACGCCGACCGCGAGGACCGCTACCTCGGCATGATCCGCAGCCGGTTCATCGACGGCATGGTGTACGCCTCGGGGTCCCCGCCGTCCCGGCGGAGGCTGGAGGCACTGATGGGCAAGTTCCCCATCGCGCTCGCCGACGAGGAGGTCGAGGGCCTCGAAGGCGCCCTCATCGCCACCGCCGACCACGAGGCGGGCGGGCGGCTGGTGGGGGAGCACCTCCGGATGCTCGGTCACCGCCGGGCCCTGATGCTGACCGGCCCGCGCGCCCTGAGGAGCAGCAACGCCCGTGCGAACGGTTTCGTACGGGCCTTCCGGGGCGAGGTCGTCGAACTCGTCGGCGACTTCAAGGAGAGCTCCGGGTACGGCCTCGTCGCCAAACTCCTTCAGGAAGGCGGTCTCCCCGAGGACTGCACGGCCGTCTTCGCCGCCAACGACCTGATGGCGTTCGGCGCCCTCCTGGCGCTCAGGGAGGCGGGACTGTCGGTGCCGGAGGACGTCTCGGTGGTCGGCTTCGACGACATCCGGGCGGCCTCGCTGGCCCACCCACCCCTGACCACCGTCCACCAGCCGGCCTACGACGTGGGCCGTACCGCCACCGCGCAGCTCCTCCAGTACGTCACCCGGGGCGAGGTCCCGCCCGCCTCCCGGCACACCCTTCCCGTCGAACTCAAGGTCCGCGGCAGCACGGCCCCCGCCGCCCGCTGACCCCTCACCTGACCCAACCCCCCATGCGCCGCACGGAGTTGCCGTGCCGCGCGGCACTACCCCCTGCCTCGAAAGGCGGTTCGCCATGCCCAAAGTGCTCGTTGTCGGCGAGTCCTGGTTCACCTACACGGTCCACCAGAAAGGCTTCGACGCCTTCCACACCAGCCAGTACACCGAGGGCGGACGTGCCTTCCTCGACGCGCTCCGCTCACGCGGCCACGACGTGACCTACGTGCCCTCGCACGAGATCCCGACCCGGGTCCCCGCCACCGCCGATGGCTTCGACGCGTACGACGTCGTCGTCATCAGCGATGTGGGCGCCAACAGCTTCCAGCTCCCGCCCGAGACCTTCGACCACTCCGTCCCCGCGCCCGACCGGTCCGAACTGGTGCGCGGCTTCGTGGAGCGGGGCGGCGGGGTGCTGATGATCGGCGGCTATCTGACCTTCAGCGGCATCGACGCCCGCGCGCGCTGGGGGCAGTCGCCACTCGCCGCCGCGCTGCCGGTGACGATGCTGGACCGCGACGACCGGGTGGAGCTCCCGGCCGGAGCCGCCCCCGAAGTGGTGGGCGAGCACGCGGTCGTACGAGGGCTGGAGCGGTCCTGGCCCGCGCTGCTCGGTCTCAACGAGGTCGCCGCGCGGCCGGAGGCGTCGCTGCTCGCTGAGTGCGCCGGGCACCCCCTGCTCGTCGTCGGAAGTCACGGCGGGGGCAGATCGGCGGCGTTCACCTCGGACGTGGCACCGCACTGGGCGCCGCCGCCCTTTCTGGCCTGGGACGGGTACGCCGAGCTGTGGGACCGGCTGGTGTGCTGGCTCGCGGGAAAGGAGCTGTGATGGCCCTACCCGTGAGTACGTCCGTCACCGGCACGCCCCACATCGCGGCTCGGCCGGGCGACTTCGCGCCGCTTGTGCTGATGCCGGGGGACCCGCGCCGCGCCCGGCGGGTAGCGGAAACCTTCCTTCGGAGTGCACGGCAGATCACCGACGTACGCGGCATCCTCGGCTACACCGGAACCCACCGGGGCGTACCGATGTCGGTCCTCGCCTCCGGCATGGGCATCCCGTCCGTGACGATCTACGCGACGGAACTGTTCCGCCACTACGGCGTGCGCCGGATCGTCCGGGTGGGCACGGCCGGCGCGATCCCGGCGGCGGTGTCCCTGCGGAACGTGGTGATCGCCTCCGCGGCGCACACCGACTCCAGCCTCAGCCGCGTCCTCGGGGACGGGGTGACCCTCTCGCTCGCTCCCTCCTATCGGCTGCTGCGTGCCGCGGCGGACGCCGCCGAGCGGGACCCGTCCGCCGTTCACATCGGGCCGGTCTTCAGCAGCGACCACTTCTACCTCGACCGCCCCGCCCTCTTCGACGCCCTGGAGCACCGGGGCACGCTCGCGGTCGAGATGGAGGCGGCGGGACTGTACGCCGTGGCCTGCGCGGAGGGCGGTGAGGCCCTCGCGGTGCTGACCGTGTCCGACCACCTCCGCACCGGTGACGCCCTCACGGCCGAGGAACGCGAGACGGATTTCGACCGGACGCTGCGCATCGCCGCCACCGCGCTGCTCACCGACGACTGAAGTTCCCACACCCGAAATGAAATAGAAACCGGGCAACGTAGCCAAAACGTTTTGCACTTCCTACTGTCAACGCAGCCGCTCACTCGGCAAGAAATGATCAGGAGACCGAAGATGAGATACGGAAGAAGCGCCGCCGTCGTCGTGACAGGGATGCTCGCGCTGACCGCGTGCGGAGGATCGGGCGACGCGGACGATTCCGGAGCGGCCTCGTCCGGCAAGCCGCGGATCAAATTGGTGATCAATGGCGGGCTGGGCGACAAGTCGTTCTTCGACTCCGCCTACGCGGGTCTGCGGCGGGCCTCGAAAGACCTCGGCTACCAGCTCAAGGTGGTGGAGCTCGGCTCCGACCGCACCAAGTGGGAGCCCGGCTTCGAGGACGCCGCCTCGGCCGACGACTACGACATCCTCGCCGCCGGCACCTTCGACGTCACCGACTACATCGGCAAACTCGCCCCGGAATTCCCCGACAAGAAGTTCTGGGTCTTCGACGCCCCGGTCGACTACAGCGGCAAGAACGGCGCCTGTTCCAACAAGTGCGAGAACGTCTACTCCGTCACCTTCAAGCAGAACGAGGGCGGTTATCTCGCGGGATTCCTGGCCGAGAAGCTGGTGGCCGCGAAAGCCCTCAAGGGCACCGGACCACTGAAGAAGGTCGGTGTCATGGGAGGCGTGAAGATCCCGCTGATCGAGGACTTCGTCGTCGGCTTCACATCGGGCTTCCGGGCCGCCGGCGGAAAGAAGTCCGACGTCCTCGTCCAGTACGTGGGCGGCGACAAGCCGTTCGGCGACCCGGCCAGGGGCAAGGAGATCAGCACCGCCATGTACGGCCAGGGAGCGGCGCTGGTGTGGCCGGTCGCCGGGCTCTCCGGGCTCGGCACCTTCGAGTCGGCCGTCACCGCCAAGCGGTACGCGTTCGGTGTCGACTCCGACCAGTACCGGACCCTCGGCGACCAGGCGCAGAAGAACACCGTCGTCACCTCCATCCTCAAGAACGTCGGCAACGCCCTGTACAAGGCCGCGCAGGACGACCAGAAGGGCTCCCTGAAGTACGGCGCCGTCTCCAGCGTCGGTCTCGCCGAGGACGCCGTCGGCTACGTGAACGACGACCACTTCAAGGAGTTGGTGCCCGAGACGATCCGCACCGAGGTCCAGGAAGCCGCCGACAAGGTCAAGTCCGGCTCCGTCACGGTGCCCAGCGCCCTCTAACCGAACGGCCTTGACGATGAACGAGCCATGGGGCGAGGGCGGTCCGGCCGTCGCCGCCCGCCAGGTCACCAAGACCTACGCCAACGGGGTGCGCGCGGTCCGCGCCGTGGACCTGGAGGTCCCGCCGGGCGAGATCCGGGCGGTCGTCGGCGAGAACGGCGCGGGCAAGTCCACGCTGATGAAGATGTTCTACGGCCTGGAGCAGCCCAGCGCGGGCGAGATCCTGGTCGGCGGACGGCCACGCGTCCTGCGCGGCCCGGCCTCGGCGATCGCCCTGGGCGTGGGCATGGTGCACCAGAACCTCATGCTGGTGCCGTCCTTCACCGTCGCCCAGAACGTCGTCCTCGGCGTCGAACCGGGCCACCGCGGTCTGGTCGACCCCAAGGCGGCCGTGGAGACGACCGCCCGGCTCGCCGAGGAGTCCGGACTCACCGTCGACCCCAGGGCACGCGTCGACGAGGTGTCGGTCGGGATGCGTCAGCGCACCGAGATCCTCAAGGCACTCCACCGGAAGGCCCGCGTACTGATCCTCGACGAGCCGACCGCCGTGCTCACCCCGCAGGAGAGCGAGGACCTGTTCGCCGCCGTGCGCCGGCTGCGCGACGGCGGGATGACCGTGCTGTTCATCTCGCACAAGCTGCGCGAGGTACGGGAGATCAGCGACCAGGTGAGCGTGATGCGCGCCGGCTCCCTGGTGGGCACGGTCGCCACCGCCGACGCCACCGAGCGCTCCCTCGCCTCCATGATGGTCGGGCGGGACATGTCCCTGGACGTCGACCGCACCCCTGCCCGTCCCACGGACGCCACCCTGCGGGTACGGCGCCTCCGCTACGAGGCCCCGACCGCCCAGTCCCTGCACGGTCTCGACTTCGACGTGGCCGCCGGGGAGATCGTCGGCATGGCCGGCATCGAGGGCAACGGCCAGACCGAACTCGCCGAGATACTCGCCGGGTTGCGCCGCCACACCACTGGCACGGTCCACATCGACGGCACCGACACGGCCGGTCTCGACGTGGCGGGCCACCGCAGGGCCGGCATCGGCTACGTCCCCGAGGACCGGCTGCACAACGGCGCCGCCCTCGACGCGTCCATCGCCGACAACCTCGTCGTCGACCGCCACGACAGACCGCCCCTCGCCCGCCGAGGCATCCTGCACCCGGGTGCCGTGCGCGTCCATGCCGAGCAGCTGATCGGCCAGTACGCGATCCGCACCCCCGACCCGTCGGTCCCGGTGCGCGCGCTGTCCGGCGGCAACATGCAGAAGGTGATCGTCGCCCGCGAACTCTCGGCCGCACCAAGCCTGTTGATCGCCTCCCAAGTCACCCGCGGGGTGGACATCGGCGCGATGCGGTTCATGTACGAGCGTCTGGTCGACGCGCGCGACAGGGGGGCCGCCGTCCTGCTCATCTCCGCCGACCTCACCGAACTCCTCGCCCTCTCCGACCGGTTGCTCGTCCTCAAGGACGGCCGCCTGGTCGCCCGGTTCGACGACACGACCGGCCTCACCGAGAAGCGGGTCGGGCTCTACATGCTCGGCGTCGAGGAGCACGACCGCGACCGACTCACGGCCGGTCTGGAGACCGTGGGGGAGGAGGCCCCATGACCACCACCCCCACGACCCTGATCGAGACCGAGGACCGCCGCCAGTACCGAACCACCCGGCGCCGCGACTTCGCCGTCGACCTCAGCATGGCCCTGGCCACCATCGTGGCCGCCCTGGCCGTCGGCTTCCTCGTCATGCTCGC
Source organism: Streptomyces sp. DH10 (assembly GCF_029813805.1). Taxonomy (NCBI): domain Bacteria; kingdom Bacillati; phylum Actinomycetota; class Actinomycetes; order Kitasatosporales; family Streptomycetaceae; genus Streptomyces; species Streptomyces sp. DH10. The sequence continues at coordinate 139,993 of NZ_JARVKU010000025.1, forward strand.
CACCGGCAACGACCCGGTACGGGCCTACGAGGTGATGCTCACCGGCCCGCTGGACCGCTCCTTCCGCGTCGGCCGCTGGCTGGAGGACGCCACCACGCTCACCCTGCTCGGACTGTCGGTCGCGATCCCCTTCCGCGCCCGGCAGATCAGCCTCGGCGCCGAGAGCCAGGTCTACGCCGGTGCGCTGGCGGCCGCGACCGTCGCGATCTTCCTGCCGCTGCCGCCCGTCGTCGCCGTGATCGTGCCCATGGCCGCGGCAGCCGCCGCGGGCGCCGGGATGGGCCTGGTGCCCGGCGCCATGAAGGCACGCCTCGGCGCCAACGAGATCGTGGCCACGCTGATGCTCAACGCCATCGCCGTCCGCGTCTACGACTATCTGGTCAACGGCCCGCTGAAGGAGTCCGGCAGCAGCGCCGTGCACTCGAAGTCCGTTCAGCAGGACTCCGTGCTCACGCCACTCAGCGACTGGTTCGGCATCCCGCTGGGCCGGGCCAACATCGGTTTCGGGGTGATGCTGCTGACCGCCGTCGCCCTGTGGCTGCTCATCACCCGCACCCCGCTCGGCTACCGCATCCGCATGACCGGCGCCAACCCCGACTTCGCGGCCTACGGCGGCATCCGCGTGCCCCGCGTCATCGAGTGGAGCTTCGTCATCGGCGGCGCCGTCGCGGGCCTGGCCGGAGCCCATCTCGTCCAGGGGGTGTACGGACGGCTCGAACCCGGGCTCGCCGGAAGCCTCGCCTTCGAAGGGATCGTGGTCGCCCTGCTGGCCAGGAACAACCCACTGGTCGTCGTGGTCGCCGGACTCTTCTACTCCTACCTGCGCGCCGGGGGCGACATCATGGAACAGCAGACCGACGTCGGCACCGAGATCGTGGTGGTCATCCAGGCGGTCATCGTGCTGCTGGTCACCGCCCAGGCCCTGCCCGACCTCCTCAAGCGGCGGATCGCCCGCAGGCAGGTGGGCGTCCGATGAGTTCCGTGCTCGACGTCGTCCTCAGCAGCGCCTTTCTGGCCGCCGCGCTGAGGATCGCCACGCCGTACCTGCTCGCCGCGTTCGGCGGACTGGTCGCCGAACGCGCCGGCATCAGCAACATCGCCCTGGAAGGCCAGATGCTGAGCGCGGCCTGCACCGGGGCGCTCGTCGCCGGATACAACGGATCCGTCGCCCTCGGCGCGCTGTGCGGGGTCGCGGTGGCGACGCTGCTCGGCGTGCTGCTCGCCGTCCTCCGCCTGGAACTGGGCGCCGACGTGATCATCGCGGGAATCGGCCTCAACCTCCTCGCCTCCGGCGGCACCGCCTACGCCGTCTACAGCCTCCTCGACGACAAGGGCGGCACCTCCGGCCTGAAGAGCGGCAGCCTGCCGACGGTCACCCTGCCGGGCGTCGAGAACGTGCCGGTGCTCGGCGATGTGGTGAGCGGCCAGAACATGGTCACCTGGCTGGCGTTCCTGGCCGCGCCGTTCGTCGCCTGGCTGTTCTACCGAACCCGTTTCGGCTTCCACCTGCGGTCGGTCGGCGAGATGCCGGACGCGGCGGCCTCGGTCGGCATCGCCGTACGGCGTGTCCAGTACACGGGACTCGCCCTCAGCGGTGCCCTCGCAGGGCTCGCCGGGGTCTTCCTCAGCATGGGCTACGTCTCCTTCTTCGTACGGGACATGACCGCCGGACGCGGTTTCATCGCCCTCGCGGCCGTGTTCCTCGGCGGCATGCGGCCGTGGGGTGTCTTCCTCGCCGCGCTCGGCTTCGGAGCGGCGGAGGCACTGGCCGTGCAGCTCGGTTCGCTCGACGTACCGCCGCAGCTGGTGTCGACGATCCCGTACGCGATGACGCTGGTCGCCCTCGCCCTGTACGCGTGGCGCCGCAAGCGCCGGGGCCGTGCCGTGCCGGCCGCCGCCTCACTCTGACGCCTCGTCCCCTTCTCACTGGGCTCTCCCACCCGTCCGCACCCTGCCGGGCGTGCGGGTCGGCGAGTCATGCCCGCACGCCCATGTGCCTCCCTTGGAAGGACACCCATGCGACACAGATCCCCCGCGCGCCGCCGTAGACGCGCGCTCCTCGCCTCCCTCGCCGCGGCCGGACTCCTCGGCAGCCTGGCCCTGACGAACGGCTTCGCTGCGGAACCCGAGGCGGACACCTCCGCCAAGCCGCAGGACGTACGGCTCCTCGACACGCTCACGGTCCCCGCCGGGACGACGGAGTTCGGCATGCCGTTCGGCGGCTTGTCCGGCATCGACTACGACCCGCGGTCCGGCGAGTACGTCGCCCTCAGCGACGACCGCTCGGAGAACGGCAAGGCCCGCTTCTACACCCTCCGACTGCCGCTCGACGGCGCAGCCTTCGCCGGCGACAAGCCCGCCCTCGACGGCCTGACCGTACTCGCCGACACCACCGGCGAACCCTTCGCACCCAAGGCGGTCGACCCCGAGGCGATCCGCTGGACCCCGGACGGCGAGAGCCTGCTGTGGACCAGCGAGGGCGCCTCGTCCGCCGGGCAGCCCGCCTTCGTCCGGGAGGCGACCACCTCCGGCGGGTACGTACGCGAACTGCCGCTGCCCAAGGCGTACGACCCCGTCCGCTCGGCATCGGGCACCCTCACCGCCGGGGTGCGCAACAACCAGGCCCTGGAAGGGCTCACCCTCTCCCCGGACGGGCGCAAGGTGTTCACCATCACCGAGAACGCCCTCGTCCAGGACGGCCCCGCGGCCGGGCTGACGGCCAAGAGCCCGTCCCGGCTGCTGCTGATGGACCGTCGGACCGGGAAGGCGGAGGCCGAGCACGTCTACGAGGTCGACCCGATCTCCGACGCGCCCACCGCGCCGCTGCCCGCCCCGGTCGGAACGTACTCGGCGGACCGGGGCGTCTCCGAGATCCTCGCGATCAACGACACCGACTACCTCACCGTCGAGCGGTCATTCGCCTCCGGTGTCGGCTTCTCCATCCGCCTCTACTGGACCAGCACCATCGGCGCGACGGACGTGGGCGGCAAGGACGCCCTGTCCGGCACCGAGAAGCCGATGCCGAAGAAGCTCCTGTACGACTTCACCACCTCCGGCACCGACGCCGACAACGTCGAGGGCATCACCTGGGGGCCGAAGCTGCCCGACGGCTCCCTCTCACTCGTCCTCGTCGCCGACGACAACTTCGGCTTCAACGGCAGTGTCACGAAGTTCCACCTGCTGTCCGTCCGGCCGGATCTCCTCGCCACCCGCACCCCGGACGTCAACGGCGATGGTGCCGTGGACGCCAAGGACCTGGCGGCGATCCCGACCGCCGGGCGGGCCGGAGACCTCGACGGCAACGGCCGTACGGACTCCGCCGACGTGCGGCTGTGGCTTTCGTACACCCGTGCTTTCCCCACGACGCAGAAGCCGCCGTCCACCGTCGACGTCCAGCTTCTGTCCTTCAACGACTTCCACGGCAACCTGGAGCCGCCCACCGGACGCGACGCCAACCTCGGCTCCAAGCTCGACGCGAAGTCCACACCGGTCGGCGGCGCGGAATACCTGGCGGCCCGGCTGGGCCAGCTGAGGCAGGGCACGGACTCCTCGCTGACCGTCGCCGCGGGCGACATCATCGGCGCCAGCCCCTTCCTGTCCGGCCTCTTCCACGACGAACCCACCGTCGAATCCATGGAGAAACTGCACCTGGACGTCACCAGCGTCGGCAACCACGAGTTCGACGAGGGCACCGACGAACTGCTGCGCATGCAGCACGGGGGCTGCCACCCCGAGGACGGCTGCTTCATCAAGGACGAGCCGTACGACGGCGCCCGGTTCCCCTGGCTGGCCGCCAACGTCATCGACCGAGACTCCGGAAAGCCCCTCCTGGCGCCCACCTGGGTGAAGAAGGCGGACGGGGTGAAGGTCGGCTTCATCGGCATGACCCTGGAGGGCACACCCGAGGTCACCGGCCAGTCCGGTATCAAGGCAGTGCGCTTCCTCGACGAAGTCGAGACCGCCAACGCCTCCGCCCGCGAACTGCGCCGCCAGGGAGTTGAGGCGATCGTCGTCCTGCTGCACGAGGGCGGCGTGCAGGCCGGATCGTACGGCCAGTGCGACGGCATCTCCGGCCCGATCGTCCAGATCGCCAAGAACCTCGACCCGGCGATCGACACCGTGGTGACCGGCCACACCCACCAGCCGTACATCTGCTCCCTGCCCGACCCGGCCGGCAATCCCCGCATGGTCACCTCGGCGTCGTCGTTCGGCCGGGTGGTCACCGAGACCCGGCTGCCGGTGGACCGCCGTACCGGGGACGTCGTACGGGGCCGGGTCGCCGCGATGAACCACCTCGTGACTCGCACCGGCGCCAAGGACGCCGACCAGAGTGCCGTCATCGACAAGTGGAAGGCACTGTCGGCGCCGCTGGCCAACCGGGTCGTCGGCAGTGTCACCGCCGACATCACCCGCTCCGAGACCCGCGACGCCGAGTCGGACCTGGCGAACCTCGTCGCCGACGCCCAACTCGCCGCGACCTCGGCACCGGAGCGCGGCGGAGCCCAGATCGCCCTGATGAACCCGGGCGGGGTGCGGGCGGACCTGGTCCACGGGTCGTCGACGGGCGGGGAGGCGCCCGGCGAGATCACATACGCCGAGGCATTCGCCGTACAGCCCTTCGCCGGCTCCCTGGTCTCCGTGAACCTGACGGGGGCGCAGATCGAGAAGGTCCTGGAAGAGCAGTTCAACGACTCAGGCACCCGGGCACCCACCCTCATGCTCGGCGTCTCCAAGGGCCTGACGTACTCCTTCTCCCGCAGCGCGCCGGTCGGCGACCGCATCGACCCGGCGTCGATCACGCTCAACGGCGAACCACTGAAGCCCGATGCCACCTACCGGGTCACCGCGAACACCTTCCTCGCCGCGGGCGGCGACGGATTCACCACCTTCGCCGAGGGCACCGGCACCGTCGGCGGCGGGGACGACATCGCGGCCCTCACCGACTACCTCACCGCCCACAGCCCGGTCGCCCCGCCGGGCACCGACCGCGTGACCGAGCTGCCCTGACGACAGCGCGGGTCGGCGAGCCGGGTCCCTCACCGCCGGGCCGGGCGCGCTTCCGCTCCCGGCGCGTCCGGCCCGGCGGCTGTCACTCGCCCGGGTGGGAGAGCTCGATGTCGTGGCTCTCCACACCCGAGCCGTGCACGCTCAGGTTGGTGGCCTTCGGCGGGTATCCGGCCGCCATGACCGTGTAGGCGCCGCCGTCCAGGTCGGTGAAGGCATAGCCACCGTCCTCTCCGGTGATCGCGGTGGCCACCAGGTTGCCGGCCGCGTCGATGAGCGTGGCCCGGGCGTCGTTCAGCGGACGGCCCGCGGCCTGGACCACGCCCTGCACCTGCAAGCCGGAGGACAGTTCCACCTCGGTCCTGGTGACGCCCTGCGTGGCGATCTCGACGGGCAGCGCGACCGGCCGGTACCCGGCCGCGGTCACCGCGAGGGTCAGCTGGCCGGGCACCAGCTCGGCGAAACCGAAGGCGCCGTCCGTGTCGGTCAGTCCGGCGGCGAGCACGTCACCGCGCGCGTCGGCCGCGACCACCATGGCGCCGACGACCGGCTCCTTGCGGTCCGCCGACCTGACCGTGCCGACCAGGCCACTGGTGCCGACGAGCAGGATGTCGTGCGAGACGGGCTCTTCGCCGACCACCACCGTGGAAGCCTGCGGCTGGTAGCCCTCGGCGGAGGCGATGAGCACGTAGCTTCCCGCGCCCGGCGCGTCGACCGTGTACGAGCCGTCCGGGTGGGCCGCCACACGGCCCACCTGCCGCCCGCCCAGCGAGATCAGGGTGACGGCTGCCCGTGGCACCGGTGCCGACTCGGCGCCGATGACGTGGCCGCTGACCGGGATGCCGCCGGAGGACCGGACCGCGGCAGCGGCACCCGCGGTCGCCGCCGGGACGGGCGACGTGTCCCTGGCGGGCGCGGCCGGGGCAGCGGCCGGGCTCGGCACATTCGCGTCGTTCTCGCCGTGCCCGTCCTTCCGGCCCCGGAGCCCGAACGCCGCGAGGGCCGCGCCCACGAGGGCGAGGGCGCCGGTGACCAGGACGGCGGTGTGGACGCCGTTCATGAAGGCGGTGTGGCTGCCCTCCACCACCGCCGCCCTGAGCTGTGCGGGCATCGCGTCGGAGACCGGGGCGACGCCCATCGCGACCGCGTCCTTCGCCTCCTCGAAGCGAGCGGCCGCCGAGTGGGGCACGCCGGCGTCGGTCAGCGAGTCGGCGAGGGTGGAGCCGACTCGGCTGCTGATGAGGGAGACGAGCACCGATGTGCCGAGCGCTCCGCCGACCTGGAGCGAGGTGGCCTGGAGGCCACCGGCGATGCCACCGTCCTTGACGGGGGCGTTGCCGACGATCGCGTCGGAGGACGCGGACATCACGATGCCGACACCGAGGCCGAGCGCGACGAACGGCGGCCACATGGTGGCGTACGAGGAGTCGGCGCTCCACGCGAGCATCGTGAACGCGGCGCCTGCCTGGAGCACCATGCCGAGCGGCATGGTCAGGCGCGGGCCGAACTTCTCGGTGAGCTTCGCGCCGAGCGGCGAGGCCAGCATGGAGGCGAGGCTGAGCGGAAGGGTGCGCACACCGGACTCGACGGGCGTGAAGCCGCGTACGTTCTGCAGGTACAGCATCACGAAGAAGATCACGCCGAGCAGGACGAAGAAGTTCAGCGCGGTGACGAACACACCGATGGTCAGGGCCGGGTTGCGGAACAGCCGCATGGGCAGGAGCGGGTGCGCGACGCGGGTCTCGTACCAGCCGAAGAGGACCAGGACGACGACACCGCCGAGGATCGCGCCGAGCGTGCCGGCCGAAGTCCAGCCCCACGTCTCGCCCTTGACGACGCCGAAGACGACGGCGAGCAGTCCGAGCGCGAGCAGCACGACGCCGGGCACGTCGAACTTCTCGCTCGCGGCCGTCTCGTTCCTGGACTGCGGCAGCACCACGAGGCCGAAGACGAGGGCGATGACGCCGATGGGGGCGTTGATGTAGAAGACGGACTCCCAGTTGACGTGCTCGACGAGCAGTCCGCCGACGATCGGGCCGAGCGCGGTGGAGACGGACGAGATCATCGCCCAGATGCCGACCGCCATGCCGAACCTCTTCGGCGGGAACACGGCGCGCAGCAACGCGAGGGTGTTGGGCATCAGCATCGCACCGAAGAGGCCCTGCACGGCACGGAAGGCGATGACGCCCTCGATCGAGCCGACGAGGCCGATCGCGACGGACGCGGCGGTGAATCCGACGACGCCGACGAGGTAGACCGTACGGCGCCCGAGGCGGTCGCCGAGCTTGCCGCCCAGGATGAGGGCGGCGGCGAGGGCGAGCAGGTAGGAGTTGGTGACCCACTGCAGTTCGGCGGTGGTGGCGTTGAGGTCGCGGGCGATCTCGGCGTTGGCGATCGAGACGACGGAGCCGTCGAGGCCGACCATGAACAGGCCGAACGCGACGGCGACCAGCGTCAGCCAGGGGTTGGCGCGTAGACCGCGGGGGTGGGGGTCGGAGACGGCAGTGGGCGCTGTGGAGACAGCGGTGGCAGACATGTGTGAGCTGTCCTTGGGACGTGCGGCGCGCGGCTGGGGCGCGTGGACATGTGCGTGAGGGGGGAGATGCGTACGCGAGCAGCACGCCCGGCCCCCGCCGCGGCAGCGGCAGCGGCAAGGGCAGTGGGCGTACGAGGAGTCGGACCGGTCAGGTGGAGTGGTCGCGCAGGCGCCGGGTGAGAGCCTCGAGGGCGCCGAGCGCCGAGCCGAGGGCGTCGCGGTCGCCGTCGGTGAGGGTGCGCAGCGCGGACGCGAGCTGCGCCGCCGCGATGTTCTGCACCTCGCCGATGCGCTGACGCGCCCTGGCGGTGACGCACAGGTGCGCCACCCGCTTGTCGGTGGCGTCCTGATGCCGCTCCAGCAGGCCCGCTTCGGTGAGGCGGGTGACCAGGGCGCTGACGTTGTTCGGCATCATCCGCAGCGCCTCGGCCGCCTCGTGGACGGTCGCGCCGTCGTGCTCGGCGACGTACTGGAGCAGGGTCAACTGCCGCTCGGGGAGCTTGGGATAGGGCAGCTGCCGGTCGATGCTCTGCTTGACGTACCGGTTCAGCACGGGCAGGCACGCCACGAGGCCTGAGGCCACATGGTCGACGCCCTGGCTCATGGGAGCCCCACTGATTCCGGTCACGCCGCCAAGTTACCTATGACAAGAAACCTATGTCAAAATACTGATTGCCGATCGCGGCCGGGGTGAGCCTTCAGCACCCGCCCGATCTGGAGGTCCCTGCCGGCGGTACCCGCAGCGCTGCAACAACCTGAACGGCCAGAGCAGGCTGAGGGGCTCGATGACGATGAACCGCTTGCGGGCCCTCGACCTTCTTGCCCGCGTCGAAGCCCGTGGTCGCGGTCGGCACCGCCGACGACGCCCGGCTGCGGCACCTGACGTGGCGCTGCCGCCGCGGTACGCCGCCCCCTGTTCACCGGTACGTCAGTCGGGTTGAGGCAACCCGTCCACGGGCCGATCGGCGTGGTGGATGACAATGGCGCCGTGGAGTCAACCAGCCGGATCATCGTTGCTTTGGATTTCGACAGCCGTCGGGCGGCTGAGGAGGTCGTCGACCGTCTGGGTGATGAATGCCGCTTCTACAAGGTCGGGTTGGAGCTGCTCGCGGCGGCGGGGCCCGATTTCATCAAGCACCTCGTCGCCGAGGGCCATGAGGTGTTCCTGGACCTGAAGCTCTTCGAGATACCGAACTCCGTTGCCGGCGCAGTCCGTGTAGCAGGGGCGCTGGGCGCGTCGATGGTGACGGTGCACAGCATGGGCGGCACCGACATCATGGCGGCCGCCGTCGCCGCGGCCCGCGACTTTCCCCGCCTGCGTGTCCTGGCTCTGACCGTCGTCACCAGCATGACCGGCTCCGACCTCGCCGACCTCGGGGTCAATGCCTCGACGGAGGAGCAGGTGCTGCGCCTGGCGAGGCTGGCGGACGGCGCCGGATGCCATGGCGTGATCGCATCGCCGCAGGAAGCCGCACGGCTGCGGGGTGTACTGGGTTCCAGCTCCCTGATCGTCACGCCGGGAGTGACACTGCCCGGTGAATCCCCATCCGAGCACGCCCGCCCCGGGACACCGCGTGCTGCCGTCGCCGCCGGCGCGTCACACATCGTCGTGGGCCGGACAGTCACCCGAGCCGAAGACCCAGTAGCCGCGGTTCGGCTCGTGCGCGCCGACTTGGGGCTGTGACCGGAAGCACCCGCCGGGTTCGTTGGTCAGGCCGCTGCCGTTTCGAGTGGTCGACCGCCCCAGCGGATTCCTCTCTCACTGCGGGGGCGCATGCCTAGGGCGTGTCCGCAAAGTCCCGCCTGCCCCGCGACGCCCGGCACGCACTCTCGCCGCACCGGGCGAACACCCGCGTACAACCAGTACGCGGGCGTCCGCCCGGCACTCCCCCAGCCTTCGGCCGGGGGGACCCCCAGAGCACGCACCGGACGCCGCGAGGCCCGCCCTCCGGGC
>NZ_JARVKU010000026.1:0-127039 GCF_029813805.1 Streptomyces sp. DH10
GGTCAGCCGGGCATTACGGTGGGACACGAAGACCTCCGTGCGGTGCAGTCCTAGACAGCTCCACCACACCGGAGGTCTTCGCCATGATCAAGCCCTGCCAGTGTCAACAACGCTCGTGATCAATACATCCTAGGGACGGGACGCCGCGGGGCGCCGCCGGGGGCGGCAGTCGCCGGGGCCTCCTGCCTCGGACGCCAGGACGACGCCGCACGCCGGGGCACGCACGACAGGACACCGGATGCCGGCACCGCACGCACGACGCCAGGGGCGGGACGCCGGGGTGCCGCTGGCCGGTGCCGGCGCGACGGACGCCGCAGGCCCGTGGCACCGCCCGACGGGAGTCGCAGGCCGGGGCACCGCCCACCGGGGGCCGCAGGCCGGACGCCAGGGGCGGAACGGCGCGGGCCGGGACGCCGCAGACCGAAGCACCGCCCGCCTTTGAGTCGCAGGCCGGGGCACCGCCCACCAGGGGCCGCAGGCCGGACGCCAGGGGCGGAACGGCTCGGGCCGGGACGCCGCAGGCCCGTGGCACCGCCCGCCGGGAGTCGCAGGCCGGGGCACCGCCAGCCGAGGGCCGCAGGCCGGGACGCCAGGGGCGGAACGGCGCGGGCCGGGACGCCGCAGATCGAAGCACCGCCCGCCTTGAGTCGCAGGCCGGGACACCGCATGCCAGGGGGCCTGGACGCCGACGCGCCGCACTCAGGGGCACCGGGACTACGCACGCCGGGGCACCGGACGTCAGGGGGCAGGACGCCGCAGGCGCCGGTCGCCGGGACGCCGCACGACGAGACGTCCGGAACACCAGGGCGCCTGACTCATGCCAGGGCGCGCCAGGGCACGGACACCGCACGCCTGAACACAGGACTCCAGGGGCGGGACGTCACGCGCCGGTCGGCAGGGCGCGGCCGGTGGCTACGTCTGCTCCGGCTCCCAGTCCACCGTCACGACGATCTTGCCGCGGGTGCGGCCCTCCTCGTTGAGCCGGTACGCGTCCGCCGCCCGTTCCAGTGGGAACGTCTCGGAGACGTGCACGCGCACCACGCCCTGTTCCGCCAGATCGGACAGCCGCTGGAGGTCCTCGGGATCGGGGCGGACGAAGTAGTAGCGGCCGCCGTAGGTCACGACGCCGACGTCGGCGATCGACACCAGGCGGCCCTCGGGGGCCAGCAGGTTGGCCGAGACCTTCAGCGCGTCCCCGCCGACCGTGTCGAGCACCGCGTCCACACCCTCGGGCACCAGCCCGCGCACGCGCTCGCCCAGGCCCTCGCCGTACGCCACCGGCTCCCCGCCGAGGCCGCGCACGAAATCGTGGTTGGACTCGCTCGCCGTGCCGATCACCCGGGCGCCGAGATGGGCGGCGAGCTGCACGGCGATGGAGCCGACACCGCCGGCCGCGGCGTGCACCAGCACCGTCTCGCCCCGCTTCACCTCGAGCACCTTGAGCAGCACCTGGTAGGCGGTGAGCCCGACCAGCGGCAGTCCGGCCGCCTCCTCGAAGGAGAGGTTGCGCGGCTTGCGCGCGAGGGTGCGCAGGGGCGCGGCCACGTACTCGGCGAAGGTGCCGCGGGAGAGGAAGTCCTCGCGTACGTACCCGATGACCTCGTCGCCGACGTCGAACTCCGACACGGCCACGCCGGGGCGTACGACGACGCCGGAGACGTCCCAGCCGGGCACCACGGGGAAGGCGGCTTCGAGGAGCCCTTCGAGGTAGCCCTCGCGGGCCTTCCAGTCGACCGGGTTCACGGACGCCGCCCGCACCTTCACCAGCACCGAGTCCGGGCCGACCTTGGGATCGCGGACCTCCCCGAACGCCAGGACCTCGGGTCCGCCGTACCGTGAGTAGCTGATGGCCTTCATGGCTCCGACCTTCCGGGCTCGCCGCGCCGTACGCAAGCCGGATGGCCTGAACGAACCGGCCGGAACCTCCCCGGCGCCCCGCGGCGGGAGTCGTCGGCCTATCGTGGCTCCGATCACGTTTCGGCCCCGCTCTGGACGACATACCGACCGGTCGGCATCATGAGTCGGGAACTGTTCACCTGCCCGTAGGAGCGACGCATGAGCCCCGACCACCCGCCCGGACTCGACCTGGACCGGCTGCACGGCCTGCTCGACCGCGAGCGGCCCGGCCTGGTGAGCGGCGCCCTGTCCGGCCGGCTGATCGAGGGCGGACGGTCGAACCTGACCTACGCCGTCTCCGACGGCACCTCCCGGTGGGTCGTACGGCGGCCCCCGCTCGGCCATGTCCTGGCCACCGCGCACGACATGAAGCGCGAGCACCGGGTGATCAGCGCGCTGCACCCGACCGCCGTGCCGGTTCCGCGGCCGGTGCTGCTGTGCGAGGACGAGGAGGTGCTCGGCGCGCCGTTCTACGTCATGGAGTACGTCGAGGGCACCCCGTACCGCACGGCCGACCAGCTCGCCCCGCTCGGTCCGGAGCGGACCCGGGGGGCGGTGCTGAACCTGGTGGACGCCCTGGTGGAGCTGCACGCGGTGGACCCGGGCGAGGTGGGGCTCGCCGACTTCGGCCGGCCCGAGGGCTTCCTGGACCGGCAGCTGCGGCGCTGGGGCAAGCAGCTGGACGCCTCGCGCAACCGCGAGCTGGCCGGGATCGACGAGCTGCACGCGACGCTCGGACGGCGGCTGCCCTCCTCCCCCGCCCCGGCCGTGGTGCACGGCGACTACCGGCTGGACAACGTCCTGATCGGCGAGGACGACCGCATCAAGGCGATCCTCGACTGGGAGATGTCCACCCTGGGCGACCCCCTCACCGACCTGGGTCTGCTGGCGATGTACAGCCTGCCGCTCGACGCCCCCGACTCCCCCGTCTCCACGACGGCCGAGGCGCCGGGGCACCCGGACCCGGCCGAACTGATCGAGCGGTACGCAGCCCGCTCGGGGCGCGACGTCTCCGCGGTCTCCTGGTACACGGCCTTCGCCTGGTTCAAGCTCGCCGTGATCCTGGAGGGCATCCACTACCGCTACACCCTGGGCCAGACGGTCGGACGCGGCTTCGACCGCATCGGCGACCTGGTCCCCGTCTTCATCGAGCACGGTCTCACCACTCTTCAGGAAGGCTGACGACATGGACTTCGCGTTCGACGCGCGCACCGAGGAGCTGCGCGGCAAGCTACTGGCCTTCATGGACGAGTACGTCTACCCGGCAGAGGCCGTCGCGGAGGAGCAGCGAGCCCGGCTCACCTCGCCGTGGGAGACCCCGGCGGTGGTCGAGGAGCTGAAGGCCGAGGCGCGCAGGCAGGGCCTGTGGAACCTCTTCCTGCCCGACAGCGAGTACGGCGCCGGGCTCACCAACCTCCAGTACGCGCCGCTCGCCGAGATCATGGGGCGCTCCCCGCACATCGCCCCGACGGTGACGAACTGCGCGGCACCCGACACGGGCAACATGGAGGTGCTCACCCAGTTCGGGGACGAGCAGCAGCGCAAGCAGTGGCTGGAGCCGCTGCTCGCGGGCGAGATCCGCTCGGCGTTCGCGATGACCGAGCCGGAGGTGGCCTCCTCGGACGCCACCAACATCACCACGCACATCGAGCGGGACGGCGACGAGTACGTCGTCACCGGCCGCAAGTGGTACATCTCCGGAGCGATGCACCCGGACTGCAAGATCTTCATCGTGATGGGCAAGACGGACCCGGAGGGTTCGGATATCCGCCGTCAGCAGTCGATGATCCTGGTCCCCCGTGACACGCCGGGCGTGACGATCGAGCGCGCGATGCAGGTCTTCGGCTACGAGGACCACTCCCACGGCGGCCATGCCGAGGTGATCTTCGACCACGCGCGCGTGCCGGCGTCGAACCTCATCGGCGAGGAGGGCGGCGGCTTCGCCATCGCCCAGGCCCGGCTGGGTCCCGGCCGGATCCATCACTGCATGCGGCTGATCGGGATGGCGGAGCGGGCGATCGAGCTGATGTGCCGGCGGGCGGTGTCCCGTACGGCGTTCGGGAAGGCGCTGGCGCAGCAGGGTGTGGTGCACAACTGGATCGCGGACGCGCGGGTGACCGTGGAGCAGTTGCGGCTGCTGGTGCTGAAGACGGCGTGGCTGATGGACACGGTCGGGAACAGGGGGGCGCACACCGAGATCCAGTCGATCAAGATCGCTACGCCTCGCGCGGTGGTGGACATTCTCGACCGGGCGATCCAGTTGCACGGTGCGGGCGGTGTGAGCCAGGACTTCCCGCTGGCGGAGCTGTACGCGGCGGCGCGGACGCTGATGATCGCGGACGGGCCGGACGAGGTGCATCAGCGGTCGCTGGCGCGGCGGGAGCTGAAGCGGTACGTGTGACGCGGCGGGGCGGCGGGGTCTTCTCTCCCCGCCGCCCCTGCCCGTCCCATCCCCAGAGGCTCCGCCCCTTCGACCCCGCCATGGGGCTCCGCCCCCTGGACCCCCGATCGGCCTGAACGGCCTTGTCCTCAGACGCCGGACGGGCTGGGTTGCGCAGCTACGGGCGCAGGGCTCGCAGCAGCAGGTCCGCCAGGTGGTCGGCCACCTGCTGGGGGCTCATCGGGCCCTCGGGGCGGTACCACGTCGACAGGTGATGGATGGACCCGAAGTGGTAGTCGACCACCAGGTCCGCCGGGGTCGCCCGGGAGAAGACGCCCGACTGCTGGCCCTCCTCGACCAGCGCGCGGAAGCGCTCGTGGTAGCGGCGGCGCTCGGCGCGGACCTGCTTGTTCTTCTCGGGGCTCAGGTGGTGCATGGACCGCCAGAAGATCATCGCGTCGTCGAGGTTGTCGATGGTCGTCACCACGACGTCCGCGGCCGCGGCCCGCAGCCGCTTCTCCACGGGCTCGTCGGAGCCCGCGACGGCGTCGAGTCTCTCCTGCTGGATGCGCAGCACGCGCGCGTACACCTCGTGCAGGAGGTCGTCCTTGGAGCCGAAGTAGTGGTACAGCGCGCCTTTGGTGACGCCGGCCGCCTCGACGATCTCCTGCACCGAGGTGCGGTCGTAGCCCTGCTCGGCGAAGAGCCGGGTGGCGGCGGCCAGGAGCCGCTGAGGTACGGGGGTGCCGTCCGGGTCCGTGGTCCTGGGCACTGCCGCCACCTGCCTTTCCGTACTGCTGTCAGTTGCCTTGCGTCCGGGAACGAAGCTCCCGACGGAGGATCTTCCCACTGGCCGTCTTCGGCAAGTCCGGCAAGATCTCCACCTGTCGCGGATATTTGTAGGCGGCCAGTCTCTCCTTGCAGTAGAAAGCGAGTGCATCCGGGTCCGTGTCGGCGTCCGGACGCAGGCTGATGTACGCCTTGACGGTCTCCCCGCGATACCCGTCGGGCACCCCGACGACAGCGGCCTCGCGCACCGCCGGGTGTGTGTAGAGCACGTCCTCGACCTCGCGCGGCCACACCTTGAAGCCGGACGCGTTGATCATGTCCTTCTTGCGGTCGACGACGTACAGCCAGCCCTGCTCGTCCATGAAACCGATGTCGCCGGTGCGCAGTTCGGCCCCGGGGAACGTCTCGGCGGTGGCGTCGGGGCGCCGCCAGTAACCGGGCACAACCTGCGGCCCCCGTACGACGATCTCGCCCTGCTCGCCGAACGGCACCTCGTCGCCGTTGTCGTCGACGATCCGTACGACCGTGTCGGGGCCGGGCAGACCGACCGCGAGGGTCCCGGAGACCGGGTCGACGGGTGCCTCCAGACCGGGCGGCACGGAGGCACAGGGGGCGGTGCACTCGGTCAGCCCGTAGCCGTTGCGGATGTACGGCCCGAAGCCGGCCCGGAACTTCTCCACCAGCGCGGGCGGCAGCGGGGCGCCGCCGGAGGAGATCACCCGGAAGGAGGAGAAGTGGTCGCGGGTGGCGGACGGATGGGCGGCCAGCGCCATGAAGGCCGTGGACGGGCCGACGGTGTAGTGCGGCCGGTGCTCGGCGAACGCGTCGAGCACCACGCCGGCCTCGAAGCGGTAGGCCAGTACGAGCGTGCCCGCGCTGCTCAGGCAGGCGCCGAACTGGCAGACCATGCCCGTGATGTGGAACAGCGGTGCCAGCGCGAAGTAGACGGGCCGCTCGGGCAGTCCCAGGCCGGTCCGCTGCCGCTCGGCGTTGTACATGATGTTGCCGTGCGTGTTGGTGGCGCCCTTGGGCGTGCCGCTGGTGCCCGAGGTGTAGCTGATCAGCGCGATTTCGGAGGGAGCGGGGTCCCGGTCCCCGGGCGCCTTGTGCCCGGCCCGCGCCACGGAGACCAGATCGTCGGCGTCCGGGGCCTGCGGCAACCGCTCGAAGGTCAGCACGCGCGCGTCACCGCGCGTCTGGAAGTCCAGCTCGCACCCGGTGAGCACGATCCGCACGGGCGAGTCCGCCGCGGTCTCGCGCAGATACGACTCCCACGCCCGGTCCGAGCAGATCAGCGCGGCGACCTCGCCGTCCCGCAGCACATGGGACACCTCGCCCGACTTGTACATCGGGTTGACGGGCACGACGACCGCGCCCGCCTTCCAGGCGCCCAGCACGGCGAGGACGAAGTGCGGGGAGTTCTGGAGCAGTACCGCGACCCGGTCGCCGCGCTCCAGGCCGCGCGCCGCGAGATGCCCGGCGACGGAGTCGCTGAGCTCGTCGACGTCCCGGTAGGTCAGGCGGCCGTCGAAGTAGGCCAGGAGGTCGCTGTCCGGCGTCTCGGCCACGGCCCGGCGCAGGGCGTGCACGAGGGAGCCGGCGGGGCTTATCGCGCCCTTCTGGGCCTCGTTCAGCAGGTCCAGCCAGGGTTTGGCCGCGTAACGGGACTCGGTCACCGGTTCTCCTCCCACTGCTGCTGGATGCGGTTCATGCCGGTCAGCCAGCGGTCGGGGTCACCGGCCCGGGCCTGGTGGTACGCGGCGACCTCGGGGTGCGGCAGGATCAGGAACCGGTCCTCCTCGATGCCCTTGACCAGGGCGTCCGCCACGGCCTCGGGCTCGATCGCGGTCGGCTGGAGCACCAGGTCGCCCGCGCTGCCGGTGGCGGCCAGCATGTCGGTGCGTACGCCCTGCGGGCAGATGGCGTGGACCTTCACACCCCGGTGCCGGTACGTCAGCGACAGCCACTCGGCGAAGGCGAGCGCGCCGTGCTTGGTGACGGCGTAGGGCGCGGCGCCGATCATGGTGAGCAGCCCGGCGGCGGAGACGGTGGACACGAACCGGCCGCTGCCCCGCTCCAGCCAGGCGGGCAGCAGTGCGTGAGCGGACCGGACGTGCGCCATGACGTTCACGTCCCAGGAGGTCTCCCAGGCCTTTTCGTCCAGCGCCTGACCGGCATCGAGGCCGTCGAAGGCGACGCCGGCGTTGGCGCAGTACACGTCGACGGTCCCGTCGAGCGCGTCGCGGGCGTCGGCGATGATCCCCGAGGCGTCACCGGGCACGGCGACTCCCCCGACCTCCTCCGCGACATGCTTGGCCCGCTCGGCGTCCAGGTCATTGACGACGACCCGGGCCCCCTCGGCGGCGAAGCGCCGGGCGAGCGCGGCTCCGATTCCGCCGCCCGCCCCCGTGACAACGACTCCAGCCCCTTGAAAGGCTCCCACCATCGGCCTCCTTAGACGCGGCTCAGCAATAGCGCCAGACTAACCGGTCGGTATGTTTGAAGGAAGGGGGTGGCGCAGCACCTTAGGGGCGCGGGGCTGTACCGATTTGCGGCTCCGCCGCGTGGGCGCGACCAGCCACGCCGAAAGCGGCACAACGGACCACGGAGGCCACCCACCCCATGCGCCCCTCGAGACGAGCCTTACTCACGGCGGCCACAGCAGCAGCCGCCTCAGCCGCACCCACCGCAGCCGCGGCCGACCGCCACAAACAACTCCGCACCGGCTTCGAACGACTCGCCCACGACGGCTACACCCTGCTCGGCGGCCAGAAGGTCGGCATCGTCACCAACCCCACCGGCATCACCCGCGACGTCCGCCACATCGTCGACGTCATGCACGCGGACACCCGAGTGGATCTGAGGGCCGTCTTCGGCCCTGAACACGGCTTCCGCGGCACCGCCCAGGCCGGCGGCTCCGAGGGCCGCTACGACGACCCGGCGACCGGCCTGCCCGTCTACGACACGTACCTCAAGAGCGGCCGGCCGCTCGCCGACATCTTCACCGCGTCCGGCGTGGACACGGTCCTCTTCGACATCCAGGACGTCGGCGCCCGCTTCTACACGTACATCTGGACCCTGTACGACTGCATGGAGGCCGCCCAGCTCGCCGGGAAGCGGTTCGTGGTCCTGGACCGGCCCAACCCGGTGACCGGGCGGGCGGCCCTCGGGCCCGTCCTGCACAAGGAGTTCGCCACGTTCGTCGGGCGGCAGCCGATCTGCCAGGCCCACGGGATGACCGTCGCGGAGCTGGCGCGGCTGTTCAACGAGGAGTTCCTGACCGAGCCCGTACCGCTGGAGACCGTGCCGATGTCGGGCTGGAAGCGCTCGGACTTCTACGACGCCTCCGGGCTGCCCTGGGTGCCGCCGAGCCCGAACATGCCGACGCCTGAGACGGCCCTGGTGTACTCGGGGACGTGTCTGTTCGAGGGCACGAACCTGTCGGAGGGGCGCGGCACGACCCGGCCGTTCGAGCTGCTCGGCGCGGAGGGCGTCGACCGGCGCTGGGCCGCCGCCGCGAACGAACTCGCCCTGCCCGGCGTGCGCTTCAGGGAGGCGTACTTCGCACCCACCTTCTCCAAGTTCCAGGGCAGGACGATCGGCGGTGTGCAGGTCCATGTGCGGGACTGGGACGTCTTCGATCCCGTACGGACGGGGATCGCCCTGCTCGTGACCGCCAGGGAGGTGTGGAGCGGGTTCGCGTGGCGCCCCGACAACTGGATCGACAAACTCACCGGCTCCGCGCGCGTGCGCACGATGATCGACGCGGGGGCGGACACCGACGAGGTCGTGGCGGGGTGGCAGGAGGAGCTGGCGGCGTTCCGGCGGACGCGGCGGAAGTACCTCCTCTACCGCTGAGTTCGGCATCGCGTGCCCAATGCGCCCGTGACGTATGGCCAAGCTCCGCCGTTGGCAGGACGATGCGCCACAACGCGCGCGTCACCCGGGGGAACAGGGGGCCTGTCATGGCGGATCAGGCAATGAGCGTTGCTCCCTACTGGGAGCTGACCTTCGACGCGGACGGGGACCCGGCGGGCCGTCAGCGCGACCGGCTGCTCGCCGGGGTGGCCGAACGCGAGGTGCGCGACCTGGTCGTCTTCGCGCACGGCTGGAACAACGACCGCTCGGGTGCGACCCGGCTCTACGACCGGTTCCTGGCGCCCGTCCCGCGGCTGGCCCCGACGGCCCGGATCGGCTACGTCGGCGTGCTGTGGCCGGCCATGCGGTTCTCCGACGAACCGATCCCGGACTTCCCGCGGGCGGTGGCGGCCGAGGCACCCCGGCGCCCCGTGCTCGACAAGGACACGCGGCACGCGCTGCTGGAGTCCTTCCCGGGCCGGGCGATCCTGGTCGAGCAGATCGCCCGGCTGCTGGAGCAGCAGCCGCCGGAGGAGGCCGAACTGGAGGAGTTCGGGCGGCTGGTGCGGCTGCTGGTGGAGGTGGTGGCGCCCGGGCCGCAGGCGCTGTTCGCGGCGGACACGGTGGCGGAGGGCGTGCCGCAGAGCGAGCCGGAGATGTTCGCCGGCTCCTCAGCGGCGGCCTGCGAGGAGTTCGCGCGGGCGCTGGCCGGCCTTGAAGCGTCCGGTGCGTCCCAGGGGTTCGGCCTCCCCAACCCCTGGGAGGGGGCGCACGAGCTGCTGCGGCAGGCGACGTACTACGCGATGAAGCGGCGCGCGGGAACGGTCGGTGAGCGCGGTCTCGGCCGGGTCGTCGGGCAGCTCGCCAAGGCGGCGCCGGGCGTGCGCGTGCACCTCGTAGGGCACAGCTTCGGCGCGCGGCTGGTGTCGTTCGCGCTGCGCGGCCTCCCCGAGGGCGTGCGCACGGTGAAGTCGGTGACGCTGCTCCAAGGGGCGTTCTCGCACTACGCGTTCGCGGCCCGGCTGCCGCACGACGCCCGCGCCGGAGGGGTGCTCCAGGGGCAGCAGAACCGCGTCGACGGTCCCCTGGTGTGCTGCCACTCCCGGCACGACTCGGCCCTGGGCACGATGTATCCGCTGGCCTCGCGCATGGCGGGCGACAGCCGGTCGGTCACGGGCCTCGGCATCGGGCAGGTCCTGGGCGCCAAGTGGGGTGCGATGGGCTACGGCGGCATGCGGGCGGTGCCGGGCACGCGCGCGTACACCCTCGCCGAGGCGCTGCGGGCGAAGCTGCCCGTCTCGGGGTGCGTGAACGTCGACGCGGCGGCGGTGGTCAGACGCGGCGGCCCGCCCGCCGGCGCGCACAGCGACATCCTGCACGAGGAGCTGGCCCGGCTGGTGCTGGCGGCGGGCCGCATCCGCTGACCCGCCGCCGGACCGTGCCTCACCGGTGTGAGGTGAACTCCACGACCTGCTGGTAGGTCGGCCGGTTCTGCCAGCTGATCTTGCCGTGCTTGATGCCGCCGAGGGTGCGGTGGTTGATCGAGTCGGCGCACCACTGGTCGCCCGCCGAGCACACGTCGTCACCCGGGTAGACCTGGGCCGCGGTCTTGCCGGCCGCCTCCTTCAGGGTGCTGACGAGGGTGTCACGGCAGGCGCCGAGCTCTCCGTCGCCGCAGTACTCGCGGGCCAGCGGCCCCCGCACCTGCTCGCCGAGCACGGCCCGGATGTCCTTGTCGACGTAGCTCCACCAGCCGTACTGGAAGGAGCTTCCGGCGTGCGACCCGGTCGGGCCGTGGGCGGCGGACGGGGACTCGTCGACGGGGAGGTTGGCGGTCATCGCCGAGAACAGCTCGCTGCCGAGGCCCGGTTCGAACTCGGCCTTGACCAGCAGCGGCCACCAGGCGTCCAGGATGCGGATCGCGTCGGCGTCGGCGTACTTCTTGGAACCCGCCGAGGTCTCCGTTCGCTTGCCGCCCGCGGCGACCCACGCCTGGAGCTTGCCGACGGCGGCCGCGGCGGTGGGGTCGGTGACCGGCGAACTGGTGACGACCTTCAGCAGCTTGGGCAGGACGTCCTCCGCCCGCAGATCGGCGACCCCGGCATCCGCCATCGCCTTCACCAGCGAGGCCCGGGTGACCCCGCCCTGCCGGACCAGCTTCTTCACCCGGTCCTCGAGGAGGTTGCCGCGGTGCACGGAGCCGTTGCCCCAGGGCGCGGCCGTGTAGTCCTTGGCCTGCTTGTTGTTCCAGGAGATGTAGTAGTCCTGGTCGATGGAGTTGGGGTGGGCGGAGGGCGGGGTGTAGTCGGCCGTGTTGGTCGCCGGGTCCCAGCCCCGCCACTCGTACCCCGGCCGGGCCCAGACCGGGAACTCGGCGTCGACGCCGTTCGCGCGCACCGGGTTGTCGCCGCTGTTGTAGTACGCGGTGTGCTCGGAGTCGACGTAGAACCAGTTGAAGGTGTAGTTGATGTGCTGCACCGCCTTCTGGAACGACTCCGGGCCCTTCACGTAGTCCGGGTCGTTCAGCATCTGGAAGCCGATGATGGAGTCGGCCTCGTGCATGAAGGACGAGCGCAGGGTGGTGTAGGCGACCTTCTTGCCGCCGACCGTCGCGCGGTACTCGACGGGTCCGTACTTCGTGCGCCAGACGCGCATCGTGTACGAGCCGGCCGCGGTGCCGTCGGCGACCGTCGGCTTCCAGGCGTTCTTCCGCTCGACCTTCTCCATCGGCGTGCAGGTGCCGCGGTAGAGGTAGTGGTAGTCGTCCTTGCACAGCTCGACGGCGTACGTGTCGATGATGTCCTGGCCGGAGGTCGTGGCGCTCCACGAGTAGTCCTGGCCGCGGCCGAGTTCGACGTACATGCTCAGGCCCGCGAAGGAGGCGCCGCGGGCGCTGATGCCCGGCCCCTGGAGCTCCTGGAGCAGCAGCAGCTGAGGCGCGAAGTAGCCGGTCTGCGGGCCGAACACGGCGACCGGGTGGCCGCTGGCGGTGTGCTCGCCGCCCACCACGAGGGCGTTGGACATGCCGCGTTTGGCTGACGACAGGGCCGTCCTGGCCGCCGCCTTGGAGGCGCTGGTGGCGCTTGAGCCGGCCGCGCTGCCCGTACGGTCGTGGACCAGCGGTTCCTGGGTCACCGAGCCGGTGTCGGGCAGGGCCCGGCCCTGCGGGTCGGCCGGTTCGGTCGCGTACGGGAAGCTGCCGTCGTGCTGGGTGAGGACGGCCTCCGGGTCGTTGCGCTCGCGGAAGGACTCCCACACCTTGGTGCCCTCGGCGACGCCGTACTTCTCCTGGGCGGCCAGGAGCGAGAGGGCGTTGTTGACCTCGCCGCCTCCGCCGGAGCCGAACAGCGCGCCGATGACGGACGCCAGCGCGACCATGTCGGTGATCTTGAAGTGCTCGATCTTCCCGGCGTTGGTGACCGAGTCCTTGTGCCCGGTGAGGACGTACTCGCCGGGGAAGTACCGGCCGCTGTCGGAGGCGTCGATGTAGGCGTTGATGCCGTCGAGGTAGGCCTTGACGTCGGCGAGGGCCAGCTTGCCGCGCTCGCCGTTGGTGGCGACGGCGTTGTCGATCTGCGCCTGGAGATCGGCCTCGGAGTACGGGGCGTGCCGCCAGAACTGCTGTTCCAGGCCCTGGTTGGAGGGCGCGCCGCCCGCGAAGGAGGTCAGCTGACCCCGCCCGACGTGCCGGAAGACGTCCATCAGCCACAGCCGGTCCTGGGCGGCCGCGTAGCCGGCCCCGAACTCCGTGCCGTATCTGGTGGTACCGGTGATGTGCGGCACACCCGTCTTCTTGTCCCGGACGATCGTCACGTCACCGCGCCCGGCGGGTTTGACGGTGGAGGCGACCTGGTCCGCCGGCACCCCGAAGGACGCGTCGTTGAAAAAGTTGTTGATCTTGTCGTTGGTGAGGCCGGTGTACCCCTTGGCGAGGTTGGCATACGGCCCGAGCTGGTCCTCGGCGTGTTCGGGCTGGGTGCCGAAGGACTGGTTCAGGAGGATCTGCGCGAGGGTGGCGTTGCCGTTCTGGCCGGGCGGGAGGATGTCCGAACACTGGTTGCCGCAGTAGTCGTTCGCCACCGCCGCGGTCCGCGCGGTCTCCGTCTCCGAGGCGGCCGCCTGTGACAGCGGCGACAAAAGACCTGCGATCAGCGCGCATACCGATGCGGTCTTCAGGAACCCGGGGATTCCGCGGGGAGTTCTCATTCTGTCGAGAACGGTGCGTGGGTTACGCCGTGACATGTGGGGGGCTCCTCCCGACGGGGGTGGGCGGGATGTTACCGCCGGTATCCCCGCGGAAGAAGATGAGCAAGCGTCACTTTTTGGAGTCAGCACAACAGGCACACGGACCACGGCAGTCGACTCAGGGCCTCGTCGGACCGCTTATGGAGGCCATTTGAAATCGGATGGAGCCGATTCGCTTGTCGATACGTCTATTCGGCGACGTCCTTACGACGACGCCGAAGTGACCGGATTTCAGGTGCAGGTGTGACGGAGGTGCAGGACGATGGCCGGTTTCCGGAGTCTGGCGAGACAGGTCCGCGATCCGCGGTGCGATCTGGCCCTGCGGCGCTATTCGCTGCGCAAGTGCCTTGAGAGGTTCGCCCCTTACGGGCACAGGGCGACCTGGGACCATCTGTGTTCCCGGGCAGGGTTCGGTCCGGAGGACCGGTCCCCCGATCCAGCGCGGCTCGTGGCCGCACTGGACGAACTGGAGGAGGCGCGGGCGGTCTGGCTGGCCTACGAGGTGGAGTTCGCCGAGCGCCGCAAGAAGGAGAAGCACGACGGACTGCGCAGGCCGGGCACTGTGGACGACTGGCACCGGCTGACCTGGGGCGGTTTCGGCGTGGCGTGGTGCGACGATCCGGCGGTCCATCCCCGTGAACCGCTGGCCGAGGTGCTGCGTCGGCTGATCGCCGCGCTGGAGCGCGAACCGGGCTCGGCGTGCCCGGTGTGCGGCGGGGAGCAACTCGCCTGGAGGTACGACCTGGACCACGAGCCTTCGGCGGGTCCGGTCTGCTCGGACTGCGGGATTCTGGTGCCGCGTCCGGTGCTCACGCCCGAGGCTCTGGCGGACGCCAGGCGGGCGAAACTGCTGGTGTCGGCTTGACGAATGCGGGTGCGCGGGGGGTGCGCCGGGGATGCCGCACCCCCACTGTCGTGGCCGGGGCCGGCTGTCAGTGGTGACTGGCACCATCGGGACATGGTGCAAGTGTGTCTGAACGGTCCGCGGACCGCCGCCGACGGTACGGCGGTGCCGCTGACGCCCGAGTCCATGGCCGACTCCGCCGCCGACGCCGTCGCGGCCGGGGCCACGGACATCCATGTCCATCCCAAGACACCATGCGGGCGGGACACGTTGTCACCGCGCGTGCTCGCGGAGACGTTGTCGGCGATCCGGGCGCGGGTGCCGGTGCCGGTGGGTGTGACCACGGGGGCATGGGCCGAGCCGGACCCTGCCGCCAGGCTGGAGCGGATACAGGGCTGGACCGTCCTGCCCGACCACGCCTCGGTCAACTGGCATGAGCCCGGTGCGGAGGAGGTCGCCGCCCTGCTCCTGGATCTCGGGGTGGGGGTGGAGGCCGGCATCTGGTCCGGGACGGACGGTCCAGAGCGGTTCGCCGCCTCGCCGTTGGGGCCGAAGGTGCTGCGGGTGCTGGCCGAGGTGACGGATACCGGGCCTTCGAGTGCGGTGGACTCCGCGCGGGGGTTGCTGTCCGGCCTTGGTGACGCGTATGGGCGACCTGTCCTGCTGCACGGGGAGGACGGGGGTGCTTGGTCGGTGCTGCGGCTTGCGGGCGAACTGGGCTTGGCCACACGGGTCGGAGTGGAGGATGTGCTGCGCCTGCCGACCGGACGACGGGCCGGGTCCAATGCGGAGTTGGTCGCGGCGGGGTTGGTGGAGTACGAGGCAGGTCGGCGGGGCGCTCGGCGCGGTCGCTGAGGCGGGACCCACCACCGGCGAGCAGGCGCTACGCGCGCCCCTTGTCCACCATCAGGCGCGAGCCCGCCCGGCGTTCGCCGAAGACGTCGCCCGGGTTGGAGAGGACGCAGTTGTCCAGGGAGAGGCAGCCGCAGCCGATGCAGTCGGTGAGATGGTCGCGGAGGCGGTTCAGCTGCTTGATGCGTTCGTCCAGCTCCGAGCGCCAGGCCTCCGACAGGCGCGCCCAGTCCTCCCGGGTCGGCGTCCGCTCCTCGGGAAGCTCCGCCAGCGCCTCGCGGATCGTCGCCAGCGGGATGCCGACCCGTTGCGCGGCCCGGATGAAGGCGACTCGGCGCAGCGTGTCACGCGAGTAGCGGCGCTGGTTGCCCGACGTGCGGCGACTGCTGATCAGGCCCTTGGACTCGTAGAAGTGCAGGGCGGAGACGGCGGCCCCGCTGCGCGCCGACAGCTGGCCGACCGTGAGCTCGTGGATCTTCTCTGAAATCTGGGGCACCCCTCGAACCCTACCGATCGACCCTCCCGGGTCCGTTGACACGGCCCCCGCAGCCGACCATGCTAAGCAGTCGCTTAGAGATACGAGCGCACGCAGACTTCCTGACGCGAGAGGCCGGGACATGGCACAGCCGAGGATCTTCACGTCCGTCGACGACCTGAAGTCGGCGGTGGGCGAGCAACTGGGGTACACCGACTGGCTCGACATCGACCAGAAGCGGATCGACCTCTTCGCGGAGGCCACCGGCGACCACCAGTGGATCCACGTCGACCCGGAGAAGGCCGCGGCGGGGCCCTTCGGCACCACCATCGCCCACGGCTATCTCACGCTGTCGCTGCTGCCCCTCTTCGGGCCGCAGCTGATCTCCGTCGAGGACGTGAAGATGGGCGTCAACTACGGGACGAACAAGGTCCGGTTCCCCTCCCCCGTCCCCGTCGGCTCCCGGCTGCGCGCCACCGCGACCATCAGCGCCGTCGACGACGTGCCCGGCGGCGTCCAGGTGACCGTCGCCTTCACCGTGGAACGCGAGGGCGGCGACAAGCCCGTGTGCGTCGCCGAGTCCGTCTCCCGCTACTACTTCTGACCCCGGCGGACCATCCTCTGACCCCGGCGGGCTACCGGCGGGCGCCTTCTCCCCCGGCCCCCACCATCCGCAGCACGAGGTCGGCGTACAGCGCGCCGACCTCGTCCGGCGTCCACGGCCCGTTGACGTTGAACCAGCGGGCCACGTCGATGCAGAGCGAGAGAACGGCCAGGGTCGTACCCTTCACGTCCACGACGTCGAACTCACCGGCCGCCACGCCGTCCTCGATGATCGCCCGCACCTCGGCGTCGCACTGCCGCCGGAGCGCGAGGATCTCGTCGCGGGCGTCCGGACCGAGCGAATCCAGCTCGTACTGGACGACCCGGGCGGTGGTGCGTCCGCCGGCGTGCCAGCGGACGAAGGAGCTGACCGCACCGGCCAGGCGCTCGCGGGCGGTGCCCTCCATCCGGGCCGCCGTCCGCAGGATCTCCAGGGCCTTCTCGTGGCCGATCCTGCTGATGCGGTGCAGCAGTTCTTCCTTGGTCTTGTAGTGGATGTAGAGCGCGGCCGGGCTCATCCCGGCGCGACCCGCGATGTCCCGGGTCGTCGTGGCGTGGTACCCGCGCTCGGCGAAGGCCTCCACCGCGGCGATCAGCAGCCGTCGCGCCGCGTCGGGCGTGACCTCGCCCCACGCCTGCGCCTCGCCGCCGGCCGTCTCCTCCGCCGTACTCATCACTCGCCCCTCTCCACCGACAGGGACAACACCATACCGCCGAAGGTGAGCGAGCGCTTAGTGCGGCAGCTCAGCGCTTCTCGAAAGGGGCGTACGAGGGCGCCACCGGCTGTGCCGGCCCCTCCTGCCGGTCCCGGATCACCTTGGCGAGCGTGAAGGAGGAGGTGACCAGGTACAGGACGGCGATGGCGAGGAAGCCCCGCACCCAGGCGTCGGCGCTCAGCTGGTAGATGCCGATGGCGGTGGCCGCCATGGCGACGGCGAAGGAGGCGACGGCCTGGCCGTAGAAGGCGGCCGTGTTCTGCTGCTTGCTGCCCGGTGTGTCACTCATGGGGGCAAGCTTCGGCGGACGTGGCCCGCGCCACATCCGCCGACATACTCAGAGGCGTACTCAGAACGCCGAAACGCCCGTCAGCGCCCGCCCGATGACCAGCTTCTGGATCTGGCTCGTGCCCTCGTAGAGGGTCATCACACGGGCGTCCCGCAGCAGCTTGCCCGCGGGGTACTCGTCGATGTAGCCGTAGCCGCCGAAGACCTGGAGCGCGTTGTTGGCGGCGCGCACGGCCGCCTCCGAGGCGAACAGCTTGGCCTTGGACGACTCGACGGCGAACGGCCGGCCCCGGTCGATCAGATCGGCGACCCGCCAGGTCAGCAGCCGGGCGGCGTCGACGTCCACGGCGATGTCGCTGATCAGCTCCTGGACCAGCTGGTGGCGGGCGATGGTCTTCCCGAACTGCTCGCGCTCGCCCGCGTACCGCACGGCCGCGTCCAGCGCGGCCTGGGCTATGCCGACGCAGCCGGCGGCGACCGACATCCGGCCCTTGGCGAGGGCGGACATGGCGATCGAGAAGCCGTTGCCCTCCTCCCCCAGCAGCGCCGAGGCGGGCACCCGGACGTCCTCCAGCGCGATTTCGGCCGTGGCCTGGCCGCGCAGCCCCAGCTTCCCGTGGATCGTGCGGCGCGTCAGGCCGGGCGTGTCCGTGGGCACCAGGAAGGCGGAGACGCCCTTGTGGCCGGGGGAGCCGGTGGAGCGGGCGAAGAGCAGGACGACGTCGGCCCAGGTGCCGTTGGTGATGAACATCTTGGTGCCGTTGATGACGTAGTCGTCGCCGTCCCGCACCGCCCGCGTCGCGAGGTTGCCCGCGTCCGAGCCCGTGCCCGGCTCGGTGAGGCCGAAGCAGCCGACCGACTCGCCGGAGGTGAGCCCCGGCAGCCACCGCCGCTTCTGCTCCTCGCTCCCCCAGGCGGCGACGGTCTTCGCGACCAGCCCCAGCGAGACGGAGACGATCCCGCGCACGGACGAGTCGCCCCGGCCGAGTTCCTCCGTGACCAGGCAGTATGCGAGGTGGTCGCCGCCCGAGCCGCCGTACTCCTCGTCGACCGTCAGCCCCAGGAAGCCGA
Organism: Streptomyces sp. DH10; assembly: GCF_029813805.1. NCBI lineage: Bacteria > Bacillati > Actinomycetota > Actinomycetes > Kitasatosporales > Streptomycetaceae > Streptomyces > Streptomyces sp. DH10. The sequence goes on from NZ_JARVKU010000026.1 coordinate 18,018, forward strand.
CCTCGCCGAGCTTCTTGACGATCCCGCGGTCGACCTCCTCGGCACGGTCCCAGGCGATGGCGTTCGGGGCGATCTCGCGCTCGACGAAGTCCCGGGCGAGCTGCCGTACGGCGGTCTGCTCCTCGCTGAGCTCCAGGTTCACCACAGGTCACTCCACTTGAAAGCCGTTTGAAAGCCGTACATTTAAATTAGCACTGCTAGTTTAGATCGGCAGCCCTACTATGTGCGCCATGGCCCGACCGCGCAAGCCCTTGCTCAGCACCGACCGGATCGTCGAGACGGCCCGCGCGCTCGTGGACGCGGAAGGACTCGCGGCCGTCTCCACCCGCCGGCTCGCCGCCGAACTCGGGGTCAGCGGGCCCTCGCTCTACAACCACTTCCGCACCAAGGACGAGATCCTGGAGGCGGTCGCCGACTCGGTGAGCGGCCAGGTGGACCTGTCGATGTTCCAGGACGGCCGGGACTGGCGGACCGCGCTGCACGACTGGGCCGTCTCCTACCGGGCCGCGCTGCGCGACCACCCGAACATCGTCCCGGTGCTGGCCCGCGGCCCCGGCCGCCGCCCGGCGGGGCTGCGCCTCGCGGACGCCGTCTACGGCGCGATGGTCGAGGCGGGCTGGCCGCCGGCGCAGGCCACCTCCATCGGCGCGCTGATGCGCTACTTCGTGATGGGCTCCGCGCTCGGCTCCTTCGCCGGGGGTTTCGTGGACGACGCGAGCGCCTACGACCCCGCCGACTACCCCCATCTCCAGCAGGCCCACCGCCTCGCCGAGCAGCAGGAGAAGATCGACGAGCGGGCCTTCGAGACCGGGCTGACGGCCCTGCTGGACGGGCTGGCACGGCAGTACGAGCAGGTGCGGCGGACCGCGTAGCGACACTTCGGCGTCCGCCGAAGGGTTCGTGTTCCATGCTGGGGTTATGACGACGAGGGACCCGCAGGCCACGGCCCTGGCACGGCTCGCCGCGCTGTTCGCGGACGAGACCCGGGCCGCGTGCCTGCTGGCGCTGCTCGACGGCCGGGCCTGGACCGCGAGCGAGCTGGCGCGGCACGCGGGTGTCGCCGCGTCGACGCTGAGCGAGCACCTCGGCAGGCTCGTCGCGGGCGGGCTGCTCGCCGAGGAGCGGCAGGGCCGGCACCGGTACGTCCGGCTGGCCGACGCCCGGGTCGCGCAGCTGCTGGAGGACCTGGCGGCGCAGGTCGCGCCGGGTACGGCCGTACGGCCGCGGAACCTGCGGGAGTCGAGCGCCGGTTCGGCGATGGCCCGGGGCCGCACGTGCTACGACCATCTCGCCGGGCGGCTCGGCATCGCGGTCACGGACGCGCTGACGGCGCGCGGGCTGCTGCAACAGGAGACCGGGTTCGCGCTCACCGACGCCGGGCTGGCGTGGTTCGGGTCGGCCGGTATCGGCCTCGACCGGCGCGGTCGGCGTCCCCTGGCCCGCGCCTGTCTCGACTGGACCGAACGCCGGCCTCATCTCGCGGGCGTCGCGGGCGCGGCCCTGTGCCGGCACGCCCTGGAGACGGGGTGGTGTGTGCGTATCGGCTCCGAGCGGGCCGTGAAGGTGACGGCGGCCGGTGAACGGGCCCTCTTCGATCTGCTCGGCGTGGAGGCGAGGGCACTGCGCTGATCGACCACAGGGCGGCGTCCCGTCCGAAATCCGCGAGCGCCCGTCCGGACTCCCTCCTAGCCTCAGGAGCATGATGAACAACACCCCGTCCCGTCCCGCCCGCCGCGCGGAGCTGCTGGCCGCCGCGGCGGCCACGGTGACCGTCGTGCTGTGGGCGTCCGCCTTCGTCTCGATCCGCAGCGCGGGCCAGGCGTACTCGCCGGGGGCGCTGGCGCTCGGGCGGCTGCTGGCCGGAGCGGTGACGCTGGGGGTGATCTGCCTGCTGCGGCGGGAGGGGTGGCCGCCGCGCTCGGCCTGGCGCGGGATCGCCATATCGGGGCTGCTGTGGTTCGGCGTCTACATGGTCGCCCTCAACTGGGGTGAGCAGCAGGTCGACGCGGGTACGGCCGCCCTGGTGGTGAACACCGGGCCGATCCTCATCGCGCTGCTCGGTGCCCGGTTGCTCGGTGATCCGATGCCGCCGCGGCTGCTGGCGGGGATGGCGGTGTCGTTCGCCGGTGCGGTGACCGTGGGGCTCTCGATGTCCGGCGAGGGCGGTTCCTCGGTGCTCGGGGTGGTGCTGTGCCTGCTGGCGGCGGTCACGTACGCCGCCGGTGTCGTCGCGCAGAAGCCCGCGCTGGGCACGGCGAGTCCGTTGCAGGTGACGACGTTCGGCTGCCTGGTCGGCGCGGTGGTGTGCCTGCCGTTCGCCGGGCAGCTCGTCCAGGAGGCCGCCGAAGCACCGGCCTCCGCGACGCTCAACATGGTGTACCTGGGAGTCTTCCCGACCGCCCTCGCCTTCACGACGTGGGCGTACGCCCTGTCCCGGACGACCGCGAGCCGGATGGGCGCGACGACGTACGCGGCGCCCGCGCTGGTCGTCCTGATGTCCTGGCTGTTCCTCGGCGAGGTGCCGGGGTTGCTCACCCTGGTCGGCGGTGCGCTGTGCCTGGCGGGTGTCGCGGTGTCCCGGTCGCGTTCGCGGACGGCGGCTCGGGCCGGGGATCCGGGAGCGGTTCCGGAGCCCCGGCCCGAGCGGACTCCGGGCTCAGCCCGCTGACTCGGCTTCCGCCTTGACCTCGGGCGCGGCCTCCGGTTCGGCCGCACGCGCCCGGCTCGCGAGGACCTTGATCGACGCCAGCGCGATCACCGAGAGCGCGATGATGTAGCCGGACACCGCCATCGAGGTGCCCGTCGCCTCCAGCAGCAGCACCATGACGAAGGGGGCGAGACCGCCGCCGGCGACGGCCGCGATCTGGTAGCCGAGGGAGGCGCCGGTGTAGCGCATCTCGGGCGTGAACAGCTCGGCGAACAGCGCGGCCTGGGGGCCGTACATGATGCTCAGGAAGCAGCTGGCGACGAAGGTGCCGACCGCGAGCCACAGCAGCGAGCCGGTGTCGATCAGCAGGAAGAGCGGTACGGCCCACAGGGCGATGCCGGCGGCCCCGAAGGCGTAGATCCGGATGCGGCCGATGCGGTCGGAGAGGGCGGCGGCGGCCGGGATCAGCACGAGCTGGGTGAGGCTGACACAGAGCGAGACGGTGAGCACCGGACCCTTCTCCATGTCCAGCTCGCGGGTCGTGTAGTCGAGGACGCCGGTGATCAGGATGTAGAAGGTCGCGGTGTTCACGGCGAAGGAGCCGCCGGCCAGGAGCACCGTGCCGAGGTGGCCGCGCAGGATCGTGCGCAGCGGCGAGCTCTGCTCGGACTTCTCCTGCTCGGAGAGGGCGCGTTCGGCCTCCTTGAACGCCGGGGTCTCCTCGACGCGGGTGTGGATGTACCAGGCGAGGCCGAGCACGAGCAGGCCGACCAGGAACGGCACGCGCCAGCCCCAGGCCGCGAACGCCGAGTCGGTGGTGAGGGCGCCTGCGGCCAGGAAGACCGTGTTGGCGGTCACCACGCCGATGGGGACGCCGAGCTGGACGACGCTGCCGTAGACGCCGCGCTTGCCCTCCGGGGCGTACTCGGTGGCCAGGAGCATCGCGCCGCCCCACTGGGCGCCGACGGCGACGCCTTGGGCGATGCGGAGCAGGACGAGCAGGATCGGGGCGGCGACGCCGATCGTGTCGTACGTGGGCAGCAGGCCGATGCCGGTGGTGGCCACGCCCATCAGCGTGAGCGCGAGGACCAGCATCGGCTTGCGGCCGCGCTTGTCGCCGAGGTGGCCGGCGACGATGCCGCCGAGGGGGCGGGCGAGGAAGCCGACGGCGAACGTGGCGAAGGAGGCCATGACGCCGGCGGTGGGGCTGCCGGCGGGGAAGTAGAGGTCGCCGAGGACGAGGGCGGCGGCGATGCCGAAGACGAAGTAGTCGTACCACTCGACGGCCGAGGCGAGGGCCGCGGCGGTGGCTACGCGGCGGCGGTTGCCCACGGCGGGCGCGGTGGAGGCGGGCGGCTGAGCGGAAGGGGCCGTGTCCATGTGGTGCACGCTCCGGTGGGTGCGGGGACGGAACCGGGGGGTGGCTCGGATTCCGGGGAACGTACTGACCGGACGGTATGTACGTCAACGGGTCGTACACCAGGAGTTTTGTCTGTAAGCACCACTGATCATGCCTACGGGCATGCCTCGGGCCCCGGCCTCGTGCGGAGGCCGGGGTCCCGGGGGATACGGGCTAGAAGACGACCAGTGCCCGGCCGCCTTTGCCCGCCAGCATGTTCTGGAACGCCGCCGGGATGCCGTCGAGGGAGATGCGGTCCGTCACCAGGGCGCTCAGGTCGAGGCGGCCCGCGCGGACGTGTTCGGCCAGGACCGGGAGGTCGACAGCCGGGTCGGAGTTGCCGTAGACGCAGCCGGTCAGGGTGCGGCCCCAGTGGAAGATCTCCAGGGCGTTGAAGGTGACCTGCTGGTCCTTGCCGCCGATACCGACGACCGTGGTGCGGCCGCCGCGGCGGGTGGAGTCCCAGGCCGTGCGGATGGAGACCGCGCGGCCTGCGCACTCCACGGCGACGTCGACGCCCTGCTTGCCGGTGAGGGCGCGGATCTCGCGGGCGGTGTTCTCGGAGGCGAGGACGTAGTCGGTGGCGCCGGCCGCCCGGGCCAGCTCCTCCTTCTCGGCGGACACGTCCACCGCGACGATCTTCGAGGCGCCCGCGATCCGGGCGGCCTGGAGGGCGGCGAGGCCTACTCCCCCGACGCCGAACACCGCGACCGTCTCGCCCTGCCGGACGCGGGCCGAGTGGTGGACGGCGCCGTAGCCGGTGAGGACGGCGCAGCCCAGGAGGGCCGCGTCGGTGAGCGGGATGCCGTCCGGGACGGGCAGGACGCACGCCGCGGACACCACGGTCTCCTCGGCGAACGCGGCGACGTTCAGGCCGGGGTGGAGGTCGGTGCCCTCGGTGGTGCGGGCGTAGACGTCGGCGGCGCCGCCCAGGGCGTTGGCGCACAGCCAGACCTCGCCGAGCGAGCAGGCGTGGCAGGCGCCGCAGGACGGGGCCCAGTTGAGGACGACCCCGTCGCCGGGCGCGACGTGGGTGACTCCCTCGCCGACGGCGACGACCGTGCCCGCGCCCTCGTGACCGAGGACGGCCGGGACCGGGACGCGCATGGTGCCGTTGGACAGGGACAGGTCGGAATGGCAGACCCCGGCGGCGGCGAGCCGGACGCGGATCTGACCGGGTCCGGGGTCCGGCAGGTCGATGCCGGTGATCTCCAGCGGGGAACCGACGGCGGGCAGGACGGCGGCGCGGACAGCCATGACGGAAGGGACTCCCCTGACTAGAACTGGAGGGACTTGGTCTGGAGGTACTCGGCCAGGCCGTGCACGCCGAGTTCGCGGCCCACGCCCGACTGCTTGTAGCCGCCGAAGGGGGCGAGGGGGTTGAAGCGGCCGCCGTTGATGTCGACCTGGCCGGTCTCCATCCGGCGGGCGAAGGCCACCGCCTCGGCCTCGTCCCCGGCCCAGACGGCGCCGGCCAGCCCGTAGACCGTGCCGTTGGCGATCCGGAGGGCGTCCTCCTCGTCGTCGTAGCGGAGGATCGACAGGACGGGGCCGAAGATCTCCTCCTGCGCAATGGTCATGTCCTCGGTGACGTCGGCGAAGACGGTCGGACTGACGAAGTAGCCCTTCTCACGCGGGGCTTCGGGTCCTCCGGCGACCAGGCGGGCGCCTTCCGCGACGCCCTTCTCGATGTAGCCGCGCACCCGGGCCTGCTGCTTGGCGTTGACGACGGGGCCGATGCGCTCGCCGTACTTGGCGGCGGCGCCGGCGGCGAGCCCGACCGCCTCGTCGTACCGGTCGCGGTGGACCAGCATCCGCGTCCAGGCGCTGCACGTCTGCCCGGAGTTGGACATGACGTTGGCGACGCCGACGTTGACCGCCTTGGCGAGGTCGGCGGTCGGGAGGATGACGTTGGCGGACTTGCCGCCGAGTTCCAGGGCGACCTTCTTGACCTGCCCGGCGGCGATCGCGGCGATGTGCCGGCCGACGGCGGTGGAGCCGGTGAAGGAGACCAGGTCGACGCCGGGGTGCTCGGCGAGGGCCTGGCCGGTGACCGGGCCGAGGCCGGTGACCAGGTTGAAGACGCCCGCCGGGATTCCGGCCTCGTGCACGGCGTCCGCGAACAGGCGGGCTACCAGCGGGGTGTCCTCGGCGGGCTTCACGACGATCGTGCAGCCCGCCGCGAGGGCCGGGGCGACCTTGGCGACGATCTGGTGCAGGGGGTAGTTCCAGGGCGTGATCGCCGCCACGACACCGACCGGCTCGTGGTGGACGACCGAGTTGCCGGTCTTCTCCTCGAAGGCGTACGTGGCCGCCAGCTCGGCGTAGGAGCCTGCGACCGCGATCGGCACGGCCGCGTGGACGGCCTGCGAGAACTTCAGGGGCGCGCCGAGTTCGGCCGTCACGGTCTCGGCGATCTCGTCCGCGCGGGCCACGAGCACGTCCCGCAGGGCGGCCAGGCGCGCCGCGCGCTCGGCGGGCGGGGTCGCGGCCCACTCCGGCAGGGCGGCGCGTGCGGCCCGTACGGCGGTGTCGACGTCCTCCGCGGTGCCGGCCGGGACCGTGCCGATGACCTGCTCGTCGGCCGGGTTCACGACCTCGATCACGTCCTGGCCGGCGGCGGGGCGCCAGGCGCCACCGATGTACATGCCGTCGTATGCCTTCATCGCGCTTCCTCCGGGGCGGGGCGTCGTCGTCCGGCACATAAACTAGCGACGATAGTTTTCCGGCGCCAGACGTCCCGGTGATCCCGTGATCCCGGTCATCACAGCACGGAGCGGACCCCGCCCGGGTGTGCGGCTCCTCACTCCTCCAGATCGGGCAGGCGCGCCGGGTGCGGGCAGATGCGGTCGCCGTGCTGGTCGAAGACGAAGAGGTGGGCGAGGTCCACGAGGAGCGGCACCTGCATGCCGTGGCGGAGGGCCAGGTCCGGGGTGGTGCGCACGATGAGGTCGCCGGGCAGGCGGGCGTCGGCGGTCGCGGGGCGGGGATCGGCATCCCCCGGGTGCTCCAGGGCCACCACGGGTCCCGCCCGGCCGGCTCCCGTCCGCTCCCGCAGCCGGGTGAGGACCGATCCCTCGCGGCGGCGCCGCCGGACGGGCCGGCCGGGGCGCGGACGCGGGGCCTCCAGTTCGGGGACGACCGCGGGGCTGGATCCGGTGTTGAAGTGGACGAGGATCTCGTGCCCCTGGAACTCCACGTGCTCGACCAGTCCGGTGATCGGCACCTCGCCCGGGCGGGCCGCGGAGTGTTTGGCGATCCGGACGGCTTCCGAGCGCAGGCCGACGATGACCTCGCGGCCCTGCTGGACGCGGAGCAGCTGGTGGTCCAGGGAGAGCGGCTCGGGCAGGCGCAGGAACTGCTTGCCCAGGCTGATGGTCATCGCGCCGTCCAGCGGGGCGCGTACCAGGCCGCGCAGGAGGTTGATGCGCGGGGTGCCGATGAAGGCGGCGACGAACACGTTGCGGGGCAGCGCGTAGACGACCCGCGGGCTGTCGACCTGCTGGAGCACGCCGCCGCGCAGCACGGCGACGCGGTCGCCGAGCGACATGGCCTCGGACTGGTCGTGGGTGACGTAGACGGTGGTGACGCCCAGTTCGCGGGTGAGCTGGGAGATCTCGGCCCGCAGGTGGGTGCGGAGCTTGGCGTCGAGGTTGGACAGCGGCTCGTCCATCAGGAAGGCGGAGGGGTGGCGGGCGATGGCCCGGCCCATGGCGACCCGCTGGCGTTCACCGCCGGAGAGCTGGGCGGGCAGGCGGTCGAGGAGATCCTCGATGCCCAGCATCCGGGCGGTGGCGTCCACGCGCGGCCCGGGGTCCGTGCCCGGGGCCTCGATACGCAGCGGGAAGCCGATGTTGGCGCGGCTGGTCATGTTCGGGTAGAGGGCGAAGTTCTGGAAGACCATCGCCATGTCCCGCCCGGACGGCGGCAGGTCGTTGGCGTACTCGCCGTCGAGCAGCAGCTCGCCCTCGTCGATCTCCTCCAGGCCGGCGATCATCCGGAGCACGGTCGACTTGCCGCAGCCGGACGGGCCGAGCAGCACGAGGAACTCGCCCGGCGTGATGTCCAGCGACAGCCGGTCCACCACGCGGGCGCCTCGCGTGTAGGCCTTGCTCACGTCGTGCAGGGAGATGGCGCGTGTCATGAGGTGCCCCCGAGGGGTCTTCAGGGCGCTGGTGCTCCGCGGTCGGAAGCCCCGTACGGGTCGCACGGGGCTGTGTGTCACGGAAGTTAACGGAATGTAGGCGGCCTGGGGAAGACACGGGGCGCGATCGGGGGTCCTGGTCCAGCTGGTGAGAAGGCGGACGGTCCGATTCGGCCATGGCCCGGGACGGCTCAGGCCTCCCGGGGTCAGCGGATGCCGGTGAGGTGGGCGAAGACCACGACGTTCCCGGAGTAGCCCTTCCTGCGGTCGTAACTGCCGGCGCAGGTGATCAGGCGCAGCTCGGGGCGGCCCCGGGCGCCGTACACCTCCTGGCTGGGAAAGTGCGCCTTCCCGTACGACTTGATCTTGTCGACGGTGTATACGGCGATCCGCCCGTCGGCGCGGCGGGCCTTGACGATACGGCCCGGCTTCAGCTCGGTCAGCCCCGCGAAGACGGCGGGACCGCTGTCGGTGTCGAGATGCCCGACGGCCACTGCGGTGCCCCGCTCGCCCGGCGAGGCGCCCTGCCGGTACCAGCCGACGAGCTTCGGGTCGTCCTCCGGGGGTGCGGTGAGGCGGTGCTCGCGGTCGAGGCCCAGGTCCATGACCGACGCGTCGACACGGAGGTAGGGGATGAGCAGGCGGGTGGCCCGGGAGGGGGGCAGCGGGCGGAGGGTGGCCGGGCGGTCCGGGCGGGCCTGCGGGTGGGTGTGCCGGTGCTGTTCGGCTCGGGGTGGGCGGCTGCGGGCCGCGGGGGCTGCGTCCGCTGCCCGTCGGCGCGGGAGCCGGGGGTTTTGCGGGGCACAGGAGTACGGGACGGGTGTGCTGGGGGCCTGCCGGTGCGGCGCCCGGGCTGCCGGGTGGGGTCCGGCCGGGCGGTCGGGGTGAGGCCCACGCCGCCGGGCACGGCAGCCCGGTCGGGGCGCGAGTCGCCCGGCAGAGCCCCGGCGGCGGCCGAGCCCCGCGGAAGGGCCGTGGTAACCGAGCCGGGCTCTTCGCCCCGGTCCCAGAAGAGGACGCCGACCAGCAATGAGACGCCCACGACGATCGTCCGGGCCAGGCGGTAGGCCCGCGTCCGGTACCAGGGCCCGGCCGACGAAACGGACGCAACTGCGCCCTACGACGCGTCAGATATCGCTCTTCCGGCGCGGCCGCACTCTCGACCGGCGGGTCTGCCCCGCCCCTTCCCCCGCCACCGCACCCGGCTCCCCCCGCGACCGCACCGCAACCCCCGAGGACAGCAGCAACAGCACCCCGAGCATCACGAACGGCGCCGCCACCCCCGCGACCCCGGCGATCAGCCCGGCCGCGGCGGGCGCGGCCACCTGGCCGAGCCGGTTGCCGGTCAGGCGCAGCGCCAGGGCCGTGGAACGGGCCTCGTCGGGCGCGGCCTGGACGACCGTCGTCATGGACAGCGGCTGCCCGACACCGAGGCAGAAGCCGAGCAGCACCAGCAGCAGGCCGAGCGCCCACACCGGCATCGGCAGGGCGATCCCCGCGCACAGCAGGGCCGCCAGCAGACAGGTCACCGTGAGCAGCAGGGTGCGGCCGAGCAGCCGCAGCAGGGGCGTGAGCGCCAGACGGCAGGCGATGGTGGCCGCCGCTCGCAGGCTGAGCAGGACGCCGATCACGGACGGCGCGATGCCCCGTTGCTCGCCGACCACCGGAAGGTAGGCGGTGAGGATGTCGGTCGCGGACAGCACGGCGAGGCTGATGAGGATGCCGGCCGGCACACCCCGGGTGCGCAGGATGCGCCCGACCGGGACACGGTCGCCCTTCTCCGCGCGGGAGGTGGCCGCCGTGCGGCGGTGCTCGATGCGCCACAGCGAGGTGAACGCGACCGCCCCGATCGCACCCGCCGCGATCAGGGCGAGCGCGCTGGTGCCCGTCATGTCGTCGCCGCTGATCACCGCGCCCGCGGCGATGGGGCCGACGAGCTGGCCGAGCGCGGCGCCGATGGTGAAGTGACCGAAGTTGCGGTCCTGTTCGTGCGGCGCGGACTGGCGGGCGACGAGGGACTGGGAGCCGATGACGAAGCAGAGGTGGCCGAGGCCCATCACGCCGCTCCACAGGGCCATCGCCCACAGGGAGTTCGCGACGCCGCTGAGCGCGCAGCCGCCGGATATGAGGACCACGCCGATGGGCAGCAGGGGCGCGCAGCGGCCGTGGTCGGTCCGGCGGCCCAGGGGGACGGCGGCGAACAGCGGCAGCAGCGCGTACACACCCGCGATCACGCCGACCGCGCGCTCGTCCGCGCCCAGCGCGAGGGCCCGGTAGGAGACGGCGGGCCGGGCCATCGACACCGCCCCCTGCGCGAAGCTGAAGGCGATGACGAGGCGGAGCAGCCAGCCGCGGTTCCCACCGGGCCTCACGATGACGTCCTCCATGCGGTGGTCAGATGATCCCGAAGAGCATGCCCGCCCCGAGGATGATCAGACAGGTGAGGGCGGCCCACTTCACGACGAACTTCGTGTGGTCGCCGAACTCCACCTTGGCCATGCCGACCAGGACGTACACGGCCGGGACCAGCGGGCTCGACATGTGCAGCGGCTGGCCGACGAGGGAGGCGCGGGCCATCTCCAGCGGGGAGACGCCGTGCGCGGCGCCGGCCTCGGCGAGGACGGGCAGGACGCCGAAGTAGAAGCCGTCGTTCGACATGAAGTACGTCAGCGGAAGGCTGAGGATGCCGGTGACCAGGGCCATGTGCGGGCCCATGCTGCCGGGGATGACGTCCACCATCCACTTGGCCATGTTGTCGACCATGCCGGTGCCCTGGAGGACGCCGGTGAAGACGGCGGCGGCGAAGACCATGCCGGAGACGTTCAGAACGTTCTCGGCGTGGGCGGCGATGCGGGCCTTCTGGTCCGGGATGTGCGGGAAGTTGACGGTGAGCACGAGTGCGGCGCCGAGCAGGAACAGCACCGGGATCGGCAGCACCTCCATGATCATGGCGGTGAGCAGGCCGACCGTGAGCAGCGCGTTGAACCAGTACAGCTTGGGGCGCAGCGTGGCGCGGTGGGGGTCGAGGCCCTGGAAGTCGTCGTCCTGCTCGTCGGCGTCCGTGCCGGAACCCGCGCCGCCCGCGACGCCCTTGTGCATGGAGACCTTGCCGTCGCCGGAGCCGCCGGCGCCCACGAGGACCGTCTCGCTCTCCTTCTCCTCGACCTTCTCCTCCACCAGCACCTCGTCCAGCGTCAGCACGCCCAGCCGCCGGCGCTCACGCACACCGAGGACGTAGGAGAGGACGAAGACGAAGAGCAGGCCCACCAGGAGCGCCGGGATCATCGGGACGAAGATGTCGCTGGCGTCGAGCTTGAGCGCGGTCGCGGCGCGGGCGGTCGGGCCGCCCCAGGGGAGGGTGTTCATCACGCCGTTGGCCATGGCGGCGACACCGGTCATCACGACCAGGCTCATCTTCAGGCGCTTGTACAGCGGGTACATCGCCGAGACGGTGATCATGAAGGTGGTGGAGCCGTCGCCGTCCAGCGACACGATCGCGGCGAGCACGGCGGTGCCGACGACGATCCGCATCGGGTCGGCTTTGCAGAATTTGAGGATGCCGCGGACGACCGGGTCGAAGAGACCGACATCGATCATCACACCGAAGTAGACGATCGCGAACATGAGCATCGCCGCAGTGGGGGCGAGGTCGGTCACGCCGTCGAGGACGTAGTCGCCGAGCTTGGCGCCCTTGCCGACGAACACGCAGAACAGCGCGGGAATCAGCACGAGCGCCGCGATCGGCGACATCTTCTTCATCATGATCAGGACCAGGAAGGTCGCGATCATGGCGAAGCCGAGGATGGTCAGCATGAGTGGATACCTAACGTTCGCCCTTGAACATCCCACCAGGGCCGGCGGTGTCCGAGACGTTAGGTGCGTTCAAGCAGCGTTAACAAGACGTTGACGTGCGAGCAATAAGCGCAAAACTGCTGGTCACAGCTTTGCTCAGGTCAGAGCGGTGAGCTTTTCGGTCACGGATGCGCATCCGGGGGCCGTCTCGGGGGCGACCTCGACGGGCACTCCGTTGAGGACCGCGTTGCCGGACAGCGGGTCGAGCAGGCGGCCGTCGAGGAGCTGGTTGACGTTGACGCCGGGGTCGGTCGCGGCATGGCTGAGACGGGTGCCGGGGCGGCTGTGGCCCCAGCCGTGCGGCAGGCTCACCACACCCCGGCGCACCTCGTCCGTGACCTCGGCCGGTGCGGTCACCTCTCCCCCGGCGCCCTTCACCCGCACCGGCGCCCCGTCGCGCACGCCCAGCCGTTCGGCGTCCTCGGGGTGGATGTGCAGGGTGCAGCGGTTGGAGCCGCCGGTGAGGGCGGGCACGTTGTGCATCCAGCTGTTGTTCGAGCGGAGGTGGCGGCGGCCGACCAGGACGAGTCCGTCGGGGCGCTCGGCCAGGGCGTGCTTGAGGCGGGGCAGGTCGTCCGCGATCGGCTGCGGCAGCAACTCGACCTTGCCGCTCCTGGTCTTCAGCGGCTGCGGGAGCCGGGGCCGGAGCGGGCCGAGGTCGATGCCGTGCGGGTGCGCGAGCAGCTTCTGGAGGGTCAGCCCGTCCGGTTCCACGCCGAAGCCGTCGCCGTAGGGGCCGAGGCGCAGCATCATGTCCAGCCGTCGCTCGGGCCCGGTGTCACCGGTGAGCTGTGCGGCGAGTTCGCGGGGGTCACGGCCGTGCACGGGCGAGTGCGGTTCCTCGACCGCCTTGCCCAGGGTCTGGTCGATGACCATCTGGTCGACGGCGGCGGGGTCGGCCCCGTGCATGCCGGTGACGGCGAGGATGAGCCGGGCCAGGATCTCCGTCTCGGCCATCCGGCCCGGCTCCAGCGGGATCGCGGGGCGGCTGTAGCGAACCTGGTTGCGAACGGCGAGGGTGTTGAAGGCGAAGTCGTGGTGCGGGCTCTGGGAGGGCGGGGGCGGGGGCAGGACGACGTCGGCGTGGCGTGCGGTCTCGTTGAGGTACGGGTCGACGCTGACCATGAAGTCGAGCGATTCGAGCGCCCTGTCGAGCCGGTCGCCGTCGGGCGCGGAGAGCACGGGGTTGGCGGCCACGGCCAGGAGCGCGCGCACCGGCTCGCCCTCCTCGGTGGCGGTGTCGATCTCCTCCGCGAGGGCGGAGAGGGGCAGTTCGCCCTTGGCCTCCGGGTGCCGGCTCACGCGGGAGTGCCAGCGCCCGAGGGCGAAGCCGCGGCCCGGTCCGGCGGGGCGCGGGGTCTTGTCGGTGGCGGCCTGCGGGAACAGCGCCCCGCCGGGCCGGTCGAGGTTGCCGGTGAGGATGTTCAGGACGTCGACGAGCCAGCTGGCCAGGGTGCCGTGCGGGACGGTGCAGCTGCCGATGCGGCCGTAGACGGCGGCGGTGGAGGCGGCGGCGAGCTCGCGGGCGAGGGCGCGGATGACGTCGGCCTCGACGTCGCAGGCGGCGGCGACGGCTTCGGGGGTGAACTCCCGCAGGGCATCGGCCACTTCCTTGATGCCCTGGACGTGCGGGGTCGGTTCCGTGAGCCCCTCGTCGAAGAGCACCCGGACCATCGCCGCCAGCAGCAGCGCGTCGGTGCCGGGCCGCACGGCGATGTGCCGGTCGGCGAGCTTCGCGGTGCGGGTGCGGCGCGGGTCGATCACGACGAGCGTGCCGCCACGGGCCTTGAGGGCCTTCAGCTTGCCCGGGAAGTCGGGGGCGGTGCACAGACTGCCGTTGGACTCCAGCGGGTTGGCGCCGATCAGGAGCAGATGGTCGGTGTGGTCCAGGTCGGGCACGGGGATGGCGTTCGCGTCGCCGAAGAGCAGTCCGCTGGAGACGTGCTTGGGCATCTGGTCGACCGTGGAGGCGGTGAAGACGCTGCGCGTGCCGAGCCCGGCGAGCAGCAGCGCCGGGTAGAGGGCGCCGGCCATGGTGTGCACGTTGGGGTTGCCGAGGACGACGCCGACGGAGTTCGGGCCGTACCGCTCGACGACGGGCCGGATGCCGGCGGCGACCGCGTCGAAGGCCTCCTCCCAGGTGGCCTCGCGCAGCTCGCCGTCCCTGCGCACGAGCGGGGTGCGCAACCGGTCGGGGTCGGCGTCGACGGCCCCGAAGGAGGCGCCCTTGGGGCAGATGAACCCCTTGCTGAAGACGTCGTCGCGGTCACCGCGGGCGTGGGTGACGCGCGTCCCCTCGATGGTGAGGGTAAGGCCGCAGGTGGCCTCGCACAGGGGACAGATACGCAGGGCGGTGCGGGACACGGGTCCTCCAGGGGCGGCGGCTACGGTGACGCACGGACGGCCCGAGCATACCGACCGGTATGCATGGAGGGGAGGCCCTGGCCGCCACGAGGTCAGTCGAGCACCCGGGCCAGATACGCCCGCAGCATCTCCCGCATCTCCTCGATGATCTTCTCGTCCCCGTCCGGCGCGACCCGGAAGGCCAGGTGCACGAGGGTGTCGGCGGTCTCCACGGCGATGAGGAAGACCCGGCGCAGCTCCTCGTCGGGCTCGCGGCCGAGAAAACCGGAGAGAAGTTCGGTGAGGCGGTCGGCGACGCGGTGGTTGGGTTCGGCCTGGCGGGCGCCGACCGGGATCTGGTTGCCGAAGTCGACGAGGGAGAAGCCGGGCGCGGTGCGCTTCATCTCCAGGTACTCGTCGAGCACGGCGTCCATGGCCTCGCGCCAGCCCCCGTCACCCGCCTCCCGCAGGCGCTGGACGACCCGCTCCGAAAAGTGCTCGAGGTTGCGCTGGGCCAGCGCGTCGACCATCTGGCGCTTGTTGCCGAAGAAGCGGTAGACCGAGCCGATGGGGACACCGGCCCGCTGGGCGACGGCGCGGGTGCTCAGGGCGTCGTAGCCGACCTCGTCGAGGAGGCCGGCGCAGGCGTCGAGGATCCTGGTCAGGCGTTCGGCGCTGCGCCGCTGCACGGGCGCACGGCGGAGCGATGTCGCGTGGGGCACGGGCTTCATGATGCCCCTCCGGCGCGGTCCGGTGAACCTCGCCCCCGTATCCAGGACCGGGTGTCCGTGATCCGGGACCGGGTGTCCATGGTCCGGGAGTGCGTGCGCGCCTGACGCCGCGGGTCCGCGCTCGGCGCGGGGTCGGGCTCGGGCGCGGGATCAGGCTCGGGGTCGGCTTCGGGCTCGGGGTCGGGGCCGGTTTCCGACGCGGTGATGTCGGCCGTGCTCTCCACGGGTGCGCCGTCCACCGCCCACACCGTGCCGTCGTCGGCGTAGAGGCGGACCGTGACCTGGTGCGTGCCGCGCGGTACGAGGCGGTCGGCGAGACGGCACTCGGGGGTGCGGAGCCGGGCGACCGGGCGGCCGTCCAGATAGAGCCGCGCGAGACCCTGCCCGGGCACCGCCCGGGCCGCCGCACCGGGGGGCGAGAAACGGAAGTTGCGCACGGTCAGGCGTACGTCCCAGCCGCCGGCCGCGTCCGGCTGCACCTCGACGGCGACGTCGGGGGCGTCCCGCCGCGCCACCTCGCGGTAGGGACGCCCCTCGGCGTCCCGGTCCTCCAGGAGCCTGCCCACGCGTGTGGGTGACGCCCCGCCCTCCCGCGCATCGCCCGAGCCGCAGCCCGCGGATCCGGTCAGGAGAAGGACGCAGACCGCGAGCACGGCCAGATGTCCCCGTGTCCACGTCATGCCGGGGAGCGTAGAACACGCGTCCGTTCCGGCGGATCGTCCTGGAGTCGGGTCTCCTTGTCCGTCCAGAGGAGGTCACACCGGGCCGCGCGTCCCCCTTGCGCCGGGGAAATCGCAATCCTACGGTGTTACATAGGAATCAGACCGCAAGGGAGCAGCGATCATGAGCGATGGGGGTACCTCCCGCGCGAGCGGGTTCGAGCGTGGGGGAGCGAGGAAGACCGCCGAAGGGCTGACCTATCTCTCCGGCTTCGGCAACGAGCACAGCTCCGAGGCCGTCCCGGGCGCACTGCCCCAGGGCCGCAACTCGCCCCAGCGGGCCCCGCTCGGGCTGTACGCGGAACAGCTGAGCGGTACGGCCTTCACCGAGCCCCGGGCGCACAACCGCCGCTCGTGGCTGTACCGGATCCGCCCGTCGGCCGCGCACCCGGCGTTCACCCGCACGCACAACGGCTCCGTCCGCACCGCCCCCTTCACCCAGACCGTGCCCGACCCCAACCGCCTGCGCTGGAACCCCCTCCCCGACCCGGCGCCGGAGACCGACTTCCTGGCCGGCCTGTGGACCCTGGGCGGCAACGGCGACGTCACCCAGCGCACCGGCATCGCCGTGCACCTCTACACCGCCAACGCCTCGATGGACCGGGTGTTCAGCGACGCCGACGGCGAGCTGCTGATCGTCCCGGAGCACGGCGGGCTGCTGCTGCGCACGGAGTTCGGTCTGCTCCATGTGGAGCCGGGCCATGTGGCGCTCATTCCGCGTGGTGTCCGCTTCCGTGTGGAGTTGCTCGACGAGTCCGCCCGCGGCTATGTGTGCGAGAACTACGGCGCGTCCTTCCGCCTCCCCGACCTGGGCCCGATCGGCGCGAACGGCCTCGCCAACCCCCGGGACTTCGGCGCCCCGGTGGCCGCGTACGAGGACGTCGAGGGCCCGGTGGAGGTGGTGAACAAGTTCTGCGGCAACCTGTGGACGGCCACCTACGACCACTCCCCGCTCGATGTCGTCGCCTGGCACGGCAACCATGTGCCGTACGTCTATGACCTGCGCCGTTTCAATGTGCTCGGCACCATCACGTACGACCACCCGGACCCGTCGATCTTCACGGTGCTGACGTCCCCGTCGGACACTCCGGGGCTGGCCGGGGTCGACTTCGTGGTGTTCGCCCCGCGCTGGCTGGTGGGCGAGGACACGTTCCGGCCGCCGTACTTCCACCGGAACGTGATGACCGAGTACATGGGACTCATCGAGGGCGCGTACGACGCGAAGGCCGAAGGTTTCGTGCCGGGCGGCGGCTCGCTGCACAACATGATGTCGGCGCACGGCCCGGACCGGGAGACCTTCGACCGGGCGAGCGCCGCCGAGCTGAGGCCTCAGAAGATCGACGACGGCCTGGCGTTCATGTTCGAGACGCGCTGGCCGATCACCCTCACCCCGCAGGCGGCCCGCGCCGAACATCTCCAGCAGCGCTACGACGACGTCTGGCAGGGCCTGGAGCGGCACTTCCGTCCCTTGCACTGAACAGTCCCGACCGGTACGGATGACCCGTGACCTCCTTCGCTCCGGACTCGATCGTCCTGAACCGCAAGCTGCCGCTCTGGTATCAGGTGTCGCAGTCGCTGCGCGCCTCGATCCTCGGCCGCTCGCCCCGGGACCCGCTGCGCCTGCCCACCGAGGAGCAGCTCGCCGGGCACTACGGGGTGAGCGTGCTGACCATGCGGCAGGCGCTGAAGGAGCTGGAGGACGAGGGACTCATCTCGCGCCACCGCCGGCGCGGCACGTTCATCGAGCCGCACGCGCGCCGGGGCTCCCCGGTCCGTCTGCTCGGCTCGGTGGACGCGATCGTGGCCCAGCAGTCCGGCATGACGACCGCGCTGCTGGACCACGGCACCGCCCCGGTGCCGTCCGAACTCGCCGAGTTCTTCCCGGAACTGCCCGAGGTGGCGACGTACCACCGGCTGCGCAGCGACGAGAAGACCGGTGAGCCGACCAACCACGCCCGCAACTACGTGCGTCCCGAACTGGCCGCGCGCATCGACCTGGACGACCTGGTCCGGTGGCCCATGACCAAGGTGCTGCGGGACGTCGTCGGGGCGGACATCAGCCGCATCACGGACACCGTGGAGGCCCGCCTGGCCGACCCGGAGACCGCGAACCTGCTCCATGTCCCGCTGCTCAGCCCGATCCTGCACTACACGGGCGTCACATACGACGCCGGCGGGCGGCCCTTGGACGTGGCCGTCATCCAGTACCGGGGGGACCGCTTCTCCTTCACGGTGACCCTGGAGGCGACCTGACCCGCGGGTCGGAGGCACACCGTACGATGCCCTGCGTGACGCACGACGACGCTCCGCTGCTGGCGGACCTCATGCCGTGGTCCGTCGCACCGCCGCGGCTCGGCCGGGGGTGGCCGGCGGGTCCCGACGCGGCGTCCCTGAAGGCCCGCTGGGACGCCCTGATGAAGGCCGAGGGACCCGACCGCGAGACCCTGTTCGAGCCGACCCGTTCCCGCACGCCGCACACGGCGGTCGGCCAGTTGCCCGGCCAGGCCGGCAGCGGCACACAGAAGCTGGCGCGTGCCTCGGGGCCCTGCCCGGAGCCGGTGCGCGTGCTGTACGCCCCCTTCGACGAGCAGTGGCTGATCCCCGACCAGCGGCTGATCGACGCGGCCCGCCCGGAACTGTGGCGGGTGGCGGACGAACGGCAGGTCTTCGTGCTGGAGACCCCCGAGGCCCCGGGAGGTGCCCGCTCAGTCCCCGGCCTGCTCGTCACCTCACTGCTCCCGCTGCTGCGCCCCGGCAGGATCCGCCCGCTGTTCCGGCGGCCGGACGGGCAGGAGCCGAACCTGGCCCCCGGCCTGCTCGCCCACCTGGCCACTCGCCTGGGGGGCTCCCCCACACCACTGGACGTGCTGGCCTGGATCACGGCGACGGCCCGCCCGGACCTGTCCATCCCCCTCACCGGGGACGCCGACGCCTGGGCGCGGGGCCTGGAGCTGGGCCACCGGCTGCTGTGGCTGATGCGCCGCGACGGCGAACGCCCCAGGCTCCCCGGCGGCCGCCGCCCCTACGTCCGCGCCCCGCTGCCCTCCCGCCCCCTGACCCTGCGCTACGACAGGGACGAGGAGGCTCTCCTGCTGGACGAGGGCCGCATCTCGCCGGTGCCGCCGGAGGCCTGGGACTTCGAGGTGGGCGGGGTGCGCGTCCTGGAGCAGTGGTTCACGGCGCGCGTCGCCGACGCCGAGCCGGGCACGCTCGCCGCGATCCGCCCCGCCACATGGCCCCAGACCTGGACGTCGGAGCTGCTGGAACTGATCACGGTGCTGGCCCTGCTGTCCGAACTCCGCCCGCCGGACGAACCGGCGACCCCCGACCCGATCACGACGACCGAACTGCGCGAAGCCGGCGTCCTCCCGGTACCGGCGACGGCCCGCCGCCCGGCCTCGGTGCTGGACGGCCCGGAGGAGGGGCCGGAGGGGCAGCTCGCGCTGCTCTAGAGCCACAGGCCCTAACGGGGTTCGGGGTCGTAGGCGTCCAGTACGCGTTCGAGGGCTCGCTTGAACACCGCGTCCAAGTCGACCGGCCCGCTCTGCTCCATGAAGGCCGCGGCCAGTCGCGGATACGCCCCGGTGGCCACCTGGCTGCCCAGATAGGCCATCCGGACCGCGTTCTCCTCCTCGACGGACCACGGCATGGAGCGGGTGCGCTCGACGGTCGCGATGTCGTTCGCCGCGTACGTCGTCACGACCCCGTTGAGCAGGGCGATCAGCTCCGTCTTCGTGCCCGCCGGGACGTCGAGCGGTTCGAGGCAGGCCAGGCAGTGCTCCAGGTAGCGCAGAGTGTTGGGACTGAATCCGAACAACCCCGACATCAGGCGCGGCAGCCAGGTGTGGCGGTACATGATGGCCCGCGTCTCCTCCGCGTTGCGGAGCATGTCGGCGCGCCAGTCGCCCGTGGGCTCGAACAACTCGTGCTCGGCGCCGACGGCGTCCACCATCAGCTCGTACAGGTCCTCCTTGCGGGGCACGTAGTTGTACAGCGACATCGTGCCGCAGCCCAGTTCCGCCGCGACATGCCGCATGGACACCGCGTCCAGCCCCTCCGCGTCGGCGATCCGCACCGCCGCCGCCGCGATGTCGGCGCGGGTGAACGCCGGTTTCGGCCCACGGCCGGTGCGCTCGGGGCGCGCCCAGATCACTTCGGGTACGGCCGCTCGGCCCGCCATCGATCATCACCTCGGCCTCCATCCTAGTTACGTACACCGTACGTAGTGCGCTATGGTCCTGCCATGACTTCTACGTACGCTGTACTTAGTGAGGGTCTGGAGAAGCGGTTCGGGGAGGTCCGTGCCCTGCGCGGGCTGGATCTCGCGGTGGCCGAGGGGACGGTGTGCGGTGTCCTCGGGCCGAACGGGGCGGGCAAGACCACGGCCATACGGCTGCTGACCACACTGCTGCGGCCGGACGCGGGCTCCGCCCGGGTCGCCGGGCACGACCTCGTCCGGGAGGCCTCCGCCGTACGGAGCCGGATCGGGGTCACCGGGCAGGACACGTCGATCGACGGGGACCTCACCGGACGTCAGAACCTGCTGCTGTTCGGCCGGCTGCACCGTGTGCGCGGCCCCGCCGGCCGGACCGCCGAACTCCTCGACCGCTTCGGGCTGGCCGAGGCCGCCGACCGGCCCGCCGCCACCTACTCCGGCGGCATGCAGCGCCGGCTGGACCTGGCGGCGAGCCTGATCCGCCGCCCCGAGGTGCTGTTCCTGGACGAGCCGACGACCGGCCTCGACCCGTCCAGCCGCAACCTCATCTGGGACGCGGTGCGCGACCTGACCGCCGAGGGCACGACCGTGCTCCTCACCACCCAGTACCTGGAGGAGGCGGACCAACTCTCCGACGACATCGCCCTGGTGGACCGCGGCAGGGTCGCGCACACCGGGTCGCCGGCGCAGCTCAAGGCGCTCGTCGGGGCGCACGCCGAGGTCGTCGTGCCGGACGCGGGCGCGCTCACGAAGGCGGCGGCCGTCCTCGACCGGCTCACGGGCGCGCAGCCGTCGTTCGACCACGAGCGGAACGCCGTCGGCGCGGTCGCCAAGGACCCGACGCTCACCCTCCCGCTGCTCGTCCGCACGCTGGACTCGGCGGGCGTGCCGCTGCTCGACGTGAGTCTGCGGCCACCGACCCTCGACGACGTCTTCCTGCGCCTCACGGACACCACGACCACGACCGACGAGAAGGAGCGTGCCGCATGAGCATGCTGGCGTACGACGGGACCGCGATGCTGGGCCGCCAGCTGCTGCGGATGCGGAACAACCCGGGGCTGCTGATCCTCACCCAGACGATGCCCATCAGCATGCTGCTGTTCTTCGGCTACGTCTTCGGCAGCGCCCTGGCGATGCCGGGCGAGGCGTACCGGTCGTTCCTCGTGCCGGGTCTGCTGGTGGCGACCGCCGCGGGCGGGATCATGACCGGCATGTTCCAGGCGGCCCAGGACACGCACCGTGGTGTGGCGAACCGCTTCCGTACGCTGCCGATGAGCCGGGCGGCCGTACCGCTGGGGCAGGCGGCTGCGGACGTGGTGGTCACGGCCGTCGGGACGGTGCCGTTCCTGCTGGTGGGACTCGCGGTGGGCTGGCGGATCGAGGGCGGTCCGCTCGCAGCGGCGGGGGCCGTCGGGCTGCTGATGCTGTTCCGCTTCGCCTGCACCTGGGCCGGGATCTACCTCGGGCTGCTCACCCGGAACGAGGAGGCGGCCGGTCAGCTGGGCGGGGCGACGTTCCTGCTGCCGCTGCTGTCCAGCGCGTACATCCCGACGAGCGGGCTGCCGGGGTGGCTGCGGACGGTCGCCGAGTGGAATCCGATCAGCGCGGTGGCGACGGCGTTGCGGGACCTCTTCGGCAACGCGCCGGTGCCCGACGGGTCGGCCTGGCCGGTGGCCCACCCCGTCGCGGGGTCACTGCTGTGGTGCGCCGTGCTGCTCGGGGTGTTCGTGCCGCTGGCCGTGCGTCAGTACGCAGACGGGGAGCGGTGAGCGGGTGGCCGGACACCGAGGCCGGACGACGCCCCCGGTCACTGCCGGGCGGGGATGCGGCACCGACGGGAGGCGGGCCGCGCTCGGGTACACACCTGGTGCTGCCGCGTGCCGTGGGGATGACGGACGACGAGTGCGCAGCGTTGCACCAGGGGCGGTGTGACCGCCCGAGCGCGGGTCCCTACTTGCCGCCGAACAGCGAGCGGCGCAGCCTGCGCAGCGGTGCGAAGAGCGAGACGCGGCGCACGCGCGCTCCCCTGCCACTGCGGTCCTGCGGCTGACGCGCGGTCAGTTCACGCATCAGCGAGGTCGCCTCGACCGTCTCGCGCTGCGGGACGGCAGGGCCACCCAGCACCGACAGGTGGCGGTCGAGGCGCGAACTGGTCGCGCTGCTCCCGCAGGTGATCGCAGGGACCCTCGCCCTGCTGCGCACTGTTATCTGTTCCATGTCACTCCCCACCCGTACGAGTCCACCCGGCCCGGGCAGGTTAACCCTATCGCCCCGTCCGGGCACTCGTGTATCGCGGTCACAGGATTCACCTTCCCCATAAGGGGGTTGACGATGTATCTCCGATTACTCTCCGAATCCAACAGATTTCAGGGCGAGTTGGACGATCGGCTGGCCGGTGGGCTGCGGCGATCCGCCGCCGGGCTCGACGGTTACGGCCAGTGACGTCGCGGAGGTTCCGAGACCCGTCGCGACCAGGGGCGTGTCGCCCTCGAAGAGGCCCAGGGAGCGTGGTTGCGCGCCCGGGCGCATGAGCCACAACTGGTGCACTCGGCCGCCCGGCGGGGCACCGTATCCGCCGAGGGTGACCACCGCACTCCCCTCCGTGGCGGAAGCGATCACTCCGATGGTTCGGCCCCGCCCGTCCCGTCCGCTGCTCGCGCGGGCGTCCGGAGCCGCGAGAACGTGGGCGATCTCACGTGACCGGTCGCGCTCGGCGGTGAGCTGATCCTGCGTCCGGTTCGCCTGCACCGCGAACAGCGAGGCGACGACGAGGGCCGCCGCGGCGGTGGCCGTGGCGAAGGGCACGAACAGCGGGATCCGGCGCCGCTGCCGCTGCCGCGGCGGCGGCCGGGTGCCCCACACGTGCGGCGGCAGCTGCGGCGCACGCGCGCGTGCCGGCTCGCGTGCCGTGTCCTGCGGCACCGGGTCCTGCGGAGTCGTCCGTACGGCGGCCATGACCCGGTCGCGCAGGGCGGCGGGGGGCGGGGCGGCCGCGGACCAGGCGAGCCGGGCGGCGTCCTCGGACAGGGCGCGCACCTCGGCGGCGCAGCGGCCGCAGTCCCTCAGGTGCTTCTCGAAGCGGACCCGCTCCGGGGGTTCCAGGGCGTCGAGCGCGTAGGGCGCGGCGAGCGAGTGCGGGTCCTCGCGGCGGAACAGACTCATGCCACGCCTCCCAGGCACTCGCGCATCCGGGTCAGCCCGTCGCGCATCCGCGTCTTGACAGTGCCCAGCGGCAGCGACAGCCGCTCGGCCACCTCACGGTAGGTGTAGCCCTCGTAGTAGGCGAGTGTGACGGACTGGCGCTGGAGGTCGGTGAGACGGTCCAGGCAGACCCGTACCCACTCGCGTTCGAGTCCCGCCTCGACCTCCTCGGT
Organism: Streptomyces sp. DH10; assembly: GCF_029813805.1. Lineage (NCBI taxonomy): Bacteria > Bacillati > Actinomycetota > Actinomycetes > Kitasatosporales > Streptomycetaceae > Streptomyces > Streptomyces sp. DH10. The sequence goes on from NZ_JARVKU010000026.1 coordinate 41,443, forward strand.
GACCTGGTCGAAGGCCGGGTGGTGGGCGCGCCAGGCCTCCCGCTGCTCACGCTCGCCGGCGGCGCGGGCGCTGCGCACCCGGTCGACGGCACGGCGGTGGGCGAGGGTGAGGATCCACGACATCGCGCTGCCCCGGCCCGGGTCGAACTTCGCGGCCGAACGCCACAGTTCGAGCAGCACCTCCTGCGCCACCTCCTCCGACTGGGCGGGGTCGCGCACCACGCGCCGTACGAGCCCGAACACCGGGCCGGACACCAGCCCGTACAGATCCTCGAAGGCCTTCTGGTCGCCGCCCGCCACGAGCAGCAGCAGCTCGTCCGCCTCCACTCGGTCCCCCTCTCCCAGGCCGCATGGGGCCTGTCCCCTCATACGAGGCATTCGCAACGCACACACCTCCGGATGGGGTTACGGATCAGCGCGCCGAAAACGCGGGTCGCCCGGCGATGAAACAACTTTGCCGACGCGCCGTAAGAACGTTTGAGATTCCACCAATCCGCTTGGCCGACCGCTCCGAATGGCGTGTGTCAGGCAAGTTGGCACTGAGGACGGACGGCATGACACCTTTCTCCAGGACCGGTGCGGGACGCAGGAGCATCGCGACCGCGATCTGTGGTGCGCTGGCCGCCGGCGGGCTCGCAGCCGCCGGTGTGACCGCGCTGGAACCTGAGGCGGCCTCCGCCTCCAGCCACCGCGAAGCCCCCCTGATCTCGGGGACCCCGCAGTACGACAACACCGACGTGTACGCGTTCGTCAGCCCGGACAAGCCGGATACGACGACCATCCTCGCGAACTGGATCCCCTTCGAGGAACCGGCCGGCGGCCCGAACTTCTTCACCTTCGCCGAGGACGCCCAGTACGACCTGCGCATCGACAGCAACGGTGACGCGAAGGAAGACCTGCTCTTCCGGTACACGTTCAAGACGCACACGAAGAACGACAAGACGTTCCTGTACAACACGGGCCCGGTCGAGAGCCTCGACGACCCCGACCTCAACATCACGCAGACGTACGACCTCGAACTGATCAAGCTGCGCAACCTGAAGGCCGTGTCGAAGACCAAGGTCGCCGACGACGTGCCGGTGGCGCCGTCGAACGTCGGCAAGGCGTCGATGCCGGACTACAACACCCTGCGCAAGCAGGCGATCCACAAGCTCGCCGGGGGCGCCCAGACGTTCGCCGGTCAGGCCGACGACCCGTTCTTCCTGGACCTGCGCGTCTTCGACCTGCTCTACGGCGGGAACCTCTCCGAGGTCGGCAACGACACGCTCAAGGGCTACAACGTCAACACCATCGCCCTCCAGGTTCCCAACAGCTTCATCACCCAGTCGCACGACCAGCCGGTCGTCGGCATCTGGTCGACGACGCAGCGCAAGAACGCCCAGGGCTACTTCGCGCAGGTCTCGCGCCTCGGCAACCCGCTGGTCAACGAGGTCGTCAACCCGCTGAAGGACAAGGACAAGTTCAACGCGTCCGCGCCGCGGGACGACGCCCAGTTCCTCAAGAACGTCACCAACCCGGAGCTGCCCAAGCTCATCGAGGCGATCTACAAGATCCCGGCGCCCGCCGAGCCGCGCAACGACCTGGTCGACGTGTTCCTCAAGGGCGTCAAGGACCTCAACCAGCCGCCGCACGTGACGCCGTCGGAGCAACTGCGCCTGAACACGTCCATCAAGCCGGCCGCCAAGCCCAAGCGGCTGGGTGTCCTGGACGGAGACAACGCGGGCTTCCCGAACGGCCGTCGCCTGACGGACGACGTGATCGACGCCTCGCTCCAGGTCGTCGAGGGCGAGCTGCTGGGCGCGAAGAACGACCTGGGTGACGCGGTCGACAAGAACGACAAGAAGTTCGAGAAGGCCTTCCCGTACGTCGCGCTGCCGACGGAGGGTTCGCGCGGCCCGCTCGCCAAGGGCGTGGACGGCGGCAACGACGTCCGCAGCCAGCTGGGCGACGCGCTCCAGCCGGCGGGCGCCCAGGGCTCGGACGACATGCGTCTGATCGCCGCGTCCGCCGGAGCCGGGGCGGGCGGCATCGTCCTGATCGGTGCGGCCCTCATGTGGTGGCGCCGCATGCGGAACCGGGCGTACTGACCCGCTTTCGTTCCCACCGACCGGCGCGGCCCGTCCCCCGTCCCCCACGGCACGGGCCGCGCCTCTCTCTCACCACACCCGCACCCGCACAGCCGACTGAGGAGAGGTCATGCCTCCGCGTACGACCGACAACGCACCGGAGAGGCGCGACGACGACCACCCGCGCCCCGACCAGGAGACCGACGCGGAGTCGTCGGTGGGGCGGGGTCCGGGGCAGGCCGAGCCGGGCACCGACGCCGTGGCGGAAGCGGGGCGGGGCGGGGGCGCGGCCGCGGAAGCGGGCGACGGGCCGCGCCCGGACTCGGCCGGCGGCGCGGCAGGCGGGACAGGGGGCGGGCCCGGCACCGACCCGGTTCCCGGAGCCGTGAGCACGGAAGGCGCGGACTCTCCCGGCACGCAGGCTCGCGCCGCGAACGACACCGGCGTCGACGAGCGCGTGGCCGCGGTGCGGCGGGCCGCCGATGGCGGACGGCGCTGGCGGGCCGCGCATCTGGCCGGGTGTGCGGCGCTGCTGGCCATCGCCCTGACGGGTGGGGCCGTCGCCTTCGGGAGTGCCGGAGACGGCCGCGCGGGGACCGGGGTCGAGGCCGTGTCCGCCGGTGGGGCGCTGGCGCCCGGCGTGCTGGCCCGTGGTGATCTCGCCTCGGGGATCGGGTCCCTCCAGAAGCATCTGCGCGCCCAGCCCAGGGACTTCGGCAGCTGGGCCACCCTAGGGATCGCCTACGTCGAACAGGCCCGGACGAACGGCGACCCCTCGCGCTATCCGCAGGCCGAGCGCGCGCTGAAGCGGTCCCTCGAGCTGGACCCGGGCAACGACCAGGCTCTCGCCGGCCGTGCCGCCCTCGCCGCCGCCCGGCACGACTTCACCGGCGCGCTGAAGGACGCCGACCGGGCCCTGAGGCAGAACCCCTACAACGAACGCGCCCTGTGCACCCGCATCGACGCCCTCGTCGAACTCGGCCGCTACGAGGACGCCGCCGAGGCCGCCCGCACCGCCGACGGCAGGCGCCCCGGGGTGCCCGTCTTCACGCGGTACGCGTACGTGAAGGAGCTGCGCGGCGACGTGCGTACGGCGCGTGAGGTGCTGGAGCGCGCCCTGGAAGCCGCCGACTCGCCCGCCGACACCGCGTACGTCGCCACCGCCCTCGGGCAACTCGCCTGGAACCAGGGCGAGTACGGGACGGCCCTCGACCACTACGCCCGTGCCCTCGCCGCCGACGAGGACTACCTCCCCGCCCTGGAGGGCCGTGCCCGCGCCCAGGCCGCGAACGGCGACCGGGCGGCCGCCGTGGAGGGACTGGAACAGGTCGTCGCCCGCTTCCCGCTGCCCGGCCCGCTCGTCGCCCTCGGGGAGCTGTACGAGGACCGCGGCGCCGACGGCGACCGGGCGAAGGCCGGTGACCAGTACGCCCTCGTCGACGCCTGGACGTCCCTCGCCCGCGCGGGCGGTGTCAACGCCGACCTCGACTCGGCCATGGCCGCCGCCGACCACGGCGACAAGAAGGAGGCCCTGCGCGCCGCCCGCGCCGAGTGGAACCGCCGGCACAGCGTGCACACCGCCGACGCCCTCGCCTGGGCCCTGCACGTCAACGGCCGCGACCAGGAAGCCCTGCCGTACGCCCGCCGCGCCACCGCCACCGGCTACCGCAACGCCGGCTTCCTCTACCACCGGGGCGTCATCGAACGTGCCACCGGGAACGAACGCGAGGCCCGCGACCACCTGAGGGCCGCGCTCGACCTGAACCCCGGCTTCTCGCCGCTCGGCGCCCGCGAGGCCCGTACCGCGCTCAAGGATCTGGAGGGGAGCCGGTGACCCCGCGCCGCCTGTTCGCGTCCGGCGCCGCCGTCCTCACGGCCGCCTGCGCGCTCACCCTGCTGCCCGCCGGCGCGGCGAGCGCCCATCCGCTGGGCAACTTCACCGTCAACCGCTACGACGGTCTGGTCGCCGCCCCCGGCGAACTCCGTGTCCACCACGTCGAGGACCTCGCCGAGATCCCGGCGACCCAGGCGGCACCGGACATCGAGCGGCTGGGCATCACCCTGTGGGCCCGCGAGCGGTGCGCCGCGGCCGCCGCGGACAGCGAGGTCACCGTCGACGGCCGCGGCGCCCCGCTCACCGCCGAGCGCAGCCACGCGCGCGTGCGGCCCGGGCAGGCGGGGCTCGACACCCTCCGCGTGGAATGCGAACTGACCGCTCCCCTCCCGTCCGGCGAGTCGGACAGGACCGTGTCGCTGGGCTTCCGGGGCGCGGGCGCCTCTTCCGGCCCGGGCTGGCGTGAGATCACGGCACGGGGCGACCGTATGACGCTCACCGAGTCGGACGTGCCGGAGAAGTCGATCTCGGCCGAACTGACGCGCTACCCCGGGGAGTTGCTCTCCTCCCCGGCCGACACCGCGGCCGCCGCCCTGCGCGTGCGCCCGGGCGGTGCGGCCCTGGCCGAGGAGGAGTCGGACGCCCCCGCCGCCTCCGTGCTGCCGCGCGGCGCCGACCGCTGGACGCGGGCCCTGGACGACCTGGTCGCCCGGCACGACCTCACCGCGGGCTTCGCCGCGCTGGCCCTGCTCATCGCCGTCGTCCTCGGCGCGATGCACGCGCTCGCCCCGGGCCACGGCAAGACCATCATGGCCGCGACGGCGGCGGCCCGGGGCGGCCAGGCCCGGATGAAGGACGTCCTGCCCATGGCCGCCTCGGTGACGGTCACCCACACCCTGGGCGTGGTCGCCCTGGGCCTCCTGGTCACGGCCGGTTCGGCGGCGGCTCCCTCGGTGATCGCCTGGCTCGGCGTCGCCAGCGGGATCCTGGTGACCCTGGCGGGCGCGAGCCTGGTCCGCCGCGCCCTGCGCAACCGCGCGCCCACCCATCACCACGGCCATGGCGGCCACACCCACACGCACGAAGACGAGAGTCACAGCCACACGCACGACCACCATCACGGCCACGACCACGACCACCCGCACGGCAAGCACCACGACCACGACCACCCGCACGACCACACCCACCCCCACTCCCACCCCCACACGATCGAGCACACCCACGGCGGGTTCACCCACTCCCACCCCGTCGCCCCCACCCTCCGCGGCACGATCCTCATGGGCTTCGCGGGCGGCCTCGTGCCCAGCCCGTCCGCCGTGGTCGTGCTCGTCGGCGCCGCCGCCCTCGGGCAGGCCTGGTTCGGTCTGCTGCTCGTCGTCGCGTACGGCGTCGGGCTCGCGCTGACCCTCACGGCGGCCGGGTACGCCGTCGTCAAGGCGGGCAGCGGCATGACCCGGCTCCTGGACCGGCGCCCCCGCTGGACGGCGGGTCCGCTGGCGACGCTGGTGCGCCGGACCGCCCCGCTCGGCTCGGCCTTCGCCGTCGTGGCGCTCGGGGCCGGACTGGTGTTCAAGGGGGCGGCATCCGCGCTGGGCTGAGTTACGTTCGTGAGGAAATCCGACGTCATGGGGAAAACAGACCTCGTGGAGATTTCGCCCGGCTGCGAATGGGGGCGCCGTGTCCGAAGAACCGGGCCATGAGCGTGTGATCGCGGGCCGTTACCGGCTCCTGGCACCGCTCGGCGAGGGCGGTATGGGGACGGTGTGGCGCGCCCGCGACGAGGTGCTGCACCGTGAGGTCGCCGTCAAGGAGGTGCGTGCCCCGGCCGGGCTGGGGGGCGACGACGTGCGGCGGATGTACGCCCGGCTGGAGCGGGAGGCGTGGGCGGCGGCCCGCGTCGCCAACCGGAATGTGGTCACGGTGTACGACGTGGCGACGGACGAAGGCCGGCCGTGGATCGTCATGGAGCTGGTCCGCGGGCTCTCCCTGGCGGAGGTCCTGGACGCCGAGGGCCCGATGCCGCCGCAGCGTGCCGCGCACATCGGCGCCGAGGTGCTGGCCGCGCTGCGGGCCGCGCACGAGGCCGGGGTGCTGCACCGGGACGTGAAACCGGCCAACGTGCTGATCGCGAACGACGGCCGGATCGTGCTCACCGACTTCGGCATCGCCATGGTCGAGGGCAGCTCCGCGCTGACCATGACCGGGGAGGTCATCGGCTCACCCGAGTTCCTCGCCCCGGAGCGGGCGCTCGGCCGCACACCGGGCCCGGAGTCCGACCTGTGGTCGCTCGGTGTCCTGCTGTACGCGGCGGTCGAGGGCCACTCGCCGTTCCGCCAGGACACCCCCCTGAGCACGCTGCGCGCGATCGTCGACGAGGAGCTGCCGCCGCCGCGCCGGGCCGGTCCGCTGGCCCCGGTCATCGAGGGGCTGCTGCGCAAGGATCCCGCGCAGCGGCTGCCGGCGGGGCAGGCCGAGCAGGACCTGCGGGTCATCGGCGCGGGTGGCTCGCCACGCGCGGACACCGTACGGGCCGTGCCGTATCCGCCGACGGTGGCGGCCCACCCGGAGCCCTCTCCCACGCCCCCGATGCCCTTCCCGGGGCAGCCGGCGCCGTCCGGTTCCGGCGCGACGACGACGGCGACCGGCCGGGACCGCGATCGCCGGGCCGGCCGGGTGCTGGTCGCGGGCGTGGTCGCGCTGGCGCTCGCGGTGGGCGGGCTGACGTACGCGCTGCTGAACCGCGGGGACGGCGACGGGAACGGCGACCGGGGCGCCGGGGCGAGTACGCCCGCCGAGACCAAGGATCCGCCGCGGAACACCGGGAGCGGGAAGTCCAGCCCTTCCCCGACGCCGAGCGAGAGCGAGAGCGAGGAGAGCAGTCCGCCGCCGCAGTCGGTGCGGGTCGCCCTGGACGGCACGCGCACGGACTACGCGGGTCCGTGTCCGCCGCCGAGCGTCCGGGCGCCGAGGTTCACGGCGACGTTCACGGTGGGGCGGTTGCCGGCCGAGGTGAGCTACCGCTGGGTGACGCGGGACGGCTCGGTGCTCGACGGTGGCTGGAAGACGCTGTCGTTCCCGGAGGGCGACGGCCGTACGAAGCAGGACGCGGTGACCGTGTCGACGGACGCGGAGACCGGGGCGTTCGAGAACGAGATCGGTGTCGAGGTGCGGGAGCCGGTGCGGACGACGTCCGAGTCGGTGCCGTTCTCGATCACGTGTGAGACGGAGGCCCCGACGGGCGGGGCCTCCCCTTCTCCTTCGGACACGGGTTCGGACGGGGGTTCGGACGAGGGTTCGGGCACGGAGTCGGACACGGACTCCGGCTGAGCGGTCAGTCGTTGGCGTTGAGCACGGGCAGATAGCCGCCCGACTGGCCGGGCGCCTTCGGGTGGTACGACTCGCCGATGTTGAGCCAGTTGACGCTGTGCAGCCAGGAGTCTCCGGAGCAGATCTCGTGGCCGGTGAAGGCCGGCCGTACGTCGCCGAAGGTGAATCCGTGGTTCGCGGCGCGCTTGGCGATGGCGGTGTTGAGGTGGTCGGAGGCGTCGTTGATGGCCTTGCGCTTGGCCTCGGAGAGGCCGAGGCAGGTGGTGCTGAGCTTGTAGAAGCGGGGGTAGCCGAGCACGACGACGTGGGCGTTGGGCGCCTTGGAGCGGATCGCCGAGTACACGCTGTCGAGCTTGCCCGGCAGCGTGGAGTCGACGTACGCCCGTGCCGTGTTGATGCGGGAGACGCAGGCGCTGTCGGACTGGGTCACACAGGTCGTCATGACGTCGGCGAATCCGGCGTCGTTGCCGCCGACGCTGATGGAGACGAGGCCGGTGGCACTGCTCAGCGGGCCGAGTTGTCCGGACAGAACATCACCCGTTCGGGCGCCGGAGCAGGCCGTGAAATCGAAGGTGGAGGGTGAGTGGGCGGCGGCCCAGAGGTAGGGGTAGGCCTTCGTGCTGCGCTTGCAGTCGCCGCTTGAGCTGATGTAGCTGCCGGCGCCCACTCCGGAGGAGTAGGAGTCACCGAGCGCTGCGTAGCCGCCAGTTGGGGCGAGTGAGGACGCCTGCGCCGTGGCTGCCCCGGTGAGGGCGGTGCCGGCGGCGAGGAAGAGCGAGCCCACGAAGGCGACAAGTCGGGAACGTCTCATGGAACCTCCCTTAGCAGGATCTCTGCCACAACCGTGGTAGCAGCTACGCGTGTTGACAGGAAGTGTCCATGCCAAGTGTTTTCGGCCCTTTCCGGGACGCGCACGGCGCGTTCACCTCACGTCTTGTTACGCGTCCGGCACCTCTTGTTACGTGCCCATGACAGATTTGTTGACTAGCGCTCAACTCCCTTGTTCTACCCCGGTAGATGGTCGACGCTTTACTCCGGCCGCGAGCGGAACGCGACGCTCCCGGCCGTGTGCGCGAGCACGCGCGCATCCCCCACATGACGCGCGCCCCACCCAGGCGCGCGCCGCCTAGAGGAGGACTCCCTCGTAATGGCACAACTGCGTAGCAAGAGACTCGGGTTCGCCGCGATCACCCTGTCGGCGGCCACCGCCCTCGTGGGCGGGCTCACCGCCCTCCCCGCCCAGGCCGCCGCCCCCGCCGAGGGCCGGGTGCTCGCCGCGGACTCCCCGGCCGCGATCAAGGACAGCTACATCGTCACGCTCAAGAAGAGCGCGGGCGTGAAGGCGTCCTCGGCCGCGGGCAAGGACCTCGTCGAGGAGTACGGCGGGTCCGTGCGCAAGACGTTCGGCAAGGCGCTGAACGGCTACTCCGCCACCCTCTCCGCCACCGAGGCCAGGCGCCTCGCCGCCGACCCGGCGGTGGCCTCGGTCGAGCAGGACCAGCGCGTCGGGCTCTCCGCCACCCAGACCAACGCCCCCTGGGGCCTGGACCGCATCGACCAGACCTCGCTCCCGCTCTCCGGCACCTACACCTACCCGGACAGCGCGGGCAGCGGTGTGACGGTCTATGTGATCGACACCGGTGTGCGCGTCACGCACCAGCAGATCAGCGGCCGTGCCGCGCACGGTTACGACGCCGTCGACGGCGACAACAACGCCTCCGACGGCAACGGCCACGGCACCCACGTGGCCACCACGATCGCGGGTTCGACCTACGGCGTCGCCAAGAAGGCGAAAATCGTGGGGGTCCGGGTGCTGAACAACAGCGGCTCCGGCACCACGGCCGGTGTGATCGCGGGCATCGACTGGGTGACGAAGAACCACTCCGGCCCCTCGGTCGCCAACATGTCGCTCGGCGGCGGCGCCTCCGCCGCCCTGGACACGGCGGTCCGCAACTCCATAGCCAGTGGCGTCACCTACGCCGTCGCCGCGGGCAACAGCAGCACCACCGCCTCCTCGTCCTCCCCGGCCCGGGTCGCCGAGGCGATCACCGTCGGCGCCACCACCCGCACCGACGCCAGGGCGAGCTACTCCAACTACGGCTCGGCCCTGGACATCTTCGCGCCCGGCTCCTCCATCACGGCCGGCTGGCACACCAGCGACACCGCGACCAACACCATCTCCGGCACCTCGATGGCGACCCCGCACGTCGCGGGCGCGGCGGCTGTCTACCTGGCGGGCCACACCTCCTCCACTCCGGCCCAGGTCGCCTCGGCCCTGGTCGGCGGCGCCACCACCGGCAAGGTCACCAGCGCGGGTTCGGGCTCCCCGAACCGGCTGCTGAAGCTCGTTCCGTAACCGGAACGGACGCCGGCACGGACACCAGCACCTGAACAACCGTTCCCCGGAGGCTCGACACGCCTCCAGGGAACGGTTGTTTCCGTCACCGGAACCTCTCAACTCGCGACCCACGAAGCACATCCCGCAACGCCCAAACCAACAAAAACGTGAGAGGCCGTTCCAGGTCTTGCCATACGGGTTCAATCGTCAATACCGTCATACATCTCACCCGCATCGGTCCGTCAGCACGCGGCTCTAGGGGAGGGCTCAAGGACCGCGACGAACAGACGCGGGGCGCGGTAGGGGGGTGCCGTGCTCGGTGACCGCAACTGTCTCCGGGCCGTGCCGCGCGGTCGGCTGCCGTTTTTCCGCCGTCGACCAGCTTTGCCAGCTCACCCGGCGTGCCCGAAGCTCCATCTCGGCGTGCCACGGGTGAGAACCCCCCTTTCGAACCGGATTGGATCCGGACTGCCCTGGGGGGGCGGTCCACCGGACGAGAGGGACCAGACTCGTGAGCTCAGTTCTGCAACCGGCCGCGGCGGAGCAGCATCCGCCGACCGCCGGGAAGTACCGGCCCGTCTCCTCTCACCTGGCCATAGCGCCGCCGGTGAGCGTGGTCATCCCGGCCATGAACGAGGCGGAGAACCTTCCGTACGTCTTCAAGACCCTGCCCGACTGGATCCACGAAGTGGTGCTGGTCGACGGCAACTCCACCGACGACACCGTCCGGGTGGCCCGTGAGCTGTGGCCCGACGTCAAGGTCGTCGAGCAGCGCGGCAAGGGCAAGGGCGACGCCCTGATCACCGGGTTCCAGGCGTGCACCGGCGACATCATCGTGATGGTCGACGCGGACGGCTCGGCGGACGGCAACGAGATCGTGTCGTACGTCTCCGCCCTGGTCTCCGGCGCGGACTTCGCCAAGGGCTCCCGCTTCGCCAACGGCGGCGGCACGGACGACATGACCTTCATCCGCAAGCTCGGCAACTGGGCGCTGTGCACGGTCGTCAACCGCAAGTTCGGCGCCCGCTACACCGACCTGTGCTACGGCTACAACGCGTTCTGGAGGCACTGCCTCGACAAGATCGACCTCGACTGCACCGGCTTCGAGGTCGAGACGCTGATGAACATCCGGGTCGTCAAGGCCGGGCTCAAGGTGCAGGAGATCCCGAGCCACGAGTACCTGCGCATCCACGGCACCAGCAACCTGCGGGCCGTGCGCGACGGGCTGCGCGTGCTCCGGGTGATCCTCCAGGAGCGCTCCAACCGCCGGGCGCTGCGCCGCCGTTCGTCCCAGTCGCCGATGCTCGACTCGGTCCGGGGAGAGGTGTCTTGAGCGGTCCCGGCATCTCCGTCGTGATCTGCGCGTACACCGAGGACCGCTGGGAGGACATCCTCGCGGCGGTCTCCTCGGTACGGGCGCAGTCACGGCCGGCCCTGGAGACGCTGCTGGTCGTCGACCACAACCAGGCCCTTCTGGACCGTCTCGGCAAGGAGTACAAGGAAGCCGGCCACGTGCGGGTGCTCGCCAACGCGGGCCCCCGCGGCCTGTCCGCCGGCCGCAACACCGGAATCGCGGCCGCGCGCGGCGAGGTCGTCGCCTTCCTCGACGACGACGCCGTGGCCGAGCGCGACTGGCTGCTGCACTTCGCCGAGGCGTACGCCGACCCGCGCGTGATGGCGGTCGGAGGGCGCACGGAGCCGGTCTGGGCCTCGGGGCGGCGGCCCGACTGGTTCCCCGAGGAGTTCGACTGGGTGGTGGGCTGCACCTACCGGGGCCTGCCACGCGGCCGGGTCCGGGTGCGCAACGTGCTCGGTGGCAACGCCTCGTTCCGCCGCAGTGCCTTCGACGCGGCGGGCGGCTTCGCCACCGGCATCGGCCGGGACGGCGACAAACGCCCGCTGGGCTGCGAGGAGACGGAACTGTGCATCCGCCTCAGCCGGGCCCGGCCCGACGCGGTGCTGCTGATCGACGACCGGGCGGTGATCCACCACCGGGTGCCCGGGGCCCGTGAGCACTTCCGCTACTTCCGCACGCGCACGTACGCCGAGGGCCTGTCCAAGGCCCTGGTGGCCCGGAGCGTCGGCGCCGGCAAGGGACTGGAGTCCGAACGCCGGTACGCCACCCGGGTCCTGCCCGCCGGGGTGGCCCGGGGGCTGCGGGACGCCCTGCTGGCCCGGCCGGGCGGTGCCGGGCGGGCGGGGGCGATCGTCGCCGGGGTGCTGACGGCGGCGGGCGGATACGTGGTGGGCAGCGTGCGGGCCCGCCGGGGCGGGACCACGTTCTCGGTGCCCGAGGTCCCGGCCGCCGAGGCCGCGGGCCCGCGCGCGCCTGCCGAGGGGGCGGCGCTGGAAGGGGCGGGTCCGTGAGCGACGTGCGCGTACCGATCCTCATGTACCACGCGGTCGCGACCGACCCGAGCGACGCGACCCGCGATCTGTCCGTGACCCCCGAGGCGTTCGCCGAGCAGATGGCGGTGCTCGCAGACCGGGGCCTCACCCCCGTCACCACCGCCGGGCTGGCGGAGTGCTGGCGCTCCGGCCGCGCGCTGCCGGCGCGGCCGGTCCTCATCACGTTCGACGACGGCTACGAGGGCGTGCACCGGCACGCCCTGCCCGTGCTCGCCAAGCACGGCTTCCCGGCCACCCTGTTCGTCTCGACCGGGTGGATCCAGGGGCCGTACGACACCGGCGGCGGCCTGGACACCATGCTCGACTGGGACCAGGTCCGCGAGCTCGCGGCGGCGGGCGTCGAGATCGGCGGGCACAGCCACAGCCACCCGCAGCTCGACCAGGTCTCCGACGCCACACTGCGGTTCGAGCTGATCCACTGCAAGGAGATCGTCGCGGACCAACTGGGCACCGTACCGGCCTCGTTCGCCTATCCCTACGGCTACTCCAGCCGCCGGGTCCGGCAGGCGGTGCGCGAGACGGGGTACGCCCAGGCACTCGCCGTCGGCAACGGACTCGCGCGCCGGGCGCAGGGGCCGTACGCCCTGCGGCGCGTGACCGTGCGCCGCAGCACGGGCACGGACGAGTTCGAGCGGGTGGTCGAAGGCCGCGCGATCGCCCGGACGTTCGCCAGGGACCGTGCCCTCACCAAGGGGTACGCCGTGGTCCGCAGGACACGCCAGGCACGCCGGCTGGTCTCCCGCCTCGCGGCCTGACCCGCACCTGGGAAAACGCCGCGTGCGCACCGGGAAACCGGGTGCACGCGGCGTCCTCGTGCCGGATCATGGCGGCATGTCTGGAAACCCGCACGAGGCGCTGCCGATCCGGCTCAACGTCGACGACTCCGACTCCCCGTCCGATGTCGTCGACGCGCTGTTCCTCGGCCGCTTCGCGACGGGCGAGCAGCCGTACTCCCACGCGGTGAACATCGACCGCGTACGGTCCGGGGCGACGCTGATGCCGTCCGGTGCCCGCGTGCTGCGCGCCGCCCGGGACGACGACCGCAGCGCCACGCTCGCGGAGGGTGACGGCTGGACGCTGCTGATCTCCCGCTGGAACCGGGGCGCCGACGTCACGGTCACGGCGACCAGCGCCGAGCTGGCGAAGAAGGTCCTCGACCAGGCCACGGACGGAGCGGCGGACGAACCGGAGCCGCAGCCGGAGAACGTCACGATGGGCTTCTGGTACGTCTCCCCGCGCCGCGGCCCGCACCGCACCACGCGCCAGATCTCGGCGGGTACCTGGGACGAGATCCGGCCCAACTACACGGCGCCGGTGGCGGACGCGATGGACCGCCTGATGAAGACGACCCCCGAGGACATCTCGGGCCGGCTCCTCCTCCTGCACGGTCCGCCGGGCACCGGCAAGACGTCGGCGCTGCGCACCCTCGCCCGTTCCTGGCGGGACTGGTGCCAGGTGGACTGCGTCCTGGACCCCGAGCGGCTGTTCAGTGACGTCGGCTATCTGATGGACATCGCGATCGGCGAGGAGGACGCGGCGGGCAAGGGCCGCTGGCGGCTGCTGCTCCTGGAGGACTGCGACGAGCTGATCCGCGGCGAGGCCAAGCACACGGCGGGCCAGGCGCTGTCGCGGCTGCTGAACCTCACGGACGGGCTGCTCGGCCAGGGCCGCAACGTCCTGGTCGGAGTCACGACCAACGAGGACCTGGAGCGCCTGCACCCCGCCGTCGTCCGGCCCGGCCGCTGTCTCGCCCGGATCGAGGTGGGCCCGCTGACCCGCGCGGAGGCGGTGAGCTGGCTGGGCCGCGAGGACGGCGTCGGCCGCGAGGGCTCGACGCTGGCCGAGCTGTACGCGCTGCGCCGGGGCACGTCCCCGACGGCCCTGCCGGAGCCGCGCGGGGACGCCGACGCGGGGCTGTATCTGTAGGAGGTCCGCGCGATCTGCGGGAGATCCCCGCGCGCCGGTGTTTTGATGGGTCTATGACCCTGTTCGTCGGCACGTCCGGGTGGCAGTACAAGGACTGGCGGGACGTCCTGTACCCGTCCGGGCTGCCGATGCGGCTCTGGCTGGAGGAGTACGCCGGGCACTTCGCCACCGTCGAGATCAACAACGCCTTCTACCGGCTGCCGGCCAGGGAGACCTTCGAGGACTGGCGCGGCCGGGTGCCCGCGGACTTCGTGGTCGCGGTCAAGGCGAGCCGCTATCTGAGCCACATCAAACGGCTCAAGGACCCCGAGGAACCGGTCGGCCGCCTGATGAGCCACGCGGCGGGCCTGGGTGACCGGCTCGGGCCGGTCCTGCTCCAGCTCCCGCCCAACCTGCGCGCCGATCCCGGCCTGCTGGACGCCTGCCTGGCCTGCTTCCCCGCCTCGACCCGGGTCGCGGTCGAGCCCCGCCACGAGTCCTGGTGGACGCCGGAGGTCCGCGCGGTCCTCGAGTCCCGGCGCGCGGCCCTGTGCTGGGCCGACGTCCTGGCCCGCCCCGCGACCCCGCTGTGGCGCACCACGGGCTGGGGCTACGTCCGCTTCCACCAGGGCCGCGCCCGGCCCTGGCCGCACTACGGCCGCCGCTCGCTGGCCACCTGGCTCGACCGCATCGCGACGACCTGGCCCGACGGCGAGGACGTCTACGCGTACTTCAACAACGACCCGGGGGGCGCGGCGGTGGAGGACGCGATGACGTTCGCGCGGCTGGGGAGATCGGCGGGCCTGGAGATCACACGGACACCCGAGCGTCTGACGCGGGCCGGCTGAGCGACGCCCCGCCCTCCGGGTGAGTCCCTACTCCCCGTAAGCCGCCCGCAGGGCGTCCCGGACCGCGGCGAGTGCCACGTCCTCCCCCTGCCCGAGCCTTCGGGCCCGCTCCACGTACGCCTGGGCGGCGACCGCCAGCTCGCGGTCCGCCGCCGAGCCGGCGGCGGCCACGAACGTGCCGTGGCGGCCCCGCGTCTCGATCACGCCGTCCGCCTCCAGGGCCCGGTACGCCTTGGCGACCGTGTTCGCGGCGAGCCCCAGCGACTCGGCCAGCCCCCGCACGGTCGGCAGCCGGTATCCCACCGGCAGCTC
Organism: Streptomyces sp. DH10; assembly: GCF_029813805.1. NCBI lineage: Bacteria > Bacillati > Actinomycetota > Actinomycetes > Kitasatosporales > Streptomycetaceae > Streptomyces > Streptomyces sp. DH10. The sequence goes on from NZ_JARVKU010000026.1 coordinate 56,482, forward strand.
CCCCGAACGCGCCTGCTCGGAGATGCGCGCCCGCACCTGCTCGTACGGCGGAGCACTGTCGTCGATGTCGATCTTCAAGGTCACAGGCCGATTGTCCCGTACCCGACGGAAAATGGGAGGCACCCGGCGTGCGCCCCCGCGTAGCGTGCGCCTCCATGACCGTGATCGTGCGCGACCTGCGACCCGAAGTCCGAGCCGACGCCGAGGGGTTCTCCCGGACCCGCCGCCTCGCCCTCCCCTACATGCTGTCCACGCCCGAGTCCGTGGTGCACACCCTGACCCGCGCCCACCCGGACGCCCATTTCGGGCAGCTCGTCGCGGAGGAGGACGGCGAGATCATCGGTACGGCCCAGATCAGCGTCGCCCACGAGAGCCCGGAGCCCGGCCAGGGCTCCGCCAACATCTACGTGCGCCCCGACCGCACGCGACGCGGCGCCGGTTCGCTCCTGCTGCGCACCGCCGAGGAGCGCCTGGCGGGGCTGGGCGTGCGCAAGCTGTTCGCCTGGGTGCTGGACGAGCCCGACAACCTCGCCTTCGCCGAGCGGCACGGCTTCCGGCTCAGCCGCTCCGCCTACTTCCTGCGCCTCGACCTGGCAGGCGGCACGCTGCCGCCCCGCCAGGACCCGCCGGCCGGCGTCGAGCTGCGCACGGCCGCCGACTTCGCGGACGACCCGCGCCCGATGTTCGAACTGGACGCCGAGACGGCGTCGGACGAACCGGGCGACATCGAGGCCGAGTTCACGGACTACGAGGCCTGGCTGGAGGAGACCTGGCAGCACCCGCTCCTCAACCGCGAGCTGACCACGGTGGCGGTCGTCGACGGCCGCCCCGCGGCCTTCAGCGTGGCGTACACGGACGGCACCCGCTACGGGACCGCGATGACCGGCACCGCCCGGGCGTTCCGCGGCCGGGGCCTGGCGAAGCTCGCCAAGAACGACTCCCTGCACCGGGCCCGTGCCGCCGGGTACACGGAGGCGTTCACCGGCAACGACACCGGCAACGAGCCGATGATCGCCATCAACAAGTGGTTCGGCTACGAGATCTGCGCGAAGGAAGTGCGTTATGTCCGCGAACTCGGCTGACGGGTCCGGCCGGCTGGTCGTCGTGCTCGTCAAGGCGGGCCGTACGAAGATCCGCTACGCCGGCGAGCTCCTGACGGACGACGGCACCCGTGTCGCGGTCCGCGCCCCGTGGGCGGGCAGCGGCGTCCGCGACTTCGGCTTCGTCCGCTTCGAGCCGGGGGACGTCTTCACGGAGTACTACTGGCGTGACCGCTGGTACGCGGTGAAGGAGGTCCGCTCCGCCACGGGCGCGCTGAAGGGCTGGTACTGCGACATCACCCGCCCCGCCGCGCGCTCCGGCCCCGAGCTGGTCGTGGAGGACCTCGACCTGGACCTGTGGGTCTCCGCGGACGGCACGGACGTACGGCGCCTGGACGAGGACGAGTTCGCCGACAGCGGGATCGGCGAGACGGACCCCGAGGCGGCGGCCGCCGCGCTCGCCGCGCTCGACGAACTGGAGTCACTCGCCCGCGGCGGCGACTTCACCGCGCTCCTGGCCTGAACCCTCCCCGTTCACGCCGTCACGGCCACCACCGCGTACCGCTCGTCCGTCACCTCCCCGCCCCACAGCAGCGGATCGCCGGACAACCGCTCCACCGTCATCTGTCCGGCGATCGGCGCGAGGAGGCCGGTGAGCCGCTCCGCCGGTATCCCGGTCGGCCCGGCCGTCCCCCACACGCCCTCGACCAGCACGAGCCGTCCTCCCGGCCGCAGCAGCCCGGCCCAGTGCCGCAGAGCGCGGCCGGGGTCGGGCAGGGCCCACAGGACGTGCCGGACGAGCACGGCGTCGAAGCGCCGCTCCCCGACCGGCGGTGCCGCCGCGTCACCGACGAGGAACACCGCGTCACGCCCGGCCGACTTCTGCCGGGCGAGCGTCACCATGACCGGGGAGAGGTCCACGCCCGTCACTCGATGTCCCTGCTCGGACGCGAGGAGCGACAGACTGCCCGTGCCGCAGCCGAGATCCAGGACGTCGCCGGCCCGCCCGGGCAGCCAGGAGCGCAGCCGCGCGGCCCAGGCCCGGCGCACCTCCGGGTCGCGCAGCCCGTGGTCCGGCTCCTCGTCGAAGCCGGCGGCCCGCGCGTCCCAGTCCACCTCGGCGCCGGTGTTCCCCGAGGTCGTTGCGTCACTGTCGTTCGCCATGTGCCCAAGAGTGACACCCGCCACTGACACTCGAATCGTGACAGCCGCCACTGACAGACCAGGAGCGATGAGGAACTCTCCCCCGAAAGGTCTACCTCCGTGAGAACGCGGAACCCGGTAGACCCTTAAGGAGGCAGCCATGCGCCGTGTGACCGTGCAGAAGCCCCTGAAGAAGACGGACGTCCGCCGGGTCCGCGAGGAGGCCGACGAGCGTCCCGCGGGACGCCCGGAAGTCCGCAAGGACATCGCACGTACGTGGTGGCCGGACGCCTGAGCGGCCGGTACCGATCGTGAGACCCGGTCAGAGCAGCCTCTTGCGGTAATGGACGCGGTCGTAGGACCCGTCCAGTCCTCGCTCCACCAACTCGTCACGAGCACCTTGCCCGCGGCCACGTTGGCCGCGTGGTCCTCCTCCATGGGCTACGGCTGCCATGCCGTGACGGTACCTACCTGATGCCAGTCTGAGCACTTCCTTAAGCGGGCCATAAGGATCTCCCCCACCCGCCCTCAGCAGGCGATTTCACGGTTCTCAGGGGCTAGCTTCAAATCGCCCCCCCCCACGGGATCCGGGCCCACTCGGGCCCGGGCCTGTTCCCCTGTACCGTCTCGAGGAGTTCCCGCATGCCCGCACGCCGCACGGCAGTCACCGTCGCCGCCCTCGGCGCCCTCCCGCTCGCCCTGGCCGGGCTGACCGCCACGCCGGCGGCCGCGCACGGTTCGATGGGCGACCCGGTCAGCCGCGTCTCGCAGTGCTACGCCGAGGGCCCGGAGAGCCCCGAGTCGGCCGCGTGCAAGGCGGCGGTCGCGGCGGGCGGCACGCAGGCCCTCTACGACTGGAACGGCATCCGCATCGGGGACGCCGGCGGGCGGCACCGGCAGCTCATCCCGGACGGCAAGCTGTGCAGCGCGAACAACGAGCAGTTCAAGGGGCTCGACCTGGCCCGCGCCGACTGGCCGGCGACCGGGGTGCGCAGCGGCTCGCACACCTTCAAGTACCGCGTGACGGCTCCTCACAAGGGCACCTTCAAGGTGTACATCACCAAGCCCGGCTACGACCCGGCCAAGCCGCTCGCCTGGAACGACCTGGATCTGGAGCGCCCGGTCGCGACGGCCACCGACCCGGCCGCGGCGGGCGGTTTCTACACCTTCTCCGGCAGCCTGCCCGAGCGCTCCGGCAGGCATCTGCTGTACGCGGTCTGGCAGCGGTCGGACAGCCCGGAGGCGTTCTACTCCTGCTCGGACGTCAACTTCGGCGGCGACAGCGCGGCCGGCGGCACCGCCCCGGCCCCGACGGCCTCCGCTCCCACCAAGGAGCAGATCGAGGCGGGCAACGACAAGTCGACCATCGAGCACCACGGTCACGGCGACAACGACCCCAGCACCTCGGCCGAGCCGGCCGCGGCCCCGGAGAGCCCCGCCCCGGACCGGCCCGCACAGGCCGAAGCCGATCCGAGCCGGCCCACGCAGGCCGAAGCCGCTCCCAACCAGCCGAAGGCGGCCGGCGCCACGACGAACCTCGCCGAGACCGGCGGCGACGGCGGCACCCCCTACCTCGCGATCGGCGGCGCGGCGGCGCTGGCGCTCGGCTCGTCGGCCCTCTTCCTGTCGGCCCGGCGCCGGACGGCGAGCGGCGGTCGCCACGGGCGCTGACCCAGGACTCGGGGCCTGTCCGGCGGCTCAGGCCGGACAGGCCCCGAAACGTTTCCCTGCACGTGTACACGTGTCAGTCGAACGCCGACGCGCAGGTGGTGGGCCTGGCCCGCGCCGGGTCGAGCGCGTTGGCCACCTCGTGGAAGGCGACCCTGTCCAGCAGCCCGACGGCCACGTGCTCGGACAGGTCGACCGGGCACAGGTCCTGGAGCAGGACGTTGCGCACGTCCGGCCCGCTCAGGTACTGGCTGCGCCACGGCGTGACCACCTGGTCGTACTTGGTGGCGATGACGGTGTAGCGGACACCGGGCACGGTGTCGCCGCCCGCGTTGAGCCGCTTGAGGAAGTCGGAGCCGGTGGCCTGGTCGGCGAGGGCGGGAGTGTTCTTCGCCAACAGGTCTCCGGCGCCCGGGAAGTACGGCAGCAGGTTGGTGAGGCCGTTCAGGTCGGTGCCGTGGTTGCTGGGCGCGATGCCGACCAGGGCGTTCACCTTGGCGGCTCCGCCGAGGAACCGCAGGTACCAGCGGGGCATCATGCCGCCCTGCGAGTGTCCGACGATGTCGGTCTCCGCGGCGCCGGTGGCGGCGAGCACCTTGTCGACGAAGTCCTTCAGCTGCCCGGCCGACTTCTCGACGGGTCCGAGCCCGTGGAAGAAGGGGACGCCTTGGAGTTGGCCGTAGTCGAGGGAGAAGACGCAGTAGCCGCGGACCTTCAGGTAGGGGGCGAGGCCCAGCCAGTTGTCGACGGAGTTCCCGAGGGTGCCGTGGACGAGGACGACGGGGCGGGGATGGGCGGCGGACGGCTTGCAGGAGTAGTCGTTCCAGCCGGAGCCCGGGGCACCGGCGGTCTGTGCGGTGGCTTGGGCGGTGGTGGCGGGGACGGTGACGGCCGCGGCGGTCAGCAGCAGCGCGGCCAGGGGTCTGAGCACTCGTTTCCAGGGCAGCATCGAGTGATCTCCTTGCGGCTCAAGGGAGGTGCGACGGCACGACGCCCTGTGATCCGGATCACGGGATGCTGTTCACTCGTCAAGTTACGAGCCAGTAGTCAAACTTGGAAGTTACGCGTCAGTAAAAACTTCCAGTGGTAACCGACGACGACGGACCCGCCTGACGCCCCTTCACCAGGCGGGCCGGATGGGCCCGCGCGGAGCGATCCGCAGCAACTGCTCCCCGAGCGCCCGCACTTCCCCCTCCCCCAGCACGTCCCCCCATTCCCGCACGGCTTCCGCGGCCGCCTCCTCCGCCGCCCGCGTGCACTCCCACCCCCGCCCGGTCAGTACGACCAGCCGCGCCCGCGCGTCGTCGGGGTGCGGCCGCCGCTCGGCGTACCCCTTGCGCACCATCTCGTCCACGAGCTGACTGGCGGCCTGCTTGGTCACCCCGAGATGGGCGGCCAGGTCGGTGACCGTCGCGCCGTCCGGGGCGAGCCGGGCGAAGGCGAAGCCGTGCGCGGGCCGCAGCCCCTCGAAGCCGCGCGCGACGACGCCCTCATGGATGCGGTGCGTGAGCCCGCCGGCGGCGGCGAGCAGGGCGGCGGACAGGGCCATGGCCTCGGAGTTCTGCACCCATGCATTGAAACACCCTTGACGTGACGGTCAAGCAGCTTGACCATATAGTCAAGCTACTTGACCAACTGGAGGCCCGCATGCCCGTCATCCGCTCGTCCGAAGCCGTCACCCACGAGATCCACGGCGCCCGCTTCGTCTCGTACGCCACCCCGCGCAGCGGGAGCAAGGAGCTGTGCGCCTGGCGCGGGGAGATCCCCGCCGGTCTCAAGGCGCCCGCGCACACCGTCAACCGGGAGGAGATCTTCCATCTGCTCGACGGCGAGCTGCTGATCACCCTCGACGGCCGCACCGAGCGGATCGCGGCGGGCGACACGGTGATCATCAACCCGGGCGCCACCCTGGCCGTCGAGAACCCCACCGACCGGACCGCGTACTCCTGGGTCACCACCTCGATCGGCCTGGAGGCACGGCTCGCCGACGGCACCCGCGTCGTGCCGCCGTGGGCCAACTGACGTCACGCAGGGGGGTCTACGCCGCCAGGCCCCCTAGTCCCCCGGGCATCACCGCCCGCGGGCCGAACTTCGCCCGTGCTCGGTCCGCGACCTCCTCGATGCGGCGGACCTTCTCGTCCACGGGGTCGAAGGTCAGCTGGTGGGAGGCCTGGCCGGCGGGGTCGAGCCCCTCGGCGCGCAGGGCGATCGCGCGGACCCGGGCCCGTTGCAGGCCGAGCGCCTCGTACATGCCGTACGCGGCCCTGGTCAGATCCGGCGAGTGCGCGGTCGGCTCGGCCAGCGTGCGGCTGCGGGTGGTTGCCGAGCGGTCGGCGTAGCGCACGGTGAGGGTGAGCGTGCGGCACACCTTCTCCAGGGCGCGCAGCCGGGCGCCGATCTCCTCGGCGGCCGACAGCAGGGCACGGCGGTGGCGGTCCGGGTCCAGTTCGTCGCGGACGAAGGGGCGTTCCGTGGCGAGGGAGCGGGAGACGGCGTTCGGGACGACCCGGCCGCGATCGACACCGTTCGCCTTCTCGTGCAGCTCGCGGCCGGCCTTCGCGCCGACCAGCCGCTGGAGCGTGGACAGCGGCGCGGCGGCGACCCCGCCGAGGGTGTCGAGGCCGTAGTCGCCCAGCGTACGGGCGGTCGCGGCGCCCACGCCGGGCAGTGCGGCGACGGGCTTGTCCGCGAGGAACTCCGCGATGGCGCCCTGCTCCTCGGGCACCGCACACGTCACCCCGGGCACGGCGTCGCGCAGCGCCACACGGGCCAGCATCGGCCCGGGCCCGGCGCCGATCACACAGTCGACCCCGTACAACGCGAGCGACCGCACCCGGATCACCGAGGCCAGTTCGAGGGCGTCCCGCCCGAAGTACCGCTCGGCGCCCCGCAGGTCGGCCAGCGCCCCGTCCGGTGGCAGCGCCTGGACGACGGGGGTGAACTCCTCGAGCATTCCGATCAGGTGGGGCAGGTCGGCCTCGCGCGTCGGAGGCAGCTGGAAACGTACGCAGAGAATGGTCATCCCGCACTCCCCGGACTCTGGTGCCACAACTTTCTTCCCACCGCGGGCCCTTCGCCCGCGGGACGCAGATCGGCCCAGGGGTGCATCTCGTACCCCGTGGGCATGCGGATCTTCCGCTGCTCCGCCGGATCCTGTACCGCGGAGCCCGCCGGCGCGGGTGCTCCCTCCGAGCCGGCGAGCCGCCGGCGCGCGGCCCCCTCACCGTCGTCGCCGGGACCGCCGGAATCCCCGGCGCCGGCCAGCCGGGCCGCGACTCCCTCCAGCCCCTCCTCCCGGCGCACCTCCAGCAGCTCCGCGAGGTTCCAGGCGGCGGCGCCCACCACGCTGAGGCTGCGCGGGCCGCGCCGCTGCACCACCCCGCGCACCAGCAGCAGCCAGGAGTGGAAGACGGTGTGGGCGCAGGTGTCGTGGGAGTCGTCGAAGAAGGCGAGGTCGACCAGGCCCGTGCCGTCGTCCAGGGTGCTGAAGATGACCCGCTTGCCGGACCGGATCGGCGGCGTCTGGGTGGCCGCCTTGGCGCCCGCGACCAGCACCGTCTCCCCGTGCCGGGCCTCGCGCAGCCGCCGCGCCGACACCACGCCCAGCTCGTCGAGGAACGTCCGGTGATCGTCCATCAGATTGCGTGAGGCGTCCATGGACAGCACGCCCAGCTCGGCGCTGAGCCGCTCCGAGGAGGTGAGGTCGGGCAGTCCGGCCGGGGCGGTCTTCCGGCCCCCGGCCAGCGGGAGCTGACCACCGCCCGCACCCCGCGCGCCCCGGTGCAGCTCGGTCAGATGCAGTTGCAGATCACGGCGGTTGGCGCCGAACGCGTCCAGCGCTCCCACCTGCGCGAGCCGCTGGGCCAGCGGACGGCTGGGCCGGCCCCGCTCCCAGAAGTCGACCAGCGAGGCGTACGGCTGCCCCTCGGCGATCCGCGCCGCCTCGGCCTCACTGATGCCGTGCACATCGGAGAGCGCCAGCCGCAGACCCCATTTACCGGACACCAGTTCGATACGGTGTGCGACGCCCGACGCGTTCACATCCAGCGGCAGCACCGGCACCCCGCGCCGCCTCGCGTCCGCCAGCAGCAGCCGCTTCGGATACATGCCGGGGTCGTGTGTGAGCAACCCCGCGTAGAAGGCGGCCGGGTGATGCGCTTTCAGCCACGCCGACTGGTAGGTCGGCACGGCGAAGGCGACCGCGTGGGCCTTGCAGAAGCCGTACGACCCGAAGGCCTCGATGATCTCCCACGTCCGCTGGATCGTTTCCGCGTCATACCCGTTCGCCGCCGCGTGCTGCGCGAACCACACCTTGATCCGCCCCTGCGACTCCGGATCCGACAGCCCTCGCCGCACCCGGTCCGCCTCACCGCGCCCGCAGCCGGTCATGATGTCGACGATGTCGATGATCTGCTCGTGGAAGACGACGACCCCGTACGTCTCCTTCAGCGGCTCCTCCAGATCCGGGTGCGGATAGCGGATCGGCGCCCGCCCGTGCCGCGCCTCGATGAACGGCCGCACCATGTCGGCGGCGACCGGCCCGGGCCGGAACAGCGAGATGTCGACGACCAGATCGTGGAAGGTGGCCGGCTGGAGCCGCCCGACCAGGTCCCGCTGCCCCGGCGACTCGATCTGGAAGCAGCCGAGCGTCTCCGTGGACCGGACCAGCCGGTACGTCTCCGGATCTCCCGGCGGCAGGCCGTCCAGATCGACCCTCACCCCCGACACCCGCTCCACTTCCGCCACGGCGTGCGCCATGGCCGACTGCATCCGCACCCCCAGCACGTCCAGTTTGAGCAGCCCGAGGTCCTCGACGTCGTCCTTGTCGAACTGCGACATCGGAAAGCCCTCGCCGCTGGTCGGCATGACCGGCGTACGGGCCAGCAGGGAGGCGTCGGACAGCAGCACCCCGCACGGATGCATGGCCACTCCGCGCGGCAGCGCGTCCAGCGCCTCGACCAGCTCCCACAGCCTCCCGTACCTCTCCTTCTCCCCCGCCAGCGCCCGCAGCTCGGGCAGCTCCTCCAGCGCGGCGCGGGCGTCCCGCGCCCGAATGTGGGGAAAGGACTTGGCCACACGGTCGATCTCGGCCGGATCCATCGACAGGGCGGCCCCCACGTCACGGATCGCGTGCCGCACGCGATACGTCTCCGGCATCGCGACCGTCGCGACCCGCTCGGTGCCGAACCGGCTGATGATCGCGCGGTAGACCTCCAGCCGGCGCGCGGACTCCACGTCGATGTCGATGTCGGGCAGCACGACCCGCTCCTTCGACAGGAACCGCTCCATCAGCAGCCGGTGCTCGATCGGATCGGCGTGCGCGATCCCGAGCAGATGGTTGACGAGCGATCCCGCACCGGACCCCCGGGCGGCGACCCGGATGCCCATCTCCCGTACGTCGTCGACCACTTGGGCCACGGTCAAAAAGTAAGAAGCAAAGCCGTGGTGGGCGATGATGTCCAGCTCGTGGTGCATCCGCTCCCAGTACTCCCGCCGCCGGTCGTACCCGCGCAGCACCATCCCCGCCGCCGCCCGCGAGGCCAGCGTCCGCTGGGCGGTACGGCGGTCGGCGCCGACCAGGTGCGGCTCGGGGAAGTGGACGGTACCGATCCCGAGGTCGTCCTCGGGATCGACCAGGCACTCGGCGGCCGTGGCCTCGGTCTGCTCCACCAGCCGATGAGCGGTGTCAGGCCGGAACCCCGCGGCCTCCACGATCCGCTCGGCGGCATGCAGCATGGCCCCCGCGTCCTTGAGCCAGGCCTCGCCGGAGTCCAGTTCCTTGGTCGGGTCGACGGGCACCAGCCGCCGCGCGGCGTCCAGCACGTCGGCGACCGGCCCCAGCCCCGGGTCGACGTACCGTACGGCGTTGCTGAGCACGGGACGGATCCGCTGCTCTGCGGCGAACCCGACGGTCCGGGCGGCCAGCCGCAGGGAGCCGGGACCCGTGCCTTTCCGGCCATGCCAGACGGCCTCCAGCCGCAGGGCGTCGCCGTAGACCTCCCGCCAGGGCACGAGCAGCCGCGCCGCACGGTCGGGACGCCCGGCGGCCAGGGCACGCCCCACATCCGAGTCGGGCCCGAGCAGCACGGTCACGCCCTCGGCGTGATTGCGCTCCCAGGGCAGCAGGGGCGTCCCCTCCCCTTCATGCACCGCGGAGACGAGCCGGCACAGCCCGGCCCACCCACGGGCTCCGTCCCGGGCGAGAAAGGTCACCCGGGGAGCCGACTCGTCGACGAAGGCGCCACCGCGCACCGGAGTCCGGCGCCGCCCGGTCCCGGGCTCGGGGGGCTCCGCTCCCGCCACCGCCAGATCCGCCCCGAACACCGGACGGACCCCCGCCTTCGCACAGGCCTTGGCGAACCGGACGGCACCGGCGAGCGTTTGGCGATCAGTGAGAGCCAGGGCATCCATGCCCCGCTCGGAGGCACGCTCGGCCAGCCGCTCCGGATGCGAGGCTCCATACCGCAACGAGAATCCGGAGGCGGTGTGCAGATGCGTGAACCCCGGCACACGCACCTCCCGCACTCGTGAACCACACCGGTTCTCGAACATCTGTTCCCAGCTACCTCACCCCCACCATAGACCAATTCTCGAATACATGTGCGACATCCGTTCGGCCCCGCCCCACCTGCGGAAACACCGGATCGCCCCCGACCGTGGAGGCATGCCGCACCGCTCGTTCCGCGACGAGGTGAGAGACGCCGTCACCCCCCGGGCCACCCTGCTCATCGTCGGCGTGATCGCACTCCAGCTGCTGTTCATCGCCTCCTACGTGGGAGCGCTGCACGACCCGAAGCCCAGGGACGTGCCCTTCGCGGTGGTCGCCCCCAGAGCCGCGTCCGATCGGGCGGTGACCCGACTGGACCGCCTGCCCGGCTCTCCTCTGGACCCCCGCGCACTGCCCGACGAGTCCACGGCCCGGCACCAGATCACGAACCGGGACATCGACGGCGCGCTGATCATCGACCCCGCCGGCACCGACACCCTCCTGGTCGCCTCCGGCGGCGGCAGGGTCCTCTCCACCACCCTGACCACCCTCGTCACCACCCTGGAGAGATCAGACAAACGCACGTTCCGGACGACAACGCGGCAGATGCGCGTGCCAGACCCCGCGTCTGCGGCGTGATCCAAACGACAGGCCCTAGGCGGGACCGTCGGCCCGCAGCGCGGCGGCCTGCGGTAGTCAAGCCACGACGCGCCCGCACGCCGCCCACGGCGAGAGGGGGACGTGCAGGCGCTACGCGCACCCCCTCCGAAGCAGCCACAGGCCGCCGCAGGCACCCGGCACAACCGCCGGAGGCAAACGCAAAGTCCCGCCCCTCACACAAGGGGCGGGACTTCACAAAGCCAGAACCAGAACTCAGCCGATCTCGGTCCCGGTGGCCGACAGCGCCTCCGTCACAGGCTGGAAGAACGTCTCCCCACCGGAGGTGCAGTCACCACTGCCACCGGACGTCAGCCCGATCGCGTTGCTCCCCGAGAAGAGCGAGCCACCACTGTCACCGGGCTCCGCGCACACGTCGGTCTGGATCAGACCGTTCACGATGTCGCCGTTGCCGTAGTTCACGGTGGCGTCCAGCCCCGTGACCTTCCCGTCGTGCACCTGGGTGGTCGAGCCGCTCCGCGTGACCTCCATGCCGACCGTCGCCTCGGCGGCACCCGTGATCTTCTGCGTCGAGCCGTTGCAGAGGTTCACCTCACTCGGGTGAGCCACCTCCGCGGTGTACTTGACCAGCCCGTAGTCGTCACCCGGGAAGCTGGAGTCCGCGTTGGTGCCGAGCTCCTTGCCGCTGGAGTCCGACCACGTCGAGATGCCCTCGGTGCAGTGCCCGGCGGTCAGGAAGAACGGCTCGCCGCCCTTGAGCACGTTGAAGCCGAGCGAGCAGCGGCCACTGCCGCCGGTGATCGCGTCGCCACCGGCGATGAAGGGCTTGTACTCGCCCTTCGTCCGCTTGAGTTCGGCCTTCGCGCCGAGCCCGTCGACGACCTTCGTCAGCTTCGCCCATTCGGCCTTGGACACCGTACGGTCGGCGGTGACGACGACCTTGTTGGTCGTCGGGTCGGTCACCCAGGAGGTGCCCGGAATCGTCGCGTCCTGCTTCAGCGTGCCACGGGCGCTCTTCAGTTCGGCGAGAGAGTTCGCCACGACTCTCGCCTTGGCTCCGGCCTTCTCGACGGCTTCGGCCGCGGCCTCGTCGAGCACGTTCACCACGAGCTTCTTGCTCTTCGTGTCGTAGTACGTGCCCGCCGCGTCGGCGCCGAGGTCCTCGGCCAGCGTCGAGGCGAGCTTTCCGGCCGCCGTGACCGACAGGGTCCGGGGCGCGGAGACCTCCGGGGTCTCGCTCGCGTTCGCAGTCTGGAAGGTGACTCCCGCGGCGACCAGTGCGGTGATGCCCGCACCTGCCACGGCTGCACGCCGCTTGGGTATGCGTCGGTGCTTCAACTCGCGTCCTCCTGTGGGGGGTCGGCCCGAGAGGTTGTGGGGACCTCGCGAACCGGAAGGCTGTGTTGACGAGCGCCCACTATTCCGAGGACAACGGGGAGCACACAAGGTCGAGTTCAGGACGCGCGTAGATTACGGAGCACACGCCCCCTCATTTTGACCGTCCACGGTCAAATCGGACTCAACTCACACCCACTTCACGCGCGTTCACACTGCAAACACTACGCGTGAGTAACGTGTGCCCACTCTGTGAGGTCTGACCGTGGCTGAAAATCGCCTGTCTGGCCGGCCTGCGGCAACTCCACCGAAAGCCCCCGCACCCCGTCAACTCTCCCTACACCCCCAGAAAAAGGGGAAACCCCCGCACGCAGTGCGTGCGGGGGTTCAGAAACTCAGGCTGCTGCCGACCGGGACCGACCGGCCTAGTACACGCTGACCCCGTAGGCGCTCAGGGCCTCCGTGACGGGCTGGAAGAACGTCGTACCACCGGAGGAGCAGTTGCCGCTGCCGCCGGAGGTCAGGCCGTAGGCGACACCGTTGCTGCCGTAGAGCGAACCGCCGGAGTCACCGGGCTCCGCGCAGACGGTGGTCTGGATCAGGCCGGAGACGACGTCCCCGCCGCCGTAGTTGACGGTGGCGTTGAGGGCGGTGACACGGCCGCTGCGCGTACCGGTCGTGGAGCCGTCACGGATGACGGTGGTGCCCACGCTCGGGGTGGCCGCGCGCGTGATGTCCACGCCGTTCGCGGTGCCGGGGCGGCTGACGGATCCGCTGTAGCGGACGAGGCCGTAGTCGTTGCCCGGGAAGCTGGAGCCGGCTGTCGAGCCGATGACCGTGGTGCGGCCGGAGTTGGAGTACCAGGTGCCCGCGCCGTCGGTGCAGTGACCGGCGGTCAGGAAGTATTCGGTGCCGTTGCTGGCACGGACGTTGAAGCCGAGGGAGCAGCGCCAGCTACTCGCATAGATGGCGTCGCCGCCCTGGATCAGCTTGTTGAACTTGCCGGGGGTGCGCTTGATCGTGAGCGCGTCGGCGTTGGCGCCGGCCTGCTGCTTGATCTTCGCTATCTCGGCCTGGGTGACCGTGCTGTCGACGGTCAGGAGCACGCGGTTGGTCTTGCTGTCGACGGCCCAGGCGGTGCCCGGGACGTCGGCCTTCAGCAGCGAGCTGCTGGCGCTCTTGAGCTCGGTGGCGCTGAAGGTGGCGGGGGTGTCGGACGCGTTCGCGCTGGGGATCGCGATCGCGGCGGCGGCCACGAGGCCGGTGGAAACGGCGATCAGCCGGGTCCGTCTCGAAATGCCGCTGCGGGGGGTGGTGCGCTTGATCCTCACTTTTCGTTCCTCCACAAAGGAAGTCGGGGGCCCTCGTGGGGTTTCGGGCCCGTGAGGCGCAGTCCGGGACCGGCTTGTTCGGATTCCGAACCCGCCGTGCCCCTGACAAGCGCTGGGGGGAGTATTCGGCCGAACGGCCGGTAGGCGCAAGAGGGCCTTTCGGCCGCGGCTTTTTGAAGGGCTGTCACAAAGCCGCGAAATGACGGGCTGTCGTACCCCTTCCGCAGCGGCGCGCAAGGGGTACGGGACGGGTCAGCCGCCTCAGGGGCAGCAGCAGTCGCACCCGTCGCAGTCGCAATCCCGGCAGCAGCCTTCACGCTTCTTTCGGGACCACGGCCCCTCGTATTCCTTGGCGCAGCACAGCTTGCAGGTGCAGCACAGCAGCCAGAACATCCCGCAGCCGGCCCAGAACCCGCGTCGCCCCCGGGGCGGCTGGGGCACCGGCTCGCCTCCACCGAAACCGCCGCCGCCGTACCCTCCTCCTCCCCCACCTGCGTACGGGTTTCCGCCACCGCCGGCGTACGGGTTCTGCGGAGCACCGTGCGGCCCCTGGGCATACGGGCCCTGAGGCGGCTGCTGCCCGTAAGGGCCGCCCTGGTGCGAGGCGCACACCGGCACCGTGCCGAACGCCCGGTCCACCGAGCGCCGCAGTTCGTGCACGAGCAGCAGGTGCACGAGCTTCGCGTCGGTGAACTCGGCCTCGCGCAGCGCGAGCCGCACCCCGTGCACCGCGTCGTCGGCGAGCCGCCGGGCCTCCGTGAGTGAGGTGCCGGTCGCGGCGATCGGATTCCAGGCACCTGACGCGGCGTCAGCACTCAGATCCTCCACGGCGTCCAGCAGGTGGGCCAGCCGCCCGAAGAGGCGTCCGGCCTCGGCGAGCGGTCCGGCGTTGTGCGGCCGGCCGGCGATGACCGCCGTGTGCGCGAAGGCGGCGGCGGTCGCCGTCTCGGTCGGTTCGGTGACCGTCAGGATCGGCGTGCCCGGCCCGGCGAGCGCCTCGATGCCGCCCTGCCGGTCCACGGCGTCGACCAGGACTGCCGTGTCGAACCCGACGGCGGAGCCGGTGCGCGCCCCGGCGCGGTCCCAGCCCGCGGCGACCCGGCGTGCGGCGCGGGCGACCGGCGCGCGGGCGAGCAGTCCGTCGCCGTCGGCGACGTGGTCGCGCACCTTGGCGGAGGCGAGCACCAGCGACACGGCCGCCGCGAGCCGCGCTCCCTCACCGTGCGCGACGGACGCGGTGCGCATCCCGCGCAGCGGACACGGCCCCGCCGTGCGCCGCCCCACACCACTCGACGTACCGGGCGTCCGCTCCACCTGAGCCTCCGTCAACACGGAGACCAGAAGCCCGTCATAGTTCGTGACGATGCGCGCGAGCTGACCGTGGTCCCCGCGCAGCGCGAGACACAGCCCGCACAAATGCGCCATCCACTGGGCCGTGAGGCTCTCACCGAGCCGGTGCCGACAGGGCCTGACCATTCCGAACACGACGTCCCCCCGGTTCTCCGTACGATGTTTGGCGCCGCATGGTATCGGCCATCGCGTTCACCCGTACGCACCGCTCATCACCCGTACGCCGCGAAGAATCATATTTCACTCACAGTCAGCAGCCGTTTACGACAAGACCCTTGGGAAACACGGACTCTCGACGGATCCGCTGTGCACCAGTACCGTCACAAACCCCCCGTGCGGCGTCTATCCACTTGGCGCGCCATCCGCATCATGGACGACCATAGGTATGCGGAAAGCAAGAAAGACCGCTGTGAGAGGAGGCGTCCATGGGATCGGTACGCAAGGCAAGTGCCTGGCTTGGCCTCGTCGACGACAACGAAGACGAGCGTTACTACGACGACGACTACTCCGACGGGACCGAGCCCGGGGATGCCTGGGTCACCGATCCGCGCGTCAAGGTGGCCTCGGACGTCGCCGAGGAGAAGGGGCGCCGCATCGGCACGGTGACCCCGGACAGCTTCCGGGACGCGCGCGCCATCGGCGAGCTGTTCCGCGAGGGCGTGCCGGTCATCATGAACCTCACGGCCATGGACGCCGCCGACGCCAAGCGCGTGGTCGACTTCGCGGCCGGGCTGATCTTCGGCCTGCGCGGTTCGATCGAGCGGGTGTCGACCCGGGTGTTCCTGCTGACCCCCGCCAACACGGAGATCGTGAACGGCGACCCGGCCGGACACCGCACGGACGGCTTCTTCAACCAGAGCTGAGGCAGGGCCGCTCACCGGCCCTGCCCCCGCGCAGGGTTCACCGGAAGGCGTCGAGTCCGGTGAGCGCCTTGCCCAGCACGAGCTGGTGCATCTCGACGGTGCCCTCGTAGGTGAGCACCGACTCGAGGTTGGTCGCGTGCCGCATCACGGGGTATTCGAGCGAGATCCCGTTGGCCCCGAGGATGGTGCGGGCCGTGCGGCAGATCTCGATCGCCTCTCGTACGTTGTTGAGCTTGCCGAAGCTGACCTGCTCGGGACGCAGGCGGCCGGCGTCCATCCGCCGCCCCAGATGATGGGCGAGCAGAATTCCCTTGTGCAGTTCGACCGCCATGTCGGCGAGTTTGGCCTGGGTGAGCTGGAAGCCGCCGATGGGCCGCCCGAACTGCTCCCGCGACTTCGCGTAGCCGACCGCGGCCTCGAAACAACTGCGGGCCGCGCCCATGGCGCCCCAGACGATGCCGTACCGGGCGTGCGACAGACAGCTGAGCGGCCCGCGCAGGCCGGTGACCTCCGGCAGTACGGCGTCGGCGGGCAGCCGTACGTCGTCGAGGACGAGTTCGCTGGTGACGGAGGCCCTGAGGGACCACTTGTGCTTGATCTCGGGGGCGGAGAACCCGGCACTGTCCGTCGGCACGGCGAACCCGCGGATTCCGTCCTCGGTCTGCGCCCACACGACGGCGACGCCGGCGACCGACCCGTTGGTGATCCACATCTTGCGGCCGTTGAGGACCCAGTCGGTGCCGTCGCGCTTGGCGTACGTCCGCATGGCGGCCGGGTCGGATCCGTGGTCGGGCTCGGTCAGCCCGAAGCACCCGATGACCTCGCCGGAGGCCATCCGGGGCAGCCACCGCTGCTTCTGCGCTTCGCTGCCGAAGCGGTGGATGGCGTACATGGCGAGGGAGCCCTGCACGGAGACGAGGGACCGGATCCCGGAGTCGGCGGCCTCCAGCTCCAGACAGGCGAGCCCGTACTGCACGGCGGACGCCCCGGCGCACCCGTACCCCTCCAGGGACATCCCGAGGGCACCGATGCTCCCCAGCTCCCGGGCCAGCTCCCGGATCCCCGGCAGCTCCCCCTGCTCGTACCACTCGGCGACATACGGCAGCACCCGGTCCTCGGCCCAGGCCCGCACGGTGTCCCTGATCCCGAGATCCTCCGGTTCCAGGAGGTCGTCGAGGCCGAGGGGGTCGGCTGGGTCGAAGGGAGGAAGCTTGGACGACTCGGACATGCGGACACCCTCCGGAACTCTTTAACTAGCACCGCTAACCCAGACGCTACGGCCTTCGCCCACCCACGCACCACCCGTGGCTCCCAACTGGAAGGTGCAGGTGTGGAGTCGCCGACAACCGGAACACCGCAAGCCGCCGACGGCGCCCCGCACCCGTGGGCGACAAGGCGTCACACCGAGACGCGCGACTCCGCAGCGTCCCTGGGTGCGGGCAACTCCACCGCACCAGCGCCCTCACATTGCATGGCCCGCGGCAACCGCAGCGCCATCACCGCGCCGAGCAGCAACAACCCCCCACTCACCAGCAACGTCACATGCAGCCCGTGCACGAACGCGTCCCGCGCGGCATGACGCAGAGCGACCCCGGCAACCCCGCCCAGCTGCGCGGCGACCTCGTACGCCTCCCCCAGCGAATGCCCCGCAGCAGAGGACGCCGGCTCCGGCACGCCCGGCACATCCGACAGTCCGGGCGCGTACGCCGCGTTCATCACCGTGCCGAGCAGGGCGATCCCGATCCCCGCCCCCAGCTGGTACGACGTCTCCCCGATGGCCGCCGCCCCTCCGGCCTGCTCCTGCGGCGCCTCGCTCAGCATCGACTCGTACGCCCCGAACAGCGTCGTCTCCAGCCCGAAGCCGAGCAGCACGAAACCGGTCAGCATCAGCGCGCAGTCGTCCGTCCGGCCCAGCGCCGTCAGCAGCACCACCGCGAACGCCGTCAGCAGGAACCCGCAGCACACCATCCGCCGCGGCCCGAACCGCCGCAGCATCCGCGCCCCGGCCAGCCCGGCCGCCATCGCCGCGAAGGTCAGCGGCAGCAGCCGCAGCCCCGTCTCCAGCGGCGACAGCCCGAGCACCAGCTGGAGGTACTGCGCGGCGATCAGTTCGAGACCGACCAGCGCGAGCATCGCCAGCACGATGCACCCGACGGACGTGCTGAACGCCGGCCGCGAGAACATCTTGAGGTCGATCAGCGGCTGCGCCCGCCGCCGCTGCCGCCGTACGAAGGCGACCAGGAGCGCCGCGCCCACGACCAGCGGCAGCACGGTGAGCAGGCTCCCCACCGACTCCCCGCCGCCGAGCCGCTTGACGCCCAGCACGACCCCGAACAGTCCGACGGCCGCCATCAGCGCGCCGACCACGTCCCAGGGCCCTTCGCCGTCGCCCTTCGACTCGGGCAGCAGCAGCCGCCCCACCGGGAGGCTGACCAGCATCAACGGTATGTTGACGAGGAACACCGAGCCCCACCAGAAGTGCTCCAGCAGGAAGCCGCCGAGCAGCGGTCCGACCGCCGCGCCCACCGCGGCCACGGCGCTCCAGATGCCGATCGCGAGCGCCCGCTCGCGCCGGTCCGGGAAGACCTGCCGCAGGATCGACAGGGTCGCCGGCATGATCATCGCGCCGCCCACGCCGAGCAGCGCCCGCGCCAGGATCAGTACCTGGGCGTTGTCCGCCAGGGCCGCGAGGCCCGAGGCGACGCCGAACAGCGCGTACCCGAGGAGCAGGATCCTTCTGCGGCCGACGCGGTCGCCCAGCGTGCCGAACAGGATGAGCAGCGAGGCGCAGACGAGCGGGTAGATGTCGACGATCCAGAGCAGCTCTATCCCGCCGGGCTTCAGGTCCTCGGTGACGGCGGGGACCGCCACGTGCAGCACGGTGGCGTCGACGGCGACCAGCAGCAGGCTGACGCAGAGGACGACGAGAACCACCCAGCGGTTGGCACCGGCCCCGGCCGCCCGACGGCGCAGCGCAGCGGCCGTGGTCGTCCCGGACATGTACGTACCTCCCAGATGTTCCCTCGCGATCGGCGGGCTCACGGGGTGGGGGACGCCCCCGCGACTCGGCCGGAGAGGAGCGGTGGTCTCCGGCCCGCGCAAACGAACAGCGAGTGACATGTCAGAGTACGCGAGTCCGCGCCGGAGCCGAGTGGCGGACCTCTCACACGTCCGGCGGAAAGGTGTGGCGTACGCCACTCCCTCCACCGTCGTCCACGCCCCGGGCGGCCGACCGGTTCCGGCCCCGGTCGATAATCGGGCCCGTGACCGATCTTGAGACGCGCGCGGCCCCGTCCCGCGCCGGGGCGCTGCGCCGGGCGGCCCCGGCGCTCCTCGGGTACGCGGCCGTCCGCGGCCTGGGCCTCATCGCCCTGGCCCTGTGGAGCGCGGCGCGCGACAAGAGCGCGTACACGCTGCTGACCGCTCGCTGGGACGCGCTCTGGTACACCAGGGTCGCCGAGCTCGGTTACGGCTACGAGGTGCGCCTGGCGAACGGGGACGTGCACTCGAACCTCGCGTTCTTCCCGCTGCTGCCCTGGCTGGAGCGGCTGGTGGCGGCGGTGTCCCCGCTGTCGTACGCGGACGGCGGTTTCCTCGTCAGTCTGGTCGCCTCCCTCGCCGCGGCGTGGGGGATCTTCGCGGTCGCGGACCACGTGTACGGGCGCCGGGCCGGGGTGTGCGCGGTACTGCTGTGGGCCGTGCTCCCGGTCGGGATCGTGCAGTCGATGGCGTACAGCGAGTCGCTGTTCACGGCGCTCGCCGCGTGGTCGCTGTACGCGGTGCTGACCGGCCGCTGGGTGACGGCGGGCACGCTGGCCCTGCTGGCGGGGCTGACCCGCCCGGTGGGGATGGCCGTGGTGGCCGCCGTGTGGGTGGCGGGCATCGCCTCCTTCGCGCGGGAGCGACGCGCGGCCGACGCCGGCGGCCCCGGTCCCCGTACCCGCGCACACCGCGTCCTCGGCATGCTGCTGGCCCCCCTCGGCACCGCCGGATACGTGCTGTGGGTCGGCCACCGCACCGGCAAGGGGCCGCTCGGCTATCTCGACGTGCAGGCGGGATGGCGCAACGGGTTCGACGGGGGGTACGCCTTCGCCCGGTTCGTCGCCGAAAAGTTCACGTCGTTCCCCTCGGCCCTGGCCGGTGCCGGGCTGATCGCCGGGGTCGCGTCAGTCGTATGGCTGTATGTCGTCGGCGTACGTCAGCGCCAGCCGCTCCCGCTGCTGGTCTACACCGGAGTGGTGACCGCGCTCGCCCTGTGCGCGTCGAGCTACTTCGGCTCGAAGCCGCGCCTGCTGATGCCCGGCTTCCCGCTGCTGCTGCCCCTCGCCCTGGCCCTGGCCGGGCTGCGTCCGCGCAGGTCAGCGCTGGTGCTCGGAGCGGTGGCGGTCGCCTCGGCGGTGTACGGGGCGTTCTGGCTGAACGGCTCGGGTCCGCCCTGACCCGCTGTGAGCGCCGGGAGAATTGCGCACGATGCTCCGGTGAACGAATTCAAAAGCGCAATAAAACCCCCATCCGGAATGATCAAAGGAATTGAAGGCCGCAGCGCGCGGCGATTGCGGATTCGCTGGAAATAAACCTCCTCCTGAGAGGAATCCCACATCACATCGTCATCACAAACCCGTTGATTCGACAGGGATCCGAGCTCACTCGCTGTAACGTCGATTGGGTGCGTACCGAACCGAAGCTCACCCGTCTGGACCGGGTGTTCGCCCGGCTGGACCGTGAGCCGGAACGACCGGCCCACCTCGATGTGCCGAAGATGAGCAGGCACCGCATCGTGCTCCTCGCGGCGACCCTGGCCTTCTACGGCGCGATGGTGTGGGCCGTGATCATCACGTCCTGGCTTGTCCGGCTCGACTGGCAGGTCATGTTCTTCCGGCCGTACCAGCAGTGGTCGGAGATCCACTGGTTCGTCGACTACTACGTGGTGCTCGGCCAGCGCGGCCCGACCGCGGTGATGGTCGCGGCCTGGCTGGGCTGGCGCTCCTGGCGGCAGCACACCCTGCGTCCGCTGCTCGCCCTCGGCGTCTCGCTGCTCCTGCTGAACGTCACGGTCGGCGCCGCCAAGTACGGCATGGGCCGGCTGGGACCGCACTACGCGACCGTGATCGGCTCGAACGAGATGTGGCGCGGCGGCGATATATTTCCGAGCGGTCACACCGCCAACGCCGTGGTGACCTGGGGAATCCTGGCCTACATGGCCTCCACCCCGAGAGCGCGCCGCTGGCTGTCCGCCGTGTCCGCGGTGACCTCGCTCGGCGTCGGCATGGCCACCGTCTACCTCGGTACGCACTGGCTCAGCGATGTGCTGCTGGGCTGGGCCGCGGGGCTGCTGATCCTGCTCGCCCTGCCGTGGTTCGAGCCGCTGATCGCCCGTTCCGAGGCCAGGATCTTCGACCTGCGCGACCGTCTGCGGGCCCGCCGGAGCCGTGGTACGGCGCCGGCTGCCGTGCCGGTCGGCGCGCCGCACGTGGTGGTCACGCCGCTGCCCGCCGACCGGGACGACGTCGCGGCCGGCTCGCCCCGGGCCCCGGCCTGCCTGGCGCCGGGACCGCACACGGCCCGCTCGGAGCGCACGCCGATCTCCCCCACGGGCAGCCGCCGGCCGCCGCACGCGGAGCGGCACCCGCGCGGCTCGGCCTCCTCGGCCCGCCCCCTGACGGGCGGCTGACCAGGACGGACGGCGGGAGCGGTGCGCACACCTCGTCCCGGCACGGCGAAGGCCCCGGTTCCGGAGCGGAACCGGGGCCTTCGCGGTGTCTCAACCCTTCCAGGCCCGCGCCACCCGGCCGCCCTTCACCTCGAAGTTCAGCCGGCCCACGCGGTACTCCATCGTGATGATCGCCCCCGGCGGCAGCGAGCGCACCGTCGACCAGCCGCGCTCGCGCGCGAGGTGTTCGGCCCGGCCGGCCTCCAGGCCGACATAGGTGTCCGGGGTGTCGTCGGGTTCCGCGGAAGGTGTCGGAATCGGTGCCATACCGCCACGCTATGCCGTGCCCGGCGACCATGGAAGTCCGGGCCGGTGACCCCGGTCCCCGTCCCTTGCCTGTCACGCTTCTGTCACAAGATCACGACAGCTGTTTCGGGCGCTGTCCGTCACACGGACGAGCGGTTTCGTAGGCCTTCCGCAGGCATTCGATCGCAATTTCCGCGTGTCACATGAGCCCATGGAAAAGCCCGGCGGAAAGTTCCGGGAGAAGTGACCTCGGGGCCCCATTCCATTCCGGCGTCGCACCGGGCCCGGCTCAGCCGCCGCCGCACAGGAAATGCACGGCTTCGCCGCACAGAGGCCGATACGCCCCCTGTCGGAGCGCTCGGTGACGCGAGCATCATGGCGTGAGCTCGCGGGTACGTGTGGCGCGGGCTTCGGCGGGCCCGGGACGCGATGAGCGAAGGGGCGAGCGAGCGATGGGGACGCAGACCGTACAGGCGACGGCGCGGCCCGTGCCGAGGAAGAGGCACGGGCGGGTGGTGGTCGACTGGCTGACCACGACGGACCACAAGAAGATCGGTCACCTCTACCTGATCACGTCCTTCGTGTTCTTTCTGATCGCCGGAGTGATGGCGCTGCTGATGCGCGCCGAGCTGGCCCGTCCGGGACTCCAGATCATCACCAACGAGCAGTTCAACCAGGCCTTCACGCTGCACGGCACGATCATGCTGCTGCTGTTCGCGACGCCGACCTTCGCGGGCTTCGCGAACGAGCTGATGCCGTTGCAGATCGGCGCGCCCGACGTGGCCTTCCCGCGGCTGAACATGCTCTCGTACTGGCTGTTCCTGTTCGGCGGGCTGATCGTGCTCGGCTCACTGCTGGTACCCACCGGACCGGCCGACTTCGGCTGGTTCGCCTACGCCCCGCTCAACAGCGCGGAGCGCACGCCGGGTATCGGCGCCGACCTGTGGATCATGGGCCTGGCGCTGTCCGGCTTCGGCACGATCCTCGGGGCGGTCAACTTCGTCACCACCATCATCGGGATGCGCGCCCCCGGCATGACGATGTTCCGGATGCCGCTCTTCACCTGGAACACGCTGTTCACGTCGATCCTGATCCTGATGGCGTTCCCGGTGCTCGCGGCGGCGCTGCTGGTGCTGGAGGCGGACCGGCGGTTCGGCTCGCAGGTCTTCGACGCGACCAACGGCGGGGCGATCCTGTGGCAGCACCTGTTCTGGTTCTTCGGCCATCCCGAGGTGTACATCATCGCGCTGCCGTTCTTCGGCATCATCACGGAGATCATCCCGGTCTTCAGCCGCAAGCCGCTGTTCGGCTATCTGACGCTGGTCGGCGCGACGATGGCGATCACCGGGCTGTCGGTGGTGGTGTGGGCGCACCACATGTTCGCGACGGGCGCGGTGCTGCTGCCGTTCTTCTCCTTCATGAGCTTCCTGATCGCGGTGCCGACGGGCGTGAAGTTCTTCAACTGGACCGGCACGATGATCAAGGGCTCGCTGTCCTTCGAGACGCCGATGCTGTGGGCGACGGGCTTCCTGGTGACGTTCCTGTTCGGCGGGCTGACCGGGGTGATCCTGGCGTCGCCGCCGCTGGACTTCCATGTGACGGACACGTACTTCGTGGTGGCGCACTTCCACTACGTCGTCTTCGGCACCGTCGTCTTCGCGATCTTCGCCGGATTCTTCTTCTGGTGGCCGAAGTTCACCGGGAAGATGCTCGACGAACGGCTCGGCAAGATCCAGTTCTGGACGCTGTTCACCGGCTTCCACACCACGTTCCTGGTGCAGCACTGGCTGGGCGCCGAGGGCATGCCGCGCCGGTACGCGGACTACCTCGCCGCGGACGGGTTCACGGCGCTAAACACCGTGTCGACGATCGGCGCGTTCCTGCTCGGCATGTCGACGCTGCCGTTCCTCTACAACGTGTGGAAGACCACCAAGTACGGCGAGAAGGTCGAGGTCGACGACCCCTGGGGCTACGGCCGTTCCCTGGAGTGGGCGACCTCCTGCCCGCCGCCCCGGCACAACTTCACGACGCTGCCCCGGATCCGGTCGGAGTCGCCGGCGTTCGACCTGCACCATCCGCAGTACGCGGCGGTGACTGCCCAGCCCGAGCCAGAGCCCCATCAAGCCGATCGCGAATCCTCCTGATCGCCTCGATCAGCCCGTCGGGTTCGAGCACCTCGAACTCGAAGCCCAGCATCATCAGGTGGATCACCATCACGTCAAGGCTCCCGGCGCCGCAGCGCAGCAGGCAGCTGTCCGCGCCCTCCTCCTCCAGCACCCCGGCGCTGGGCGAGATGTGCGCGGCGGCTTCCTCCAAGGGCGCCAGGAGCCGTACGACGGCGTGCGTGGCGTACACACGGGTGGAGACGCCCTGGGAGACGTAGGCGGCGAGGTCCTCGGCGGGCGCCTCGCGCGGCTCGAAGCGCGGGCCGTGCGGTGGCCTGGGCGTGATGCGGTCCGCGCGGAACGTGCGCCAGTCCTCCCGGTCGAGGTCCCACGCGACCAGGTACCAGCGGCGCTCGGTGCACACCAGGCGGTGCGGTTCGACACTGCGGCGGCCGGTGGTGCCGTCGTGGCCGCGGTACTCGAAGCGCAGGCGCTCGGCGTCCCGGCAGAGGTGGGCGAGCTCGGTCAGTACGGCCGGGTCGACGGCGTCGGGCAGGGGGCCGCGCAGCATCGGCACGGTGAAGGCGTTGAGGGCGCCCACGCGGCGGCGCAGCCGGTTCGGCAGCACCTGTTCCAGTTTGGCGAGGGCCCGCACCGAGGTCTCGCCGATGCCCTCGATGCCCTGCCCGGCCGCCGTGCGCAGCCCGATCGCCACGGCGACGGCCTCGTCGTCGTCCAGCAGCAGCGGCGGCAGTTCGGCGCCCGCCCCCAACTGGTAGCCGCCGCCCGTTCCGGGACTGGCGTTGACCGGGTAGCCGAGTTCGCGCAGCCGGTCCACGTCCCGGCGCAGGGTGCGGGCGCTGACGCCGAGCCGCTGCGCCAGGTCGGGGCCGGACCACTCGCGGTGGGCCTGGAGCAGGGACAGCAGGCGCAGCAGCCGTGCGGAGGTCTCCAACATGGGGCGAGTCTGCCAGCCCTTGCGGACAGCCACTGTCCTCAAGGCTCGTAGGCCAGCTGGGGTACGTCGAAGCAGGTGCGGTCCATGTCCCCCTGGGTGACCCAGCCCTCGCCGTCCTGCCAGCGGGCCACCGACAGGCAGGTCCGGCTGGTCCTGGGCGGCTCGGGGCGCCGCTCGAACTCCACGGGCAGGAGCAGTCCGCCCGCGGTGTACCCCTCGCCGCGGTTCATGTAGGCGTCGACGCACGCGCGCGTGATGCCCGCCCTCGCGCAGGACTCGGCGGCGTCCGTGAACCACCGCGCTGCCGCCCAGCCCTCCAGCTGCCACTGCGAGTGCGTCTTCAGGTCCTTCGTGGCCTCGCGGAACTCCCGTACGGCCGGATGGCCGGTGTCGTCGAAGTTGCGGCTGGAGCCGGTCGCCCAGAGGGCGTTGCGGCAGCGCGGGGCGTCCTTGTAGGCGTCGGCGACGGTGGACGTCCAGTTCTGCACGTTGGTCACCTTGGCGGTGACGTCGGCGCCGGCCTCGTCCATGGCCTGGCACAACCGGGCGTTGCCGTGGCTGTCGATGGCGTCGAAGACGAGGTCGGCGCCCTGTTCCTTCAGGTCGGCCGCGACGGCACGGAAGTTGGGCAGGGCGAAGTCGACCTGTTCGGTGACGACCTCGTAGCCCTCGGCGCGCAGGCCCCGTTCGACGAGCCGGGCGTAGGCGGCCGAGGCGGACTGGTTGTAGGAGACGACGGCGGCGGTCCGGGCACCGTGCTCGCGCTTGAAGTAGCGGTAGACCTCGGTGCCGCCGTACAGCTTGCCGTCCCAGCCGGTGGTGCCGTCGCGCGGCGCGCGGCTGCCGTAGATGCCGTAGAGGTGCGGGTAGGTGTCGTAGGCGCTGCCGATGGGCTGGCCGCCGATGTCGGGCACGCGCGCGCGTGAGACGCGGGAGGCGCCCGCGTAGTCGAAGGCGGTGGTGGCGACCAGGGCGACCACCTCGTCCTCCTCGACCAGCCGGTGCACGCATTCGTTGTTGCCGACGCCGCTGCCGCCGTCGTCGCACAGGCGCACCTCCACGCGACGGCCGTCGATGCCCCCGCGCGCGTTGAGCCGGTCGAACCACGCCTTGGCGCCGTCGCGCGGGCCGGTGAAGGCGGTGCCGCCGACCGGGCTGGTGGCGCTGGCGATGATCCCGACCCGCAGGGGCGCGGTGTCGCGGGGCGCGGAGGTGCGGTCGTCGTGCTCGAAGTCGCTCTCCGGGAGCCGGCTGCCGCAGGCCGCGCTCAGAGCGAGCAGCAGCACCGCGGCGAGGGCCTCAACAGCCCGGGACCGGCGACGCATTGCCGCTCAGTTGCACCAGCGCGCACAGCGCCTTGGCGGACACCTTCCAGGTGCCGTCCTGCTCGACGGCCGTCCCGGAGGCGTCCGGCAGGGCGGTGGCGCCCTTCAGGGTGAGCGTGTACGTCACATCGGCCTCGGTCGCCGAGGTGAACTCGATCCTGGTGACCTTCGCCTGGACCTGCCCACCGCGCTCGTCGCCGCTGAAGGCCTCGAGGACGGGGCCCATCCGGTCGCCGTTCTCCAGGACGGCCTGCTTGTCCTGGGTCGAGGTCTTCGGGTCGAAGAATTTCTCCCAGTTCTGCCGGATCTCCGTCTCGGCCGCGGCCCGGTCCGCCGGTGCGCTGGCCGGTGCGCTCGTGGTCCGGTCCACGGTCGGCCGGGGCGGCGTGGCCTCGCTGCCGCCGCCGTCGTCGTCGGTGCACGCCGCGAGGGCCGGGGCGAGGGCCAGGACCAGGGCGGCCATGATCGCCGTACCCCGTCCCGCGGCTCGTGGGCCCCGTGTCGCGTTCCCCCGCCTGAGGTCGCTGCCGAGAACCATCTGGCTCACCACCGGGTGTCGGTCCGGGCCATGTGCGCCCGGTGCTTTCAGGGTCAGCTTCCAAGGGGCATAGTGCAAGCGATCGGCGGACTTGAACAGGCAGCCAGGCGCGTGCCCGGACAACCGACGTGTGGGAGCCAGCGATGCGGACAAGCCGACTGCGGACCGTGCACCCCGTCCTCTGGACCGGCTGGGCGGCGCTGGCCGCCGGTGCGGTGCTGTGCGTCGTCGGCTGGTACGGCGTCTCCGGGGAGCGCTTCGCCGAACGGCAGCTGCCCTACCTCGCCTCCTGCACGGTCCCCGGCGCGGCCCTGATCATCTCGGGGGCGGTGCTGCTGGCCCACGGCCGGAGCTCGATCGCCGCCGCGCGCGTGGAGGAGCTGTACGGCCTGCTGGTGGCGGCCGAGCCGGCCGATGCGGACGAGACCGGACAGGCCGTGCTCGCGCCCCTCGCGGTCAGCGGCGAGCTGCTGATGGTGCCGGGCGGCACGCTGTGGCACCGCGCGGACTGCCCGCTGGTCGCGGGGAAGGCGGAGGCGGTTCCGGTGGACTCCAAGCTGGTGGCGAGCGGCGAGCTGGGCCCGTGCCCGATCTGCGAGCCCTCCGAAGAGACCGACTGAGCCCGGCCGATGTCCTCGCTGACGTACGACCTCACCCTGGCCGGCCTGGCGGTCGGCAGCGCGGCGGCGCTGACCGGGATCGGCCTGATCGTGACGTACCGCGCGACCGGCGTGCTGAACTTCGCGCACGGCGCGATCGCGATGGTGTGCGCCTACGCGCTGCGGCAGTGCGTGGTCGAGTGGGGCTGGCCGCTGTGGCTCGGGGCCGCGGTGACGCTGCTGGTGCTGGCGCCGGGGCTGGGTGTCGTGCTGGAACGGTTCGTCTTCCGGCCCCTGGCGGTTCTCGGCGGTGACCCGGCACAGACGCTGGTGGCGTCCATCGGGGTGTTCGTGCTGCTGGTGGGCGGGGCGGCGCTGCTGTGGGGGCAGGGGGCGCGGGACGACGCGCCGGAGCTGGTGCCGGACGAGCCGTGGGGGCAGCTGGCGGTGGTGCTGGTGCTGGCCGCGGGGGTCGCCGCGGTGGTCCGCCGGACGCGGTTCGGGCGGGAGCTGCGGGCCGTGGTCGACGACCGGCGGCTCGCCGTGCTGGGCGGCATCGACGCGGACCGGGTCGCGGCGGCGGGCTGGGCGTTCGGCTCCTTCACGGCGGGTCTGACCGGCGTACTGCTGGCGCCGTTCGTGCGTCTCGACCCGTACGGGCTGCCGCTGCTCGTGATGGAGGTCGTGGCGGTCGCGGTGGCCGCGCGGATGCGGAGCCTGGCGGTCGCGGTGGTGGTGGCGCTGGGCGTCGGGGTGGCGCAGAGCCAGCTCACGCGGCTGCACCCGTCCGGGTGGGAGGCGCCGCTGCTCCAGGCGGCCGGCACGAACCTGTTCGTCGTCGCCCTGCTCGTCGCGGCCCTGGTCCTGCCGGGCGTGGGCACGCGTGACGCGCTGCCGCGCACCGCAACCGCCCGGGTTCCGACGCCGCCCGGCGCGTGGATCGTGGCGGCCGTGCTGTTCCTGCTGCCGCTGGGCCTGGCCGGCCGGGACCTGCACACTTCGATCCAGGTGCCGGCGCTGGCCGTCGTCCTGCTGTCCCTGGTGGTGGTCACCGGCCGCGGCGGTCAGATCTCGCTGGGGCAGGCGGCGTACGCGGGTCTGGGCGCCCTGTTCACCGCACTGCTGGCGGCGGGCCGCTTCCCGGGCCTGCCGGCCGTGCCGGAGCTGGCGGCCCTCGCGGTGGCGGTCGTCCTGGTGGCACCGCTCGGCCTGCTCACGGGCTGGCCGGCGATCGGCCGCCGGGGTCTGGCGCTGGCGCTGGCGACGTTCGCCGTCGGCGTGGGCGTGAGCCGCTTCGTCTTCGCCCAGCCGTACGCCACGTCGGGCCTGTCGCTGGGCCGCCCGGCGGGTTTCGAAGGGGACCGCGCGTACTACGTCCTGGAGCTGCTCCTGCTGGCGGTGGCGCTGCTGGCGGCGCACGCGCTGCGCCGGGGGCGGACGGGCCGGGCCCTGGCGGCCATGCGGGACCACGAGGCGGGGGCGCAGGCGGCGGGTGTACGGGTGCCGTCCCTCAAGCTGCTCGCCTTCGTCGCGGGCGCCGCGCTCGCCGCGCTGGGCGGCGGCATGCTCGGCATGGGCCTGCGCGCCTTCGACCCCGCCGCCTACGACCCGGTGCGCGGTCTGCTGTGGTTCGCGGCGGTCGTGGTGCTGGGCGCCGACAGCACGCTCGGCGCCCTCGCCGCCGCTGCCCTCCTGGTCGGCCTGGACGCGGGGACGCGCGGCGGTGTGGCGGCGGCCGTGATCGGCGTCCTGGCGGTCCTCGTGGGCCGCTTCCCCGGCGGCCCGTACGAGGCCCTGCGGACGGCGATGGAACGCCTGCGCCTGCGCCGCAGCCCCGCTCTCACCCCGGTTGGAGCGCGGGCCCGCGGGCTGCTGAGCCCGGCACGGCCGCGGGCGGCCCGGACCGTACCGGTGCCCACGGGGGCGACGGCGGCACGCGTGGTGCGGGAGGCCGACGGCACGGGGGCGGCCGGGCGGGCCGGCCTCCCAGGGGACGAGAGCGGCACGGAACCGCGCGCCGCCACCGTGGACGGACGGCGAGCGACTCCGGGCGCCGGGCCCCGCGAGGCGCCTCAGCCGCCGGCGCACGGCCCCTCGGCCCCCGCCGCCCGTTTCCCGACGGCGGCTTCGGCGGACGGGACGCCGGAGTCCGCGCCGGCGGACCGCCACGGCTCGCCCGGCGAGGCGCGCCCCGCCGGTGCCCGGCCCCCTGCCGCTCCAGCGCCTCCGGCAGCGGGCGAGGCGGCCGCCGGGCCCGCCAAGGAGCCCCGGCCACGCGCGGCCGGAACTCGGCAAGCGGCCGGACCGCCCACCGGCCGGGCCACGGCCGCACCCTCCCCCGTCCTCACCGCCCGCCGCCTCCACGTCCACTACGGCGGTTTCACCGCCCTCGACGGGGTCGGCCTGGACGTCTTCCCCGGGCGGATCACCGCGGTCGTGGGCCCCAACGGGGCCGGAAAGAGCACCCTGTTCCACTGTCTGGCCGGCACGCTGCGCCCCGCGCACGGGTCGGTGCGTCTCGGCGGGCGGGACATCACCGCACTGCCCGCGCACGCCCGCACCCGGCTCGGTGTCGCGCGGACCTTCCAGCAACTGGCCGTCTTCCCGACACTGAGCGTGGCCGAGAACGTCCGGGTGGGCGCCGAACAGGGCCGGGTGACCGACCCGGGCGCCGTGGAACGGACGCTCAGGCTGCTCGGTCTGGACGGGCCGGTACGCGCACAGCCCGCCGCCGGGCTGCCCACGGGGACGCTGCGCCGCGTCGAACTGGCCCGGGCCCTCGCGGGCGCCCCGCGCGTCCTGCTGCTCGACGAGCCCGCCGCCGGCCTCGACACCGCCGAAGTGGCCGCTCTCGCCCGGGTCCTGAAGGCCCTGGCCGCCGACGGCACGGCCCTGCTCGTCGTCGAGCACGATCTGGACCTGGTCGCCGGGCTCGCCGACGTCGTGCACGTGATGACGACGGGCCGCATCGTCGCCTCCGGCCCGCCCGGGCGCGTTCTGGACACCCTGGGATCGGCGGCCGGGCGATGACCACCGTCTCCCTGCGCCACGCGCGCGTGCGCTACGGCCCGCTGGAGGCCCTGCACGGCGTCACCCTCGCCGCCCCCGGCCCGGGGCTGACCGTGCTGCTGGGCCGCAACGGCTCCGGCCGCAGCACCGCCCTGCGCGCCCTGGCGGGAACGGTGCCCCTGTCGGGCGGCGCCGTGGTGTGGGACGGCGCCGACGTGACCCGCGTACCGGCGTACGAGCGGGCCCGGCGCGGGCTGTGCCTGGTGCCGGAACGGCAGGCCGTGTTCGGCTCCCTCACCGTGCGCGAGAACCTCGGACTCGCCGCCCGGGACCACGGCCCGGCCCTCGACGCCTACCCGCAGCTGCGGCCCCTGCTGGAGCGGCGGGCCGGCACCCTCTCCGGCGGGGAGCAGCGCATGCTCGCCCTGTCCCGGGCCCTGCTGGCACGCGCGCGCGTGCTGCTCGTCGACGAACCCGCCCAAGGTATGTCGCCCTCCGTCGCGGACCGCACCTACGGGCTGCTGAGCGGGCTCGACGCGTGCGTGGTGGTCGCCGAGCAGCGCCTGCCGCCCGCCCTGCGGGACCGGCCGGTCCTGGTGTACGAACTGCGCCGCGGGGCCGTCGTGTTCGCCGGCGAGGCGAGCGAACTCGGACGCTGAGCCGCGGACACGCCGAGGCCCCGTCCGGCCGGCCGGACGGGGCCCGCGTGTCCCGGCGGGTGGGAGCGGCTCAGATGTCGAGGCGCAGGCCGGGCACGATCACGTCGGGATCGCCGCCGATGGCGGCCTTGTTGGCGGCGTAGAGGTGCTGCCAGGTGGTCCCGTGCCGGGCGGCGACAGCGCTCAGCGTGTCGCCCTCGCGGACGGTGTAGTCGCCGCGGGAGGATCCGCGGTCCGGGTGTGCCGTGGAACGCGCCGGCGTCTTCGAGGGCTTCGCCGGAGCGGCCTCGGTGGAGGTGACCGGGTCGGCCGCGGACGCCGCGGGTGCGCTGCCGCTCGCCCCGGCGCGTGCCGAGCAGGTGGGCCAGGCGCCCCATCCCTGGGCGCGCTGGACCTTGGTGGCGACGGCGATCTGCTGGGACTTGCTCGCCTGGTCGGCGGTGGGCGCGTAGGCCGTGCCGCCGTAGGCGCGCCAGGTGGAGGCGGCGAACTGGAGTCCGCCGTAGTAGCCGTTGCCGGTGTTGATGTGCCAGTTGCCGCCGCTCTCGCACTGGGCGATGCGGTCCCACACTCCGCTGTCAGCCGCCGCGGCGTTTCCGGTCGCGGCGAGCAGTCCGAGGGGCGCGAGCAGTGCAGCGCCGGCGAGGACCGCCGTCGTACGAACCTGGTTCTTCCGAGCGTTGTCGCGCGTGGTATCGGCACATTCGGACATGTAGTTCCCTCTCGAAACACCCGGGGTCCCCCAAGGCGGAACGCCACTCCCCGCGCCATGGGACGCGGGGGTCGCGCTCGCCCCGTCCGCCGGTGCGGTGCTGTGCGTGGTTCCGGAGAATCACGCGGCCGGCGGACGTACCCGAGCGGTGCTCGCTGCACACGGCCGAGGAATCTAAAGAGGTTGACGGTCCGTCATCAACAGGTCGCCCGTCTTGCCAGGCCACTTCCCCGATACCCCGGGTAACAGCCATTTCCGGACACCCACTTCATTCCCGGATTTCCTGATATGTCGACCAACCCGCCTGTCGACCTGTGACCCACCTCACCCCCTCAACGTCCATTGCCAAGCGGTGACTTGACGCTGAGTAGGCGATTCCGCGCCGAGCGTGACCCTGTGCGCTGGATGGTTCGATTCCGTTCGCTCTGGGGCGTGACTCCCGCCACAGATCGCCCGTTGTCTTCTTCATGAGCCGGGGCCCACCCGGACCACAGGCCGGGAGCCACCCGGCCTTGCCACGCACCGCATCCCCGAGGGAGCCACCCGTGCCGCGCATGCTCGACGTCAGCGACGAGGTACGCGCCGAGATCGGCGACGAAGAAGCCGACCGCCTGCTCGCCGGAGAGACCGCCCCGGGCAGTTACGACTGCACCTCCTGCCGCACTCCGGGCAACTCCGAGCAGGAGCGCACCAGCACCGTCCTGTTCATCGGGGACGAGACCGCCGTCCTCGCCTTCGCCCACGCCGGCTGCCTGCCCTCGCAGGTCGTCCACGTCACCGAGGAACAGCTCCGGGGCGCCGTGAAGTCCATCGCCGGCGACACCGTCGACCTGGAGCCCGACAAGGTGGTGCCCGAGCAAGCGGTGCTCGGCGTGACCAGCGGGCTCGTGCTGATCGCCGGGGAGCTGCACCCGGCCCTGGTGGTGGAGCCGACCGCGCCCATCGCCCGGCCCGGCACCATCGGCTCCGGCGACGACTTCCTGCCGCTGCTCATCGAGCAGGGCTTCATGCCGCTGACCGAGCTGTCCGCCGTACCGTCCGTGCTGCACGGCTGGTCCGTGCTGCTCGCCGTGGGCCGGCTGCACGCGGTGCTCCAACCGGGCAGCAACGGCGGTCAGCCGGTGGCCTGGTGGCAGGCGCACCAGCCGCTCCAGGTCACCGAGGGCTGGCGCGCGGCCGCCAACAAGCACCAGCAGGTACTGATGTTCGCCGCGCCGGTCGGCTCGATCGGCCGCCAGCCGCGCGAGGACCTGCTGCGGGACGCGCTGGACAAGGCGGCGGCGAACGGAAAGCTGGTCGCCGCGGCGCTGCCGCTGGCCGGCACCTGAGCGGCGCGTCACCCGGGCGGCCCGCACCCCTGCGAAAGCCGTACCCGGGCCGCATCCCTTGACCCGCGGGGTCGTTTGGACATACGTGCACGCATACGACGTTCCCCGCCGCCAGTCCTACTCGTCGATCCCCTCCGCACGCTCGGCTCAGGACTCCCAGGGCGGCCCATCGGCCACGCCGATCTACGACGCGCTCTACGCCGAGTACGTCAAGTCCTTCCGCGCACTTCCCGGCGACCGCAGCGGCGAGGAGAAACTCGGCTTCACCGCCTTCGGGAACCTCCCGCACAGTACGGACTCGTACGGCAGTTCGCACAGCAGCTCGTACAGTGCCTACAGCGCGGGTGCCCAGAGCGCCCGCCATGCCGCCGGACAGCAGCCGCAGTGGCAGCGCGTCGGGACCATCGGCTCGCACGGCACGGGGATGCACCACGTGCCGGCCGCACTGCCGCCGGGCCGGCGCAGCGGCGTCTGAAGCGAGCACCGCACAGCGGAAGGGCGGCCCCCGCGGGGGGCCGCCCTTCCGCAGCTTCGTGCTACTTCCTCTTCGCGCCGCGCTTCTCGCGCACCCGCACCGAGATATGGATCGGCGTCCCCTCGAAGCTGAACTCCTCGCGCAGGCGGCGCTCGATGAAGCGCCGGTAGCCCGCCTCGATGAAGCCGGAGGCGAACAGCACGAACCGCGGCGGCTTGGTGCCCGCCTGGGTGCCGAACAGGATGCGCGGCTGCTTGCCACCCCGGACCGGGTGAGGGTGGGCGGCGACCAGCTCGCCGAGGAACGCGTTCAGCCTGCCGGTCGGAACCCGGGTCTCCCAGCCCGCCAGGGCCGTCTCGATCGCCGGGACCAGCTTCTCCATGTGGCGGCCGGTACGCGCCGAGACGTTGACGCGCGGGGCCCAGGCCACCTGGCCCAGCTCGGTCTCGATCTCCCGCTCCAGGTAGTAGCGGCGCTCCTCGTCGAGGGTGTCCCACTTGTTGAAGGCGAGGACGATCGCACGGCCCGCCTCGACGGCCATGGTGACGATCCGCTGGTCCTGGACCGAGATGGACTCGGAGCCGTCGATGAGGATGACCGCGACCTCCGCCTTCTCGACGGCGGCGGCGGTGCGCAGCGAGGCGTAGTAGTCGGCGCCCTGCTGAAGGTGGACACGCTTGCGGATGCCCGCCGTGTCGACGAACTTCCAGGTGACGCCGCCCAGTTCGATCAGCTCGTCGACCGGGTCGCGGGTGGTGCCCGCCAGCTCGTTGACGACGACGCGCTCCTCGCCCGCCACCTTGTTCAGCAGCGAGGACTTGCCCACGTTCGGGCGGCCGATCAGGGCGATGCGGCGCGGCCCGCCGATGCCGCCCCCGCCGAACGTCTCGCGCGGCGCCTCCGGCAGCACCTCCAGGACCTGGTCGAGCATGTCGCCGGTGCCCCGGCCGTGCAGCGCGGAGACCGGGTACGGCTCCCCCAGGCCCAGTGACCACAGGTAGGCCGCGTCGGCCTCGCCGCTCGGGCCGTCCACCTTGTTGGCGCACAGCACGACCGGCTTGCCGGCCTTGCGCAGCAGCCGGACGACGGCCTCGTCGGTGTCGGTGGCGCCGACCTTGGCGTCGACGACGAAGACCACCGCGTCGGCCGCTTCGATGGCGTACTCGGCCTGGGCGGCCACGGAGGCGTCGATACCGAGGACGTCCTGCTCCCAGCCGCCGGTGTCGACGACCTTGAAGCGGCGGCCCGCCCACTCGGCCTCGTAGGTCACCCGGTCGCGGGTGACGCCGGGCTTGTCCTCGACGACGGCCTCACGGCGGCCGATGATCCGGTTCACCAGGGTCGACTTGCCGACATTGGGACGGCCGACCACGGCGAGGACGGGCAGCGGGCCGTGCCCGGCCTCCTCGATCGCGCCCTCGACGTCCTCGAGGTCGAAGCCCTCCTCCACGGCGAGCTCCATGAACTCCGCGTACTCGGCGTCGCCGAGCGCCCCGTGGTCGTGCTCGGGCGCGCCTTCGTACGCGTCCGAGCCGTCGGGCTGGGTCTGGTCGTTCATGAAGTCCGTACCTCGTCG
The DNA here is from genome assembly GCF_029813805.1 of Streptomyces sp. DH10. NCBI lineage: Bacteria > Bacillati > Actinomycetota > Actinomycetes > Kitasatosporales > Streptomycetaceae > Streptomyces > Streptomyces sp. DH10. The sequence goes on from NZ_JARVKU010000026.1 coordinate 91,557, forward strand.
TTCATCGTGGTGGTCGGTGGAGTACCCGCTGGATCGCGGGCCGGTCCACTACTCAGTGTTGTCTAGCGCCCGGTGAAGCGCCTGGCGTTTTCCAGGTGGGCGGCGAGCTGCTTCTGGATGCGCCCGGTCGCCTCGTCCAGCGCCGTGCGCGTACGGCGCCCGCTGCCGTCGCCCGCCTCGAAGGGCTCCCCGAAGACGACGTCGACGCGGGACCGCAGCGGAGGCAGCTCCTTTATCAACCGTCCCCGCCTGTCGGAACTTCCCAGCACGGCGACCGGCACGATCGGGGCGCCGCTGCGCACCGCGAAGTACGCGAGCCCGGCGCGCAGCGAGGCGAAGTCGCCCTCGCCCCGGGTGCCCTCCGGGAAGATGCCGAGCACGCCGCCGTTGTCCAGCACGCCGAGCGCCCGGGTGATCGCCGTGCGGTCGGTGGTGTCGCGGTCCACCTTCACCTGGCCGATGCCGGTCAGGAAGGGGTCGAGCGGGCCGATGAACGCTTCCTTCTTGATCAGGAAGTGCGTCGGCCGGGGTGCCACGCCCATGACCATCGGGCCGTCGATCATGTGGGAGTGGTTGACGGCGAGGATCACCGGGCCGGTCGTGGGCACCCGCCAGGCGCCGAGCACGCGCGGCTTCCACAGTCCGTACATCAGGCCGACGCCGATGCGCCGCCCGACGTCGGCGCCCCGCGGGGAAGGCAGTTGGTCGGTCACTTCCCGGCCCGCTTCTCCTCGACGAGGGTGACGACGCACTCGATGACCTGGGCCAGCGTGAGCTCGGTGGTGTCCACCTCGACCGCGTCGTCCGCCTTGGCGAGCGGCGAGGTCTTGCGGCTGGAGTCGGCCGCGTCCCGCTTGATCAGGGCCTCGCGGGTGGAGTGCACGTCGGCACCCTTCAGCTCGCCGCTGCGGCGGGCGGCGCGCGCCTCCGGGGAGGCGGTGAGGAAGATCTTCAGGTGGGCGTCCGGCAGCACGGTCGTGCCGATGTCGCGGCCCTCGACCACGATGCCGTGCGCCGCGGAGGCCGCGATCGAGCGCTGGAGCTCGGTGATCCGGGCGCGCACCTCGGGCACCGCGCTGACGGCGCTGACCTTGGAGGAGACCTCCTGGGTGCGGATCGGGCCGGCCACGTCGACGCCGTCGACGGTGATGGTGGGACCTTGCGGGTCGGTGCCGGAGACGATCTCCGGCTTGCCGGCCGCGGCGGCGATGGCGGCGGGGTCGTCGATGTCGATGCCGTTGGTCACCATCCACCAGGTGATCGCCCGGTACTGGGCGCCGGTGTCCAGGTAGCTCAGCCCGAGCTGTGCCGCCACGGCCTTCGAGGTGCTCGACTTGCCCGTGCCGGCGGGGCCGTCGATGGCGACAATCACTGGCGTGGCGCTTTCCACTGTGGGGACCTTCCTGAACCGGGCTGGCGGGGGTGAGGGCGCGACTGCCCCGCACAAGGTTACTGGGTGCGGGTCACTCGTCCGGCCGCGCGTCGCTCAGCCACATCCAGCATGCCCTACTGCCGGATCGCCCAGCCACGGTCCCGCAGCGCGGCACTCAGCACGGGTGCCGCCTTCGGCTCCACCATCAGCTGCACCAGACCGGCCTGCTGCCCGGTCGCGTGCTCGATGCGCACGTCCTCGATGTTGACGCCGGCCCTGCCCGCGTCCGCGAAGATCCGGGCCAGCTGCCCCGGCTGGTCGTCGATGAGCACGGCCACGACCTCGTAGGCCCGCGGGGCGGATCCGTGCTTGCCGGGGACGCGGATCTGCCCGGCGTTGCCGCGCCGCAGGACGTCCTCGATGCCGGTGGTGCCGTCACGGCGCTTGTCGTCGTCGGAGGACTGGAGGGCGCGCAGGGCCCGCACGGTCTCCTCCAGGTCGGCGGCGACGTCCGTGAGCAGGTCGGCGACCGGTCCGGGGTTCGCGGAGAGGATGTCGATCCACATGCCGGGGTCGGAGGCGGCGATCCGGGTCACGTCCCGGATGCCCTGCCCGCACAGCCGTACGGCGGCCTCCTCGGCGTGCTCCAGGCGCGCGGCGACCAGGCTGGAGACCAGGTGGGGCATGTGGGAGACGAGGGCGACGGCACGGTCGTGGGCGTCGGCGTCCATCACGACCGGCACGGCACGGCAGTGCGAGACCAGCTCCAGGGCGAGGTTCAGCACCTCGGTGTCGGTGTCCCGGGTCGGGGTCAGCACCCAGGGGCGTCCCTCGAAGAGGTCGCCGGTGGCGGCGAGCGGGCCGGACTTCTCCCGGCCGGACATCGGGTGCGAACCGATGTACACGGACAGGTCGAGCCCGCGTGCCTCCAGCTCGCGCCGCGGCCCGCCCTTGACGCTGGCGACGTCGAGGTAGCCGCGCGCCACACCGCGGCGCATGGCGTCGGCGAGTACGTCGGCCACGTGCGCGGGCGGGGCGGCGACGACCGCGAGGTCGACGGGCCCGTCCGGCGCCTCGTCCGTGCCGGCACCGAGCGCGGCCGCCGTACGGGCCTGCTCCGCGTCGTGGTCGGCGAGGTGCACGGTGACGCCCCGCTGGGACAGGGCCAGAGCTGCGGACGTGCCGATCAGCCCGGTTCCGATGACGAGTGCGGTCCTCACTGGGCGATGTCCTTGCGCAGGGCGCCCGCGGCGCCGAGGTAGACGTGCGCGATGTCGGCACGGGGCTTGCCGGACTCGATGTGCGCGAGGACGCGGACGACGCGCGGCATGGCGCCCTCGATGTCCAGTTCCTGCGCGCAGATCAGCGGAACGTCGACGATGCCGAGCTTGCGGGCGGCGGCCGCCGGGAAGTCGCTGTGCAGGTCGGGCGTGGCCGTGAACCAGATGCTGATCAGGTCCTCGGCGGTGAGGTCGTTGCGCTCCAGGATGGCCGTGAGCAAGGCGCCGACCTGCTCGTCCATGTGCCCGGCCTCGTCCCGTTCGAGTTGGACGGCGCCCCGGACCGCTCGTACCGCCACGGCGATGCTCCTTGCTGACGTGCGTGTGACTGCGTGTCGCTCTGTGTGTCAAGCCTAGTCAGCCCGCGCGGGCGGGGTGCGCGGCGCCCGCCCGGTGAGACGCCCGGTTGCTTCTCCTCGAGCACATCGAGTGCCAGGATGCAACTATTTCCGATTTATCACCATTCGGGATCTGGCATCCACGGCATCCCCCGGCATGACGGAGTGACGACATGACCATCAGCACCACACGCCGCACGGTCCTTCTCGCGACGGGCGCGACAGGCGCGGCGGCGCTCGTCGCGGCCTGCGGCGGAGGCGGCGACGACGACAGCGGCTCCGTGCCGACGGGTTCCGCCACCGACCAGGAGGCGGGGACGAGCGCCCCCGCCGGCCAGGAGCTGGCCTCCACCGACGAGATCCCGGTCGGCGGCGGCAAGATCTTCAAGGACGAGGAGGTCGTCGTCACCCAGCCCGAGCAGGGCCAGTTCAAGGCCTTCTCGGCGATCTGCACCCACCAGCGCTGCACGGTGGCGTCCGTCTCCGACGGCACCATCAACTGCGTCTGCCACGGCAGCAAGTTCCGCATCGCCGACGGCTCGGTGGCCCACGGCCCGGCGACGCGGCCGCTGCCGGCCGAGCGGATCACGGTGGAGGGAGATTCGGTCCGGCTGGCGTGAGGGTTCCGGGTACGCCCCACACGGCCACCACGGGCGCCAGGTCGATGTCCGGGAACGTCGGTCAGCCGTCACGCGTCCCAGAGCGCGCCGAGGGTCAGCAGTTCGCTCCGGTACTCGACGCGGTCGGCCCACTCGCCCGGCCACGCCTCCGCACCCAGGTACGCGCCGGCGAAGGCGCCGGCCAGGCAGGCGATGGAGTCCGAGTCGCCGGCGGTGCAGGCGGCGCGGCGCAGGGCGGTCACCGGCTCGTCGGCGAAGAGCAGGAAGCACAGCAGCCCGGTCGCCAGGGCCTCCTCGGCGATCCAGCCCTCGCCGGTGGCCAGGCAGGGGTCGGTCTCCGGCGAGACGGTGCGCACGGCGTGCTCCAGCCGGTCGAGGATCGCCAGGCACTCGTCCCAGCCGCGCGCGATGAACTGCTCGGGGCCCGGATCCTGGGCCCGGCGCCACAGGTCGCCGAGCCAGCGCTCGTGGTAGTGGCTGCGGTTCTCCAGGGCGTACGAGCGGAGCAGACCGATCAGCCCGGCCGGCTCGGCGCCCTGCGCGAGCAGGCGTACGGCGTGGGCGGTGAGGTCGGAGGCCGCCAGCGCCGTCGGGTGACCGTGGGTCAGCGCGGACTGCAATTGCGCGGCGCCCGCGCGCTGTTCGTCACTCAGGCCGGGGACCAGCCCCAGGGGTGCGACACGCATGTTGGCGCCACAGCCCTTGGAGTGGATCTGACTGGCGTCCTGCCAGGGACGGGACTCGTCCTTCAGCAGCGAGCAGGCCTTCAGGCAGGTGCGCCCGGGAGCCCGGTTGTTCTCCGGCGACTGGAACCAGTCGACGAACTCCTCACGCAGAGGACGGGCCAGTCGCAGCGGCGTGAGCAGACCCCGGTCCATCGCCGTCCGCACCGCCCGTCCGAGTGCCAGCGTCATCTGCGTGTCGTCGGAGACAAGAGCCCTCTTCGGCAACGCCAGCTCGCGCCACGGTCCGTGCTCGGCGACGATCGCCGGCACGTCGCTGAACTCGGTCGGATACCCCAGCGCGTCCCCCAGGGCGAGCCCGGTCAGCGCTCCGGTGGCGGCTTGCTTGTAGACGAGCGTGGCCATGTCAGAAGTCCTTCCGTCCCCGCGCCCTGAAAGGCACGGGGAGCTCGCGGCACCCGGGCTGTGCGCGTAAGCCTAGAGATCGACTTCCTGCATCAGCATGCCGACCTCCGTGTTGGACAGCCGCCGCAGCCAGCCGGACTTCTGGTCGCCGAGGGTGATCGGGCCGAAGGCGGTGCGGACCAGCTTGTCGACCGGGTAACCGGCCTCCGCGAGCATCCGGCGCACGATGTGCTTGCGGCCCTCGTGGAGAGTGACCTCGACGAGGTAGTTCTTGCCGGTCTGCTGGACGACCCGGAAGTGGTCCGCGCGCGCGTAGCCGTCCTCCAGCTGGATGCCGTCCTTGAGCTGCTTGCCCAGGTCGCGCGGGATCGGGCCGACGATGTGCGCGAGGTAGGTCTTCTTCACGCCGTACCTGGGGTGGGTCAGCCGGTGGGCCAGCTCGCCGTGGTTGGTGAGCAGGATGACACCCTCGGTCTCGGTGTCGAGCCGGCCGACGTGGAAGAGCCGGGTCTCGCGGTTGGTGACGTAGTCACCGAGGCACTGCCGCCCCTCCGGGTCCTCCATGGTGGAGACGACTCCGGCGGGCTTGTTCAGCGCGAAGAACTGGTAGCTCTGCGTGGCGACGGTCAGGCCGTCGACCTTGATCTCGTCCTTCTCCGGGTCGACCCGCCGCCCCTGCTCCAGCACGATCTCGCCGTTGACCTCGACGCGGGCCTCGTCGATCAGCTCCTCGCAGGCGCGCCGGGAGCCGAAGCCCGCGCGGGCGAGCACCTTCTGGATGCGCTCGCCCTCCTGCTCGGCGCCCGGGAAGGTCTTCGGGAGCTTGACGTCCTTCTTCCCGGCGTACCGGTCGCGGTTGCGCTCCTCGATCTTCGCCTCGTACTCGCGGGGGCGCGCCGGGGCCGTACGACCGCCCTTCTGGGGCTGCTTGGGCCCGCCCTTGGCCCCGCCGCGCGCGGCGCCGCCGCGTCCGGCCTTGGGGCCGTCCTTGGTCGCTCCGGGGCCCACGTCGTAGCGGCGCTCCTCCGGGCGGGGCTTGCGGGGGCGGCCCTGCCCCTGCTTCTGGTCCCTGTCGTTGCCGGCGCCGCGGTGGTTACCGCGCCCGCCGCTCTTGCCGCTGCCGCTGCTTCGCATCAAATTTCCGTCTGGTCGTCTTCGTCGTCGGTACCCGGGGTGACCGGGCGGCCCGGCACGTCGTCATCAGGCGCGTCCGGGTCGAACGACGGTACGCCTTCCTGGGTCTCGGCCTCGATCGCCTCAGCCTCCGGGAGGAAGGGCGCGAGTTCCGGGAGCTCGTCCAGACCGCGCAGGCCCATCCGCTCCAGAAAGTAGTTCGTCGTCGTGTACAGGATCGCACCTGTTTCGGGTTCCGTGCCCGCCTCCTCGATCAGACCGCGCTGGAGGAGGGTGCGCATGACGCCGTCGCAGTTGACTCCCCGTACGGCGGAGACCCGGCTGCGGCTGACCGGTTGCCGGTAGGCGACGACGGCCAGGGTCTCCAGGGCGGCCTGGGTGAGACGGGCCTGCTGGCCGTCCAGCACGAAACGCTCGACGGCGGGCGCGTACTCGGCGCGGGTGTAGAACCGCCAGCCGTTCGCCACGAACCTCAGCTCGAAGCCGCGCCCCTGGACGATGTACTCGTCGGCCAGCTCGCGCAGCGCGTCCGCGATCTGGCGCTTCGGCCGCTCCAGTATCTTCGCGAGGTGCTCCTCGGTCGCGGGCTCGTCCACGACCATCAGGACGGCCTCCAGAGCGGGCTTGAGATCGAGGCCGGCGACGGCACTCAGCCCGGCCGGGACCTCGGTGGCTTCCTGGCTCATGCCTTCTTCTCCTCCTTCGGCGGCTCGGGCGGCCGGTCGAACTCGTCGGTGACGGTCGGTGTCTCCTCCCCGTCCCCGCCGGTCCACCGCACGAGCAGTTCACCGAGCGCGGTCTCCTGCTCCAGCTCGACGGCCTTCTCGCGGTACAGCTCCAGCAGCGCCAGGAACCGGGCCACGACGGTCAGTGTGTCGTCGGTGTCCGCCACGAGCTCCCGGAACCCAGCCTCGCCGAGCTCCCGGAGCCGCGCGACGACGATCGCGGCCTGCTCCTGCACGCTGACCAGCGGGGCGTGGATGTGGTCGACGTACACCTGCGGCTTGGGCTTGGGCTGCATCGCCTTCACGGCGAGCTTGGCGAACCCTTCCGCGCCGATGCTGATGACCACTTCGGGCAGCAGCTCGGCATGGTGGGGTTCGAGCCCGACGGTGCGCGGATGGCGCCGGGCCTCGTCGTCGAGCCGCCCGCTGAAGATGTCGGCGATCTGCTTGTACGCGCGGTACTGGAGCAGCCGGGCGAACAGCAGGTCCCGGGCTTCGAGCAGCGCGAGGTCGGCCTCGTCCTCCACCTCGGCGGCGGGCAGCAGCCGTGCCGCCTTCAGATCGAGCAGCGTGGCCGCGACGACGAGGAACTCGGTCGTCTCGTCCAGGTCCCAGTCCGGCCCCATCGCCCGGATGTACGCCATGAACTCGTCGGTCACCTTCGACAGCGCGACCTCGGTGACGTCCAGCTTGTGCCGGGAGATCAGCTGGAGCAGCAGATCGAAGGGCCCCTCGAAGTTGGCGAGCCGGACCTTGAAGACCCCGTCATCGCCACCGGCACCGTCGGCCGATGGCCGGCCGGTGGCCCCCGGCTCGCTCCCGCCCCTCGGGGCCTGCGCTCCGGGGTCCGCCCCGGCTTCGGCCAGGGCCTGCGGAGGAACAGCCTCGACTCCCGGCTCCGGAACGGCGATCTCGGCGTGGGTACCGGCCGCGGCGGCGGAAGCGAGCGCCTCATGCCGGGACCCGGCCCCGGCGGACCCGGCGGCCGGAGGGGCGGTGCCAGCCGCAACCACCGGCCCTGGAGCGGCGGCATGCTCACGCCCCGCCACCGGCCCAGGGGGAAGATGACCTGCCGCAGACCCGGGGCCGGACGCGCCGTCCACTTCCGGGGAAACGCCCTCCCGGCCCGCCCCCGGATCAGCGGCAGCCGTGGGCTCCTCCCGGGCAGGCCCGACCCCACGCTCCGGTCGGGACCTTCCGGCCGCCGTCCCCGGCTCGGCAGGGACCTGTCGCTCCCCACCGCCGGGCGCCTCCTCGGCGGCCGACGCCCGCGCGCCGGCCGCTTCCTTCCCGGAGCGCACGCCGGACGCGGCAGCCTCGGCGTTCACCCCAGACCCGGCACCTTCAGGATCCTCGGTGGTCACGCCAGACTCGATGGTGTCCTCGGGCGGCTCACCGGGCCCGGGCTCATCCGTCGGCTCAACCGGCGGAGCCACCCGCGGAGCCCCCGGCCCACGCCCCAACGCGCGCCGGCGGCCGGACGGGCCGCCGACGGGCGGTGGGGAAGCGTTCGAGGTCATGGCCCCCGCAGGCTACCGCTACCGCCCGCGCAGCCGTCGTACGAGGATGCTGGCGTCCCCGCGGGTCTCCAGGTCGGCGAGGACCACGGCGACCGCCTCGCGGACGATACGGCCGCGGTCGACGGCCAGGCCGTGCTCGCCGCGGAGCACGAGACGGGCGTGCTCCAGGTCCATGAGCTCCTCGGCCGACACGTACACCGTGATCTTCTCGTCGTGCCGCTCACGGCCGCTGGGACGGCGCGCGGCGGCCCGCCCGCGCTTGCGCGGTGCCGCCGCGGCGGCACCGGCCGCACCCGCGGCAGAACCTTCCTGCGCCGCCTGCCGCCGGGCGGAGCCGGAGCGGCTGCGGGACTCCCCGGCCTCGGCCGACTCCGAGTCCGCCGCGACGTGCTCCGCGCCCTCGCCGTCACCGCCCTGCACGGGCACCGACTGCGGCACGTCCTCCGCGCCCGCTGCCGCCGCCGCGTCGCCCTCCCCCACCGGAGCGGGCACCCGGGCGTCGCCGTTGGCCTGGCGCCTGGGCGTGGACGACTGAAGCCCCATCCCCCCTGTCGTACGGAAGAGTTCGTCGGCCCCCGGCAGACTCACTCGGCGTGACACCGGGCGAGCACCTCCCTGGCGAGCTGGCGGTAGGCGGCGGCACCGACGGAGTTGGAGGCGTACGTGGTGATCGGCTCTCCGGCGACCGTGGTCTCCGGGAACCGGACCGTGCGCCCGATGACCGTGTGGTAGACGTGGTCGTCGAACGCCTCGACGACACGCGCGAGCACCTCACGGCTGTGCACCGTGCGCGAGTCGTACATCGTGGCGAGGATCCCGTCGAGCTCCAGGTCGGGGTTGAGCCGTTCCTGGACCTTCTCGATGGTCTCGGTCAGCAGGGCCACACCGCGCAGTGCGAAGAACTCGCACTCCAGCGGCACGATCACCTTGTGCGCGGCCGTCAGGGCGTTCACCGTGAGCAGGCCGAGCGAGGGCTGGCAGTCGATGACGATGAAGTCGTAGTCGTCCAGCAGCGGCTTCAGGGCGCGTTGCAGGGTCGACTCGCGGGCGACCTCGGAGACCAGCTGGACCTCGGCCGCCGACAGGTCGATGTTGCTGGGCAGCAGGTCCATGTTGGGGACCGCCGTCTTCAGCAGCACCTCGTCGGCCGCCATCCCCCGCTCCATGAGCAGGTTGTAGACGGTGAGGTCGAGTTCCATCGGGTTGACGCCGAGTCCGACCGACAGCGCGCCCTGCGGGTCGAAGTCCACGAGCAGGACACGGCGTCCGTACTCCGCGAGCGCGGCACCCAGGTTGATGGTCGACGTGGTCTTGCCGACGCCGCCCTTCTGGTTGCACATCGCGATGATCTTCGCGGGTCCGTGGTCGGTCAGCGGGCCCGGGATCGGGAAGTACGGCAGCGGGCGTCCCGTCGGGCCGATGCGCTCCCGGCGCTGTCTGGCCGCGTCGGGCGCGAGAGTGGCCGCGTACTCGGGATCGGGCTCGTACTCCGCGTCGGGGTCGTAGAAGTGCCCCTCGGGCAGTTCGTCGTAGTCGGCGAAGTGGTTGTGGGGCGCGCCACTTCCGTCGCCGGCCATGGCGTTCACGTGATGGCCATCCATCTTCTGGTGTGCTGTGTGAGTCGCCTGCTGACTCTGGTGGGCTGCGAAGGTGCGCACAGCGACGGAGCCGACAGCCGCGAACCCCGCGGGCTCCTGGTCCCGTGCAGGCATTCCTGGTTGACCACCCCCGGGAGTAAATGTCGACTCATTCACAAGTCGTCTTACCTCCTTGGTGACCAGGAAACTTCTAGACAGGTCAGCGTGGCACCATGCCGACGATTGGCGACTCTATGGCGTGTCGGGCGTCCGCAGCAACACAATCCGCCGGACCCGGCCCGATGTGTCGGCAATGAAACATCCCGCTGTCAAGGGCGTACGGCCGTCGCACGGCAGGTTTCACCGGTGTGCGAATCGGTTGAAGGGTTACGTTCGAGGCGAGTTGCCCGAGAATCGCGAAGTGACCATACACACATCCAGCCGGACCTTGTCGGGCAAGGTCCGGCCGGGTGCGCGGCGTTGACGACCTGTGTTGACGTATCGCCTTTGCCTGTTGGTGACTTAGCCGACTTACCGGCCCACGGGCTCAGCCGAGCAGCGAGGACAGCTCGACGTGCTCCACGTCGTGCGCCTCGGCGACCTCCTTGTAAACGACCTTGCCGTCATGGGTGTTGAGACCCTTGGCGAGCGCCGGGTCGCGGCGCAGCGCGTCCGCCCAGCCGTGGTCGGCGAGCTCCACGATGTAGGGCAGCGTGGCGTTGGTCAGTGCGTAGGTGGAGGTGTTCGGCACCGCGCCGGGCATGTTGGCGACGCAGTAGAAGACCGAGTTGTGGACCTGGAAGGTCGGCTCGGCGTGCGTGGTCGGACGGGAGTCCTCGAAGCAGCCGCCCTGGTCGATCGCGATGTCGACAAGGACACTTCCGGGCTTCATCCGCGAGACGAGCTCGTTGGTGACCAGCTTGGGGGCCTTGGCGCCGGGGACGAGGACGGCACCGATGACGAGGTCGGCCTCCAGGCAGGCCTTCTCCAGCTCCAGGGCGTTGGAGACGACGGTCTGGATCTTCGTGCCGAAGATCTTGTCCGCCTCGCGGAGCTTGTTCACGTCCTTGTCGAGCAGGGTCACGTGGAAGCCCAGGCCGATGGCGATCTGCGCCGCCTGCCAGCCGGAGACGCCGCCGCCGATGACGACGGCCCGGCCGGCCGGCACACCCGGGACGCCGCCGGGCAGCACGCCGCGGCCGCCGTTGGCGCGCATCAGGTGATAGGCGCCGACCTGCGGGGCCAGCCGGCCCGCGACCTCGGACATCGGGGCGAGCAGCGGGAGCGCGCGGCTGGGCAGCTCCACCGTCTCGTAGGCGATCGCCGTGGTACCGGACTCCAGCAGGGCGTCCGTGCACTCCTTGGAGGCGGCCAGGTGCAGGTAGGTGAAGAGCGTCTGGTCCTTGCGGAGGCGGTGGTACTCCTCGGCGATGGGCTCCTTGACCTTCAGCAGCAGGTCGGCGGCGGCCCACACCTCGTCGGCGGTCTCCAGGATCTGAGCACCGGCGGCCACGTACTCCTCGTCCACGATCGAGGAGCCGACGCCGGCGCCGCGCTCGATGACGACCTGGTGGCCATGACGCACCAGCTCGTGCACGCCGGCGGGGGTGATGGCCACCCGGAACTCGTTGTTCTTGACCTCGCGGGGGATGCCGACCTTCACGTCGATCACGGTCCTTGGCTCAGAGGGTATGGGTGCATTACTAGACATACCCGGGCGCGCACGGGCACACCGGGAGAGACCGCAGGAGAACGTGCGGCAGAGCCAGTCTAATGAAGGTGTTCCCGCTGTCTAGCCTTCCATTGCATCAATCTTCAGCGGATGCGCTACGGATTTCGCAGGCGTCAGGTTCCGGTTTCCGGTGTGAGTCGCCGTTCGAGGCCGCCACGGGCTCTTCCTCGTCCTCCTGGTACTCGCCAAGAATCCGCTCGGCGGCGCCCCGGTGCAGCCGGGCCGACGCGGGGTCGCCGAGGTGCTCGAGGGTGTCGGCGACCCGCAGGTGCAGCGCGGCCTGCAACCGCGTGTCCTCGGCCCGCCGTGCCCACTCCACGGCCTCCCGGCAGGTGCGCAGCGACTCCTCGGGCCGGCCCGCGTACGCCTGGACCCGCGCCAACTCGCTCAGCGCCCGCGCCTGGGCGGCCACGTCGCCGCTCTTGCGGTGCCCGGCGATCGCCGCGCGCCAGTTCCGCAGGGCCTCGCCATAGCGGCCCGCGTAGGTATGGGCGGCGGCGATCCGTCCGTACAGCCGGGCGGCGTCGGCTCGCTCGTCCCGGGCGAGCCGCTCGACCAGGGCCCGGCCGAACCAGTCGGCGGCCCGGTCGAAGTCGCCGAGCTCCAGGTGCGCACCGCCTACGGATTCCATCGCGCGGCCGGTCGCGTACGGATCGTTCACCTCGCGTCCGGCGTCCAGCGCGGCCCGGTAGCGGGCCAGCGCGTCGGTCGTGCGGCCGGTCCGGGCGTCGAGGTCGCCGAGGTTGAGCAGGGCCGCGGCCCGCTCGCGGGGCAGATCGCGGCGCTCGGCCACGTCGAGGACCAGGCTGTGGATGTCGTAGAGGTCGGGCGCCGCCGCCTGGGTGCCGACATGCGCCACCATGGCCCGCACCAGCTGGGACATCAGCCGCCGGGCCAGCGTGTCCAGCTGCCCGTCGGCGACCGCGAGCCGGGCCGAGGCCAGCAGGGCGGGCCGGGTCACGCGCAGCCACTCGGCGGCCGCCCGGGGCGTGGAAAAGCGCAGGGCTCGCGGCAGGTCGAGGAGCTTCTGGCGGGCCTGGGGGCTGTCGGTCTCCGTGATCGCCCGGCAGGCCTGGAGCAGTCGTACGGTCCGCTCCAGCATGCGCGCGCGGGCCAGCTGGAGCTCGGCCGGGCGCTCGTGGCGCTCGGCGAGGACGCGGAGCTCGGCGTGCAGACAGCCCGGCACCTCGTACTGCGGCAGCGGCGAGTCCACCGCGTGCAGGAAGCCCAGGGCGACGAAGTCGTCCAGGGTGCTGCGGGCGCCGGCGACCGAACAGCCGACGAGGGCGGAGGCGGTCTGCGGGTCGACGAGTCCGGCCGGTGCGAGGGCGAGCAGGCGCAGCATCCGGGCGGCGGTGGCGGGCAGGGCGGCGTAGGCGAGCCGGAAGACCCGGTTCAGCGCGTTCCCCTCGGCGTCCTCGGCGCGCAGTTGTTTGGCGAGGTCGGAGACGGCCGCCTGGGGGCGGGCGGCGAGCCAGCCGCCGGCCAGCATCAGCGCGGCCGGCTGCCCCTGGCACTCCTCGGCGAGGCCTTCCGCGGCCCGGGGGTCGACGGTGATGCGGACCGAGCCGGTGTGCCGGGACAGCAGGTCCACCCCGGACTTGGCGTCCAGGCCGCCCAGGGTGCACGGGCGGACGTCCGAGATGCCGGTCAGCGGCCCCCCGGAGACCGCGATGACCAGGCAGTCCGGGGTACCGGGCAGCAGGGCGTCGACCTGCTCGGCATCGGCCGCGTCGTCCAGCAGGAGCAGCGCCCGGCGGTCGGCCAGGGCGGCGCGCAAGGCGTCGGTGAGATCGTCCTCACAAGCGCCGGCCGGAGCCTCCTCGTCCAGGGCGGCGAGCAGGTCCCGGGCGGTGCGCTCGACCCGTACGGGGGTGCCGTCGGGGTCGCTCAGGCGGGCGCGCAGCACCCCGTCCGGGTAACGGTCCGCGACCTGCCGTGCGAGTTCCTCGGCGAGTGCGGTGCGCCCCGAGCCGGGCCGGCCGGCGATGAGCAGCACGCGCGCGTGGGGCGGCTTGCGGCCGGCGAGGGTGTCGAGCCCCGCGCGCTCGATGTCGGCGCGCAGTTCCTTCAACTCGCGTGTGCGGCCCAGGAATCGGCTCTCCCCGGAAGCGTGTCCGGTCAGCCGCACGTCGCCTGTCTCCACGACCTGATCCGTCACGGGCCACACTCCCGTCCCACCACACGCACAAGCCCGCCGGGACTCCGGTCCGGGCGTGAACAGAGCCTAGTTCACGCTCTGCAACGCCCCGGCCGAAGCACGACGGGCACGGCGGGCACATCCCCCGATCGGATCAGCCGATCTTCACACCACTGCCGGAGCTGCTCACAGGCAACCACCAGCGGGCCTTCGTGCCGCTGGGAAGACCGCCCCCTGCGACGGGAGGGCGGGGGTGTCGCGTCGCCCGGTGCGACGGGACGCCGCTGTCCCCGCCCTCCTCGAGCTCACCGCTTCGCTCACGCGGAGGCGCCAGGGCCGGTCACGCGAGCAGCGTGTCCGGCGGCCGGATCCTCCGCCCGGCCGACATCGGCCACCCGGCCCTGAAGCACCGCCCGGCCCTGGACCACCGCCCGGACCTAAACCACCGCCTGGCCCCATCCACCACCGGGCCCTGCTCCACCACCGGGCCCAGGACCACTACCCTGATCCGGCTCCGCCCCGGGAGGGTTCACGCCTCGAACGGACGCGCCGGCCACGGCGCCTGGGCCGGGCGCAGTGCGTCCAGGCCGTCGCCGGCGCGCGCGGCGACCAGGGAGAGGACGCCCACGACGAGGCAGTTGTTGTGCAGTTCCCCGGCCAGCACGCCCCGGACGAGGTCCTCGACCGGCACCCGGTCGAGCTCCATGTCGGCCTCTTCCTCCTCGACGGCGAAACGCTCGCCCTCGGCCTCGGACAGACCGCGGGCGAGGAAGATCCGGACGGCCTCGTCGCAGCCGCCGGGGGTCGTGTAGACATCGGTCAGCACCCGCCAGTCCTCGGCCTTGACGTGCGCCTCCTCGTACAGCTCGCGCTGCGCTGCGTGCAGCGGGTTCTCGCCGGGTACGTCGAGCAGACCGGCCGGGATCTCCCACAGCTTGTGGCGCACGGGGTGGCGGTACTGGCGCAGGACCAGGACGCGGTCGGCCTCGTCGAGGGCGAGGACGGCCACGGAACCGGGGTGGACCTGGTAGTCGCGGCCGACCACGGTGCCGTCGGGCATGACTACGTCGTCGGTGCGGACGGAGGTCTTGTTGCCCACGAAGGGGGTATCCGTCGCCCGGATCTCCCATTCCTCCGGGGTGTCCTTGATCGTCATGCCTGTCCTCCCACGTGCCCGGCGCGACTGCGCGTACCGGGCCCGACGTGCCGAAAAGAAACCGGGGTGCACACCCTTTGAAGGGATGCACCCCGGCCACCGTACAACTGGTGTGTTACTTCGAAGTCTTCCGCTCGACCGCGGCCTTGACGAGCCCGGCGAACAGCGGGTGCGGGCGCGTCGGGCGCGAGCGCAGCTCCGGGTGTGCCTGGGTGGCGACCAGGTACGGGTGGACCTCGCGCGGGTACTCGACGTACTCGACGAGCTTGCCGTCCGGGGACGTGCCGGAGAACAGGATGCCCGCCCGCTTCTCCAGCTCGGCGCGGTAGGCGTTGTTCACCTCGTAGCGGTGCCGGTGGCGCTCCTCGACGTACTCCTTGCCGTCGTACACCTCGCGCACGATCGAGCCCTCGGCCAGCTTGGCCGGGTACATGCCGAGCCGCATGGTGCCGCCCATGTCACCCTCACCGGCGACGATGTCGAGCTGCTCGGCCATCGTGGAGATGACCGGGTGGGCGGTGGCGGGGTCGAACTCGGTGGAGTTGGCGTCGCCGATGTCGGCCAGGCTCCGCGCGGCCTCGATCACGATGCACTGGAGGCCGAGGCAGAGGCCGAGCAGCGGGATCTTGTTCTCGCGGGCGTACTTGATCGCGCCGACCTTGCCGAGCACACCGCGGTCGCCGAAGCCGCCGGGGATGCAGATCCCGTCGACGTCGCCGAGCTGCGCCGCGGCGCCCGCCGGGGTCTTGCAGTCGTCGGAGGTGACCCACTTGATCTTGACGCGGGCGCGGTTGGCGAAGCCGCCGGCGCGCAGCGCCTCGGTGACCGACAGGTAGGCGTCGGGCAGGTCGATGTACTTGCCGACCAGTGCGAGGGTGATCTCGTGGTCGGGGTTGTGGACGCGGTCGAGCAGGTCGTCCCAGGTCGTCCAGTCGACGTCGCGGAACGGCAGGTCCAGCTTGCGGACCACGTAGGCGTCCAGGCCCTCGCCGTGCACGGTCTTCGGGATGTCGTAGATCGAGCGGGCGTCGGGGCAGGCGACCACGGCGGCCTCGTCGACGTCGCACATCAGCGAGATCTTCCGCTTGATCGCGGTCGGGACCTCGCGGTCGCAGCGCAGCACGATCGCGTCCGGCTGGATACCGATGTTGCGCAGAGCCGCAACCGAGTGCTGGGTGGGCTTCGTCTTCAGCTCACCCGAGGGGCCGATGTACGGCAGGAGCGAGATATGGACGACGAAGACGTTGTCACGGCCGACCTCGTGACGGACCTGGCGGACGGTCTCCAGGAACGGCAGCGATTCGATGTCGCCGACCGTGCCGCCGACCTCCGTGATCACGACGTCGACCTCGTCCGTCGCCATGCGGCGGATGCGGTGCTTGATCTCGTTCGTGATGTGCGGGATGACCTGCACGGTGTCGCCCAGGTACTCGCCGCGCCGCTCCTTGGCGATCACGGTCGAGTACACCTGGCCGGTGGTGACGTTCGCGGACCCGTCCAGGTCGCGGTCGAGGAAGCGCTCGTAGTGGCCGATGTCCAGGTCGGTCTCGGCGCCGTCGTTGGTGACGAACACCTCACCGTGCTGGAAGGGGTTCATCGTGCCGGGGTCGACGTTCAGGTACGGGTCGAGCTTCTGCATCACGACGCGCAGGCCCCGGGCCTTGAGCAGCATGCCGAGGCTGGAGGCCGTCAGGCCCTTGCCGAGCGAGGAGGCGACACCCCCGGTGACGAAGATGTGCTTGGTCGTCGAATTACGAAAAGCAGCGGGCGGCATGGCCAAGACGGGGCTCCCGTGGTCGCGGTCTGGGGGTGCGGTACGGCTGCCTGCCGGAGGATTCCGGGGGGTCGCCGTCGCTGCGGTTCGGGGGTTTGCTGCCCACCGGTCCACGGGCTACCAGCGTATCAGCGCCGCGGGGCGATGGCTTCCGGCCACGCTCCGCGCACGCGCCGACACGGATACGGTGGCCCTCACGGGTCTCTCACCCGTTGCTCACTCGTTCGGCGTACTCGCCTTGCCTGGAGGGGCACCCGGAACATCGGCGTGCGTCGTATCCTGCTCGGACACTCGCTGCCGAGCCCGCCGGCCCAACGGCACCACCCCCCGCCCGTAAGTACCGGAACAACGTGAGCTCGTCAGTTCGTTGAGCAACAATTGGCGCTTTGCATCACGGCTGAGTGACCTGTTTTGCTTCATCGCTCAACGACGAATTGCAACACTTGCTGAAAATCCCCCTTGACCGCACTAGCGACAGCCCCCTTGCGGGGTGACGTGGCCGTTCGACTGGAGTTGCACGTGGCCGGGCGCATCGAAGACTACGCACTCATCGGAGACATGCAGACCGCTGCCCTGGTCTGCCGGGACGGCACGGTGGACTGGCTGTGCCTGCCCCGCTTCGACTCGCACGCCATCTTCGCCGGCCTGCTGGGCAACGAGGAGCACGGCTTCTGGCGGCTCGGGCCCGCGTACGCCTCCGACCAGCAGCCGCCCACCGCGGCCCGGCGCAGTTACCGCGGTGACTCGCTGATCCTGGAGTCCGAGTGGGACACCCAGCGGGGCACGGTCCGGGTGACCGATTTCATGCCGCCGCGTGACGGCGCCCCGCAGCTGGTCCGGATCGTGGAGGGCGTCTCGGGCCGCGTGCCGATGCGCTCGGCCCTGCGGATGCGGTTCTCCTACGGGCGGGTGGTGCCGTGGGTGCACAAGCACGAGGGGCGCACGGTGGCCGTGGCGGGCCCCGACTCCGTGTGGTTCGACACATCCGCCGAGACGTACGGCAAGTCGCTGACGACGTACGCGGATTTCACGGTCGCCCCGGGTGACCGGATCGCGTTCACGATCTCCTGGCAGCCCTCGCACAAGGAGCCGCCGCCGCTGCCCGAGCCGGAGCAGTCGCTGGAGGCGACGGAGGACTTCTGGCGCGAGTGGGTCGACCACTGCACGTACCACGGCCCCTACCGGGAGGCCGTCGTCCGCTCGCTGATCACGCTGAAGGCCCTGACGTACGCCCCGACCGGCGGCATCGTCGCCGCGCCGACCACCTCACTGCCGGAGGACATCGGCGGCGTCCGCAACTGGGACTACCGCTACACCTGGCTCCGGGACGCGGCGATCACCCTGTCCTCGCTGCTGCGCACCGGCTACCGCGAGGAGGCCCGCGCCTGGCGCGAGTGGCTGCTGCGGGCCGTGGCCGGCGACCCGGAGAACCTCCAGATCATGTACGGCATCGCCGGCGAGCGCGAGCTCGGCGAGGCGGAGCTGGACTGGCTGCCGGGCTACGAGAACTCCACCCCGGTCCGGGTCGGCAACGGCGCCGCGCACCAGCTCCAGCTGGACGTCTACGGCGAGGTCACCGAGGCCCTGCACCTGGCCCACATGACGGGTCTCGCGCGCAACGACTACGCCTCGCTGCTCCAGCTGAAGCTGATCCGCTACCTGGAGGACCACTGGCAGGACCCGGACGAGGGCATCTGGGAGGTGCGCGGCCCGCGCCGCCACTTCGTGCACTCCAAGGTGATGGCCTGGGTCGCCGTCGACCGCACGATCAAGCTGATCGAGTCCGGCGACGCCGACGGCCCGCTGGAGCGGTGGAAGGAACTGCGCGACGACATCCACCGTGACGTGTGCGAGAAGGGTTACGACAAGGAACGCAACACCTTCACGCAGTCGTACGGCTCAAAGGAGCTGGACGCGTCGCTGCTGCTGATCCCGCAGATGGGCTTCCTGCCGCCGGACGACAAGCGCGTGATCGGCACCATCGAGGCGATCCAGCGGGAGCTGTCCACGCCGGACGGCTTCATCCTGCGCTACCCGACGCAGGGCGACAACGAGGGCGTGGACGGCCTGCCCGGCGACGAGGGCGCGTTCCTCGCCTGCTCGTTCTGGATGGCCGACGACCTGGCGATGATCGGCCGCGTGGACGAGGCCCGCAAGCTGTTCGAGAAGCTGCTGTCGCTGCGCAACGACCTCGGCCTGCTGGCGGAGGAGTGGGACCCGCACCTCCAGCGCCAGGTCGGCAACTTCCCGCAGGCGTTCAGCCACGTGCCGCTCATCGACACCGCGCTGCGCCTGACGGCTTCGGGGGCCTACGGGGGCTGATCGAGTCCGTCCGGTCCGCAGACGAGGACGACGTCGTGCCGGCCGTGCGGTTCGCCGGGGGGCTGGATCTGCGCGTCGTCGTTCGCCGGGCGAGTATCCGGTGCCCTACCGGGACGCGTCCTGGGCGGTGCATCCCTTCGGCATCTGGGCGGACCCGGCGGACGACGAGCGGTGCGTGCGGTGGGTGCGGGACGTGCGCGCAGACGTAACGGCCGTGGAGCCCCGGCGCGGTCCACCTGAACTTCATCGGCGGCGAGGGCACCGAGCGGGTGGTCGCCGGCCTGGGCGTCGAGAACACCCGGCGGCCGGCGGAGCTGAAGCGGCGTTACGACCCGGACAACGTGTTCCGCTTCAACCACGACATCACGCCGGCCTGAGGGCCGTGAGCGTCCGCTCCCCCGCCGGGTCGCCCGCCGTGGCCGGGACCAGGGCGATCTCGTCGAGGCCGGCTTCGGCGTAGGCGTCCATGCGGGCGCGGACGGTGCCGATATCGCCGACGAGGGCGACCGTGTTCGCGGCCTCGGGTGGCAGGGCCCGCAGCAGGGTCTCCCGGTCGGCTCCCTTGGCGGCCAGTTCGACGACCGCGGCGAGCCCCGCCTCGACGAACATGTCGCTGTAGCCCGGCACGGCGAGATAGCCGACGACACTGCGCAGGACCTGCGTGAGCGTCTCCGGCTCCGGGTCCACGGCGGCGGGCAGCCAGGCGGCCAGCCGCGGCGGTGTACGCCCGGCCCGCTCGGCCGCGGCGAGCATCCGGGCCCGCAGCACTCGGACCTGCTCGGGGGAGACGAGGTCGAGCAGCATCCGGTCGGCGTGCTCCACCGCGGCGGTGATCGCGCGCTCGCCGAACGCCGCGACGGTCACCTCGCCTCCGGGCGGCCGCAGCCGGCGCGGGAAGCCACTGCCGGGAACGATCGGCTCGCCCGGCGCGCCGTGCATCAGTGCGCGTACGGCCGCCGCCGACTCCGCGAGGGCGGCGGCGGGCCGGGTCCGCGGCCGGCCGTGCACGCCCTCGACGACCCGCTTGCTGGACGTGCCCAGGGCCACGCCGACCGGCCGGCCGGTGACGGCCGCGGTGGACGCGGCGCCCCGGACGATGGTGAGCGGGTCGCGCACCGACACCGGCACGGGCCCGGCCGTCAGCGTCGCCTGCCCGGTGGCCGCACCGATCGCCGTCGCCAGGACGAACGAGTCCCACGTCGGTCCTTCGCCCGCCCACACCTCCCGGTACCCGAGCCGGTCGGCGAGCACCGCCACCCGCAACGGCTCCTCGACCGGACTGTCGTCCTCCCGCCCTACGGCGACCACGCTGATGTTCATGACCGCGCCCGTACCCGGTCGTCCCCGGCGTACTCCCCACTCCGTCGTCCACGAGATGTCCGGGAGGCACCCGCGCGGGTAGCGTCCGGCACATGGACAGCGGGACGGACAGCGGTTACGACCCCCAGGGCGCCGGGATCACCGTGCAGCGGGCACTGGAGCTGCCGGGGCTGCGCAGCGGGCTGCCCGAGGTGCTGGCGGGCGCCGACCGGCTCGGGCGGACCGTGCGCTGGGTGCACGCTGGGGAGGTGCCGCACATCGCCTCGCTGCTCAAGGGCGGCGAGCTGCTGCTGACCACGGGCTACGGACTCGGCGCCCGCCCGGCCGAACAGCGGGCGTTCGTGCGCACGCTGGCCGAGCGCGGCATCGCGGCCCTGGTCGTGGAACTCGGCCCGCGCTTCACCCGGCTGCCCGCCGCCCTGGTCGACACGGCCCGTTCGGCCGGGCTGCCGCTCGTCCAGCTGCACCGCGAGGTGCCGTTCGTCACGGTCACGGAGGAGATCCACACCGAGATCGTCAACGGCCACTACGCGCTGCTCCAGCGGGCCGAGGAGGTGCACCGGCGGTGTACCCAGGCCCTGCTGGGCGGCGGCGGGGTGCCCCAAGTCCTGGGCATCCTGGCCGACTTCGGCGGCAACCCCGTCTTCCTGGAGACGGCGGACGGACAGTTGCTGTACGCGGCCGGGGCCGGTCCCGAGGGCGCCGATCCGCTCCAGGTGTGGGAGGGACTGCGCGGCCAGCACAAGGACGAGCCGCCGCTCGCGGGCTCGGTCCTGGTGGACGTGCCGGGCGGCGGGCCCGGCAGCGGGGGCGTCCGCGCCCGCCTCGTCCTGCTTCCGGTGCGGGCTTCCCTGGCGCCGGTGCACCGGATGGCGGCGGAACGGGCCGCGGGCATCCTGGCCGTGGTGCTGATGCAGGCACGGCAGGAGGAGGAGCTCGCGGCGCGCGGACGCGGCGACTTCCTCACGGACCTCGCCGAGGGCCGGGTCACGGCGGAGGACGCCCCGGCGCAGGCGCGCGTGCTGGGCTTCCGGCCGGGCGACGGCCCGCTGCTGCCGGTCGTCATGCGGCTCGGGGACGCCCTGTCTCCGGGGGGAGGCTGGGCGGTGCTGGCCCGGGCGGTGTCCGAGGAACTGGCCTCGGTGGGCGTGCCGGCGCTGCTCGGGGTACGGCCGGTCGAGAGCCGGCTGCTGGTCCTGCTGGGGCTGCGCTCGGAACCGGAGCGGGCGACGGTCGCGGACCGGGTCGCGGCGGCGCTGCGGGCCGGTGTGGAGCGAGCCGGGATGCTGCGGCCGGGCGCGCCTCCCGTGGTGGTCGTGGGCGTGGCCGGCGGCTGGACGGCTGCGGCCTCGGGCCTGCGGCACGCCGCCGAGACGGCCACGGCGGCCCAGGGCCTGCCGGACCGGCCCTGGTACGACGCCCGGCGCCTGGACATCGATCTGCTGGTGTGGCGGCTGCGCGGCCATCCGGACCTGGCCGCCTTCGTCGACCGGGCCCTCGGCCCGCTCCTGGAGCACGACCGGCGCTCCCGGCCGCCGCTGCTGCCCACCCTGTCGACCTACCTCGCCCATGCGGGCCGCAAGGCGGAGACGGCCCGGGAGCTCCACCTCAACCGGCAGACCCTCTACAACCGCCTGGCGCGCATCGGGGAGTTGCTGGGCACGGACCTCGACGACCCGCAGACGGTACTGGCCCTGAGCCTGGCCCTGCGGGCCCGCAGGCACGTCCTCCAGAGCCCCGAGGCGCTCTAGGCCAGGGGCCTGAGCTGGGTCAACTCGTCGTACACGCTGAGGACTTGGGCGACCGTCTCGTCCTCGCTCGGCCAGGTCGCCGCCTGCCGGGCGCCCTTGGCCTTCAGCAGTTCCCGGCGTTCGGGGTCGCCGAGCAGGCGTACGACGGTGCCGGCGAACGCCTCGGCGTTCCCGGGCGGGACGAGTTCGGCCGCGTCACCGACGAGTTCGGGGATGCCGCCGACGTCGGTCGCGACGAGCGGCACGCGCGCGTGGAGGGCCTCCTGGGCGAGGACGGAGCGTGCCTCCTCCCACCGGCTCGGCAGCAGGGCGAGGTCGGCGGCGGAGAGCAGGTCGGTGATGTCGTCGCGCCGCCCGATGAGCCGGACGGGCAGCCCCTCGCCCTCGATCCGCTCCTGGAGTTCGCCGCGCAGCGGCCCCTCGCCCGCGATCACGACCAGGGGCACGGGATCGAGCCGGCGCCACGCGCGCGCGGCGTCCAGCAGCACGTCGTACCCGCGGTGCCGCTCCAGGGAACCGACGGCCATCAGCAACGGCCGCCCGATCGCGCCGAGTTCGGCGCGCACCTTGGGCCGCAGCCGGTCGGGGTCGTCGGGCTCCACGGGCCCGCGGGGGCCGGGCAGGGCGACGGCCGCGAGCCGCGCGTCCCGCGCTCCGGTCCGCCGCGCCCGGTCCACGAGGGCCGAGGTCGTCCCCAGCACCACGGTGGCCGCCTTCACGACCCGCCGCTCCAGGACCCGCAGCAGATGGGCGCGGGCCCCGTCGGCGTGCGCCCGGTCGTGCCACGTCACGACGAGCGGAGTCCGCACGCGCCGCCCGCTGAGAGCGAGCACGGTACGGAACGAGGCGTGCAGCCCGTGCGCGTGCACCAGATCGGCGTCGGCACAGGCCGCCCGCAGGGCCGCCACCGACACCGGGTCACTGCTGCGCGGCACGTGCACATGGTCGGCCCCGACGCCACTGAAGTCGTAGGAGCGATCCGCCTCACAGGGAGCGCATACCGTGACTTTCACGCCCCTCGCGACGAGCCCCGCGGTCAGGGAACGCACATGCGCACTGCTGGCCGCGTTGCCTCCGCCCAGCACCTGCACGGTGCGCAACGGCGACTGGCCATGCGGTGAGTGGCTGCTCACGGGGGTCACGTGGCCGGGCTCCTGGTTCGGGTCGGGCGGTCACCGCGCAGGATTCCCGCGCGTACTCCGCCAAGGATGCCAGGACATATGCGGGTTCCGGGAACGCCCGAAGCCCGGCGGCGCGACCGTGGGGCGCGGCATCGGGGGGATGCGCCGGGCCGGGTCACCCACACGAGTGAAGATCGGCGCTTCTCCCGACAGACGCGCCCGCTCCTCCCTACAGATCCGCCCGAGCCGTCGCCAGCAGCTCCTCCGCGTGCGCCCGGGCCGTCTCCGAGTCCTCCTGGCCGGCGAGCATCCGGGACAGCTCCCGGACCCGCTCCTCCCCTTCCAGCACCTTCACACCGGAACGGGTGACCGACCCGTCGTTCGTCTTCTCGACCAGCAACTGCCGGTCGGCGAAGGCGGCGACCTGCGGGAGATGGGTCACGACCACGACCTGGGCGGTCTTCGCCAGACGCGCGAGCCGCCGGCCGATCTCGACCGCCGCCTTGCCGCCGACACCGGCGTCGACCTCGTCGAAGAGATACGTCGGCACGGGATCCGTCCCCGCGAACACGACCTCCACCGCCAGCATCACGCGGGAGAGCTCACCGCCGGACGCGCCCTTGGCGATCGGCCGCGCGGGCGCACCCGGGTGCGGGGCCAGCAGCAGCTCGACCTCGTCGGCACCCGCGGGCCCGTAGGCGACGGGCCGTCCGCCGACCTCGACGCCGTCGGGGTCCTCGGTCTGACGGATGTCGAAGGACACGCGCGCGTGCGGCATGGCGAGCGAGGCCAGCTCGGCGGTCACGGCAGCCGCGAACCGATCGGCGGCCTCCGTCCGCGCATCCGTCAACGCCTGTGCGAGCCCGCCCAGTTCCTCCCGCAGCGCGTCCCGCTCGGCGGTCAGTTCCCCGATCCGCTCGTCGTCGCCGTCGAGTTCGGTCAGCCGCGCGGCACTCCGCTCGGCCCAGGCCAGCACGGCGGCGATGTCCTCGCCGTACTTCCGCGTCAGCCCGGTCAGCGCGGCCCGCCGCTCCTCGACGGCCGCCAGCCGCAGCGGATCGGCGTCCAGGTCGTCGGCGTACCCGGCCAGGTCCCCGGCCGCGTCGCGCAGCAGGATCCCGATCTCCCCGATGCGGTCGGCGAGCGCGGCCAGCGCCGGGTCGTGCGACCGTACGGCGTCCAGGGCCCGCTGCGAGCCCGCGACGAGCGTCCCGGCGTCGACGCCCTCGGGGTCCTCCGGATTGCCCGCGAGCGCGGCGTGCGCGACCGCGGCGGCGGACGCCAGCGCCTCGGCGTGCCCGAGGCGCTCGGCTTCCTCGGCCAGCTCCACGTCCTCACCGGCCCGGGGCTCGACGGCGGCGATCTCGTCGAGCCCGTAGCGCAGCATGTCGGCCTCCTGGGCCCGTTCACGCGCGCGCGTGGTGATCTCGTCGAGCTCGGCGGAGACGGCCCGCAGCCGCTTGTACGCCTCGCCGTACTTGGCCAGCGGCACGGCGACGGCGTCGCCCGCGTACCGGTCGAGCGCCTGCCGCTGCCGGGACAGCTTGAGCAGCCCCTGCTGGTCGGTCTGCCCGTGCACGGCCACCAGCTCGTCGGCGAGCTCGGCGAGCACCCCCACGGGCACGCTGCGCCCGCCCAGGTGCGCCCGCGAGCGCCCCTCGGCGGAAACGGTACGGCTGATCAGCAGCGCCCCGTCGTCGAGCTCGGCCCC
Organism: Streptomyces sp. DH10; assembly: GCF_029813805.1. Taxonomy (NCBI): domain Bacteria; kingdom Bacillati; phylum Actinomycetota; class Actinomycetes; order Kitasatosporales; family Streptomycetaceae; genus Streptomyces; species Streptomyces sp. DH10. Next base: position 116,238 of record NZ_JARVKU010000026.1, read on the forward strand.
GGCCTCCTCGGCGCGTACGGCGGCCGTGGCGTCGTCGGGGACGGTGATCCGCCCCTCCACGACCGCCTTCCCGGCCCCGATCCGCACGAGCGCCGGATCCGCGCGCCCGCCCAGCAGCAGCCCGAGGCTCGTGACCACCATGGTCTTGCCCGCACCCGTCTCACCGGTGACCGCGGTGAACCCGGGCGACAGCTCGACAACAGCGTCGTCGATCACGCCGAGCGACCGTATCCGCATCTCCTCCAACACGGACACGACCATACGAGGTCCGGGCAAGCAATTGCGACTGGCCCGCCTCTGTCACCCACGCGGGTGGATACGGACCTCAAGGGGCGCGGGGAACTGCGCGACCAGCCACAGCGGACCCGCACCCGCCGAGGACGAGCAACCATCCCCCGCAAACCGCTAGTGAGGCGCCCCCCGCCACCCGGAAACAGGCAGCGCAAACTTGGCCACCAACCGGTCGGTGAAGGACGCATGATGCAACCGAGCCAGCCGCACCGGCACAGCCCCCCGCCGCACCTCCACCCTGGCGCCGGGCGGCAACTCCACCGTCCGCCGCCCGTCACACCACAGAACCCCCGGCGGAATGTGTGGCAGAACCTCCACAGCCAACACAGAATCCGGCGATGTCACCAACGGCTTCGCGAACAAGGCATGCGCCGAGATCGGCACCATCAACAGCGCCTCGACCTCCGGCCACACCACCGGCCCACCCGCGGAGAACGCGTACGCGGTCGACCCCGTGGGCGTCGCGCACACGATCCCGTCACAGCCGAACCCCGTCACCGGCCGCCCGTCGATCTCCAGGACGACCTCCAGCATCCGCTCGGCGGACACCTTCTGAACGGCCGCCTCGTTCAGCGCCCAGTCCGTGTGCACGATGTCCCCGTTGCGGTGCACCACGACGTCGACGGTCATCCGCTCCTCGACCTCGTACGCCTTGCTCACCACCCGGTCGACGACCTTGTCGAGGTCGTCCCGCTCGGCCTCCGCGAGGAACCCGACCCGCCCGAGGTTGACGCCGAGCATCGGCACGCCCGACGCCCGCGCGAACTCGGCACCGCGCAGCAGTGTGCCGTCACCGCCCAGCACGATGAGCAGCTCGCACCCGTCGAGGCACTGCGGAGTGGCCTCCTTGACCAGCTCCACCTCGTCCGGCAGCGGCAGGTCACGCGCCTCGGCCGCCAGGACCCGCACGCCGAGACCTGAGCGCAGCAGCCCCTTCACCACGAGCTCGGCACTGCGCACGGCGGCGGGCCGCCCCGTGTGGGCGAGCAGGAAAACTGTACGAGCTCGGTTATCGGTCAACGGGGCCCCTCCGCCACTGCACGGTCGACATCGGCCGGGTCCAGTTCCGGTGCCCCGGCCCGCAGCCACAAAAAGTATTCGACATTCCCCGACGGCCCGGGCAGCGGACTGGCCGTCACACCCTTCACCCCGAGCCCCAGTCCCCAGGCCTTCTGGGCCACCCCCGTCACCGCTTCGGCCCGCAGTTGGGGGCTGCGTACGACTCCCCCGCTGCCCAGCCGCTCCTTCCCCACCTCGAACTGCGGCTTGACCATCATCACCAGGTCCGCGTCCGGCTTCACGCACCGCACCAGGGCTGGGAGGACCAGCCCGAGCGGGATGAAGGACAGATCCCCCACGACAAGATCCACAGGCTCCCCATCGATCTCTTCAAGTGTCAATTCGCGTACGTTCGTACGGTCCTTGACGGTGACGCGTTCATCCTTTTGCAGAGACCATGCGAGTTGTCCGTATCCGACGTCCACGGCGACGACATGGGCGGCGCCCGCCCGCAGCAGGACATCGGTGAAACCGCCGGTGGACGCGCCGGCGTCGAGCGCCCTGCGCCCCTCGACGACCAGGCCCTGCGGCAGGAACGCCGTCAGCGCGCCGGCGAGCTTGTGGCCGCCGCGCGACACGTAGTCGGGGTCGTTCTCGTCGGCCGCCACGACGATCGCGGCCGCGGTCTCCACCTGCGTGGCGGGTTTGGTCGCGACGGTCTTGCCGACGGAGACCCGCCCGGCGGCGATCAGCTGGCCGGCATGCTCGCGCGAGCGCGCGAGCTTCCGGCGGACCAGCTCCGCGTCGAGACGGCGGCGTGCGACTCCTGCCACGTTCGGTTCAGCTCCTCGGTCCGTGCTGCGACGGGGGCACCGGAGGTCCCGGGCGGGCGTCGAGCGCGGTGAGCGCGTCGCGCAGCCCCCGGTGTACATCCTCGTACACCTCGAGGTGTCCGTCCGTGGCGAGGTGGTCGGCGTCGCCGAGCCGGTCCAGGGCCGCGTCCACGTCGGCGTCACCGGTGGGCGTGCGGGGCACGTTCAGCGGGGCGGGAGAGGCGGGGTCGTACCCGGGATCGGGAGCGGGCTCGGAGGCGGGCTCGTCCTCCGCCACCGCCGGGGTCTCGGGAACTGCGTCGTCCATGCCCCGACGCTACCGCGAACCGCTGCGGTACCGTCGACCGCGATGGCCACGATCGAGGAGTGCCGCAGCGCACTCGACAAGCTCTCCGACAACATGCAGCACGCTGAGGGGAACGTCCGCGAGGCCGCAGCCCTGGACCGTTCCGTGAGCTGCCACATCACGGACCTGGACGTCACCTTCGTCGGCCGGATGCAGGGCGGGCGGATCGTCGTGCGCGACACGGTCCAGGGACCGCCGCCCGACAAGGCCGAGATCAGACTGGCCATGACCGGTGACGACCTGGTCGCCCTGGTCGACGGCGAACTGAACTTCGCCAAGGCCTGGGGCTCGGGCCGGGTGAAACTGAACGCGGGCGTGCGGGACCTGCTCCAGCTCAGGAAGCTTCTGTAGCGACCGCCTTCCCGGCCCCGGTCCCCGCCCCGGCCCCCGCTCCGACGCGTGCCTTCCGCGCCGCCGGCACGACCAGCGGCGTGCCCGTCTCCGGGTCGTCGATGACCTGGCAGCGCAGACCGAACACCTCCTCCACCAGGCCGGCCGTGACGATGTCCTTCGGCGGGCCCTCGGCGATGATCCGGCCCTCGCGCAGGGCGATGAGGTGCGTGGCGTAGCGGGCGGCGTGGTTCAGGTCGTGCAGCACGGCGACGAGCGTGCGCCCCTGTTCCTCGTGCAGCTCCGCGCACAGGTCCAGGACGTCGATCTGGTGCTGGATGTCCAGGAACGTCGTCGGCTCGTCGAGCAGCAGCAGCGGTGTCTGCTGGGCGAGTGCCATGGCGATCCACACGCGCTGGCGCTGACCGCCCGAGAGCTCGTCGACGTACCGGTCGGCCAGCTCGGCGACGCCGGTCTGCCGCATCGACTCCTGGACGACCCGCTCGTCCTCGGTCGACCACTGGCGCAGGATGCCCTGGTGCGGGTACCGGCCCCGGCCCACCAGATCGCCGACGGTGATGCCGTCGGGCGCGATGGACGACTGGGGCAGCAGACCGAGGGTCCGCGCGACCTTCTTCGCGGGCATCGACTGGATGGTCTGGCCGTCGAGCAGCACCCGGCCCTCGCTGGGCTTGAGCATCCGCGACAGCGCCCGCAGCAACGTCGACTTGCCACACGCGTTGGGGCCGACGATCACGGTGAAGGAGTTGTCGGGTACCTCCACCGACAGTTGCTCGGCGATCACCCGCTGGTCGTAGGCGAGGGTGACGTTCTCGGCGGACAGACGGTTCACGGTGCTCCTTCGGTTCTTGCTCATATCCGGCCCGCCTTGCGTTCGGTGACCAGCAGCCACAGCAGATAGACGCCGCCGAGCACGCCGGTGACCACGCCCACGGGCAACTGCTCGGCGCCGAACGCCCGCTGCGAGAGCCAGTCGGCGACGACCAGCAGGGCGGCGCCCATGCTCACGGAGGCCAGCAGGTTCGGGCCGGGCGCACGGGTCAGGCGCCGGGCCAGCTGCGGCGCGGTGAGCGCGACGAAGCTGACGGGACCGGCGGCGGCGGTCGCGGACGCGGTCAGCAGCACGGCCGCCACCATCAGCAGCAGCCGCACGCGCTCGACCCGCACCCCGAGGGCGTACGACACGTCGTCGCCCATCTCCATCATCCGCAGACCGCGCGCGTTGCACAGGACGAGCGGCACGAGGACGGCGCACAGCCCGAGCAGCGGCCAGACCTGGGCCCAGTCACGGCCGTCGAGGGATCCGGTCATCCACACGACGGCGCGGGCCGCGTCCACGATGTCGGACTTGGTGAGCAGGTAGCCGTTGACCGCCGTGACGATCGCGGAGACGCCGATACCCACCAGCACCAGCCGGTATCCGTGCACGCCCCGCTTCCAGGCGAGCACGTAGATGGCGAGGCCGGTCACCAGACCGCCCACCAGCGCGCCGGCGGCGACCTGGTTCGCGCTCCCGGAGAACAGCACGATCACCGTGAGCGCGCCGGCCGTCGCCCCCTGTCCGAGGCCCAGCACGTCCGGACTGCCCAGCGGGTTGCGGGAGATGGACTGGAACAGCGCGCCGCCGAGTCCGAGCGAGGCGCCGACCAGCAGCCCGACCAGGACGCGCGGCAGCCGCAGTTCGTTGACGATGAACTCCTGGCCCGCGTTGCCCTCGCCGAACAGCGTCCGCAGTACGTCGGCAGCCGGGATCGGGAAGTCGCCGGTGCCGATGAGCACGACGCTCGCCGTGAGCGCCGCGACCAGCAGCAGGAACACGACGGTGAAGGCCCGCACGTCCAGGCGCACGGAGAGCCCGCCCGGGGTCCTCACAGCACGGTTGGTGGTCTTCACAGCTGGGCCGTCCTCCGCCGTCGTACGAGATAGATGAACACCGGTCCGCCGAGGATCGCGGTGATGATGCCCACCTGGAGTTCCGCCGGCCGGGCCACGATCCGGCCGATGACGTCGGCGCCGAGCAGCAGCACGGGCGACAGGATCGCCGCGTACGGCAGGATCCAGCGCAGATCGGGCCCGGTGAAGGAACGCACGACGTGCGGAACCATCAGCCCGACGAACACGATCGGCCCGCAGGCCGCGGTCGCCGCCCCGCACAGCACGGTCGCGGCCAGCATGGACAGCGCCCGCGTCCGGTTCAGGTTGGCGCCGAGCGCCTTGGCGGTGTCGTCGCCCATGGCCATGGCGTTGAGCGGCCGGGACAGGGCCAGCGCCAGAACCATGCCGACCAGCAGGAACGGCAGGACCTGCCGGATGGTCGAGTCGTTCGCCGCGGACAGCGAACCGACCGTCCAGAACCGCATCTTGCCGAGCGCCGCGTCGTCCATGATCATCACGGCCTGGAGGTAGCCGTAGAGGGCGGCGCTGATCGCCGTACCGGCGAGCGCGAGCCGCACCGGCGTCGCGCCCCGGCTGCCGCCGAGGAACCACACCAGCGCCCCGACCGCGGCCGCGCCGAAGAACGCGAACCAGACGTAGCCGCTGAGCGAGGTGATCCCGAGGAACGTGACGGCCGTGACGACCGCGGCGGACGCGCCCGCGTTGATGCCGAGCAGACCCGGGTCGGCCAGCGGGTTGCGCGTGAGCGCCTGGAGAACCGCCCCGGCCAGGCCGAGTGCGGCGCCGGCGAGCAGCCCGAGCACGGTCCGCGACAGCCGCTCCGCGACGACGACGTCGCCGTACGTCCCCGAGTCCTCGAACAAGCCGTGCCAGACCTGCCCGAGGGACAGCTCTTTCGCTCCGATCGCGATACTCGCCAGCGCGACGAGCACCAGGATCGCGACGGCCAGGAGGAGCCCGAAGGCCCGTATCGCCCGTCGGGTCGGGGGCGCGGGGGCGGTCTCCGCGCGCTGTTCAGGGGGACTGTCGACCAACACGCAAGTTAGGTTAGCCTACCCTGCCATTCGACCTCGATCCGGAGCCCGGCCGCCGCAACGCACGCCCGGCCGGAGCGTGCCCGGGAACCACGGATCCAACCGTCACTCAAAGACCCAGCCTCGCCAGTGACTTCCCCCCGTCCAGCTCGCACACACCCGCACCGGCGGCCGTCCACGCAGCGGCACACAGCGCGCGCAGCCCGTCCAGCGCCTCGCCGTCCCCGTCGAGCTCCAGCCGGTCCGCACCGGCCGTCGCCGTCCAGCCACCGCACCGGAATCCGCCGTCGTCCGCCGCGGCGACCTCCGGCTGACCACAGAGCATCCCGCGCAGATCGGCGTCCACATACGTCGGCCGGTGCTGCGGCGGCGCGGCCAGCAGCTGCGCGCCGTCGGTCACGCCGGTCAGCACGAGCAGCGAGTCGACGTCCCCGTTGAACGCGCCCTCGATGTCCGTGTCCAGCCGGTCCCCGACGACCAACGGCCGCTCGGCCCCGGTCCGCAGGATGGTCTCCCGGTGCATCGGCGGCAGCGGCTTGCCCGCGACCTGAGGCTCGGCACCCGTGGCGATCCGCACGACCTCCACCGCAGCGCCGTTGCCCGGCGCGATCCCCCGCCCGCTCGGAATCGTCAGGTCGGTGTTCGAGGCGAACCAGGGCACACCGCGCGCGACGGCGTAACTGGCCTCCGCGAAACGGCCCCACGGCAGCTCCGGACCGCCGTACCCCTGCACCACCGCCGCCGGATCGTCGTCCGCCGACTCCACGGGCACGAGCCCGCGCTCACGCAGCGCCACCCGCAGCCCGTCACCGCCGATCACCAGCACACGGGCGCCTTGCGGCACCTGCTCGCTGATCAGCCGCGCGACCGCCTGCGCCGAGGTGATGACATCGTCCGCGCCCGTCGGTATGCCCAGCTCGGTCAGGTGCCCGGCGACCGTGTCGGGAGTCCGCAGCGCGTTGTTGGTGACGTACGCCAGACGCATCCCGCCCGTCCGGGCCGTGGCCAGCGACTCGACCGCGTACGCGATCGCGCTCCCGCCCGCGTACACGACACCGTCCAGATCGAGCAGCGCCGTGTCGTACGCCTCGCTCAGGGCCTGCCCACTGCCCTCGGGCCTCGTCCTGACGCTTCGGCTCATCCCGCATCGCTCCTCGTTCGACGGCTTTCCCCCGATCATCCCCCATGCCACCGACACCCGTACGATGCCGGGATGAACACAGCAGGTCACTCGGAAGCAACGGAGCGCCGAGGCCTGGAACTCACCCCGTTCCGAGGCCTTCGCTACGACCCCGACCGGGTCGGCAGCCTGGCCGCAGTGACGTCCCCGCCGTACGACGTCGTCGTCCGCCCCGACGGAGTGCACCATCTCGAGTCCGCCGACCCGTACAACATCGTCCGGCTGATCCTCCCCCAGGCCGCCACCCCCGGCACCCGCAACGACCAGGCGGCCAAGACCCTGCGCCGCTGGCTGTCCGAGGGCGTCCTGACCACCGACCCGGATCCCGGTCTGTACGTCTACGAGCAGCGGGACGGCCAGGGCATGCTGCAACGCGGCGTCATCGGCGCCCTCCGCGTGACGGACCCGGCCGAGCAGGTGGTGCTGCCGCACGAGGACGTCATGCCGCACGTCGTCGCCGACCGCGCGGCCCTGATGCGGGCCACCTCCGCGAACCTCGAACCCCTCCTGCTGACCTACCGCGGCGACGACTCGACGACCGCCATGGCGGACCTGATCGAGCGGACCGCCGAGCAGCCACCGCTCCTCGCGACCACCACGGAGGACGGCTTCAGCCACCGCCTGTGGTCGGTCACCGCCCCCGCCGACCTGACGACGATCCAGACCGACCTGGCCCGTCACCAGGCCCTCATCGCCGACGGTCACCACCGCTGGGCGACCTACCGCCGCCTGCGCACGGAGCACCCGTCCCCCAGCCCGTGGGACCACGGCCTGGTCCTCCTGGTCGACACGGCCCGCTACCCCCTCCGCGTCCGCGCCATCCACCGCCTCCTCCACGACCTGCCGGTCGGTGACGCCCTGGCCGCCCTAGACGGCCGCTTCCGCGTGCGCGGCCTCCAAGTCCCGTTGTCCGAGGCGCTGGAGGCACTGGCGGACGCGGCCTGCGAGGGCAACGCGTTCCTGCTCGCCGGCGACGGTTCCTTCCACCTCGTCGACCGCCCGGACCCGGATCTCCTGGCCCGCACGGTCCCCGCCGACCGGCCCACCGCCTGGCGCACCCTCGACGCGACGGTCCTGCACGCCACGCTCCTCGACCACGTCTGGCACATCCCCGAGGACTCCCCCGCGCACATCGCCTACATCCACGACGCGGCCGCCACGGTGGGGAAGGCGGAACGCGACGGCGGCACGGCCGTTCTGATGCACCCGGTCCGCGAGGAGGTCGTCCGCGACCTGGCCCGGCAGGGCGTCACCATGCCACGCAAGTCGACGTCGTTCGGCCCGAAGCCGGCCTCCGGCCTGGTCCTGCGCGCGCTGGACTTCTGACGCGCTGGTTCTGACGCGCTGGTTCTTACGCACTAGAGGGGGCGGATCCCGACCGGAATCCGCCCCCTCCACGTCTACGCGACGTCAGTCCTTCTCCTCCGCGTCGGCGTCGCCGCCCTCACCCTCGTCCTCGCCCAGGGCGTCCACGAACTCCACCCCGTCCAGTTCGGCGAGCCGGTCCGAGGCGTCCGTGCTGCCGTCCCGGTCGGCCTCCACGGCCTTGGCGAACCACTCCCGCGCCTCGCCTTCCCGCCCGGCCGCCAGCAGCGCGTCGGCGTAGGCGTACCGCAGCCGCGCGGTCCACGGCTGCACGGAGTTGGAGGCCAGCTCCGGGCTCTGAAGCGTCACGATGGCCGCGTCCAGCTGCCCCATGTCCCGCCGCGCACCGGCCGCGACGAGCCGCATCTCGACCTGCCCGGCCTTGTCGAGCTTGTGCACCTCGGGCGCACCGGCCATGTCCAGCGCCTTCTCCGGCCGCCCGAGCCCACGCTCGCAGTCGGCCATGACAGGCCACAGATCGATGTTCCCGGTCATCCGCTTGGCGGCCCGGAACTCGGCCAGCGCCTCGCCGTACTTCTGGCTGGCGTACGACGCGAACCCGGCGGCCTCCCGCACGGCGGCGACACGCGACGCCAGCCGAAGCGCCACCCTGGAGTAGCCGTACGCGCCCTCGGGGTCCTCGTCGAGGAGCCGCGCGACCATCACCAGGTTCTTCGCGACATCGTCCGCGAGCGTCTTCGGCAGGCTCTGGAGCTCCTGCCGCACGTCCTTGTCGATCTCTTCGCCCGTGACGTCCTCGGGGATCGGCAGCCGCTTGATCGGCTCCCTGTCCCGCTCGCGCTCGTCACGGAACCGGCCGCCGCCACGACGGTCGTCCCGACGGTCGTCGCGCCGGTCATCACGGCCCCGGAAGCCCCCGGGCCGCCCACCGCGATCGTCGCGGCGCGGTCCACGCCCGCCGCCACGGTCGTCCCGGCCGCGGAAGCCACCACGGTCGCCGCGGTCGCCACGGGTATCGCGAGTGTCGCGATCACCGCGGGTGTCGTCCCGACGGAAACTCCCACGCTGCCCCCGCGGGGCATCGTCACGCCGGAAACCGCCACGGTCCCCACGGTCGTCCCCACGACGGTCGTCACGGCGGTCATCCCGTCGCTCATCGCGGCGGTCATCCCGTCGGTCGTCACGACCGCGGAATCCGCCACGGTCACCGTCGCTCCGGAAGCCACGGTCCCGGTCGTCGCCACGGAAGCCGCGGTCCCGGTCATCACCGCGGAAACCACGGTCCCGGGTGTCCCGGCGCTCTCCGCGGTCGTCGCGGCGGGGGAATCCGCCACGGTCGCCCTCACGCCTGTCACCGCGACGGTCGTCGCGCCTGTCGTCCCGACGGTCATCCCGTCGGAATCCACCGCGCTGCCCACGGTCGTCGTTTCCGCGTCGGGCATCGTCCCGGCGGTCGTCGCGCCGGCCGTAACCGCCGCCACGGTTGTCGTCACGCCGGAAACCGCCCCGGTCGCCCCTGTCTCCCCGGTCGTCCCGCCGCTCGCCACGGTCGTCAGGGCGGAAGGAGGGACGGTCACCGCGGTCGTCGCGACGGAACGGGGGACGCTCCCCACGGTCATCACGACGGAACGGGGGACGCTCCCCACGGTCATCACGACGGAACGAGGGACGCTCGCCACGATCATCACGACGGAACGGAGGACGCTCCCCACGGTCATCACGACGGAACGGAGGACGCTCCCCGCGATCATCACGACGGAACGGAGGACGCTCCCCGCGATCATCACGACGGAAGGAGGGACGCTCCCCACGGTCGTCGCGCCGAGAATCTCCCCGGTCGCGATCGTCCCTGCGAGGCCCTCGGTCGCGGTCGTCGCGCCGGCCGTAGCCACCACCACGGTTGTCACCACCACGGTTGTCGTCACGCCGGAAGCCACCACGCTCCCCGCGGTCGCTCCGGCCGCCACGGTCGTCCCTGCCGCGGAAGCCGCCACGGTCTCCACGGTCCCCGCGCTGACCACCGCGGTCGCTCCGGTCCCCCTCCCGTCGCTGCTGGTCGCGCTCCGGTCGGTCGTCGGGAGAGTTGGTGGACATGGTGACTCCTGTCTTCGGTACCGCAAGTCATTCTCGCGCAGCCGGGTGCCCAGCGCGCAGTGCAAAAACAAAAAGGACCCCTGGTCCCAGCTGAACGCTGGTGACCAGGGGTCCTTCCAAAGATTGTTCGGCGGCGTCCTACTCTCCCACAGGGTCCCCCCTGCAGTACCATCGGCGCTGTAAGGCTTAGCTTCCGGGTTCGGAATGTAACCGGGCGTTTCCCCTACGCTATAACCACCGAAACCCTAATGGTTTCGAGCGAACAAGCACACTCTTCAATTGTTTGTTCTGCTCAAAGCCGACAACTGTTCGTTGTCTCAGAACTAACACAGTGGACGCGAGCAACTGAGGACAAGCCCTCGGCCTATTAGTACCGGTCAACTCCACACGTTACCGTGCTTCCATATCCGGCCTATCAACCCAGTCGTCTACTGGGAGCCTTACCCTCTCTA
>NZ_JARVKU010000027.1:0-109742 GCF_029813805.1 Streptomyces sp. DH10
TCTGGCGTTGACTTTTGGCACGCTGTTGAGTTCTCAAGGAACGGTCGCTTCCTTTGTACTCACCCTCTCGGGCTTTCCTCCGGGCGCTTCCCTTCGGTCTTGCGTTTCCGACTCTATCAGATCTTTTTTCTCGATCCGATTCCCTGTCGGCGGGATTTGCCGGGCGGCCTTGGCTTTCGCTCGTCGGCCTTTCGACATTCACTACGTTAACCGATTCGCCGTCCAACTCATAATCGAGTCCGTCGGCGCCGAATTCAGGCATGCGGGCACGCCGAATTCGCCCCTGCTGAGGGGAGTCGCTAGGTAGTGGGTTGGCCGCTTCCGGCTGCTGGCGAATGCCGTACCCGGGTCAAGCGGCTCGGGCTACATTACGCGTCCTGCGGGGACGCGTCAACTTCGGCGGCGCCTCGGGACATGGGCCCGATAGGGGCTCACCGTCGGGTCGTTGGCGACCCAGAAGCGCCAGGGGTGGATGTCGCCGTTGCCCCCCTCGCCCGCGACTCCGGTGCGTGGGCCGTTGCGTACCTGGTCGCGGGGTACGGGCGTGCCCGTGAGCATCCTCAGGGGTGTGGCGTCGGAGGTGCAGGCGTCCGTGCCGTCCAGGGACCGGTCCACGTTCAGGGCCGTGGCCAGACGGGCCGGGCCTTTGGCCAGTTCCTTGTCGTTGCGGGCCGAGAGTCGACGGGTGCGGGCCAGCTCGGCGCCCTCGACGATCTCGCCGGCGCGGAGCAGGACCGCGCTCGCCTTGCCCTCGGGGCCGCACACCAGGTTCATGCAGAACCACATGCCGTACGTGAAGTAGACGTAGACGTGCCCGGGGGGACCGAACATCACGCCGTTGCGGGCCGTGCGGCCGCGATAGGCGTGGGAGCCGGGGTCGTCGGCACCGTCGTAGGCCTCGACCTCCGTCAGGCGGAGGGCGATCGGACCGTCCGGGGTGGTGCGTACCAGGATGCGGCCGAGGAGGTCGGGGGCGACATCGAGGACGGGTCGGTCGAAGAACTCCCTGGACAGGGGCGTACGGTCGGGGGTCGCGATCATGCCCTCCGAGGGTACTGGAGACGCGTGGTGCGGTGGGGTGGCCTCAGGGCGCCGGCCTTGCCAGGGTGAGGACATGGAACCGGCCACGGCCGGATCGCGTTTGTATGGATCAAGGATCCACCCGTAGTGGGCGAGAGGGAGAGACATGGCGTTCAAGAAGCTGCTCGCGAGCCTGGGGGCCGGCGGGGCTTCCGTCGAGACGGTGCTGCACGAGGTCAACGTCGTGCCGGGCGGTGTCGTCCAGGGTGAGGTGCGGATTCAGGGCGGGTCCGTGAACCAGCAGATCGAGGGGCTCTCGGTCGGGCTCCAGGCCAAGGTCGAGGTGGAGAGCGGCGACCAGGAGTACAAGCAGGACATCGAGTTCACGAAGTCCCGGCTGGGCGGGGCGTTCGAGCTCCAGGCGAACGCGGTGCACGCGGTGCAGTTCGGGCTGGAGATTCCGTGGGAGACGCCGATCACGACGATCGACGGGCAGGAGCTGCGCTCGATGCACATCGGGGTCTCCACGGAGCTGGAGATCGCGCGGGCGGTGGACTCCGGTGACCTGGACCCGATCAACGTGCACCCGCTGCCGGCGCAGAAGGCGATCCTGGACGCGTTCATCCAGCTGGGCTTCCGGTTCAAGAACGCGGACATGGAGCGCGGTGTCATCCGGGGCACGCGGCAGAAGCTGCCGTTCTACCAGGAGATCGAGTTCTACCCGCCGCAGCAGTACCGGGGGCTGAACCAGGTCGAGCTGAGCTTCGTGGCCGACGCGCAGGCCATGGACGTGGTGCTCGAGATGGACAAGAGGCCGGGGCTCTTCAGCGAGGGCAGCGACACCTTCCGCTCGTTCCAGGTGGGGCTCAACGACTATCAGGGGACCGACTGGGCGGCGTACCTCAACCAGTGGCTCTCCGAGGTCGGCAGCAAGCGCAACTGGTTCTAGGAGAGGGCCTAGGGCGTGTCCGCAAAGTCCCGCCTGCCTCGCGGCGTCCGGCACGCCCTCTCGCCGCACCGGCCGAACACCCACGTACAACCAGTACGCGGGCGTCCGCCCGGCACGCCGAGAGCACGCACCGGACGCCGCGAGGCCCGCCCTCCGGGCGGACGACGGGACTTTACGGACACGCCCTAGGCTCGGTATCGACTGCAAGAACCGATCCAGGAGGTACCGAGGTGACCGAGCTCAAGCGGCGGCCGCTCCCCCACGACTTCCATCCGCCCGTGCCGTCGTTCACGGTGACGAGCGAGGACGTCCAGGAGGGGGCGACGCTCAAGGACGCTCAGGTCCACGCGGCCGGCAACACCTCGCCGCAGCTGCGGTGGGAGGGCTTCCCGCCCGAGACCAAGAGCTTCGCCGTGACCTGCTACGACCCCGATGCCCCGACGGGGAGCGGGTTCTGGCACTGGGTGCTGTTCGACATCCCGGCGTCGGTGACGGAGCTGCCGGCGGGTGCGGGCAGCGGCAAGTTCGAGGGTCTGCCCGAGGGTGCGATCCACGCTCGGAACGACTACGGCGGCAAGGAGTTCGGCGGTGCCGCGCCCCCGCCCGGGGACGGGCCGCACCGGTACGTGTTCACGGTGTATGCCGTGGACCAGGAGAAGCTGGGTCCCGACGCGGAGGCTTCGCCGGCCGCCGTGGGCTTCAACCTGCGGTTCCACACGATCGGGCGGGCCCAGCTGATCGGTGAGTACGAGGTGCCCGCCGAAAGCTGAGTGAGCCGCCTCGCGATCCCGGCGTTCACGGAACGTTTGCCCGCTCCTGGTCTTGGAATTGATCAGGAGCGGGCATTTTTGTTGCCGGGGGTCGCGGGGGTCACCCCCCGTGGGAGCAGCAGATATTGCGTTGTCCATCTCGGCGTGCCCGGCCAGAGTTGATCCCAGCCCGCCAGGGGGTGGGCCGGTGCACACGGGAGGTGGGCTGGTATGCGGGACACACTGGTACTCAACGCGAGCTTCGAGCCGCTGTCGACGGTGACGCTTAACCGAGCCGTCGTTCTGGTGCTTCAGGACAAGGCCGTCGTCGAGCAGGCCCACCCCGAACTGCGGATGCGGGGAGCCGCGGTCGACATACCGGCGCCCCGTGTGATCAGGCTCTGCCAGTACGTACGGGTGCCCTTCCGAAGACAAGCGCCGTGGTCGAGGCGGGGTGTGCTGGTCCGGGACCGGCACCGGTGCGCGTACTGCGGGAGGCGGGCGACGACCGTCGACCACGTGGTGCCGCGGTCGCAGGGCGGTCAGGACACCTGGCTGAACACGGTGGCCTCGTGCGCGCAGGACAACCACCGCAAGGCGAACCGGACTCCGGAGGAGGCGGGGATGCCGCTGCTGCGGCAGCCGTTCGAGCCGACTCCGGCGGACGCGATGCTGCTGGCGCTGGGGCAGGACGACTTCAACGCGCTGCCGGAGTGGCTGGCCCAGCCTGCGGCCTAGCCCGGCACGGCATGTATGAAGGGGCCCGCTTCCCAGAGGAAGCGGGCCCCTTCATACATGCCGTGCCGGGTCAGTCGAGGGACGGCTTCTCGCGGCGTTCCTGGGCGGGGACGCCGCCTCCGGACGCGCCTGAGTTGCCGCCGGAACCGCCGCCCAGGCCGCCGAAGTTGCCCATGGCGCCGGACAGGCCCTTGAGGGCGTCGCCGATTTCGCTGGGGACGATCCAGAGCTTGTTGGCGTCGCCTTCGGCGATCTTGGGGAGCATCTGGAGGTACTGGTAGGAGAGCAGCTTCTGGTCCGGGTCGCCGGCGTGGATGGCCTCGAAGACCGTACGGACGGCCTGGGCCTCGCCCTCGGCGCGCAGGGCGGCCGCCTTGGCCTCACCTTCGGCGCGCAGGATCTGGGACTGCTTCTCACCTTCGGCGCGCAGGATCTCGGACTGCCGGACACCTTCGGCCTGGAGGATGGCGGCGCGCTTGTCGCGGTCGGCGCGCATCTGCTTCTCCATCGAGTCCTGGATGGAGGTCGGCGGCTCGATCGCCTTGAGTTCGACGCGGTTGACGCGGATGCCCCACTTGCCGGTGGCCTCGTCGAGGACACCGCGCAGGGCCGCGTTGATCTCCTCGCGGGAGGTCAAGGTCCGCTCCAGGTCCATGCCACCGATGATGTTGCGGAGCGTGGTGACCGTGAGCTGCTCGATCGCCTGGATGTAGCTGGCGACTTCGTACGTCGCGGCGCGGGCGTCGGTCACCTGGTAGTAGATGACGGTGTCGATGTTGACGACCAGGTTGTCCTGGGTGATCACCGGCTGCGGCGGGAAGGGGACGACCTGTTCGCGCAGGTCGATCCGGTTGCGGATGGTGTCGATGAACGGAACGACGATGTTGAGGCCGGCGTTCAGCGTCCGCGTGTAGCGGCCGAAGCGCTCGACGATGGCCGCGCTGGCCTGTGGGATGACTTGGATCGTCTTGATCAGGGCGATGAAGACCAACACCACCAGAATGATCAGGACGATGATGACCGGTTCCATCGTCGTTCCCCGTATCCCTTCTCCGCTTCGGCGCCTTCGGCAGATCTTATGGTTGTCGAAGATCTTGCTGGTCGAGTCTGTCAGACCGTCGCGTAGCTGGCGAGGAGTTCACTCCAGTTACGTCCTGCGAGGTCACATGACGATCGCGGTGGCCCCTTCGATGTCCACGACGTCCACTTCCTGGCCCACTTCGTAGGCGCGGTCGGTGTCGAGGGCGCGGGCCGACCAGACCTCTCCGGCCAGTTTGATCCGGCCGCCGGAGGCGTCGACACGTTCCAGGACGACGGCTTGTCTGCCCTTCAACGCGTCCACGCCGGTGGCGAGTTGGGGTCGCTGGGCGCGATGCCGGTTCGCGATGGGCCGGACGACGGCGATGCCCGCGGTCGAGATGACGGCGAAGACGACGACCTGGGCGACGGCTCCGCCGCCGAAGACGCCGCTGACCACCGCGGCGCCGATGGCGCCCACCGCGAGCATGCCGAGTTCGGGCATCGCGGTGACCACGAGCGCGATGCCGAGCGCTGTCGCGCCGATCAGCCACCACAGCCATGCGTCGATTTCCACATGGTCATGGTAGGTCCGACGGCCCTGTCGCCGACAGGGCGCCCGGCGTGTGAAATGCCGTTCTCGCTTTGGGATTTGCGGGGCGAGGGGCCGGGTCAGGACAGCGGGAGGCCCTGTGCCGTCCAGCGCTCGCCCGCCTGTTCGACGACGAGCGGGAGGCCGAAGCAGAGGGAGAGGTTGCGGGAAGTGAGTTCGAGCTCCAGCGGACCGGCGGCCAGCACCTTGCCCTGGCGGATCATGAGGACGTGCGTGAAGCCCGGGGGGATCTCCTCGACGTGGTGGGTGACCATGAGCATCGAGGGGGCGATCGGGTCGCGGGCGAGACGTCCGAGGCGGCGGACGAGGTCCTCGCGGCCTCCGAGGTCGAGGCCGGCGGCGGGCTCGTCGAGGAGCAGCAGTTCGGGGTCGGTCATCAGTGCGCGGGCGATGAGGGTGCGCTTGCGCTCGCCCTCGGAGAGCGTGCCGAACTTGCGCTCCAGGTACTCGCTCATGCCGAGGCGGTCGAGGAAGGCGCGGGCGCGCTTCTCGTCGATCTCCTCGTAGTCCTCGTGCCAGGTGGCGGTCATGCCGTACGCGGCGGTCAGCACCGTCTCCAGGACCGTCTGGCGCTTGGGGAGCTTGTCGGCCATGGCGATGCCTGCCATGCCGATGCGCGGGCGCAGCTCGAAGACGTCGGTGCCGGGCTTGCCGAGGGTCTCGCCGAGGATGGCGGCGGTGCCCGAGCTGGGGAAGAGGTAGGTGGAAGCGAGGTTGAGGAGGGTGGTCTTGCCGGCGCCGTTCGGGCCCAGGATGACCCAGCGCTCGCCCTCCTTGACCGACCAGGAGACCTGGTCCACCAGAGCCCGGCCCTCGCGGACCACAGATACGTCCTGAAGCTCCAGAACATCGCTCATGAGCGCGTTGTCTCCCCTTGCAGTGTGGCCGGTCTCGGCTGTCGCGTACGCCTGTGGCTCGGTCCGCCGCGCCGGTGGGCGCAGCCCTCCATGAAATCTACGCCACCGGTCGGCCCGGACATTCCCTCGGTCCGGTCCTTGAAGGGTCCTAGGGTGGGAGCATGCTCACGGAACCGCGCGCTGGACGTCTCGCAGCTTGGGGAAATGCCCTTTTGGCCGGACTTGTCTCTCCGGACGACGCCGTGCTCGCCATCGTCGGTGAGGACGCGGTACATCGGGTGGAGGGGCTGCCGGGTGAGTCGGGCCAGGTCGGGCTGACGCTCGCACTGGGGCGGCTGCGGGCCCTCGGGGTGACCGGGCTGCGGGTGGCGCTGCCCGCGCCGGGGCATCCGCTGGGGCTGAGCGGGCCGCCGGAGTTCAACGCGCGGGCACTGGAGGCCGAGGAGGCCGTGGTCTGTTACGGGGCGGCCTTGGGGTTGGTGCCGGACGTGTACGAGGCCGGACCCGTGGGGGTGCAGGTCGAGGTCGTGTGGCATGTGCTGCCCGTACGGGAGGCGCCGCCGGCGGATGTGCCGTCACTGGGTGAGGCGGAGCGGGAACTCGCGGAGGCCCTCCGGGAGGCGACCGAGGCGCTGACGCGGCTGGATGTGGCCGGATCGGGGCCGGTGGCGGAGGCGGCGGTCGACGCGTATCGGGCTCGGGCCGAGCGGGGGCGGGAGGTGCTGGCGCCGGGGTATCCGCCACGGGCGGTGCGGGTGCTGGAGTTGGCGCAGCGGGTGGGGACGCTCCTCGCTGTGGCGACGGAGAGCGGGGCCGGGGGTGCGGTGAGCGCGTCGGAGATCTCAGCGCGGCGGGAGGCGTTGCGGGCGGTGGAGCGGACGGCTCGGCGGGCGCAGGTCGCGGCGTACAACTCCGTTGTGGAGGAGCGGGAGCGGGGGGTCCGGTGACCGGGGGCTGTACTGGTGCTCGGCGTTGGTGCTGAGCGGGGTGCGGTGCGGTGACTGTCGGTCGTGATGGTGCTCGGCGTCTGTGCTGGGGCTGGAGGGGGGCGCAACCCGGCGCTGTGGGGTGCCGCCTGCGCCCACCCGTGCCGCCCCAGCGGCACGACTGCCCGCAGCTGAGCGGACCGGCCTCCCGGGGAAACCCGGGAGGCCGGTGTCACCTCCGGCTCGGAGACGGAGGTGGGACGTCAGTGGTTGACGGCGAGGTTGCCGAAGGCGGGGTTCAGGACGCCCACGACGTTCACGCTGTTGCCGGACACGTTGACCGGGACGTGCACCGGGGCCTGGACGACGTTGCCCGAGCCGACGCCCGGGGAGCCCACGGCCTGGCCGTCGGCGTGCGCGCTGGTGGCGGAGGCGATGCCCGCGCCCGCGGCCAGCAGGCCACCGGTCACCATCGTCACGGCAGCGGCCTTCTTCAGGTTCTTCACTTCTGAGCCCTCCTTGCGATCACCGCGGCAGGCGCCGCAGCACGCACTGGAGAACGGCGGAGATCCACCGAGGTTGCGCCATGTGAGGGACGTTCCCACGACAGTATGAATCTCAGCTCGGAATGGAACCCTCCGTGTTGCCGTGGGATGTGTGTGTCAGCCGGTCACGTCATGGCGAACGGCCCACAGAGCGGCCTGCGTCCGGTCGGACAGGTCGAGTTTCATGAGGATGTTCGAGACGTGGGTCTTGACGGTCTTCTCGGAGAGGACGAGGGCTCGGGCGATCTCCCGGTTGGAACGGCCGTCCGCTATCAGGCCGAGCACCTCGCGCTCCCGGTCGGTGAGCGAACCGGCCCTGCCCGGGACGGAGTTGGCCTCTTCCTGGGACAGCAGGGCGTCGGCGACCTCCGGCTGGAGGAGGATGTGCCCGGCGTGGACGGAGCGGATGGCTCCGGCGAGGGCGTCGGGGTCGACGTCCTTGTAGACGTAGCCGGCGGCGCCCGCGCGCAGGGCCGGGACCACCGTGCGCTGCTCGGTGAAGCTGGTGACGATCAGCACGCGCGCGGGGTTGCCCAGTTCGCGGAGTCTGCGCAGGGCGTCGACGCCGTCCATGCCCGGCATCTTGACGTCCATGAGGATGACGTCGGGTCGCAACTCCTCCGCACGGTCGACTCCTTCGGCGCCGTCCGCCGCCTCGCCGACGACCTCGATGTCGTCCTGTACCTCCAGGAACGTGCGCAGGCCCCGGCGGACGACCTGGTGGTCGTCGACGAGCAGCACCTTGATTGCGTCAGCCACCGGGGACCTCCATCTCGATCGTGGTGCCCTTGCCGGGCGCCGATTCCACGGTCAGCGTGCCGCCCGCCCCGCTCGCCCGGTCCCGCATCGAGACCAGGCCCAGATGGCGCCCCGCGCGGCGGACCGCCATCGGGTCAAATCCGCTGCCGTCGTCCGTGACCCGCAGGACCGCTCCGCCGCCGTGCCGGTCCAGGGTCACGTCGACGTGGTCGGCGCCGGAGTGGCGCAGGGCGTTGTGCAGGGCCTCCTGGGCGACCCGCAGGACGGCCTCCTCCTGGGAGGCGGGCAGGGCCTTCACCCCGCGGGCGGTGAAGGTGACGCGGGCGGAGTGGGCGCGGTCGAGGACCTGGACCTGCGTCCGGAGGGTGGCGACGAGGCCGTCCTCGTCGAGGGCGGCGGGGCGCAACTCGACGACGGCGGAGCGCAGTTCGTCGGTGGCCTCGGCGGCGAGGGCCGCCACCTGCTGGAGCTCGCCTTTGGCGCGGGAGGGGTCCCGGTCCACCAGGCGGGCCGCGGCCTGGGCGGTCAGGCGGAGGGAGAAGAGCTTCTGGCTGACCGCGTCGTGCAGTTCGTGGGCGAGGCGGGAGCGCTCCTCGGCGATGGTGAGTTCACGGCTGCGTTCGTAGAGGCGGGCGTTGGTGAGGGCGATCGCCGCGTGCTGGGCGAGGATGCCGAGCAGGTCCTCGTCGTCCTGTGTGAAGCCGCAACTCCCCTCGGGCTTCGGACAGTTCTTGTTGGCGAGGAAGAGTGCGCCGATGACCTCGTCGCCGTCGCGGATGGGCAGGCCCAGGAAGTCGACCAGGTCGGGGTGGGCGCTCGGCCAGCCCTCGAAGCGGGGGTCCTTGCGGACGTCGGCGAGGCGCTCGGCCCTGGCCTCGTGGAGCATCGCGGCGAGGATGCCGTGCTGGCGCGGGAGCGGGCCGATGGCCTTCCACTGCTCCTCGCTGACGCCGTCGACCACGAACTGGGCGAAGCCGCCGTGGTCGTCCGGGACGCCGAGCGCGGCGTACTGCGCGTCGAGCAGCTCGCGGGCCGAGGCGACGATCGTCTTGAGGACGTCGCGCACCTCGAGATGCCTGCTCATGGCCAGCAACGCGGAACTCACCGCGGCGAGGCCGGACCGGGGACCGTGACTCATGTCCTCACGGTACCGGCGGGCTGTGACAGCGCGGATCGGACCGCCGGCGGCGGGCGCCCGGTCCGGTGGGCCTAGGTCGCAGGGCCGAGGACGCCGGCAGGGGTGGCGTACGGCCGGGGGTGCCGGGCCGGGGGCGTAGGGCGAAGGGACCCGGCGGTCTGCGGCCCGCGTCCGAGGCGGTCCGGGTGGCCGCGTTCCTACGTTGAGTGCACACGATCACGACGAGGGAGCGGGTCATGCCGGTTGCGATCATCACCGGGGCGTCTAAGGGCCTGGGCCGGGCGCTCGCCGAGGCTCTGGCCGAGCGGGGCTGGGACCTGGTGCTCGACGCCCGGGGCGCCGAGGCACTGGGGAACGCGGCAGAGGCCGTCTCCGCGCACGGCACGCGCGTGGCCGCCCTGCCGGGGGACGTCACGGACGCCGCGCACCGTGCGGCGCTGGTGTCGGCGGCGTGGCGGCTCGGCGGCGTCGACCTGCTGGCGCACAACGCGAGCGCGCTGGGCGCCGAGCCGCTGGTGCGGCTGGAGGACCTGCCCCTGGAGGGGCTGCGGCGGGCGCTGGAGGTGAATCTGGTGGCGGCGCTGGGCCTGGTCCAGGAGGCGCTGCCGCTGCTGCGGGCCTCGCGGGCGGGCACCGTCATGACGGTCAGTTCGGACGCGGCCGCCGAGGCGTACGAGACCTGGGGCGGCTACGGGGCGTCCAAGGCGGCGCTGGACCATCTGATGGCGGTGCTCGCCGTGGAGGAGCCGGGGCTGCGGGTCTGGGCGGTGGATCCCGGGGACATGGCCACGGACCTGTATGCGGCGGCCGTACCGGACGATCATGATCCGCGTCCGGCGCCGGCGACTGTGGTGCCGGGGTTCCTGCGGCTGCTGGACGAGCGGCCGGTGAGCGGGCGGTACGGGGCTCCGGCTCTGCTGGACGGGATCCGATGACGCTGGCCGTGCGGGTGCCGGAGGAGCTGTCGGCCCGGGTGCCGGTGGAGCAGCGCGGGCCGGGGCTGGACCGGGACGCCGTGCGGATGCTGGTGTCGCGGGGTGCGGAGGTGGCGCATCACACGTTCAGGGAACTGCCGCGGCTGTTGCGCGCCGGGGATCTGCTCGTGGTCAACACCTCGGCCACGCTGGCGGCGGCAGTGGACGGGTGGATCGGGCACGCGCGCGTGGTGGTGCACTTCTCCACCCCAGGGGATGACGGCCGCTGGGCGGTGGAGCTGCGGGAGCCCGACGGGCGGGGGACCACGCGCGCGCGTGCGGGAGGGCCCGCGGGTACGGAGGTGCGCCTGCCGGGAGGTGGAGGGCTGGTTCTGGAGGAGCCGCTGAGCGGGCGGAGTGGGCGGCTGTGGTGGGCACGGCACGCCGGGCCCGGCGTGCCGGGGCTGCTGCGGGAGCACGGACGGCCCATTCGCTACTCCTACACGGAGCGCGACCAGCCGTTGTCCGTCTACCAGACGGTGTTCGCGCTGCCGTCCGCGGACGGGGCGGGCAGTGCGGAGATGCCGAGTGCGGCGCGGCCCTTCACGGGACGGGTGGTGGCGGAGCTGGTGAGCCGCGGCGTGCGGTTCGCTCCGGTCACGCTGCACACGGGGGTGGCGTCGGCGGAGGCGCACGAGCCGCCGTATGCGGAGCGCTTCGCGGTGCCCGGGACGTCGGCAGGGCTGATCAACTCCACGAGGGCCGGTGGAGGCCGGGTCGTGGCGGTCGGGACGACGGCGGTGCGGGCCGTGGAGTCGGCGGTGGGCGCCGACGGGGCCGTACGCGCGCGTGCGGGATGGACGGAACTCGTCGTCACGCCGGAGCGCGGGGTGCGTGTGGTGGACGGGCTGCTGACCGGGCTGCACGAGCCGGAGGCCTCGCATCTGCTGATGCTGGAGGCGGTCGCGGGGCGGGTGGCCATCGAGCGTGGCTACCAGGCCGCGCTCCAGGGCCGGTACCTGTGGCACGAGTTCGGGGACGTGCACCTCGTCCTGCCGTGAAAAACCCCTCACACAGAGCATCGCTCGTGCAACGGGTCGTGAGAACGCATGCCGCCCGGTGTGAGCCCGCGCATAGGACCCACGTCACGTACGAAAGGGCGTAGGAGACAAAGCCGTACCTTTTGAGCGGCGCATACATTCCAATCTGCCCCGATTTGCCCTTCCCTGATCCACTATCGGGCTTCGTACGTCACACCTTTGCCACGCCATTTTGCGGCCGCTAAGAATTGCTGACGTCGCTCAGCGCCGTGGGTTCACCTCCGCGGCGTTCGTGTCGGAAACACACCGAGTCCAACGCCGGACGCCGAGCGACTCCCGCGCTATTCGAAGAGGTCCCACCACCATGCCCAAGAACATCTTCAGCCGTGGCCGCAGTCGTACCCTCACCCGTCACCACAAGATCGCCATGGCGGGTGTCGCCACCCTCGGCGCCGCCGCCATCGGTTTCTCCGCGGTGCCGAGCGGTGCGTCGACCACGACCGAGGCCGCTCAGCCGGCTGCGGTGGCGTTCAGCACCGAGCAGATCAAGGACGTCAAGGCCAGCGTCACCGACCAGATGGCCGGTGCCACGGTGAAGGCGGAGCAGATCGCGGCGAAGAAGAAGGCCGACGCCGCGGCCGCCGCCAAGAAGAAGGCCGCCGCCGAGGCCGCGAAGAAGAAGGCCGAAGCCGCGCGCGAGGCCAAGGAGGCCGCCAGCCGGGACGCCAAGCGCGCCCAGGTCAAGAAGGCCGCCGCCAAGAGCTACCCGAACAACCTCGACGGCTGGATCCGCGAGTCGCTCGACATCCTGAAGAAGCACAACATCCCGGCGTCCTACGACGGCATCCACCGCAACATCATCCGGGAGTCCTCGGGTAACCCGAAGGCGATCAACAACTGGGACATCAACGCCATCAACGGCGTCCCGTCGAAGGGCCTGCTCCAGGTCATCCCGCCGACCTTCAAGGCGTACCACGTCCCCGGCACCTCCTGGGACATCTACAACCCGGTCGCCAACATCACCGCCGCCTGCAACTACGCGGCCGACAAGTACGGCTCGATGGACAACGTCTTCGGCGCGTACTGAGGCTGGCGCGGACCTCTGCTCGCTGGACCGAACGCCGAAGGGCGGCACTCCCCTGACGGAGTGCCGCCCTTCGGGCGCGGTGCGGCGGTGACTACTTGCGCATGACCTCGGGCTCGTGGCGGCGCAGGAAGCGGGCCACGAAGAAGCCGCAGATCACGCCGAGGGCGAGGAGCGCGCCCATGTCCATGGCCCAGACCCCGACGGTGTGCTCCCACAGCGGGTCGTTGTCGCCGGCCGTCTCCGGCGGGCTGATCTTGTTGAAGTCCAGCGTGGCTCCGGAGGCGGCGACCGCCCAGCGCGACGGCATCAGGAACGAGAACTGGTTGACGCCGATCGAGCCGTGCAGCGCGAACAGACAGCCCGTGAAGACGACCTGGATGATCGCGAACATCACAAGCAGCGGCATGGTCTTCTCTGCGGTCTTGACCAGCGACGAGATGATCAGGCCGAACATCATCGAGGTGAAGCCCAGCGCCATGATCGGGATGGAGAGCTCGACGAGGGTCGCGCTGCCGAGGACCAGGCCCTCCTCGGGGATCTCCCGGCTGGAGAAGCCGATGACGCCGACCAGCAGGCCCTGGAGGACGGTGATCATGCCGAGCACGAACACCTTCGACATCAGGTACGCCGAGCGCGACAGGCCGGTCGCGCGCTCCCGCTCGTAGATGACCCGTTCCTTGATCAGCTCACGGACCGAGTTCGCCGCGCCCGCGAAGCAGGCGCCGACGGCCAGGATCAGCAGGACCGTGGTGGCGGTGCCGTTCGGGATGATCCGGCCGGTCTGCGGGTTGGGCGGGTTGGGCAGCAGGCCCCGGTCCGCGTCGATGAGCAGGCTCACCGCGCCGAGCACGGCCGGCAGGATCACCATCAGGGCGAGGAAGCCCTTGTCGGACACGATCACCGAGACGTAGCGCCGCACGAGCGTGACGAACTGGGACATCCAGCCCTGCGGCTTCGGCGGCTTCATCGCCTGCATCGGCGCGACCTGTACGGACTGCGGCGCAACGGCGTCGATGTCCGCGGCGTACATCTGGTAATGCTGCGAGCCCTTCCAGCGGCCCGCCCAGTCGTAGTCGCGGTAGTTCTCGAAGGCGGAGAAGACATCGGCCCAGGTGTCGTAGCCGAAGAAGTTCAGCGCCTCCTCGGGCGGGCCGAAGTAGGCGACCGAGCCGCCGGGCGCCATCACCAGCAGCTTGTCGCAGATCGCCAGCTCCGCCACGGAGTGGGTGACGACGAGGACCGTACGGCCGTCGTCCGCCAGGCCGCGCAGCAGCTGCATGACGTCGCGGTCCATGCCCGGGTCGAGGCCGGAGGTCGGCTCGTCCAGGAAGATCAGCGACGGCTTGGTGAGCAGCTCCAGGGCCACGGAGACGCGCTTGCGCTGGCCACCGGAGAGGGAGGTGACCTTCTTCTCCTTGTGGATGTCCAGCTTCAGCTCGCGCAAGACCTCGTCGATACGGGCGTCGCGCTCGGCGGCCGTGGTGTCGGCCGGGAAGCGGAGCTTGGCCGCGTACTTGAGGGCCTTCTTGACGGTCAGCTCCTTGTGCAGGATGTCGTCCTGCGGGACCAGACCGATGCGCTGGCGCAGCTCGGCGAACTGCTTGTAGAGGTTGCGGTTGTCGTAGAGGACCTCGCCCTGGTCGGCCGGGCGGTAGCCGGTGAGCGCCTTGAGCAGGGTGGACTTGCCGGATCCGGACGGGCCGATGACCGCGATCAGCGACTTCTCCGGGACGCCGAAGGAGACGTCCTTGAGGATCTGCTTGCCGCCGTCGACCGTGACGGTCAGGTGGCGGGCGGAGAAGGACACCTCACCGGTGTCGACGAACTCCTCGAGCCGGTCGCCGACGATCCGGAACGTCGAGTGGCCTACGCCGACGACATCCGCCGGGCCGAGCAGCTGCGTGCCGCCCTTGGGGATCGGCTGGCCGTTGACGTACGTGCCGTTGTGCGAGCCCAGGTCGCGGATCTCCATGCGGCCGTCGGGCGTCGAGTGGAACTCGGCGTGGTGCCGGGAGACCTGGAGGTCCGAGACGACCAGCTCGTTCTCCAGAGCACGGCCGATGCGCATCACGCGGCCGAGGGAGAACTGGTGGAACGTGGTCGGGCTGCGGTCGCCGTAGACCGGCGGCGCCCCCGCGACGCCGCCGGGGCCCTGCTGCTGCGGCGGGATGTGCGCCGCGGGCTGCTGCTGCGGTTGCTGCCAGCCGGCCTGGGCCTGCTGCTGCGGGGCCTGTGGCTGCTGGTGGGGCGCCTGCTGGGCGGGTGCCTGCTGGGCCCAGCCGGGGTTCGCGGCTTGCGCTGCGTACGGCTGCTGCTGCTGCTGGGGCTGGGCCTGCGGCGTCGCGACGCCGGCGGCGCCGTCCGACAGGTTCAGGCGCGGGCCGTCGGTCGCGTTGCCCAGGTGCACCGCCGTTCCGGGGCCGAGCTCCATCTGATGGATCCGCTGCCCCCGCACGAACGTGCCGTTGGTGCTGCCATGGTCCTCGATGACCCAACTGCGGCCGTTGAAGCTGACCGTGGCGTGACGCCAGGAGACCCTGGCGTCGTCGAAGATGACGTCCCCCTGCGGATCACGTCCGAGGGTGTATGCCCTGGACGGATCGAGCGTCCAGGTACGTCCGTTTGATTCCAGTACGAGTTCCGGCACTCCATGCCCCACTGAGTTGTCCCCCGAGTTACCCCCGACATGGGGAGTCTAGGGATGTCGAACATCGGGTGGAACTATTTCAGTAGCGGCCGCCTGACCGAAAGTCGGGCCTTGTGAAGACCGCGTTCGGACGCATCGGCCGTTTCCGTTGACGGGGTTGAAAACGGGCCGGAGAGTGGTATTTCGACGCGAGGGGGACATGCGCGGTGTTCCCCGCCGCGCAGCGGATCGGGGGGTCTGCCATGGGTGCCGGTACAGGTGTCGGGACGGCGAGGGACGGCACGCGCGTGCCGTGGGCGGACGTGCTGATGTCCGCCGTCGCCGCCGTGAGCTGGGCGTTGATCGGGATGGCGGGTACGGCGGCGCTGGGTCTGCGGCTGCTGGAGGCGGACGCGGCGGGCTCGTTGGGGCCGATGACCGCGGCGGTGGTGGCCCTTGGGACGGGTGGTTCGGTCACGCCGTCCGGTGACGTGTCGGCGTTCGGTATCACGGGCGCGGAGGCGGAGACGGCCATCGAGATCACGCCACTGGGGGTGAGCCTGGTCGGGGCGTTGCTGCTGTCGTACTTCTTCCTGAGGTCCTTGCGCGCGGCGGGAGTTGTGGTATCGCCGGCCGAACTCCTCGCGCGCGCGGGTGCGGTGGTCGCGCTGTTCGTGGCGATGCTGGGCGGGCTCGCCTGGGCGGGTCACGACGTCATCACGATCGACGGCGGCGCGCTGGGTGTGGACGACCTGACGGGCGGGGGCGGTGGAGGTGGCGACGGCCTGGAGATTCCCGGGCTGGGGGACATCGGCGGGCTGCTGCCGGACCGGCTCAGCGACCTGGTCGACGCGCAGGCGGCGGTCGGTTTCACGGTCGATACCGCGCCCACACTGCTCGGTGGGCTCGGCTGGTCGGCCGGGATCCTCCTCATCTCCCTGCTGGCCTCGCGCCGCACGCCGCTGCCACGGGGCTGGGAGGCCGTGCACCGGGTCGTACGGCCCGCCGTTTCCGCGGTGGTGACCGTGCTGCTGGTGGCGGTGGCGGCGGGGCTCGCGGCGGCGGCGTACGCGGCGACCGGCGACGACCATCCCCGCCGCATCGCCGGCGCGGCAGTGCTCGGGGCGCCCAACGGGGTGTGGCTGGGCGTCCCGATCGGCCTGCTCGTGCCGTGGGACGGCCGGGCCACAGGTGAACTGACCCGCCTCCTGCCCGACCCGCTGGACGACCTGCTCGCGGTCCGCTCCGACCAGCCGGTGACGCTCGGGCGGCTGGCCGAGCTGGACGGGCGGGTGTGGCTGCTGGGGGTGGCGGCGGCGTTGATGATGCTGCTGGCGGGGGTGCTGACGGCGGTGCGGACGCCGGTGGGGGGCGGGTCAGGAGGGCCTCGGGAGGTACGGGGTTCGGGTGCCCTCGGTTTCGCGGGGCGGTGTGCGCTGGGACTGGGGGTCGCGACCGCGTTGTCGCTGCCGCTGCTCGTCCGGCTGACGGACGTGTCCGTGACGGCCTCCCTGTCCGTGCTCGGCTTCGACGCGTTCGGCGCGGGCATCGAGCTGCACGGTCACCTCGGCATGGCCCTGCTGCTGGGCGCGGTGTGGGGTGCGGGGGCCGGGGCGGCGGGGGCGTTGCTCGCGTGGGCGAGCGGGGCCGCCGGACGGTGGGCGACGGCTTTCGCTCGGGGGGAGGGGATGGCGGGCGGCGGTGTGACCGGGGCCGGTGCGCCCGAGTCCGGCGGGGCGGGAAGCCCGTCGGGGGCCGGGCACGGGCGGTGGGCCGGGTACGGGCAGGGGGCCGGGCACGGGCGGTGGGCCGGGTACGGGCAGGGGGCCGGGCCGGCTGCGGCAGGGGGCGGTGTGGGGCAGGCGGGGTACCAGGCGGGTACCGGGCAGACCGGGCCGTGGGCCGATACAGCCGCTACAGGGCAGTCCGGACCCGACGCCGGTGCCGGGCAGGGGGGAGCGGGAGCCGGTACGGGGCAGGCCGGACGTGACGCCGACGCCGGGCGGTCCGGCGTCCGGGGCGGGTCCGGCGCCGGCCGGGCATCGCCGTACGGGGACGAGGCCGGGCCGTACGTGCCGGGAGCGCCGTACCGGCCGCCGAACCCGGCGACCAATCCGTACCTCCGGGTACCGGAGGAGCTGCGAGAGCCGGAGGACGCGCGGCCGGTCGGCGAGGAAGGGCCGCCGCCCGACGGGACACCGGAGCCCGGTCGGCAGGCCGGTCAGGGCCGGCAGCGAGGCGAGAGCCGGCGCCCGCCGCATGAGGCCCGCCCGGACGGGGTCCCGGCCGCGCGCCAGGACGATGACGTGTACGGCGCGCCCACGGTGGCCCGGCCGGTGGGACCGCCTCCGCGCGGGCCCCGGCAGCCGCCCAGGCCCAAGGGCGGCGACCGGCCGCCGGCCCGGCCTGACGACGGGCCGCCGCCTCCGCCACCTCCTCCCCCGCCGCCGCGGAAACCGCGTGGCGGCCAGTGATCGGGAGCGGCAGGGATGCCGCACCGGAAGGCAAGGTCCGCGCCACCCACACGACACCCACTGTTCGCTGTCCGCCAGGCGGACCTCACGGGCGGTACGACCTGCTCGCCGGATACGGTGGAACCACCATGAGCGCTTCGCAGACCTCGTCTTCCGACGTCCCCACCCTCCTTGTCAAGATCTTCGGCAAGGACAGCCCGGGCATCACGGCCGGCCTCTTCGACACCCTCGCCGCCTACTGCGTCGACGTCGTCGACATCGAGCAGGTCGTCACCCGTGGCCGAATGGTGCTGTGCGCGCTCGTGACCGAGCCGCCCAAGGGGCTCGAGGGCGATCTGCGGGCGACCGTCCACAGCTGGGCCGAATCGATGAAGATGCAGGCGGAGATCATCTCCGGCCTCGGCGACAACCGGCCGCGCGGGCTGGGCCGCTCCCTGGTCACCGTGCTCGGGCATCCGCTCACCGCCGAGGCGACGGCTGCGATCGCCGCGCGGATCACGAAGACCGGCGGCAACATCGACCGTATCTTCCGGCTCGCCAAGTACCCCGTGACCGCGGTCGAGTTCGCCGTGTCCGGCGTGGAGACCGAGCCGCTGCGCACCGCTCTGGCGCCCGACGCGGCGAAGCTGGGCATCGACGTCGCGGTCGTCGCCGCCGGTCTGTACCGGCGCGCGCAGCGTCTGGTCGTCATGGACGTCGACTCGACGCTCATCCAGGACGAGGTCATCGAGCTGTTCGCCGCGCACGCCGGCTGTGAGGACCAGGTCGCCGAGGTGACGGCGGCCGCGATGCGCGGCGAGCTGGACTTCGAGCAGTCCCTGCACGCGCGCGTGGCGCTGCTGGAGGGGCTGGACGCCTCGGTCGTGGACAAGGTGCGCAGCGAGGTGCGGCTGACGCCGGGCGCCCGCACCCTGATCCGTACGCTGAAGCGGCTCGGCTACCAAGTCGGCGTCGTCTCCGGCGGTTTCACCCAGGTCACCGACGATCTGAAGGAACGGCTCGGGCTGGACTTCGCCCAGGCCAACACGCTGGAGATCGTCGACGGGAAGCTGACGGGCAAGGTCACGGGCGAGATCGTCGACCGTGCCGGCAAGGCCCGGTTGCTGCGCCGGTTCGCCGCCGAGGCGGGTGTGCCGCTGTCGCAGACCGTGGCGATCGGTGACGGCGCCAATGACCTGGACATGCTGAACGCGGCCGGTCTGGGCGTCGCCTTCAACGCCAAGCCGGTGGTGCGCCAGGCCGCGCACACCGCGGTGAACTTCCCCTTCCTCGACACCGTGCTGTACCTGCTGGGCATCACGCGCGAAGAGGTCGAGGCAGCGGACACCGTCGACACGGTCTGAAGCGGCACACACACCGTCTGAACGGCAGCACGGTCAGGACGACAGCACGGCCTGGACCAGCGGCACAGTCGGGCTCCGGCTCCACGGGCCGAACCGCCGGCAGAGCCCGGCACCGCGCCGGTGCCGGGCCCCGGTCACCCGGAGTCGGTCACTCGGTCGGCGCCCAGTAGTCCAGCAGCGTGCCCACGCCCGGCTCCACGCTCTTCCACGAGCCGCTGAAGGACAGGATGGCGAAGGCGGCGGCCGGGAAGCCGCGGCGGCTCATCCGGTCGCGCGCGTCGCCCTCGGCCGTGCCCGCCAGGACGTCGGCGAGGCCCTGGATGCCCGGGTTGTGGCCGACCACGAGGATGTTCTGCGCGTCGTCGGGGGTCTCGTTGAGCACGGCGATCAGTTCGCCCGGCGAGGCCTCGTAGATCCGCTCTTCATAGATGGTTTTCGGCCGCTGCGGGAACTCCTGGACGGCGAGCTTCCAGGTCTCCCGGGTCCGGACCGCGGTGGAGCAGAGGGCCAGGTCGAAGGGGATGCCGGTGTCGGCCAGCCTGCGCCCGGCCTCCGCCGCTTCCTTTCTGCCCCGGTCGGCGAGCGGACGCTCGTGATCGCTCACCTGTGGCCAGTCGGCTTTCGCATGGCGGAAGAGGACAATCCTGCGGGGTTCTGCGACGCTCATAAGATCCAGCTTCGCACGAAACAGGCCACGGGGCGCAGGGAGTTGACCACCGTCTTCTGCCGTGCTCAGCGGGATATCAGCTGCTGGAGCCGCTCGAAGAGGTGAGTGATCAAGGGGTCACCGGTGGCCGCCTGGGCGTCGGACGGGTTCAGGATCAGCACGAGCAGCGCGCCGAAGGCGAGCGTGGGCAGGGCCAGGGCCCACCAAGGGAGCCGGCTGTCGGCGCCCACCCGGGTCGCCGGATGGGGCCGGGTGTGCACAGGAGCCGACATGGGTGCCTCCGCTCTCCGAATGGTCCGTGGCCCGCGTCTCGCGGTCACACCTCGAAGTTACGGAATCTCCGGCCGTCGACCCATCCGGTGATCCACCCACTTGACCCTGACCCTCGCCCCCTAGGGGACAGGGGGGCTAACCCCACCATGAGCCGGGCGAGGGCCGGTCATGGCGAGGCGATGGTCGCGATGACGCCGATGATGATGAAGATCGCGAAGAAGGCGCCGAAGACGAGCAGCATCTTCTTCTGACCGTGCTGGGGATTCGGGTCGAGCACTGGCATGGGACAAGTCTCGCACCCGCCCCGGACACCTGACGCCCGGGGTGCCCCCAAGCCCCCCGAGGAGGGGCTCAGCGGCCCGCCTCGTCCTCCACCGTACGGTCCCGGCCCGCCAGGAATCCGACCGCCATCTGCGGGATCATCAGGGCGCTCATCAGCGCGATCGGCAGGCCCCAGCCGCCACTGTGCTGGTAGAGGACGCCCACCAGGAGCGGCCCCGGGATGGAGATCAGATAGCCGGTGCTCTGCGCGAACGCCGACAGCTGGGCCACGCCCGGGCCGCTCCTGGCCCGCATGCCGACCATGGTGAGCGCGAGCGGGAAAGCGCAGTTGGCGACGCCGAGCAGCACGGCCCAGGCCCAGGCGCCGGCGGCCGGCGCGAGGTACAGCCCGGCGTAGCCGGCGAGGCCGCAGACGCCCAGGGCGAGCACGATCGGGCCCTGGTGCGGCAGCCGCGTGGCCAGGCGCGGTATGACGAAGGCCAGGGGCACGCCCATCACCATGGTGACCGCCAGCAGCAGCCCCGCGGTGCCCGCGGGCACACCGGCGTCCCGGAAGATCTGCGCCATCCAGCCCATGGTGATGTAGGCGGCGGTGGCCTGGAGCCCGAAGAAGACGGCCAGCGCCCAGGCGGTACGGCTCCGGGTGATCCGCAGCGGCGGCGCCTCCCCGGCGGCGGATCCGGCGGGAACCGAGCTCGGCGCCTGCCGGTCCCGCGTCTCCCGGTCCCGCGCTGGTCGGTTCCGCGCCGACCGGTCCCACGCCGACCGCTCGCCGTCGGCCTCCGGGCTCACGGACTGGTCCCCCGGTTCGGCCTTCGGGCCCCCCGCCCGGTCTCCCAGCTCCGTCTTGGGGCCCACGGCCAGGTCTCCCGGTTCCGTCTCCGGGTCCGCAGCCAGGTCTCCCAGCCCCGTCTCCGGGCCCACGGTCCGATCTCCCAGCCCGGTGCCCGTGGCCCGGCTCCGCTCCCCCGGCCCCGTCTCCGGCCCCCCGGCCCGCTCCTCCGGCCCGGTCTCCGGCCTGCCGACCCGCTTCCCCGGCCCAGCCTCGACCCCGACCCGCTTCCCCGGCCCGGTCTCGCCCCCGGTCCGGTCCCCCGGCCCGGGCGCCGCCGTACCCGCCCCGCGCCCCCGTGCGAACGGCAGCCACGGCAGGACCGCCGCCACGGCCAGCCCCGCCCACAGGCCGAGGCCCGACTGCCAGCTGCCGCCCAGGGCGTCGGTCAGGGGCACCGTGACCGCGGCCGCGAGGGCCGTGCCCAGGGCGAGCGCCATGGAGTACAGGCCGGTCATGGAGCCGACGCGGTCGGGGAACCAGTGCTTGACGATGACCGGCATCAGGACGTTGCTGACCGCGATGCCCATTAGCGCGAGGGCGCTGGCGGCCAGGAAGCCGGCCGTGCCGCCGGCGTACGGCCGGATCGCCAGGCCGGTGGCGATGGCGGCCATGCCGGCGCACACCACGGCGCCCGCTCCGAAGCGGCGGGCGAGCCGCGGGGCCATGACGCCAAAGACGGCGAAGCACAGCGGCGGCACGGAGGTGAGCAGCCCGGCCACGCTGCCGCTCATGCCGAGCCCGTCGCGGACCTCTTCCAGGAGGGCGCCGAGGCTGGTGATGGCCGGGCGGAGGTTCAGCGCGGACAGCACGATGCCGAGGACGAGCAACCGCGTCGTCCACGCGCGCGTGGACTTACCGCCGGGTTCCCGGGCCTCGTGCGCGGCCGAGCTGCGTACGGTCGGGAGCGTCTTCGTCCGGGTTTCCTCGCTAGGCATGAGACCCATCATAGAATCATGGGATGATTGACTGTCCAGTCCGTCCGGTCCCCGGCTGCCCTCCGGCGCCCCGGTCGTGCGAAGGTGTGCCATGCCCCTGAGCCATCCCCGACGTTCGGCGCTCTCCGAGCAGGTCATCGCCGCCCTGCGGGCCCAGATCACTTCCGGCGAGTGGCCGGTCGGCTCCCGCATCCCGACCGAGCCCGAACTGGTCGAGCAGCTGGGAGTCGCCCGCAACACCGTCCGCGAGGCCGTCCGCGCCCTCGCGCACAACGGCCTGCTGGACATCCGCCAGGGCTCCGGCACGTACGTCGTGGCGACGAGTGAGCTGGCGGGGGTGATGCAGCGGCGGTTCGCCGGTGCCGACCCCCGGCACATCGCCGAGCTGCGGTCCACGCTGGAGTCGTCCGCCGCCAGGCTGGCCGCGGAGCGGCGTACGGAGAAGGACCTCAAGCAGCTGGACGCGCTGCTGCTGCGGCGTGAGGATGCCTGGGAGTCGGGTGACGCGGAGGCGTTCGTGACCGCGGACGCGACCTTCCACCTGGCCGTGGTGGCCGCCTCCCACAACGACGTGATGACCGCCATGTACGCGGACCTGGGCGAGGTGCTGCGGGACTGGCTGCGCGAGGACGTCGGCGAGGAGCTGACGCCGGAGGCGTACATGGAGCACGGACGGCTGCTCGACGCGATCCGCGCGGGGGACGCGGCGCAGGCGGCCGCCGAGGCCGCCCGCTACCCGTTCCTGTGCCGCCTGGGCGGGGTCAGCTCGCCCGCCGGTGACTGATCCACACCTCGCCGACTTCCTTCCAGCAGCGTCCGGTCAGCCGCACGGTCTGCGCGGGCCCGGCCTCCACCGGGGAGCTGTCGGTGTCGATGTCCCACCAGCGGGCGCATTCGACGTGCAGGCTCACCCGGTCGGTCTCCGGGTAGGGGTTGTGGCAGTAGGCGGTCACCCGCGAGCCGGTGACGCGGGTCCGGCACGCGGCGCCGAACGGCTCCGCCGACTCCTGCTCGGCGGCGGGCACGCGCGCGTGGGGCACCGCCTCGTACGCCAGGGTCATCACGAGAGCGACGGCGAGGGACAGTGAGGCCGTTCGGCGGGACAAGCGCACAAGGGGACCTCCTCGGCCGTGCTGGGGAGGGGCTCGCGTGGTGAACGCGTACTCCAGGGTGCCCAGTTGTGAGCCTCTCCCGCCCGGCCGGATGAGCCGAACGGGTGACGCCCCGCTCCCCGCGCGCTGCGGGAAACGGGGCGCCTACGGCGTACGGGAGACCAGGCTCCGCACGGGAGACCAGGCTCCGTACGAGAGATCAGGCTCCGATGGCGTGCAGACCGCCGTCGACGTGGATGATCTCGCCGGTGGTCTTCGGGAACCAGTCGCTCAGCAGCGCGACGACGCCGCGGCCGGCCGGCTCGGGGTCCTTCAGGTCCCACTCCAGCGGGGAGCGCGAGTCCCACACGGACGCCAGCTCGCTGAAGCCCGGGATGGACTTGGCGGCCATGGAGCCGAGCGGGCCGGCCGAGACCAGGTTGCAGCGGATGTTCTGCTTGCCCAGGTCGCGGGCCATGTAGCGGCTGGTGGCCTCCAGGGCCGCCTTTGCCGGGCCCATCCAGTCGTACTGCGGCCAGGCGAACTGCGCGTCGAACGTCAGACCGACGACCGAGCCGCCGTTCTGCATCAGCGGCAGGCAGGCCATGGTCAGCGACTTCAGGGAGTACGCCGAGACGTGCATGGCCGTGGCGACCGACTCGAACGGCGTGTTCAGGAAGTTGCCGCCGAGGGCGTCCTGCGGGGCGAAGCCGATGGAGTGCACGACACCGTCGAGGCCGCCGAGCTCCTCGCCGACGATGTCGGCCAGGCGCCCGAGGTGCTCGTCGTTGGTCACGTCGAGCTCGATGACCTTGACGGGCTTGGGGAGCTTCTTGGCGATGCGCTCGGTCAGCGTGGGCCGCGGGAACGCCGTGAGGATGACCTCGGCGCCCTGCTCCTGGGCCAGCTTGGCGGTGTGGAAGGCGATGGAGGCCTCCGTCAGCACACCGGTGATCAGGACGCGCTTGCCCTCGAGAATTCCGCTCATGGTGATCAGTGACCCATTCCCAGTCCGCCGTCAACGGGGATGACGGCTCCAGTGATGTACGAGGCGTCGTCCGAGGCGAGGAACCGCACCGTCGCGGCGATCTCCTCCGGCTGCGCGTACCGGCCGAGCGGGACCTGCTTCACGATGCCGGCGCGCTGCTCCTCGGAGAGCACCGCGGTCATGTCGGTCTCGACGAAGCCGGGCGCGACGACGTTGAAGGTGATGTTGCGCGAGCCCAGCTCACGGGCGAGGGAGCGCGCGAAGCCGACGAGGCCGGCCTTGGAGGCGGCGTAGTTGGCCTGCCCCGCGGAGCCGAGCAGCCCGACGACCGACGAGATCAGGACGACGCGGCCCTTCTTCGCGCGCAGCATGCCGCGGTTGGCGCGCTTGACCACACGGAAGGTGCCGGTGAGGTTGGTGTCGAGGACCGAGGTGAAATCCTCCTCGGACATGCGCATCAGGAGCTGGTCCTTGGTGACGCCGGCGTTGGCGACGAGGACCTCGACGGGGCCGTGGGTCTCCTCGATCTCCTTGTAGGCCTGCTCCACCTGCTCGGCGTCGGTGATGTCGCACTTGACGGCCAGGAATCCGGCCGGCGGCTCACCCGAGCGGTACGTGATGGCGACCTTGTCGCCGGCATCGGCGAAAGCACGGGCGATGGCGAGGCCGATGCCCCGGTTGCCTCCGGTGACGAGAACCGAGCGGCTCAACGGATCACCCTTTCGGTAGCGGTCTGATACCCCGCCCGGGCGCCTGGACGACAGGCGGCGATGACAGGCGGCTTCCTCGAAAACCTATCGGTCCGGACACGCCCGCGGACAATCGGGCACCGACAGTGGCGTACGGGACTCACTGTCGGGTCCCTACAGAAAGCCACCCACTCGGGTCGGCAAACTCGTGGCCCGCGCGCGGGATGAGGCGACATGATCGGAGCAGTCACGACGTACGGCAACCACGGTCACCTCGACAGAAAGAGACGGCGGTGCCTCATACCATCGACGAGGCCTTCACGGCCCTCCCCCTACGCGCCCTCGCCGACGCGGCCCTCGCACGCGCGCGTGCGCTGGGCGCCGAGCACGCGGACTTCCGGTTCGAGCGGGTGCGCAACGCCTCCTGGAGGTTCCGGGACGCCAAGCCCGCCGGGTCCTCGGACACCACCGACCTCGGGTACGCGGTTCGCGTCGTGCACGGCGGTACGTGGGGTTTCGCGTCCGGTGTCGACCTCAGCCTGGACGCCGCCGCCAGGGTCGCCGGGCAGGCGGTGGCCATGGCCAAGCTGTCCGCCCAGGTGATCAAGGCGGCCGGATCGGACGAGCGGGTGGAGCTGGCCGATGAGCCGGTGCACGCCGAGAAGACGTGGGTCTCGTCGTACGAGATCGATCCGTTCACCGTGCCCGACGAGGAGAAGGCCGGGCTGATCGCGGAGTGGAGCGCGCGGCTGCTGGCGGCCGACGGGGTCGACCATGTGGACGCCTCGCTGCTCACCGTCCACGAGAACAAGTTCTACGCCGACACCGCCGGGACCGTGACCACACAGCAACGGGTGCGGCTGCATCCGGTGTTCAACGCCGTGTCGGTGGACGAGTCGAGCGGCGAGTTCGACTCGATGCGCACCCTCGCGCCGCCGGTGGGACGCGGCTGGGAGTACCTGCGGGGCACCGGCTGGGACTGGGAGAGCGAGCTGGAGCAGATCCCCGAACTGCTCGCCGAGAAGATGCGCGCGCCGAGCGTCGAGGCGGGCCTGTACGACCTGGTCGTCGACCCGTCCAACCTGTGGCTGACCATCCACGAGTCCATCGGGCACGCCACCGAGCTGGACCGGGCGCTCGGCTACGAGGCCGCCTACGCGGGCACCTCGTTCGCCACCTTCGACCAGCTGAACAAGCTGCGGTACGGCTCGGAGCTGATGAACGTCACCGGCGACCGCACCGCCGAGCACGGGCTCGCCACCATCGGCTACGACGACGAGGGCGTGGAGGGCCAGTCCTGGGACCTGGTGAAGGACGGCACGCTCGTCGGCTACCAGCTGGACCGGCGGATCGCGAGGCTGACCGGCTTCGAGCGGTCCAACGGCTGCGCCTACGCCGACTCCCCCGGGCACGTGCCGGTGCAGCGCATGGCCAACGTGTCGTTGCGGCCGGACCCGGCCGGGATGTCCACCGAGGACCTGATCGGGGGCGTGGAGCGGGGCATCTACGTCGTCGGCGACCGGTCCTGGTCGATCGACATGCAGAGGTACAACTTCCAGTTCACCGGGCAGCGTTTCCACCGGATCGAGAACGGGCGGCTGGCCGGGCAGCTGCGGGACGTGGCCTACCAGGCGACGACGACCGACTTCTGGGGCTCGATGGCCGCCGTCGGCGGTCCGCAGACCTACGTCCTGGGCGGCGCCTTCAACTGCGGCAAGGCCCAGCCGGGCCAGGTCGCGGCCGTGTCGCACGGCTGCCCGTCGGCCCTCTTCAAGGGCGTCAACATCCTCAACACGACCCAGGAGGCCGGTCGATGAACGTGAGCTGCGGGATCGGCTGGGGGTCCGGGGGCCCGCGGCGGCAGCCGCTGATGTCACCGTCCCCGGGAAAGCACAGTCTCAACACCACCCAGGAGGCGGGTCGATGAGCGCGCGCACGAGCAAGCCGCACGAGGTCGTCGAGCGCGCCCTCGAACTGTCCCGGGCCGACGGCTGTGTCGTCATCGCCGACGAGCAGTCCACGGCCAACCTGCGCTGGGCGGGCAACGCGCTGACCACGAACGGTGTCACGCGCGGACGCACGCTCACCGTCATCGCGACGGTCGACGGCAAGGAGGGCACGGCCTCGGGTGTCGTGTCACGGTCCGCCGTGACGGCCGACGAACTGGAGCCGCTGGTGCGGGCCGCCGAGGCCGCCGCGCGCGGCGCCGGGCCGGCCGAGGACGCGCAGCCGCTGGTCACCGGGGTCGCGCAGGCGCCGGAGTTCACGGAGTCGCCCGTCGAGACCTCCTCCGCCGTGTTCGCCGACTTCGCTCCGGCGCTCGGTGAGGCCTTCGCACGCGCGCGTGCGGGCGGCCGGGAGCTGTACGGCTTCGCCAACCACGAACTGGTGTCGACGTACGTGGGGACGTCCACGGGGCTGCGGCTGCGGCACGACCAGCCGAACGGGACGCTGGAACTGAACGCCAAGTCGCCGGACCGGACCCGGTCCGCCTGGGCCGGTCGCTCCACCCGGGACTTCAAGGACGTCGACCCGGCGGCGCTGGACGCGGAGCTGGCGGTGCGCCTCGGGTGGGCCGAGCGGCGCGTGGAGCTGCCCGCGGGCCGGTACGAGACGCTGCTGCCGCCGTCCGCCGTCGCGGACCTGCTGATCTACCAGATGTGGTCGGCGTCGGGCCGGGACGCGGTGGAGGGCCGCACGGTGTTCTCCAAGCCGGGCGGCGGTACGCGGGTCGGAGAGAAGCTGACCGACCTGCCGCTGACGCTGCGCAGCGACCCGAACGAGCCCGGCCTGGAGTCGGCGCCCTTCGTGATCGCGCACTCCTCCGGGGGCGACCAGTCGGTGTTCGACAACGGGCTGCCGCTCGCGCCCACCGAGTGGATGAGCCGGGGCGAGCTGCGGCACCTGACGACCAGCCGCCACAGCGCCGGCCTGACCGGGCTGCCCGTGGCGCCGGGCATCGACAACATCGTCCTGGACGGGGGCGAGGACCGCTCCCTGGAAGAGATGGTCGCGAACACCGAGCGCGGGCTGCTGCTGACGTGCCTGTGGTACATCCGGGAGGTCGACCCGGCGACGCTGCTGCTCACCGGTCTGACCCGGGACGGCGTCTACCTGGTCGAGAACGGCGAGGTGACCGGCGAGGTGAACAACTTCCGCTTCAACGAGTCGCCGGTCGGTGTCCTCGGCCGGGCCACGGAGGCCGGGCGGACCGAGAAGACGCTGCCCAGGGAGTGGAGCGACTGGTTCACCAGGGCCGCGATGCCCGCGTTGCGCGTCCCGGATTTCAATATGAGCTCTGTCAGTCAGGGCGTATAACCTCGTAGTCGGCTGTCACCCGACTGCCCGAAGATCATCGAGGAGACGCGAGAACCGTGACGGACATCGTCGACGAGCTGAAGTGGCGCGGGCTGTTCGCCCTGTCCACTGACGAGGACGCTTTGCGCAAGGCGCTCGCGGACGGTCCCGTCACGTTCTATTGCGGCTTCGACCCGACGGCGCCATCGCTGCACGTGGGGCACCTGGTGCAGGTGCTGACCGTGCGCCGGCTCCAGCAGGCCGGTCACCGGCCGCTGGCTCTGGTCGGCGGCGCCACGGGCCTGATCGGCGACCCGCGTCCGACCGCGGAGCGCACGCTGAACGACCCGGAGACGGTCGCCGGCTGGGTCGGCAAGCTGCGCTCCCAGATCGAGCCCTTCCTGGACTTCGAGGGCGAGAACGCGGCCGTCATGGTCAACAACCTCGACTGGACGGAGAACCTCTCCGCGATCGAGTTCCTGCGGGACATCGGCAAGCACTTCCGCGTCAACAAGATGCTGACCAAGGACTCCGTGGCCCGGCGCCTGGAGTCCTCCGAGGGCATCAGCTACACGGAGTTCAGCTACCAGATCCTCCAGGGCATGGACTTCCTCCAGCTGTACCGGAGGTACGGCTGCACGCTCCAGCAGGGCGGCAGCGACCAGTGGGGCAACCTCACGGCGGGCCTGGACCTGATCCACCGGCTGGAGCCGGACGCCACGGCGCACGCCATGGCGACGCCGCTGATGACCAAGGCGGACGGCACCAAGTTCGGCAAGACCGAGAGCGGCGCCGTCTGGCTCGACCCGGAGATGACGACGCCGTACGCGTTCTACCAGTTCTGGCTGAACGTGGACGACCGGGACGTCTCCAAGTACATGCGCATCCTGTCCTTCCGCTCCCGTGAGGAGCTCGAGGAGCTGGAGAAGCAGACCGAGGAGCGTCCGCAGGCCCGTGCCGCGCAGCGTGCGCTGGCCGAGGAGCTGACCACGCTGGTGCACGGCGCCGACCAGACGGCCGCCGTGATCGCCGCGTCCAAGGCCCTCTTCGGGCAGGGCGAGCTGGCGGAGCTCGACGACAGGACGCTGGCCGCGGCCCTGTCGGAGGTGCCGCACATCCAGGTCGCCGAGCTCGGCCCGGTCGTCGACCTGTTCGCCGAGGTCGGCCTGGTGGCCAGCAAGTCGGCCGCGCGGCGTACGGTCAAGGAGGGCGGCGCCTACGTGAACAACGTCAAGGTCGCCGGCGAGGACGCGGTCCCCGCCAAGGAGGACCTGCTGCACGGCCGCTGGCTGGTGCTGCGCCGGGGCAAGAAGAACCTGGCGGCGGTGGAGGTCACCGGCGCCTGAGTGCGCGGACGAAGGGGGCGGTCGCCGGTTACGGAGACCGCCCCCTTCGCCGTGTGCCCCGTTATGCCCTTCGTCTGCTTCCCCTGGCCGCCGTCCAGGCCCGGTCGCCGAGACCGACGAGGATGACCGCCATCACCAGCTGGAAGACGTGCCGCCACCAGTCGATGCCCGATGTGGCGTCGACACCGGCCGCCCGGGCGATGGCGTTGCCGGCGATAGCGCCGATCATGCCCAGGATGACGGTCAGCCACAGGGGGACGTGCTGCTTGCCCGGAATGATCGCCTTGGCGAGCAGACCGAGTACCAGTCCCACGATGATCGCCCACAACCAGCCCATCGCTGCCTCCTCGTACGGCTCGACGTGAGCACTACGCCCAGTGTCGGCCCAGGTGCCCTACGCCGCATGCCGAGGGTGGCCGTACGCGGCACGGACCAGTCCGTTCGCCGGGCCGGACCGGCCCCGGTCTCGTAGCCGACGCAGGCGCGGCGTAACGTGGAAGCTGTCCCGGCCAGGTTCCCCGGCCGGCCGAGGACGGCTACGGGGCGGGGAGATCCGATACGGGCGGATGGTGGAATGCGATGCGGAAGCAGCATGGCGACGGACATGCCCAGGTGTTCCGGATCACCGGCGCCCGGGCCGGACTCCAGGAGGACGTCCGCGGGCGGCAGCGCCGGTACGTGATCTCGATGACGGTCCGTACGATCTCCGTGATCCTCGCGGCCACGCTGTGGAACGTCGAACGGCACGTAGCCGTCGTGGCGTTGGTGCTCGGGCTGGTGCTGCCGTACATCGCGGTGGTGGTCGCGAACGCCGGGCGTGAAAACGCGCCGTCTCTGCCGTCGACGTTCGTGGTGCCGCCGGCGCGGCCGATGATCGCGCCGCCCGGGACGCAGGACTCTCCCGCGGAATCCGTCGCGGAAGACGCCGTGTCCGGGACGGTGCCGGGCGCGCGGACCGAGTCGCAGGAGCGGTAGCGGCGCTCGGGGGCGATCACAAACGGAAGTCATCTTCCCGCCAAGCTCAAGAAAAGCTCAGATCAATCATGCTGTTCAGGTGCCGGGCCCGGGGTTACCCGTGACATACTTCGTACGCGCTCCGCATCCCCCGTCGGAGCGACGGACCGACGCCGGGCAGCTCCCCCCGTGGCTGCTCGGCGTCGCCTTTTCTGTGTGCAGTGGTGAGACGAAGCCGTGAGTGACGAGACGCCCATCTGTTCCGCGAAGGGCTGCCGTGCGGATGCCGTGTGGGTGCTGGCGTGGAACAACCCGAAGATCCATACGCCGGAGCGGCGCAAGACGTGGCTCGCGTGCGAGGAGCATCGCGAGCACCTGTCGCAGTTCCTCGGGGTGCGCGGGTTCTTGAAGGACGTGGTGCTGCTGAA
This sequence comes from Streptomyces sp. DH10, assembly GCF_029813805.1. NCBI lineage: Bacteria > Bacillati > Actinomycetota > Actinomycetes > Kitasatosporales > Streptomycetaceae > Streptomyces > Streptomyces sp. DH10. The sequence continues at coordinate 30,581 of NZ_JARVKU010000027.1, forward strand.
GGAATGGGAGTCCTCGCAGAACCCCTAGCTAGCCGCCGATGGCCGACATGGGCCGGTCCGGCTGCACGAAGGCCGGGTCGTCCAGGCCCGCTCCCGCCTTCTTGCCCCACATGGCCAGGCGCCAGATCCGGGCGATCTCCTCGTCCGGGGCGTCCGAGCGCAGGGCGGCGCGCAGGTCGGTCTCCTCCTGGGCGAACAGACACGTGCGTATCTGTCCGTCGGCCGTGAGGCGGGTGCGGTCGCAGGCCGCGCAGAAGGGGCGGGTGACGGAGGCGATCACGCCGACGACATGCGGCCCGCCGTCGACGAGCCAGCGCTCCGCCGGCGCCGAGCCGCGTGCCTCGTCGCCCTCTGCGGTCAGCTCGAAGCGCGTGCGCAGGGACGTCAGGATGTCGCCCGCCGTGATCATGCCGTCGCGCTTCCAGCCGTGCTGGGCGTCCAGGGGCATCTGCTCGATGAAGCGCAGCTCGTAGTCGTGCTCCATGGCCCAGGCGAGGAGGTCGGGGGCCTCGTCGTCGTTGAGGCCCGGCATCAGGACCGAGTTGACCTTGACCGGCGTGAGGCCCGCGTCGCGCGCGGCGTGCAGGCCCTCGATGACGTCCTTGTGGCGGTCGCGGCGGGTGAGGGTCTTGAAGACGTCCGGGCGGAGCGTGTCGAGGGAGACGTTGACCCGGTCCAGGCCCGCCGCCTTCAGGGCGGCCGCCGTGCGCTTGAGGCCGATGCCGTTCGTCGTGAGGGACATCTGGGGGCGCGGCTCGAGGGCCGCGACGCGCTCCACTATGCCGACCAGGCCCGGGCGCAGCAGGGGCTCGCCACCGGTGAAGCGGACCTCCTCGATGCCGAGGGAGGTGACCGCGATGTCGATCAGGCGGACGATCTCGTCGTCCGTGAGCAGGTCCGGCTTGGCCAGCCACTGCAAGCCCTCCTCGGGCATGCAGTACGTGCAGCGCAGATTGCACCGGTCGGTCAGCGAGACCCTCAGGTCGGTGGCCACTCGGCCGTAGGTGTCGATGAGCACGTGGGCCCCCTCCCTCGACGCGGATCGTGCCCGGAGCCATGTTTCCCCGGCACCTGCGAGCCTACGTGACACCACTGACATCACCACAGGCCCGATCCCACGACGCGGGACGCGGCCGCGCCGCAGGGACCTGGAGGTTCCTACGACGCGGCCGCGCGAGGGGGTTCGTGCTCAGTGGGCGCCGGTGCCGGTCAGGGACCGGACCTCCAGCTCGGCGAACTTCTTGGCGTCCGGCTCTTCCTTGGACAGGACCGTGCCGAGCCAGCCCATGAGGAAGCCGAACGGGATGGAGATGATGCCCGGGTTCTTCAGCGGGAACCAGGCGAAGTCGACCTCGGGGAACATCGCCTTGGGGTCGCCGGAGACGACGGGCGAGAACAGCACCAGGCCGACGGCGACGATCAGACCGCCGTAGATCGACCACAGGGCGCCCTGGGTGGTGAACCGCTTCCAGAACAGGCTGTAGAGGATCGTCGGCAGGTTGGCGGAGGCCGCGACCGCGAAGGCGAGCGCGACCAGGCCGGCCACGTTCAGGTCGCGGGCGAGGGCGCCCAGGCCGATGGAGACGACGCCGATGAAGACGGTCGCCCAGCGGGCCGCGCGGACCTCCTCGGCGCCGGAGGCCTTCCCCTTGCGGATGACGTTGGCGTAGATGTCGTGGGCGAAGGAGGACGACGAGGCGAGGGTGAGACCGGCGACGACGGCGAGGATCGTCGCGAAGGCCACCGCCGAGATCGTGGCGAGCAGGATCGCGCCCCAGGTCGAGTCGACGCCGCCGAGGTGCAGGGCGAGCAGGGGTGCCGCCGTGTTGCCGGACGGGTTGGACGCGATGATCTCTTCCTGCGAGATGAGCGCGGCGGCGCCGAAGCCGAGCGCGATCGTCATCAGGTAGAAGCCGCCGATGATGCCGATGGCCCAGTTCACGGACTTACGGGCGGCCTTGGCGTCCGGCACCGTGTAGAAGCGGATCAGGATGTGCGGCAGGCCGGCGGTGCCGAGCACCAGGGCGATGCCGAGGGAGATGAAGTCCAGCTTGGACGTGCCGGTCGCGCCGTACTGGAGGCCGGGCTCCAGGAAGGCGGCGCCCTTGCCGCTCTTCTCGGCGGCCGTGCCGAGCAGGTCGGAGATGTTGAAGTTGAACTTCAGCAGCACCAGGAAGGTGATCAGGATGGTGCCGCCGATGAGCAGCACGGCCTTGATCATCTGGACCCAGGTGGTGCCCTTCATGCCGCCGATGGAGACGTAGACGATCATCAGGATGCCGACGAGGGCGACGATGAGGATCTTGCCGGCGTCGGAGGTGATGCCGAGCAGCAGCGAGACGAGGACGCCCGCGCCGGCCATCTGGGCCAGCAGGTAGAAGATCGACACGACGATCGTGGACGTACCGGCCGCGGTGCGCACCGGGCGCTGGCGCATGCGGTACGCGAGCACGTCGCCCATTGTGTAGCGGCCGGAGTTGCGCAGCGGCTCGGCCACCAGGAGCAGGGCGACCAGCCAGGCGACCAGGAAGCCGATGGAGTAGAGGAAGCCGTCGTAGCCGAAGATGGCGATCGCGCCCGCGATGCCGAGGAACGACGCGGCCGACATGTAGTCGCCGGAGACGGCGAGGCCGTTCTGGAAGGCGCTGAACTGGCGTCCGCCCGCGTAGAAGTCGGCGGCGTCCTTGGTCTGGCGGCCCGCCCAGATGGTGATGCCGAGGGTGGCGAGGACGAACAGCGCGAACAGGGTGATGATCAGCGGGCGGTGCTGGCTGGCCTCGTTCGCGGCGAGAAGGGTCTGCTGTGCGGGGCTCATGCGCCGCCCTCCATCCGGGACTTGATGGCCTCGGCCTTGGGGTCGAGGTTCGCGGCGGCGTGCTTCGAGTACCACCAGGCGATGAGGAACGTGGTGAGGAACTGGGCGACGCCGAAGACGAGGGCGACGTTGATGTTGCCGAACAGCTTGGTGCCCATGAAGCCGCCCGCGTAGTTCGACAGCAGGACGTACAGCAGGTACCAGGCGATGAAGGCGATGGTCAGCGGGAAGGCGAAGGAGCGGTAGGAGCGGCGCAGTTCACCGAACTCCGCGCTCTCCTGCACCTCGGTGAACTCCTCGGGTGAGGGGAGTTTGTGTTGCTCTTTCGAGGGGGGCGGTGCGTCGGTGGCCACGGAGCGTCTCCTCGCGATGACGGAAGCGGTTTTGATCAGGGACGGAGGCGAGTGTCCTCGCGCTCCTTGTCCAACGTCACGGCGGCACGAGAGAACCGGTTCAACTGCCCGGCGTTCTTTCCGAAGTCGTTTCGGCAAAACGTTGCTGGCCAGCGAGAGCGCGGGATAGCTTCACCCTGCACCACCTCGTCATGTACCTGCCCGAGCACCACCTGTGCCTCGGGCCGGTTTCGTTTCCGGAGGATGTGGAGACCCCATGTCTCACTTGCGTTCCAGACGCCGGCTCGCCCTCGCCGTGCCCGTCGTACTGTCACTGACGGCCTCGCTGGGCTTCCTGCCCGCTGCCGCGTCGGCGGCCCCGCGCGCCGAGTCGGCCGCGCGGACGGCGGACGCGCCGAAGCTGGCGTACGTCGTCAACACCAAGGCCGACCGTCGCACGATCGCGTCGGTGGAGAAGGCGATCGGCGCGGCCGGCGGCACGGTCGTGGCCACGTACGGGCGAATCGGCGTGATCGTCGCCCACTCCTCGAACCCCGACTTCGCCAAGACCGTCCGCACGGTGCGCGGGGTCCAGTCGGCGGGTGCGACGCGGACGGCGCCGCTGGCCGCCGCGGGCACCAAGGAAGAGGGCGCGGTCGAGTACCTGACGGCCGCCCAGGCCGAGCGCACCGAGGCCGCCTCGGCGAAGACGCCCGAGAGCGAGCCCCTCGAGGCCGACCAGTGGGATCTGCGCACGATCGGCGCCGACAAGGCCGCGAAGATCAACCCGGGCAGCCGCAAGGTGACCGTCGCCGTGATCGACACCGGCGTGGACGACACCCACCCCGACATCGCCCCGAACTTCTCCGCCTCCCAGTCCGCGAACTGCGCCGGCGGCAAGCCCGACACCAGCGAGGGCGCCTGGCGGCCGTACACCCCGGAGGACTACCACGGCACGCACGTGGCCGGTGAGATCGCCGCCGCGCGCAACGGAATCGGCGTGGCGGGCGTCGCACCCGGTGTGAAGGTCTCCAGCATCAACGTGACCGACCGGGCGAGCGGCCTCTTCTACCCGGAGAGCGTCGTCTGCGCGTTCGTGTTCGCCGCGGACCACGGCGTCGAGATCACGAACAACAGCTACTACGTCGACCCGTGGCTGTACAACTGCATGGACGACCCGGACCAGCGGGCAATCGTCGACGCGGTCAACAGGGCGCAGCTGTACGCGCAGAAGAAGGGCACGCTCAACGTCGCCGCGGCGGGCAACTCCAACCACGACCTGGACGCGGACGCGATCGCCGACGCCTCAAGCCCGAACGACACCACGCCCGTCGAGCGCACCATCGACCCGCACGAGTGCTTCGACATACCGACCCAGCTGCCGGGTGTCGTCACGGTGAGCTCGACGGGCGTCGACAACGAGAAGTCGTACTTCTCGACGTACGGCAAGGGCGTCGTCGACGTCGCGGCGCCGGGTGGTGACCGGCGCTACCAGATACCGGACACGCCCTCGAAGGACGGCCGCATCCTGTCGACCATGCCGAACGGCGCGTGGGGCTTCCTCCAGGGCACCTCGATGGCCTCCCCGCACGCCTCCGGTGTGGCCGCACTGCTGAAGTCCAAGCACCCCTGGGCCTCCCCGGCGCAGCTCCAGGCCCTGCTGAAGGCGCAGGCCGACCGGACCGCCTGCCCCGAGTCGTACGACCAGGACGGTGACGGCACGCAGGACGCGGTGTGCGAGGGCGGCAAGCGCGTCAATGGCTTCTACGGGTACGGCATCGTCAACGCGCTGCGCGCGGTCAAGTGACGCGCGCTTCCCAGGCCTCCCGCACAGCCCGCTCGTACCGCGAACGAACTGGAGACACCATGACAGCGCCGCACGCGCGCTACCGCCGCGCCGTCGCGATCCCGGCCGGGATGGCCGTGGCAACGGCCCTCGCGTTCCTGCCGAACACCACGGCCGCGGCCGCCGACGAGGCACCCGCGGCGGTCTCGGCCGACGCGACCCCGCTCAGCTACGTCGTCAACGTCAAGCCGGGCCACGGCACTTCGGCGTACGTGAAGAAGGCCGTCGGCAAGGCCGGCGGCACGATCGTGACGTCGTACGACCAGATCGGCGTCATCGTCGTCCACTCCTCGAACCCCGACTTCGCCAAGACGATCCGCAAGGTGCGCGGAGTGCAGTCGGCCGGCGCCACCCGCACCGCGCCGCTGCCCACGGCCGTGACGGCCGACCTGGGCACGCCGAAGGCGCTGAGCGCGGCCGAGGTCGCCAGGGCGGAGGCCCCCGCCGGGCAGGACCCGCTGGAGCCCCAGCAGTGGGACCTGCCCGCCATCAAGGCGGACAAGGCGCACGAGAAGTCGCTGGGCAGCTCGAAGGTCACGGTCGCCGTGATCGACACCGGTGTGGACGACACCCACCCCGACATCGCGCCCAACTTCGACCGCGGCGCGTCGGTCAACTGTGTGTCGGGCAAGCCGGACACGGCCGACGGGGCCTGGCGGCCGGGCGCATCGGAGAGCCCGCACGGCACGCACGTGGCGGGTGAGATCGCGGCCGCGAAGAACGGCGTCGGCATGACCGGCGTCGCGCCCGGGGTCAAGGTCTCCGGCATCAAGGTGTCCAACCCGGACGGCTTCTTCTACACGGAGGCCGTCGTCTGCGGCTTCGTGTGGGCGGCCGAGCACGGCGTCGACGTGACGAACAACAGCTATTACACCGACCCGTGGTACTTCAACTGCAAGAACGACCCGGACCAGAAGGCGCTGCTGGACGCGGTCACGCGGGCGTCGCGGTACGCGGAGAAGAAGGGCGCGGTCAACGTCGCGGCGGCCGGCAACGAGAACTACGACCTCGCGGCCGACGAGATCACCGACCCGTCGTCCCCGAACGACACCACGCCGGGCGAGCGGGTCGTCGACCCGTCCGAGTGCCTCGACATCCCGACCCAGCTGCCGGGTGTCGTCACGGTCGCCTCGACGGGTGCGAAGGGCATCAAGTCGTCCTTCTCCAACTACGGCCTCGGCGTCGCCGACATAGCCGCCCCGGGCGGCGACTCGACCGCCTACCAGAAGCCGGAGCCGCCGGCCACGAGCGGTCTGATCCTGGGCACGCTGCCGGGCGGCAAGTGGGGTTACATGGCCGGTACGTCGATGGCCTCCCCGCACGTCGCGGGCGTCGCCGCGCTCATCAAGTCGACGCACCCGTACGCCTCTCCGGCCCTGGTGAAGGCCCTGCTGTACGCGCAGGCCGACGCCAAGGCCTGCACGGACCCGTACGACATCAACGCCGACGGCAAGATCGACGCGGTGTGCGAGGGTTCGAAGAACCGCAACGGCTTCTACGGGTGGGGCATCGCGGACGCGCTGGACGCGGTGACCAAGTAGAGCTCGTGTGGAGGTAGTCCGGGCCGGGCGGGGACACCCGCCCGGCCCGCTTCCTGTCTGGGGCAGGATTCCTTGTCATGGACGTGTACGTGGATTGCTCGACCTGGACATCTCGACCGGTCCGGCCGAGATGGGAATTGGCCCTGCGGTTCGCCGGGAGCGTGGTGTGGTTTCCGGTGGTGTGTGTGCTGTGGACGGCGGTGGTGGCCACGTTTCTCGTCGTCGGCATGTTCGCCGAGGTGATCACGGCGTTCAGCAACACCCTCGAACGCGGCTATCTCCGCGCCATGGAGGTGACGGTGAACCGGGTCGCGCGCCTGGCCTCCTGGTGCGTGTCCTGGCCGGAGCTGCGGCATGAGGGAGATGCCGAGTACTACAAGGCGCGCGTGGACAAGGTGGTCGCGAAGCGGACCGCCCGGGCCTCGGCTCCGGTCGAGCCGAACAAGCCGCGGCCACCGGCGGAGTGCGCGATACCGCTGCGGGCCTACCGCGGCGTAGGCGGCTGGTACGTCGCCGAGGTCGCGCTCGCGCAGGGTTGGGAGTTGCGGCCGACGGACGTGCGCAAGGAAGTCCGGTTGTGGTGGTCGGCCGCGTCGAAGGTCGCCTGAGTCCGTTCTCGCGGATTTGCCAGCCATGTGAAGGCTGGTGAAGATCTCGGGGTGACCTTGACAAGACCCGTGGCCGTCCTGGTGCTGGTGGCACTGGCCGCGCTGATCCCGCTGCTGGGCCCGTCCACCGCGCTGCACGGCTCCGGGGAGGCCTCCGTGCCCGGCGCCGGCGGCATAGCCCTGCTGCGCACCGTGCTGTTCGCGGCCCTGTGCGTACCGATCGGCGAGCTGTCCGTGAACCGGCTGGCGCGTTCCGTGCCGGGCACGGAGAGGGCCGCCGGCCATCTGGTCGTGCCCCGCAGCTGGTCACCGCCCGCGGCCGCCGCCGGGTTCGTCGCCGCCCTCGGGCTCGCCTCGGTCGTGGCCACGGGCAACCTCGTCCCTGACGACCTGTCGGACATCGACGCGGGCGGGCTCTACGCGTCCCGGGACGGCAAGCTCGCCCTGCTGGAGGTCAACGCGTTCCTCGTGGCGGGGCTGTGTGCCGTGTCACGCCGGCCGGTCACACAGCTGTGGCCGCTGGCCGCCGTGGTCGTCGCCGAAGCCCTGCGCGCGCACCCCGCGACCGAGCACGCCCCGCTGACCGGCTCCGGGCTGACCCTCGTCCATCTGACCTGTGCGGCGCTGTGGGTGGGCGGTCTGCTGCACGCGCTGCGGACCCTGCGGCTGTGGCACGGCCGGTACGGCACGGAGGCGGGTGCCGCCCTCCTGGGTCTCTACGCGCGCGTGGCCGCCGTTCTGCTCGTCGCCATCACCGCGACGGGCGTGTGGAGTTCACTGCGCCGGATGCCGCCGGAGACGGCCCTGGAGCAGCTGACGGCGACGGCGTACGGGCGCGCCCTGCTCGCCAAGGTCCTGCTCGTTGCCGCCGTCGCCGCCCTCGCCCTGTGGGCACGGCAGCGGCTGCGCAGGGCGGCCGATCCGCTGACCGCCTGTGCGCCGGCGTGGGCGGAGGTGGTCGCGCTGGGCCTGGTGGTCGCCGCGTCCGGACTGCTGACGGCCCTTCCGGTGCCCATCCGCTGGTGAGGCCCCACCCGTTGATGAGCCTCAGGCGGTGCGCATCTCTCCGTACGTCGCGGCCGGCGCCCTGCGCGCGTTCAGCGCCTCGACCGTGCCGCCGGCGAGGAGGGCCTGTGCGGCGATGTACGTGAGCATGATCCAGAAGTCCGGCACGGGCGGCTGCGGCCAGTCGGCGACGCCGGTCGCGATGAGCGTGTCGGAGAGCAGGAAGAGCGCACCGCCGAGTCCGGTGAAGAGGCCGAGCCGGATGGCGGCTCCGTACGCCATGGCCGTGAGCAGGAGGCTGTATCCGGCGACGGGCAGCCGCAGGTCCCCGGGCAGGTCCGGCCACAGCAGCGCGACGGTCGTGACCAGGGCGGTGGCGTAGCCCAGGGCGAGCAGGCCCGCACGCGCGCGTGGGACCGCGTACCGGCTGCCGTGCGCCCGGAAGAGGACGAGGTAGCAGACGTGTCCCGCCGCGAAGCAGCCCATGCCGGCGAGGAAGGCCGGCTCGGCGTCGGACAGCAGCAGCACGTCACCGCCCCAGCCGAACAGCAGGGCGGCCACGAGCGGCCGGGGTGCCCGGCGCAGGACGGCCCAGAGCGCCAGGAGCGGCATCAGCAGCGGCTTGGCGACGGTGTGCCCGGCGTCGAAGCCGGCCGCGAGGGAGCCGAGGTCGACGGCGACGGCGAGAGCGAAGGCGCCGAGGAGGAGTCGGGAGGGGCTCACGCCGACGTGCTCTCGGCAGGCGTGCCGGCGGCGGACACCGGTGCCGCGGCCGGCGCGGGCCCCCACCCCGGCCCCCGGAACACCCGGCCCGCGCGCTCGCGCCAGTCGCGCGCCGCCTTCAAATCCTTCGCGATGGACACGTACTCGTGCGTCGCCACCTTGAGCGGGTTGTACGTGTCGATGTTCTTGGTCAGTCCGTACACGGGCCGCACGGTCTCGGCGACGAAGGACCCGAACAGCCGGTCCCAGACGATGAGGATGCCGCCGAAGTTGCGGTCCAGGTAGCCGCCTTGGGAGGCGTGGTGGACACGGTGGTGCGACGGGGTGTTGAAGACGAACTCGAACCACCGGGGCATCTTGTCGATCCGCTCGGTGTGGATCCAGAACTGGTAGACGAGGTTCGCGGAGGAGCAGAAGGCGAGCGCGGCCGGGTGCACTCCGGCGGCGATGAGGGGGACGTAGAACGGCCACACGGTCAGGGACGTCCAGGGCTGACGCAGCGCGGTGGTGAAGTTGAACTTCCGGCTGGAGTGGTGGACCACGTGGCAGGCCCACAGGATGCGGATGACGTGGTGGCCGCGGTGGGACCAGTAGTAGAAGAAGTCCTGCGCGAGCAGCATCAGCGGGACGGTCCACCACAGCACGGGCACGCGCAGGGGCGTGAGTTCGTAGAGGACCGTGTAGAGGGCGACGATCGGGATCTTCCAGAGGAAGTCGAAGGCGAGGCTGCCGAGCCCCATGCCGATGCTCGTCGCGGCGTCCTTCGCCTCGTAGCCCGCCGCGTCCTCGTCGGGGTGGAGACGGTAGCTCACCATCTCGACCACGGTGAGCAGCACAAAGGCGGGTATCGACCACAGCACGACATCGGGCAGGTTCGGCATGCCTGAACCGTAGGACCGCCGCTCTGCCCCGGCTAGACGTTGTTACCGACAAGTATTACCGACGGTACGCGCTTGCTTCTTGGTGATCTCCGCCAATTCGGCGAGGCCGTCCGGCCGGGCGGCTGAGGGTCGATCAGACGTACGCCCCGCGAACGGACAGAACGGACAAGACGGCTGACGGAGCATCGGAAGAGCGAAGGTTGCGCACCTGACGGACGGCGGTGTCAGTCCCGGCCCGTATCCTCAGGAACCATGCTGGAAGACCTGACGACCGCGGCGTTCTCTCCCACGTCGTGGCCGGCCGCGTATCCCAAGGGGTACGCGGTCGTTGACGTGGAGACCACGGGCCTGGCCCGGGACGACCGCATCATCTCGGCGGCCGTCTACCGGCTGGACGCGCGCGGCGAGGTCGAGGACCACTGGTACACGATGGTCAACCCCGAGCGTGACCCCGGCCCCGTGTGGATCCACGGACTGACGAGCGAGGCGCTCGAGGGCGCCCCCCTCTTCCCGGACATCGCCGAGGAGTTCACGGCCCGGCTCCAGGGGCGGGTGCTCGTCGCGCACAACGCCGTCTTCGACTGGCAGATGATCGCCCGGGAGTACGCGCGCGCGAAGTGCGAGGCGCCCGTGCGGCAGCGGCTGTGCACCATCGCGCTCTCCAAGGAGCTCGGGCTTCCGCTGCCCAACCACAAGCTGGAGTCCCTCGCCGCGCACTTCGGCGTGGTCCAGCGGCGGGCGCACCACGCGCTGGACGACGCGCGCGTGCTGGCGGAGGCGTTCCGGCCCAGCCTCAGGACCGCGGCGGCGAACGGCGTACGGCTGCCGCTGCACGAGTGCCGGCCGCTGACGGAGTGGTCGGACCGCCCTGCCACGCCCCGCATCGGACAGCAGGCGGGCCCGCGAAGCTACGGCGGCTACCCTCAGACCAGTTGGCGCCCCTCCCGGAAGCGCCCCGCCTGCCCCTACCCCAACCCGGGGCGCTACGAGGCGGGCGGGCGGCTCAAGCAGGGCATGCGGGTCGCCTTTTCGGGTGACACCTCGACCGAGCGCGAGCTGCTGGAGGACCGGGCGACCGAGGCCGGGCTGCACGTGGCCACCAGCCTGTCGCGGCTGACCAGCCTGCTCGTCACGAACGACCCGGACTCGGGCACGTCCAAGGTGGTCAAGGCCCGGCAGTTCGGCACACCGATCGTGGACGAGGCGGCGTTCGGGCAACTGCTCGGGGATGTGGAGCCGGCGTCGGAGGGGTGACCGTACGCGGAGCGGTGCCGCCAGGGACCGTACGGGAAGCGGTGTCGCCGGGGCGACCGGAGGCGCAGCGGTGTCGCGGGTCGACCGTACGGACGGGTGATTGGCGGGCGACTCGCCCGGAGGCCGCTCGCCCGGGCCGGGGCGACGGCTCACTGTGTGGCGCATGGCGACCTGTGAGGTATGTGGCAATCAGTACGGAATGACCTTCGAGGTGCACGCGCAGGGGGCGGTGCACGTCTTCGACTGCTTCGCCTGCGCGATCCACCGCATGGCCCCCATTTGCGAGCACTGCCGGGTACAGATCATCGGCCAGGGCGTCGACGTCGACGGCCAGTGGTACTGCGGTGCCCACTGCGCCCGCGCGGAGGGAAAGGTGGGAATTGTCGACAAGGTCTGAACCCGTACCCGGCTGAAAACACCCCGCGACCGAGTTGTACGGTCGTGGGGTGTACCGCTTCCTGATGTCCCGGCAGTGGGTGATCCTCACACTGATCGCCCTGCTTCTCATCCCCACGATGATCAGGCTGGGCATCTGGCAGATGCATCGCTACGAGGAGCGCACCGCACGGAACCAGCTGGTCACCGACGCGCTGGCGGCCGAGCCGGTGCCCGTGGAGAAGCTGACCGCGCCCGGGCACACCGTCACCAGCGCCGAGCGGTACCGGACCGTGACCGCGAAGGGCCGTTTCGACGCGGAGGACGAGGTCGTCGTCCGCCGCCGCACCAACTCCGACGACGAGGTCGGCTACCACGTCCTGACCCCGTTCGTCCTCGACGACGGCAAGGTTCTGCTGGTCAACCGGGGCTGGATCCCCTCGGACGGCCCGAGCCAGACCACGTTCCCGAAGGTCCCCGCACCGCCGAGCGGCGAGGTGACCGTCGAGGGGCGGCTGATGCCGAGTGAGACGACCGCGGCGAGCGGGATCAAGAACCTCAAGGGCCTGCCGGACCGGCAGATCATGCTGATCAACAGCGAGCAGGAGGCCCGGCGCCTGGACGCGCGGGTGCTCGGCGGTTACATCGCACAGACGGCCCCCGAGCCCAAGGGCGACACCCCCGAGCTGCTCGGCGACCCCGGCAAGGAGGACGCGGCGCTGAACTACGCGTACGCCGTCCAGTGGTGGCTGTTCTCCGCCGCCGTCCCGGTCGGCTGGGTGGTCCTGGCCCGCCGCGAGGCCCGGGACCGGGCGCAGGCGGCGGCCCGGGAAGCCAAGGCGAGTGAGGCGGAGCCGGCGGCGGTGTGACCCCCGCCGGCCTCCCCCGGCCGCGTCAGCAGCAGCGTCCCTGCCGGCACTCCTCCCGGTGCGACCGGTTCAGCACCTCGGCCAGTTCCCGCACGTACCAGCGCACCGCCCGTGCCCAGCGCACCGCCCTCACGTCCGGGCTCCCGCCAGCGGCTCGTCCGGCACGTCGAGTCGGGACTCCACGTACGGCGCCTCGGTGACCGGAGCCGAACCCGGGGCCCGTACCGCCCGCACGCAGACCACCGCGGCGTTGCCGATCACGACGGCGACCAGCAGCAGGAACAGGGCGATCAGCACACCGTCGACCGTGGAGTTGGTGACCACGGTGTGCATGTCGTCGAGGTTCTTGGCGGGCGGCAGGACCTGACCGGCGTCGAGGGCGTCGGCGTACCGCGCGCGCTGGGCGAAGAAGCCGATCTTCGGGTCGGCGGAGAAGATCTTCTGCCAGCCCGCGGTGAAGGTGATCGCGACGACCCAGGCGAGCGGGACGCCCGTGACCCACGCCCAGCGCAGCCGTCCGGACTTGATCAGGATCGTGGTGCAGACGGCGAGGGCGATCGCGGCGAGGAGCTGGTTCGCGATGCCGAAGAGCGGGAAGAGCTGGTTGATCCCACCGAGCGGGTCGGTGGCGCCGGTGTGGAGGAAGTAGCCCCAGGCCGCCACGACGAGGGCGCTGCACACCCAGATGCCCGGCTTCCAGTTGACCCGGCCGGCCGGCTTCCACACGTTGCCGAGCATGTCCTGGAGCATGAAACGGCCGACGCGGGTGCCCGCGTCCACCGTGGTCAGGATGAACAGGGCCTCGAACATGATGGCGAAGTGGTACCAGAAGGCCTTCATCCCGGCGCCCCCGAAGACCCCGGAGAAGATCTCCGACATGCCGACGGCCAGGGTCGGGGCCCCTCCGGAGCGGGCGATCAGCGTCTGCTCCTCCACGGCCTTGGCGGCCTGGGTGAGCTGGTCGGGGGTGATGGTGAAGCCGAGGCCGGCGACGGCGTGGGAGGCCGACTCGGCGGTCGTGCCGAGCAGGGCCGCCGGGGCGTTCATGGCGTAGTAGAGGCCCGGTTCCAGGGTCGCCGCGGCGATCAGCGCCATGATCGCGACGAACGACTCCATCAGCATGGCGCCGTAGCCGATCATCCGGACCTGGGACTCCTTCCGGATCAGCTTCGGTGTGGTCCCGGAGGAGACCAGCGCGTGGAAGCCGGAGAGCGCGCCGCAGGCGATGGTGATGAAGAGGAAGGGGAACAGCGCCCCGGCGAAGACGGGCCCGGCACCCGACGAGGCGAATTCGCTCACCGCGTCCGTGCGCAGGACCGGCGCCGCGACGACCACGCCGACCGCGAGCAGGGCGATGGTGCCGATCTTCATGAAGGTGGACAGGTAGTCGCGCGGCGCGAGGAGCATCCACACCGGCAGGACGGAGGCGACGAAGCCGTAGCCGACGAGGCAGAACACCAGGGTCGTGGGACTGAGCGTGAAGGCGGAGGCCAGCGAGGACTCCTGGATCCAGCTGCCGCCGACGATGGCGAGCAGCAGCAGGACCACGCCGATCAGGCTGGTCTCGACGACCCGGCCCGGGCGGATGACGTGCAGCCAGAAACCCATGAACAGGGCGATGGGGATGGTCATCGCGACGGAGAAGGTGCCCCAGGGGCTGTGGGCGAGGGCGTTGACGACGACCAGCGCCAGCACCCCCAGCAGGATGATCATGATGGCGAACACGGCGATCAGGGCGGCGGCCCCGCCGGCCCGGCCGATCTCGTCGCGGGCCATCTGCCCGAGCGACGTGCCGTCCCGTCGCATCGACAGGAACAGCACGACCATGTCCTGCACCGCGCCCGCGAAAATCACCCCCGCCACGATCCACAGGGTCCCCGGCAGGTAGCCCATCTGGGCCGCGAGCACCGGTCCCACCAGTGGTCCGGCGCCGGCGATGGCGGCGAAGTGGTGCCCGAGCAGCACCCGGCGGTCGGTGGGGTGGTAGTCGACACCGTCCTCCAGGCGTTCGGCGGGGGTGGCCCGGCGGTCGTCCGGCTCCAGGACCCGGCGGGCGATGAACCGGGAGTAGAAGCGGTAGGCGATGGCGTACGACCCGAGTGCGGCGATCACCAGCCAGACCGCGGAGATCCGCTCGCCACGCGCCAGGGCGAGGACGCCCCAGGCGACCGCGCCGAGGAGGGAGACGGCCGTCCAGAGCAGAATCGGGCGCGTTCTGGGCTTTTCCGGCACTTCTGGTCCGGATTCGGGCAGGGCTGATACGGGCATGGCGGCTCCTCACCTCGACGGGTGTGCACAACAGGGAGTGCGGATCAGCGGTGTCGGTCCGTCAGCGCGTACGCGGCGAGCAGGCACAGGCCGCAGCCCGGTACCCACGCGAGCTGGTACCAGTAGAAGAACGGCGTCCCGGCGAGCTGCGGACCGGCACCGGCGTACAGCGGGACCCACAGCAACCCGGCCGCGGGTGCGAGCAGCAGCAGGGCGACGGCGACGCGCCGTAGCCGGGGGTGCCCGGTGCGTGCCATGACCTGTGCTCCTCTCCCGCTCGCTGTCGGTCTGTGCAAGAGTTGCGCACTCGCCGGAAGTGGTTGACAGGGCGTTCGAGAAAGATTTCCCGCCGGTTTCCTGTCCTCCGGACGGGCCGTCCGCGCAACTCTCGCGCGAGGGCACAGGCACACCAAGGACGGTGACCCATGGCTGACGGCGCCATGACCGCGACGTTCCTCGCCGTGATCGGCGGGGCGTCGCTGCTCGCCGTCACCGCGCGGCGGCTGCGCCCGGTCGACCGGCTGCCCTCCCTGGAGGGCTGGGCCCTGGCCGACCGCTCCCTCGGCCCCGGCTGGACCTGGCTGCTGCTGGGCGGCACGATCTTCACCGCGTACACCTTCACCGCCGTGCCCGGACTGGCCTACGGCAACGGCGCGCCCGCCTTCTTCGCCGTGCCGTACACGGTGATCGTCTGCCCGCTCGCCTTCGTGCTGCTGAGCCGGCTGTGGTGCGTGGCCCGGCGGCACGGTTACATCACCGCCGCCGACTTCGTGCGCGGCCGGTACGGGTCGCCGCCTCTGGCCCTGGTGGTGGCGCTGACCGGGATCCTCGCCACGATGCCGTACCTGGCGCTGCAACTGCTGGGCATCAGGGCGGTCCTGACGGCCGGGGGCGTGTACCCGCGCGGCGCTGCCGGGGACCTGGTGCTGGTCGGGCTGTTCGCGGGGCTCGCGGTGGCGACGTACCGGCACGGGCTGCGGGCGCCGACGGTCATCTCGGCGCTGAAGGCGGTGGCGGTGTTCGTCTCGCTCACCGCGGTGACCTGGCTGGTCCTCGCCCGGCTGGGCGGACCGGGCCCGGTCTTCGAGGGCGCGGCGCAGCGGCTGGGCGGCCCGGCGCTGCTGCTGTCCCCCGCGCAGCAGCCGGCCTACGCCTCGCTCGCGCTCGGCTCCGCCCTCGCCCTGCTGATGTACCCGCACGTGCTCACCGCCGGTTTCGCCGCCGACGGGCCCCGCACCCTGCGCAAGGTCTCGGTGGCGCTGCCCGCCTGGACCGGGCTGCTCGCGCTGTTCGGGTTTCTCGGTATCGCCGCCCTCGCCGCAGGGGTGCGGGCGCCGCGCGGCGGTGCCGAGGCCGCCGTGCCGATGCTGGTCGACCGGCTGATGCCGGCGCCGCTGGCCGGCCTGGTGTTCGCCGCGATCACCGTGGGGGCGCTCGTCCCGGCGGCGGTGATGTCGATCGCCGCGGCCACGAGTTTCGTCCGCAACGTGTACGTCGAGTACGTCCATCCGACGGCCACGCCGAAGCGACAGGTGCGCATCGCCAAGGCGGTGTCGCTCACCGCGAAGGTGGGGGCCGTGGCGTTCGTGTTCGGGCTGCGCGACCAGGACGCCGTCAACCTCCAGCTGCTCGGCGGCGTGTGGATCCTGCAGATCTTCCCGGCCGTCGCCGTCGGGCTGTTCACCGGGTGGCTGCACCCGCGGGCGCTGTTCGCCGGGTGGGCCGTGGGCATGGCGTCGGGGACGTACCTGGTGGTGCGCGAGGGGTTCTCCCCGATCGTGCCGCTCGGCACCGGCGCCCGGCCGCTGGAGATCTACGCCGGGCTCGCCGCCCTGCTGCTCAACCTGGCCGTCGCGGTGGCCGGCACCGCGGTGCTGACCCGCCTCGGCGTCCCGCGCGGCGCCGACGCGACCGACCTGCCGTCCCGCCTGACCGTCCGGCGACGCCCGGAGACCGGAGCGAACAACCCGTGAGACGCAGACAGAACCCCACGCTGCCACCGGCACCGGCACCGGCCGAGCCCCTCGCACCCCCGGCCGGCGACTCCGCGGACCCGGAGCGGGAGGCCGGTGTCGCCCACCTCTTCGAGCTGCACTACTCCTCGATGCTGCGCCTCGCCGTCCTGCTCGGCGCCGACGATCCGGAGAACGTGGTGGCCGAGGCGTACTACCAGATCTACCGCAAGTGGCGGCGGCTGCGGGACGCGGCCGCGGCGGAGGCGTATCTGCGCTCCACCGTCTGCAATCTGACGCGGATGCGGATCCGGCACCTTCAAGTCGCCCGCAGACACGAGGAGAACCCGCCGGACGACACGGTCGCCTCCGCCGAGCACGCCGCCCTGCTGCGGGACGACCAGCGCGTGCTGATCGACGCGCTCCAGCAACTGCCGCCCCGGCAGCGCGAGGCGCTGGTGCTGCGGCACTGGCTCGGTCTCAAGGAGAGTGAGATAGCCGCCGCGATGGGCATATCCGGCGGTTCGGTCAAGACGCACACGGCACGCGGCATCGCCGCCCTGACCCAGGCGATGGAGGCCCGGCGATGACACATCGAGACAAGACTCCGTCGCGTGACACCGGTCCGGACCGGGCCGGTCACGGCCGCACCGAGGAGGAGCTCACCGAGGCGCTCCGGGTCCTGGCGGGAGGGGTGCTTCCCGACCCCGACGCGTACCGCACGGCACGCGGTGAGTGGCTGCGGCGCGAGCGCCGGCGGCGCCTGGTGCTCGCCGTGCTCATCACCGTCGTCTTCACGCTGGCCACCCTGATCGGCCTGTGGGTGCTCAACCAGGCCCCGTCGGACCCGGGGGTGATCTTCTCGGGCACGGGCGCCCCGGTCGCCGAAGGCACGTCACTCCCCCGGCCCTCGCCCTGATTGCCGCGCCGACTTGCCGGGAACCCGCACTCCGTGGACCCGAGCATCGAGGATTACGCGCTCATCGGCGATGAACAGACCGCCGCCCTGGTCGGCACCGACGGATCCGTGGACTGGCTCTGCCTGCCCCGCTTCGACTCGGCCGCCTGCTTCGCCAAGCTGCTCGGCGACGAGGACAACGGCTTCTGGCGCATCGCCCCCGTGGGGGCGGACCGGTGCACCCGGCGCGCCTACCGCCGCGACACCCTCGTCCTGGACACCGAGTGGGAGACCGGGCAGGGGGCGGTCCGCGTCACCGACCTGATGCCGCAGCGCGACCAGGCCCCCGACCTCGTGCGCGTCGTCGAGGGCCTGGACGGTGAGGTGACGCTCCACAGCGTCCTCAAGCTGCGCTTCGACTACGGTTCGATCATCCCCTGGGTACGCCGGGCCGACGGCCACCGCGTCGCCGTCGCCGGACCCGACTCGACCTGGCTGCGCAGCGAGCCGGAGGTGCGCAGCTGGGGCGAGGACTTCGGAACCCACGCGGAGTTCACGGTCCGCAAGGGCGAGAAGGTCGCGTTCGTCCTCACCTGGCACCCCTCCCACGAGGAACGCCCGCCGCTCGTCGACCCGTACGAGTCGCTGCGCCACAGCGTCGAGGACTGGCGGGCGTGGGCGGCGCGCTGCCGCTACGACGGACCGTACCGGGACGCCGTCGTCCGCTCCCTGATCACCCTCAAAGCGCTCACCTACGCCCCGACCGGCGGCATCGTCGCCGCCGCGACCACCTCCCTGCCCGAGGAGCCGGGCGGGGTGCGCAACTGGGACTACCGCTACTGCTGGCTGCGCGACTCCACCCTCACCCTGGGCGCGCTGCTGGCCGCGGGCTACCAGGAGGAGGCCGAGGCCTGGCGGAACTGGCTGCTGCGCGCGGTCGCGGGCGACCCGGCGGACCTCCAGATCATGTACGGCCTGGCGGGCGAGCGACGGCTGCCCGAGTTCGAGCTGCCGTGGCTGTCCGGCTTCGCCGGGTCCGCCCCCGTACGCATCGGGAACGACGCCGTGAAACAGCTCCAGCTGGACGTCTACGGCGAGGTCATGGACTCCCTGTCGCTGGCCCGCATCTCGGGCCTGTCCGCCCAGCCGGACGTGTGGGCGCTTCAGACGGCCCTGATGGACTTCCTGCGGACCCACTGGCAGCAGCCGGACGAGGGGCTGTGGGAGGTGCGCGGCGGCCGGCGCCAGTTCGTGCACTCGAAGGTGATGGTGTGGGTCGCCGCCGACCGTGCCGTACGCACCCTGGAGCGCCATCCGGAGCTGGACGGCGACCTGGACGGCTGGCGCGCGCTGCGCGACGAGGTGCACCGCGAGGTGTGCGACAAGGGCTACGACCCCGAGCGCAACACGTTCACGCAGTCCTACGGCTCGCGCGAGCTGGACGCCGCGCTGCTGCTCATCCCGCGCGTCGGCTTCCTGCCGCCCGACGATCCACGGGTGATAGGCACCATCGACGCGGTACGCAAGGAGCTGGACCACGGCGGCCTCCTGCACCGCTACAGCCCCACCGACTCGGACCAGGCGGAGATCGACGGACTGCCCGGCTCCGAGGGCACCTTCCTGGTGTGCTCGTTCTGGCTCGCGGACGCCCTGCACATGACGGGCCGTACCCAGGAGGCCCGGGAGCTGTTCGAGCGGCTGGTGGGACTCGCCAACGACGTCGGCCTGCTCTCCGAGGAGTTCGACCCCGTGACCGGCCGGCAGCTCGGCAACTTCCCCCAGGCGTTCAGCCACATCGGTCTGGTGAACACCGCCATGGCCCTGTTCGGTGAGGACGGGGCAGGATAGGGACCATGGATCTTGGACTGAAGGACCGGGTGTACGTCGTCACCGGGGCCACACGGGGCCTCGGCAACGCCACCGCGCGCGAGCTCGTCGCGGACGGGGCGAAGGTGGTCGTCTCGGGGCGGGACGAGAAGAGCGTCGCCGAGGCGGCGGCCGCGCTGGGCCCGAACGCGGTCGGGGTGGCCGTCGACAACGCCGACCCCGACGCGCCGGCCCGGCTGATCGGGGCAGCGCGGGAGCACTTCGGGCGCTTCAACGGTGTCCTCGTCAGCGTGGGCGGGCCGCCGGCCGGGTTCGTCTCGGACAACACGGACGAGCAGTGGCAGGCGGCGTTCGAGTCGGTGTTCCTCGGCGCGGTGCGGCTGGCCCGCGCGGCGTCGGCCGAGTTGGAGGCGGGGGGTGTCATCGGGTTCGTGCTGTCGGGGTCGGTGTACGAGCCGATTCCGGGGCTGACGATCTCCAACGGGCTGCGGCCGGGGCTGGCCGGGTTCGCCAAGTCGCTGTCCGACGAACTGGGGCCCCGGGGGATCCGGGTGGTCGGCGTGCTTCCCGGGCGCATCGACACGGATCGCGTGCGCGAGCTGGACGCGTTGTCGGCGGACCCCGAGGCGACCCGGGCGGCATCGGAGTCGCGCATTCCGTTGCGGCGGTACGGGGCGCCGGAGGAGTTCGGGCGGGTGGCGGCGTTCCTGCTGTCTCCGGCGGCTTCCTATCTGACCGGGGTCATGGTGCCGGTGGACGGCGGGGCGCGGCACGGGTTCTGAGCGCCGGGTAGGCCAGGGGCCGTCAGCTCACTCTCCCCGCACGGTGCTTGACGCCCCGCAGCCGTACTTCCGCCGGCAGTGACGCGAGGCCCGCCGAAGTCCGGGCGTGGGTCAGGGCGCCGGTCGTCAGGTCGTGCAGGGCGGTGCCCGGGTCCACGTCCGGTTCCAGTGCGAGCCGTACGTGGGCCGCGGGGGCGCTGCGGCGGCCCTTCAGGCGGGCGTGGGCCCGGTCGACGCCGTCGACCCGGGACGCCTCCTCGGTGAGGACGTTCTCCAGGGACCGGCCGCGCAGCAGGGCGCCCTCGCCGTCGCCGGTGTCCACGAGGACCTCGGCCAGGCGCCGTCGGCGCAGTACCGCGACCAGCCACCACAGGGCGAGCAGCATGGCGACGGCGAGTACGGCGATGACGGCCGGCCACCACCAGCCGTCATCCCGCCAGCGGGTGCGTTCGGCGGTGCTCAGCAGCACGTCGTGCCGGCTGTCGTGGATCCACCACGAGGGTGCCGGAGCGCCGAGGCCGACGGCCAGTACGGAACCGCCCAGCACCAGCAGCACGAGGCCCACGAGCCCGAGGAACACGCGGTTGACGACTCTGAGCATCGCTGTCACTCCTTCCGGCCGAGCCGCCGGACGCGCACCGACAGCGCGGGCGGCCGGGAGAGTCCGAGTCCGCGGACCGCGTCGGTGAGCACGGCGTCCAAGTCGGTCCGTACGTCGTCCAGTTCACGGAAGTGCGACATGGCGCGGACGCGCGCCCGCCTCCGGCGCACCCGTACCCGCACCGACTGCACGCCGGCCACCTCCATGGCCCGGTCGCGCAACGCGGTCGCGGCGGCGTCCCGGTCCAGTCCGGCGCGTACGTCGGCGTGGGCCCGCCGCATCGGGAGCACGTGCCTGAGGCCGGGGGTGGCGGCCAGGAGCAGCAGCCAGAGCCCGAGGGCGGCGGCGACCCCGGCCCCGACGAGCACCCAGATGTCGTCGAGGGGCCGGTCGGCGAGCTGCCGGGCCAGCTCCCGGCGCCAGCTCATGACGGGCCGGTCGGCGCGCACGGACGCGATGTCGTAGAGGAACAGTCCGGCGAGTCCCAGGAGCAGCAGGGCGACGATGCCCGCCGGGACGCGGCGTGCCGACCAGAAGCGGCCTTCGCGGCCACCCTCGCCGTCGGGTACGGGCGGCGTTCCGTTCTCGTCCGCCGGCTCGGCCCGGTCGGGTCCGGTGCCGGACTGCGACGTGTCGAGGACCGGGAGGCGCTGTGTGGCGCCCTCGGGCTCGGAAGGTTCGGTGCCCCGGGGTTCGGTCATCGCGTCCTCCCCTGTACCGCGCCGGGCCCGGCGGCCAGGTGCAGCCGCTCCACCTGGACGACGACCTCCGGCACCTGCATTCCCACCAGGGCGCCCACCCGCTCGACGACTTGACGACGCACCTGGCGGCAGCGCGCGCCGACGTCGCAGGGGTAGTCGAGTTCGACGTGCACACGGACGTGCGCGACATCGCGGTGGACCACGACGGTGGCGGACGGCCGGCCGGCGTCGGGCGGCAGCGTTCCGACGGCCTCGCGGGCCGCCTGGGAAGCGACCTTCGCGACGACCCGGTCGGCGATCCGGGTCGCGCCCCGCTCGCCCGGCGGGACGACGGTCAGGGGTCTGTCGAGCTCACCGGCCCCCGCGGTCACGGCCGTCACCGCCGCCGTTCACGGGGACGGAAGAAGTCGCCGAAGTCCATGTCCCCCTCCAGGAACCGGCCGACGACGAAGCCGACGGCGCCCAGCGCCGCCACCAGCAGGAAGGCGCCGAACCCGCCGAAGTACCCGGCGAATCCCAGTGCCATGCCGGCGATCATGCCGACGACGGCCATGCTCATGCTGCGCTCCTCAGCTCCTCATTGGCTGCGATGTCCGGTGGCCGGTGTCTCACTGGATCCGGCGCTCCGGTTCCTCTTCCTCCTCGTCCGGCAGCTTCACGTCGCTCACCGCGATGTTGACCTCGACGACCTCGAGGCCCGTCATCCGCTCGACGGCGGTGATGACGTTCTCTCGTACGTCCCGGGCCACATCGGCGATCGACACGCCGTACTCGACCACGATCTCCAGGTCGAGGGCGGCCTGGACCTCGCCGACCTCGACCTTCACACCGCGCGACACCGACTTGGCGCCGCCGGGCACGCGGTCGCGCATTGCTCCGAACGTGCGGGACAGGCCGCTGCCCATGGCGTGCACGCCGTCCACATCGCGGGCGGCGAGCCCGGCGATCTTCTCCACGACGCCGTCCGCGATGGTCGTCCGCCCCCGGGAGCCGGGGTCTCCACCGCCACGCTTGGTCAGCGGGCTCCGGCGCGCCGCCGACGTCTCGGTCTCCCCGCCCCGGTTCTCGGTCATGTCAGTCATCGCCGTACGTCCTTTTCGGTTGTCGTCCTTCGACCACCGTAAGCACGGTTGCGTGGTTATGCGCCTTTGATGCGGCAGGCTGGAGGAATGACGGCCGATCGGTGGACGCAGGCAGTGAGACATCAGTTGGGCCTCGGCAGGCTCCTGCCCCTGGGTGATGCGCGGGACGGTGCGTGGATCGCCGAGCGGGCGGCCGAGGCGGTGCTGCGACGCGCGGCACGGGACGCTCCGGGCGTGCGCCTCGAAGCGCTCCGTGTCGCGCTCGCCGATCCGGCGGACACCGGGACCCCGGCCGTGCCGGCCCCGCCGAGCGCTCTGCCGCCCGGGCCGCTGCGGGTGACGGCGGAGTTCGCGGCCACGGCCTCGCAGCCGCTGCCGACGACGGCGTCCCTGCTGCGGGCGACGCTGGCGACGGCCGCGACGCAGCGGCTCGGTCTGACGGTGACGGAGGTGGATCTGCGCGTGACGGGCCTGCTGGACGAGGAGGCGGAACCACCCGGGCCCGCCGCGCCTCTCGCCGAGCCGCCGCGCGCCGCGCGGGCCGAGGGCGACGACGAGGGCCGCGTCGCCGCCGCCGCGCTCAAGGTCCCGGGCGTGCTTCACCTGACCGGCGCACTGGGCCACCCGGTGCACATCGAGGAACTCCCGGGCGGGGCCGCCCTGTCGCACCGCCACGTCCGGCTGGAAATCGCGGCGCGCGAGGACCACCGGTCCCGGGACGTGGCGCGCGAGGTCCGCACGGCGGTGCGGAGGGCACTGTCGGACCACCCGACGGTGGCGGTCCTGGTGAGCGGGATCGGCTGAGGGGTTGACACCCGACGTGGGTCGCGGGCATCGCACAGCCGTCCGTGGCTCCCCGACGCACAGGAACAGCCGACCGAGCAGCACCCGCCACGCGGCGCGGGCATCGCTCAGCCGACGAGGCTCCCCGACGCACACGAACAGCCGACCGAGCAGCACCCGCCATAGGGCGCGGGCATCGCTCAGTCGGCCGCAACTCCCCTGGTGACGCCGGGAAGCCGCCCGGCTCAGTCCCCGATGCCCGCGAGGTCACGCAGACGGCGGGCCTGGGCCTGGCGTTCCGCGCCGCGCTGGTCCTCGTAGGTGCGGTCCTGCGCGCCGCGCAGCAGTGCCTTGGTCTCGACGACCGCGTCGCGGGGCGCGGCGAGCACGGCCGACGCGAGGTCGCGGACCGTGTCGTCGAGTTGGTCGGCGGGCACGGCCACGTTGGCCAGCCCGGTGTTCACGGCCTCTTCGGCCGTGACGAAGCGCCCGGTCACGCAGATCTCCAGCGCGCGGGCGTATCCGACGAGTCCCACCAGCGGATGCGTGCCGGTCAGATCGGGCACGAGTCCGAGGCTGGTCTCGCGCATGGCGAACTGCACGTCGTCCGCGACGACGCGCAGATCGCAGGCGAGGGCGAGCTGGAAACCCGCCCCGATGGCGTGCCCCTGGACAGCGGCGACGGAGACGATGTCGCTGCGCCGCCACCAGGTGAACGCCTCCTGGTACTCGGCGATGGTCGCGTCCAGCTCGGCGTCGCTCCCGCGTGCGAGGTCGATGAACGACGGTTCCCCGTCGAAGCCCTCGGGCGTGAACGCCTGCCGGTCGAGACCGGCCGAGAAGGACTTGCCCTCGGCCCGCAGCACCACGACGCGGACGGAGCCCGGCAGCTGCCGCCCGGCCTCGGTCAGCGCCCGCCACAGAGCGGGGCTCTGCGCGTTGCGCTTGGCCGGATTGGTCAGCGTCACCGTGGCGATCGCGTCGTCGACGGTGAGCCGTACGCCGTCCTTGTCGAGTACGGGAACGAGGTCCTTGTCGGGCGAAGCCATGGGACGCCTCCGATGTGTGCGGTCAGCTAAGTGACTGCACAGTAACCACCCGGCCGATCAGTCGACCGACCGGGTGGCCACCATCGAAGCCGAAGGGGCCACCCGGGGTCAGGCCGTGGCCTTTTTACCCCGTGTCGCCCCGCCACGCCCTCGCAGCGTGACGCCCGACTCACTGAGCATGCGGTGCACGAAGCCATACGAGCGGCCGGTCTCCTCGGCCAACGCCCGGATGCTCGCACCGGCGTCGTACTTCTTCTTCAGGTCTGCCGCGAGCTTGTCGCGCGCGGCGCCGGTCACCCGGCTGCCCTTCTTCAGAGTCTCGGCCACCCGTGCCTCCTCATGGGAAGTGCGCTCTGGTCTCCTCATGATCACCCCTCCGGGCCCTGATGGCCACCCATTCGGCAAGGTCCGTGAGACAAGGTTGTGACGACGGGAGCGCGCCCCCACAAGTGGAATACGAAATTCCGAAGAGCGGCGTCCGTACGCCCGAACGGATTGCCAAGCGAAATGCCAGGTCAGAAAGGCGTCGCGGCCGAGCCCGGAAGAATCGGGGGCTCGGCCGCGAAATCGATGTAGGACACACCTCGGTACGAGGAGATCTCACACAGATGATGGATCACCGCTAAGCCGAATGATCCATACGCCGTTGATCACGCATTCGATCAAACCGCACTGACTCTCAGGCCAGGGCGACGAGGTCCGCGTAGTCGGCGCCCCACAGGTCCTCGACGCCGTCGGGCAGCAGGATGATCCGCTCCGGCTGGAGCGCCTCGACCGCGCCCTCGTCGTGCGTGACGAGGACGACCGCGCCCTTGTACGTGCGCAGCGCGCCGAGGATCTCCTCGCGGCTGGCCGGGTCGAGGTTGTTGGTCGGCTCGTCGAGCAGCAGCACGTTCGCCGAGGACACGACCAGGGTGGCGAGCGCCAGGCGGGTCTTCTCGCCGCCGGAGAGGACACCCGCGGGCTTGTCGACGTCGTCGCCCGAGAAGAGGAACGAGCCGAGCGTCTTGCGGACCTCCACCAGGTCCAGGTCGGGGGCCGCCGAGCGCATGTTCTCCAGGACCGTGCGCTCCGGGTCGAGGGTCTCGTGCTCCTGCGCGTAGTAGCCGAGCTTCAGACCGTGGCCAGGGACGACCGCGCCCGTGTCGGGCTGCTCCACGCCGCCCAGCAGCCGCAGCAGGGTGGTCTTGCCGGCGCCGTTGAGGCCGAGGATGACGACGCGGCTGCCCTTGTCGATGGCCAGGTCCACATCGGTGAAGATCTCCAGCGAGCCGTACGACTTCGACAGGCCCTCGGCCATCAGCGGGGTCTTGCCGCAGGGCGCGGGCTCGGGGAAGCGGAGCTTGGCGACCTTGTCGGACTTCCGCTCGGCCTCCAGGCCGGCCAGCAGCTTGTCCGCCCGGCGGGCCATGTTCTGCGCGGCGACGGTCTTGGTGGCCTTGGCCCGCATCTTGTCGGCCTGCGAATGCAGCGCGGAGGCCTTCTTCTCGGCGTTCTGCCGCTCGCGCTTGCGGCGCTTCTCGTCGGCCTCGCGCTGCTGCTGGTAGAGCTTCCAGCCCATGTTGTAGACGTCGATCTGGGCGCGGTTGGCGTCCAGGTAGAACACCTTGTTGACGACCGTCTCGACCAGGTCGACGTCGTGGGAGATCACGATGAAGCCGCCGCGGTAGGTCTTGAGGTAGTCGCGCAGCCAGATGATCGAGTCGGCGTCGAGGTGGTTGGTCGGCTCGTCGAGCAGCAGCGTGTCCGCGTCGGAGAACAGGATCCGGGCCAGCTCGATACGGCGGCGCTGGCCGCCGGAGAGCGTGTGCAGGGGCTGGCCGAGCACCCGGTCGGGCAGGTTGAGCGCGGCGGCGATGGTGGCTGCCTCCGCCTCGGCGGCGTACCCGCCCTTGGTGAGGAACTCCGTCTCCTGCCGCTCGTACTGCTTGAGCGCCTTCTCGCGGGTGGACCCCTGGCCGTTGGCGATGCGCTGCTCGTTGTCGCGCATCTTGCGGATCAGTACGTCGAGGCCGCGCGCGGACAGGATGCGGTCGCGGGCGAGTATGTCGAGGTCGCCGGTGCGGGGGTCCTGCGGGAGGTAGCCGACCTCGCCGGAGCGGGTGATGGTGCCGCCGGCGGGCATGCCCTCGCCCGCCAGGCACTTGGTGAGGGTGGTCTTCCCTGCGCCGTTGCGGCCGACGAGGCCGATGCGGTCGCCCTTGGCGACACGGAAGGTGGCGTTTTCGATGAGGACGCGGGCACCGGCGCGCAGCTCGATACCGGAGGCGGAGATCACGGACAGACTCCAGGGCGGATACGGGGGCGGGATGGGCGGCTGATGACGTTCCCGCCGTCTAATGCGCGAGGAGAAAGGCCATGGGGGACAGTCTAACGGGGCGGTGCAAGCACTTTTTCTGCGTGCGGGTGTTCGGTTGGTCTCGCCGGGTCTCGTCTCGCTGGGTCGCTGTCAGTGGTGAGTGCGAGACTGAGCAACAGAGCCGGATCATCGGATTTCCGGCGACCGGGCACGAGGGAGTGATCGGTATGGCAGGCACGTCCGGCGGGCGCCCGAGCATCTGTCCGACGCTGCTGTACGCCGACGCGAAAGCGGCGATCCGGCAGCTCACGGAGGCCTTCGGCTTCACGGAGCTGTCGGTGTTCGAGGGCGAGGACGGCGCGGTGCTGCACGCCGAGCTGGTGCAGGGCAACGGCGTGGTGATGGTCGGCAGCAAGGGCCGCGGCGGCGTGTTCGACGCGGCCATGAAGGACGCGGGCACCACCGGGGTGTACGTCGTGGTGGACGACGTGGACGCACACCACCGCCGCGCCCTGGACCACGGCGTGGAGATCCTGATGCCCCCGACGGACCAGGACTACGGCTCGCGGGACTACATGGCCCGGGACCTCGAGGGCAATGTGTGGAGTTTCGGGACGTACGCGCCGGAGATACCGGGCTGACGGCCCACGGCGGCAGGTGCGGCTAGCTGCCTCCGGTGTGCACCTGGAACGCGGCCCGGCGTACGGCCTTGGCCAGGGCCGGGTCCGGGTGGGCCGCGGCGAGGGCGACCAGGACCTGCACGGTCCGGGGATGTCCCACGGCCCGCACCTCGTCCAGCAGCATCGGGACGGTCGGCTGCACGGCGGACTCCAGGTGACGCACGAGCAGCGGGGCCTCGCCGTGGTCGGCGACGGCGGCCGCGGTGTCCACCCACAGCCAGGTCGCCTCCTCCCGGGTGAGGACCTCGTGGGCGTCCTCGGGGTCGGTCCCGTCGTGCTCGGCCAGCCACAGCAGCGCGTACGGCCTGAGGGTCGGCTCGTCCAGCACGGCGCGGACGTCCGGCTCGGCGGGGGCGCCGACCACGCGCAGCGCCTCGAATGCGAGACCGCGCAGCAAGGCGTCCTCGCCGCGGGCGGCGGCCAGGAGTTCGGTGACGGCGCTGCCGACGGTGCGGGCGGCGAGCCAGGCCCGGTACTCGGCGCGAGCCGCGTTCGGGCGCAGCTGGGCGCAGCCCCGGAGCATGTCCTCGGCCGCCTGCTCGATGTTCCCGGCGGGGCTCTGCGCGGCGACGCAGATCTGCTCCAGCTTGACCCAGACGGCCCAGCTGCCGAGCGGGGTGAGCGTGGCCTGGCCGTCGCCGTAGGTGAGGGCGCCGACGGAGGCGAGGGCGCGCAGGGCCCAGTCGAGGAGCGGGGCGAGCGGGGCGTCGGTGGGTACCGGTTCGGCCTGCGGCTCGGGCTGCGGGCCGTAGGGGATCTCGCAGCGCGCGGTGCGCAGTTCGGTGACGCGCTGCTCCAGGAGGTCGAGGAGCTGCTCCACGGGGACGGGGCCGGCGGACAGCTGGAGGAACGAGAGCACCTGCGGCATGGCCGAGACGACCTCGGCGACGGCGGCGGGCTCGTGCTCCCGGGGCTCCGGGCAGGCGAGCGACCAGGCGTCGAAGAGGGCGACCCAGCCGCGCAGTACGGCGCTGTCGTCGCGGTCCCAGGCGCGCAGCCGCCAGCCGGGGCGGGCGCTGTCGCCGTGCACCTCGACGAGACCGGCGAGACGGGCGGTGTCCCAGTCGGCTCTGACCTGATCCGGGGTCAGGCCCAACTCGCGGGCGGCCCGTTCGGCGGTCGCGGCGGAGAGGGTGGCCTTGCCGTCGGCGGTGGCGCTGCCCCGGCCGGGGCCGAGCTCGGTGTCGGCCCAGCGGGCGACGCGGGCCGCGTCGGCAAGACCTGAGCGTGCCATTCTGGCCAGCTCCGCCGGTGCCGGGGTGCCCTCCGGGGGGCGCGGTGCGGGTCGGCGCGAGCGCCGCTGGTTCATCGCTCTGGGGGCGGCGGCCAGGGGTCGCGGGCGGACGAGTCGAAGCCTGGAGTCGCGCGGGATACGGGACGTCACGGGGGCAGTCTTCCGGTTGACGGTCCGAAAACCCAAACGGAATGTCACGGCGGGCGACGGGGATGGCCAACGCACGGGGTCGTGTGAGGGGCCGAGGGCCGTAAACAGGCCAGTGGTACGACGCTAAACGGAATCATCACGACCGGTCGGCAGGGGGCGGGACGGGACGTGGTTGCGACGGGGCGAAGGGGGCGTGAACGGGGGGTGTGCGAGGGCAGGGGTCACACGAGATGCGGGGGGCAGGGGTCACATGAGAGGTGTCAGGAAGCGCCGCAGCGCCTCCTCGTAGCCCTGCGGGTCGGCGTTCCACATCGCTCCGTGGGGCGCGTTGCCGACGGTGCGGAGGGCGACCATGTCGGGGCGGGCTCCGGCGAGCCGGCGGGAGAGCTGCCAGGGGGCCACCGTGTCGCCGGGTCCGTGGAAGACGAGCGCCGGGACGCGGAGCCCGGCGGAGGGGTCCGTGTTCCCGACGCGGTCGCCGTACAGGCCGATGCGGCCCTGTGCGGCGCGAACCGCCAGGGGCAGCAGGGCGCCCGGGGTGCGGCGGGCCGCGGCGAGGGCGCGCAGGGTGGTCTCCCAGCTGAGCACCGGGGAGTCCAGGACGAGCCCGGAGACGCGGTCGCGCAGTCCCGAGTGGGCGGCGGCGCGCAGGGCCATCGTGGCGCCGGTGGACCAGCCGTGCAGGACGACCTGCCGGGCGCCGTGGCGCACGGCGTAGCGGATCGCCGCGTCGAGGTCGCGCCACTCGGTCTCGCCGAGGTGGTTCAGGCCGTCGGGCGGGCGGGGTGCGCCCAGGTCGCCGCGGTAGGCGAGGGCGAGCACCGGGAAGTGGCTGCGGTGCAGGAACTCCATGACGTTCATGGCGAGTTCCCGGGTGGTGCCGAGGCCGTGCACGGCGATCACCCAGGTGTCCCGGGCTCCGGGCACGAACCACGCGGGCAGGGCGCCGAGTTCGCCGGGGATGTCGATGTCGGCGTGTTCGATTCCGAGGGCGGAGCTCGGGTTGCCGACGTGGACGTTCGGGGTGAGCCAGGCCTTGTCGCCGGGTTTCAGGGTGCCGTGCGTGACGCTCTCCAGGCGGCGCACGACGGTGTCGGCGGTGTCCGAGGCGCCGGCCAGGACGGGTCCGACGATCGCGTGGGTGCCGTTGCCGGACAGGCCGTAGCGGCCGGGCCGCAGGGCGGCCAGGTCCCGGGTGAGGCTGATCTGCCCCGCGGCGGTGCCGTGCACGGTGAGCCGGGGTTCGGTGGGCAGGGGCCGCCCGGGAGGCGCCTTGAGCGCGGCGTCGCTGGCCAGCCGCCCGGCGGCCACGGCGGCCGCGGCGACTCCGATCACGGCGGTGACGGCAGCGGCCGTCGCTCTGGCAGTGCGCACGGCTCCAGTGTCCTGGCGGACCGGGCGGGCGACCAGTGGGAGGCAGCGGCGGGGTGACGGCGGCGGGAGCGGGGCGGAGCGGGGCACTCGGCCGGGAAGCCCCGCGTACGCCCCGGCGCATGGGCATGGGCGCGTGGTGGGGGGTCGGGCGGTTGCGCCCGGACGACGGGGCTCGCACCCGCAGCAGACGCCCGCACCCAGCCGGACCGCGAGGGCGGGACGCCCGGGTCGGCGGAGTGACGGTTGCGCCCTGAGGTGGGGGCGGCGGCACCCCGCACACCATGGTCTCCGTACTCACAAGGGCGTGAGCGGCGCCCGGGGGGGCGCCGGGCCTGGACGTCCCGGTGCCGCCGGACCGGCCGACCGAGCCGGCCGGTCCGGTGGCAGCGGGACGTCCACGGAGTTCAGGGCGGAAAGTCAGCGGCCTTGGCCGTACCCGCGCAGCTGGTCCTGGGCCTGCGCCAGCTGCTCACCGGACAGCAGGCTCGGGGACAGGCCCGGTACCGACGCGGCGGTCAGCCACAGGCGGCACATCCATTCCAGCTGGGCGGTGCGGTCGTAGGCCTGGTCCAGTGTCGTGCCGTGGGTGACGGTGCCGTGGTTCTGGAGGAGGCAACCGGAGCGGTCGGCGAGGGCGCGGAGCATGTTCTCGGCCAACTCGTCGGTGCCGTACGTGGCATACGGGGCAACCCGGACCGGTCCGCCGAGCGCGGCGGCCATGTAGTGGATCGGCGGCAGCTCGCTCACGAGCGTCGATACGGCCGTCGCGTGCACGGCGTGGGTGTGGACGACGGCACCGGCGTCAGTCGTGCGGTAGACCGCGAGGTGCATGGGCAGCTCGCTGGTCGGGACGAGTGCGCCGAGGACCTGGCGGCCGTCGAGGTCGACACCGGTCACGTCGTCCGGCTTCAGGCGGTCGTAGGGGACGCCCGAGGGCGTGACCAGGACCGTGTCCCCGACGCGCACCGAGACGTTCCCGGACGTGCCGACGACGAGTCCGTCGGAGACGGTCCGGCGGGCCGTCGTGACGAGTTCCTCCCAGGCGCGTGCCTCCTCGGGGCGCACCCCCCTCCGCCGCGGCTCCCCCGCATCCTGTCCGCCGCCCCGGACGCCTCCCGCGTCCCACCCGTCGTCTCGCTGCTCAGCCATGCGGCGATCCTGCCAGGCAGCCCCTCAACGCGCCGCCGGGTGGGGGCACTTTAGGCCGGAAGCCGAGCTTCTCCGGTGGATTCGCCGCTCGACGGTGGACGGCTGGACGCAGCCGCCCTCGCTCGACATCGCATACAACGGCTCGGGAGCCTGCCGGGTGATCAAAATCTCTTCGAAGGGTCACTCGATCGGCTGAAACGGTTCGGGCGCGGGGCCTAGCCCTTAGGGGCGCTGGGAGCGTGACAGCAGGGCGGAACGGTAACCCTAGATTGCGGACACCCCTGCGCCCCTCCCAGTTCATCTTCCGTTCACTCGGGTTACCTACGTTCGTCCAGCCAATGACCTCGAACGATTGCCTGGGTAAATGGAAAGCTTCTCGCTGATCCTCGCGATTGTGGTGATAACCGCACTCGCGTTCGATTTCACGAACGGTTTCCACGACACGGCGAACGCGATGGCCACGACCATTTCCACCGGTGCCATGAGGCCCAAGGTCGCCGTCGCCATGTCCGCCGTCCTCAACCTGGTCGGTGCCTTCCTGTCGGTGGAAGTCGCCAACACGATCTCCAAGGGCCTCGTCGACGAGGCCGGCATCCGTCCCGAGGTCATCTTCGCCGCCCTGGTCGGCGCGATCCTCTGGAACCTGCTGACCTGGCTGGTCGGCCTGCCGTCGAGTTCCTCGCACGCCCTGATGGGCGGCCTGATCGGCGCCACGATCGCCTCGGCGGGCGTCGGCGCGGTGCACGGTGACGTCCTGGTCACCAAGGTGCTCATCCCGGCGATCGCCGCCCCGCTGGTCGCGGGCCTCGCGGCGCTGCTCGCCACACGGCTGACGTACTCCCTCGGCAAGAAGGCCGACGGCAAGGCCTCCGAGAAGGGCTACCGCGCCGGCCAGATCGCCTCCGCGGGCCTGGTCTCCCTGGCCCACGGCACCAACGACGCCCAGAAGACGATGGGTGTCATCACCCTCGCCCTGGTCGCCGGCGGCGCCGTCGCCCCCGACTCCGACCCGCCCATGTGGGTCATCCTGTCGGCGGGCATCGCCATCGCGCTCGGCACGTACCTCGGCGGCTGGCGCATCATCCGGACCATGGGCAAGGGCCTGACCGACCTCCAGCCGCAGCAGGGCTTCGCCGCCCAGACCAGCGCGGCGACGGTCATCCTGGCCTCCTCGCACCTCGGCTTCTCGCTCTCCACGACGCACTCCGTGTCCGGCTCCGTGATGGGCGCGGGCCTCGGCCGCAAGGGCGGCGTCGTCCGCTGGTCGACGGCGACGCGGATGTTCGTCGCGTGGGGTCTGACGCTGCCGGCAGCGGCCCTGGTGGCCGCGCTCGCCGAGTACGTCACCGGCTTCGGCAGCTGGGGCACCGCGGTGGTGGCCGTCTTCCTCGTCGCCTCCAGCGCGGCGATCTGGAAGATCTCGCGGCGTGAGGTCGTCGACCACACCAACGTCAACGACACCGACGAGGCGGAGCCCGCCGGTGTGGTGACCACGGCGATGGCAGCGGTGACGCCGCCGCCGGCCGGCACGGCAACGGAGGCGGCGGAGGACCCGGTGCCGTCGTTCCCGGCGCAGGCCACCGCCGAGCGGACGCCCTCGACGACCACCACGGTCTGACCCCGCCGACCCGTAACAAGGAAGAGTCTCCGATATGAAGATCGACTGGGCGGCCCTCGGCTCCGTCTTCGGCGTCAGCCTCGTGGTCACCGTGGCCCTGGTGGCCCTGTTCACCCTCGGCATCACCGGCCTGTCCCGCCGCGAACGGGCGGTGGCCCAGGGCGGATCCGCGGGCCTCGCGGTCACCGGCGCGTACGCGTGCTTCGCGGCGTGCGCGGCGGCTGTGGGGTACGGGATCTATCTGATCGTGGCCTGACGGCCCGACCGCACGAGGTTCCCGACGGGCGGGACAGGACTTCGGTCCTGTCCCGCCCGTCCTCGTGTGACAGGGGGCGGTGTGGGCTTCTCCACAGTCTCCCCTCGCAGGTCAACGGCAAGTTGACGGCTGTTCCCGGCCGTGGTGGACTGCCGGGGCCAGTAACGGCGGCAGGAGAGGAAGCCGGTGGAAGTCCGGCGCGGTCCCGCCACTGTCACCGGGGTAGCGATTCCCCGGGAGCCAGGAACTCTCACCGCCGGTCTAGTCGAACCAGGGCGCGGACACCCTGAGTGAGGACATATCGCCATGCGCGGCTGCCGATCGAAGTTCAGTACCCCACCCCTGCCTGCCCCTACGGACGGCTGAGCCCATGGGTGCCGGTCGCGTCTTCGCGTACGGCGCCGCCGCCGGTCTGATCGGTGACCTGCTGCTCGGCGATCCTCGCCGGGGGCATCCGGTCGCCGTGTTCGGGCGGGCCGCGGGAGCCGTGGAACGGGTGTTGTGGCGGGACCACCGGGGCTGGGGCGCGCTGCACACCGTGGTGTGCGCGGGAGGAGCCGTCGCGCTCGGGAGCGTCGCCGCGCGGGCCGTGCGTGACTCCGCCGTCGCCTCCGCCGCGCTGACCGGTGCCGCCACCTGGGCCGTGGTCGGGGGGACTTCGCTCGCGCGGGAGGCGCGGGCCATCGGGCGTGCCCTGGAGGCGGGGGACGTCGACGGGGCACGGGTGCGGCTGCCGCATCTGTGCGGGCGGGATCCGCAGGCGCTCGACGCCGACGGGATCGCGCGGGCCGTGGTCGAGTCCGTCGCCGAGAACACCTCCGACGCGGTCGTGGGGGCGCTCGTGTGGGGGGCCGTCGGCGGTGTGCCGGGACTCCTCGGGTTCCGCGCCGTCAACACCCTCGACGCCATGGTCGGGCACAAGTCGGCCCGGTACCGGCGTTACGGATGGGCCTCCGCCCGGCTGGACGACCTGGCGGGCTGGCCGGGGGCCCGGCTGACCGCCGTGCTCGCGGCCCTGGCGGGAGACGATCCACGGGGAGCCGTACGGGCCTGGCGCGCCGACGCCGCCAAGCATCCGAGCCCCAACGCCGGGCCCGTGGAGGCCTCGTTCGCGGGGGCGCTCGGGGTGCGGCTGGGCGGGACCTTGTCGTACGGCGGGCGCGTCGAGCACCGGCCCGTGCTCAACGGGGCCGGGCGCGCCGTCGCCACCCGGGACATCGAACGGGCCGTACGGCTGTCCAGGCGTGTCGGCTGGCTCGCGCTCGGCGTCTGTGTCGCCGCGCGCCGCATCGCGAAAGGGCGTACGTCATGACGGGCGGTGGGCTTCTCGTCGCCGGTACCACCTCCGACGCAGGCAAGAGCGTCGTGACCGCGGGGATCTGCCGGTGGCTGGTGCGGCAGGGCGTCAAGGTGGCGCCCTTCAAGGCGCAGAACATGTCCCTCAACTCCTTCGTGACGAAGGAAGGCGCCGAGATCGGGCGAGCGCAGGCCATGCAGGCGCAGGCCTGCCGCGTCGAGCCGACCGCGCTGATGAACCCGGTGCTGCTCAAGCCCGGCGGCGAGAGCAGCAGTCAGGTCGTGCTGCTGGGCAAGCCGGTCGGGGAGCTCAGCGCACGCGGGTACCACGGCGGACGGCAGCAGAAGCTGCTCGGGACCGTACTGGACTGCCTGGAGCAGTTGCGGGGCACGTATGACGCGGTGATCTGTGAGGGGGCGGGCAGTCCCGCCGAGATCAATCTGCGGCGGACCGACATCGTCAACATGGGGATCGCCCGCAACGCCGGGCTCCCCGTGCTCGTCGTCGGCGACATCGACCGGGGCGGTGTCTTCGCCTCGTTCTTCGGGACCGTGGCGCTGCTGTCGCCCGAGGACCAGGAGTGCGTCGCCGGGTTCCTCGTCAACAAGTTCCGGGGCGACGTCTCCCTGCTGGAGCCGGGGCTCGACATGCTCAAGGGGCTCACCGGGCGGCATACGTACGGCGTCCTGCCCTTCCGGCACGGGCTGGGGATCGACGAGGAAGACGGGCTGCGCGTCTCCCTGCGGGGGACGGTCCGGGAGTCCGTCGTGGCCCCGCCGATCGGCGAGGACGTGCTGCGCGTCGCGGTGTGCGCCGTTCCGCTCATGTCCAACTTCACGGACGTCGACGCGCTGGCCGCCGAACCCGGTGTCGTCGTGCGGTTCGTGGACCGGCCGGAGGAACTCGCCGACGCCGACCTCGTCATCGTGCCCGGGACCCGGGGGACCGTCCGTGCGCTGGAGTGGCTGCGGGAGCGCGGGCTGGCCGGCGCGCTCGTGCGCAGGGCCGCCGAGCAGCGGCCCGTCCTGGGGATCTGCGGCGGCTTCCAGATCCTCGGCGAGCACATCGAGGACGACGTGGAGAGCCGCCGGGGTCATGTCGAGGGGCTCGGGGTCCTGCCCGTGCGGGTGCGGTTCGCCCGCGAGAAGACCCTGACGCGGCCGGAGGGCGAGGCCCTCGGGGAGCGTGTGGAGGGCTACGAGATCCATCACGGGGTCGCCGACGTCCAAGGGGGCGCGGCCTTCCTCGACGGCTGCCGGGTCGGCCAGA
The DNA here is from genome assembly GCF_029813805.1 of Streptomyces sp. DH10. Lineage (NCBI taxonomy): Bacteria > Bacillati > Actinomycetota > Actinomycetes > Kitasatosporales > Streptomycetaceae > Streptomyces > Streptomyces sp. DH10. The sequence continues at coordinate 66,099 of NZ_JARVKU010000027.1, forward strand.
CCTGGGGCACGCACTGGCACGGCTCGCTGGAGTCGGACGGATTCCGGCGGGCCTTCCTGCGCGAGGTGGCGGCCGCCGCGGGGCGCCGCTTCGTGCCTGCGCCCGACACCTCGTTCGCCGCGCTGCGCGAGGAGCAGCTCGACCGGCTCGGCGACCTGATCGAACAGCACGCGGACACGGACGCGCTGTGGCGGCTCATCGAGTCGGGCGCGCCGCGAGGACTGCCCTTCATTCCACCGGGAGCGCCCGCATGAGCACTGTGTTGTTGTTGTCGACCGCCGACACGGACCTGCTGGCGGCCCGGGCCGCCTCCGGTGCCTCGTACCGGATCGGCAACCCGACCCGCGTGGACGTCCAGGAGGAGCTTCCGGCGCTCCTCGACGGGGCGGACATCGCCGTCGTGCGGCTGCTCGGCGGCAAGCGGGCCTGGGAGGACGGGCTCGCCGCGTTGAAGGCGTCCGGCGTCCCGACCGTGCTGCTGGGCGGCGAGGCGGTGCCCGACGCGGAGCTGATGGCCGAGTCGTCGGTGCCGGCCGGTGTCGTGGCGGAGGCGCTGAAGTACCTCGTGGAGGGCGGGCCGGCCAACCTCACCGAGCTGGCGCGGTTCCTGTCCGACACCGTGCTGCTCACGGGCGAGGGCTTCGCCGCGCCGCAGCGGATGCCGGAGTACGGCATTCGCGGCGAGCGCGCACGGACCGAGGGCCGGCCGACCGTCGGCGTGCTCTTCTACCGGGCGCACGAACTGAGCGGCAACACCGCCTTCGTGGACACCCTGTGCGACGCGATCGAGGCGCGGGGCGCCAACGCGCTTCCCGTGTACTGCGGTTCGCTGCGCGGCGCCGACGCGGGACTGTACGACATCCTCGGGCGGGCGGACGCCCTCGTCGCCACCGTCCTCGCCGCCGGCGGCACCCACGCCTCGCAGGCCTCGGCGGGCGGTGACGAGGAGTCCTGGGACATCGGCGCCCTCGCCGAGCTGAACATCCCCGTGCTGCAAGGGCTGTGCCTGACGTCCTCGCGGCGCGCCTGGGAGGCCTCCGACGCCGCCCTGTCCCCCATGGACGCCGCGATGCAGGTGGCGATCCCGGAATTCGACGGGCGGCTGATCACCGTGCCGTTCTCCTTCAAGGAGCAGGGCGCGGACGACGTGCCCGTGTACGTCGCCGACCCGGAGCGGGCCGCGCGGGTCGCCGGGATCGCCGTACGGCACGCGCGGTTGAAGCACAAGGCGAACGCCGAGAAGAAGCTCGCGCTCGTCTTCACCGCCTACCCGACCAAGCACTCGCGGGTCGGCAACGCCGTCGGGCTGGACACCCCGGCCTCGGCGGTGCGGGTGCTGGACGCCCTCAGGGACGCCGGGTACGGCCTCACCGAGTACCCCGCGGGCGGTGACGAGCTGATCCACCGGCTCATCGCGGCCGGCGGGCACGACGTGGAGTGGCTGACGGACGAGCAGCTGGCCGCCGCGCCCGCGCGAGTGCCGCTGGCGGACTACCGGGCCTGGTTCGACCAGCTCGACCCGGAGCTGAGGGACGCCATGACCGAGGCGTGGGGCGAGCCGCCGGGCAGCCTCTACGTCGACGGTGACGACATCGTGCTGGCGTCCCTGCGGTTCGGGAACGTCGTGGTGATGATCCAGCCGCCCCGCGGCTTCGGCGAGAACCCGATCGCGATCTACCACGACCCGGACATGCCGCCGTCCCACCACTACCTGGCGGCATACCGCTGGCTGGAGAACAGTTTCGGCGCGGACGCGATCGTGCACATGGGCAAGCACGGCACACTGGAGTGGCTGCCCGGCAAGGGTCTCGGGCTCAGCGGCGGGTGCGCCCCGGACGCCGTGCTCGGGGAGCTGCCGCTGATCTACCCGTTCATCGTCAACGACCCGGGCGAGGGCACCCAGGCCAAGCGGCGCGGGCACGCCACGGTCGTCGACCACCTGGTGCCGCCGATGGCCCGCGCCGACACCTACGGCGACCTGGCCAAGCTGGAGCAGCTCCTCGACGAGTACGCGCTCGTCTCCGACCTGGACCCGGCGAAGGCGCCGGCCGTGCGCGCGCAGATCTGGACCCTGGTCAAGGCCGCCGAGCTGCACCACGACCTGCATGTCGACGAGCAGCCGGACGACGAGGCGTTCGACGAGTTCGTCATGCACATCGACGGCTATCTGTGCGAGATCAAGGACGTGCAGATCCGCGACGGCCTGCACATCCTGGGCGGCGGCCCGGTCGGCGAGCCGCGCGTCAACCTCGTGCTGGCGGTGCTGCGCGCCTCGCAGGTGTGGGGCGGGCAGGCCGACGCGCTGCCGGGGCTCAGGGCGGCGCTGGCGGAGCACTTCGGGCTGGTGGAGAAGGAACTGCTGGCTGAGCCGGGCGCTGCCGTGAAGGTGCCGGCGGAGCTGACGGGCCTGGTGGCGGGACCGGCACGCACCGCCGCCGACGCGATCGACCTGCTGGAGCAGCTGTGCCGGCGGATCGCGGAGGGCATGGAGGAGCGCGACTGGGCGGTCGCCGAGGCCCCGGCGCTGGTCCGGGAGGTGCTCGGCAGGGACGTCGCCGACGCCGTGGCGGTGCTGGAGTTCGCCTGCACGGAGGTCGTGCCGCGGCTGGCCAGGACCACCGACGAGATCGCGCACATCCTGCGGGCGCTGGACGGCGGTTACGTCCCGGCGGGCCCCTCCGGCTCGCCGACCCGCGGCCTGGTCAACGTCCTGCCGACGGGACGCAACTTCTACTCCGTCGACCCCAAGGCGATTCCGTCCCGGCTGAGCTGGGAGGTCGGGCAGTCGCTCGCGGACTCGCTGGTACAGCGGTATCTCACCGACACGGGCGCGTACCCGAAGTCCGTCGGCCTGACGGTGTGGGGCACCTCGGCCATGCGCACCCAGGGCGACGACATCGCCGAGATCCTGGCGCTGCTGGGCTGCCGGCCGGTGTGGGACGACGCCTCGCGCCGGGTGACCGGGTTCGAGGTGATCCCCCCGGGGGAGCTCGGCCGGCCGCGCATCGACGTGACGGTCCGTATCTCGGGCTTCTTCCGGGACGCGTTCCCGCATGTGGTGGGGCTGATCGACGACGCCGTCCGCAAGGTCGCCGAGCTGGACGAGCCCGCCGAGCAGAACTACGTCCGGGCGCACGCGGATGAGGACACCGCCGAGCACGGCGACCGGCGCCGGGCGACCGCCCGGATCTTCGGCTCCAAGCCGGGGGCGTACGGGGCCGGTCTGCTGCCGCTGATCGACGCGCGCAACTGGCGCTCCGACGCGGACCTCGCCGAGGTGTACGCGGTGTGGGGCGGCTACGCCTACGGGCGGGGGCTCGACGGGCGGGCCGCGCGCGGGGACATGGAGACGGCGTTCCGGCGGATCGCGGTCGCCGCGAAGAACGTCGACACGCGGGAGCACGACCTCGTCGACGCCGACGACTACTTCCAGTACCACGGCGGCATGGTCGCCATGGTCCGCCACCTGACGGGCGCGAGCCCCGAGGCGTACGTCGGCGACTCGGCCGTACCGGACCAGGTGAAGACCCGCACGCTGGGCGAGGAGACGCACCGGGTGTTCCGGGCCCGGGTGGTCAACCCGCGCTGGATGGCGGCCATGCGGCGGCACGGCTACAAGGGGGCCTTCGAGATGGCCGCGACCGTGGACTACCTGTTCGGGTACGACGCCACGGCCGGGGTCGTGGACGACTGGATGTACGAGAAACTCAGCGCCGAGTACGTCTTCGACCCGGAGAACCGGGAGTTCATGAAGACGTCCAACCCCTGGGCGCTGCGCGGCATCACCGAGCGGCTGCTGGAGGCCGCCGACCGCGGACTGTGGGCGGAGCCGGACGCTCAGACGCTGGACCGGCTGCGTGCCACGTACCTGGAGCTCGAAGGCGACTTGGAAGGTGACGACAAGTGAGCACCCCGTTCCCGTTCACGGCCGTGGTGGGCCAGGACGACCTGCGGCTAGCGCTGCTGCTGAACGCCGTGTCGCCGGCGGTCGGCGGTGTGCTGGTGCGCGGGGAGAAGGGCACCGCCAAGTCGACGGCCGTGCGGGCGCTGTCCGCGCTCATGCCGGAGGTGGCCGTCGTCCCCGGCTGCCGCTTCTCCTGCGACCCTGTCTCCCCCGACCCAGCCTGCCCCGACGGGCCGCACGCGCCGGGCACCGCCGGCCAGGCCCGTCCGGCGCGGATGGTCGAGCTGCCCGTCGGCGCCTCGGAGGACCGGCTGGTGGGCGCGCTGGACATCGAGCGGGCGCTGTCGGAGGGCGTGAAGGCCTTCGAACCGGGCCTGCTCGCCGCCGCGCACCGCGGCATCCTCTACGTCGACGAGGTCAACCTCCTCCACGACCACCTGGTCGACCTGCTGCTGGACGCGGCGGCGATGGGCGCCTCCTACGTGGAGCGCGAGGGCGTCTCCGTACGGCACGCGGCCCGGTTCCTGCTCGTCGGCACCATGAACCCCGAGGAGGGCGAACTGCGGCCGCAGTTGCTCGACCGGTTCGGGCTGACCGTCGAGGTCGCGGCCTCGCGGGAGCCCGACCAGCGGGTCGAGGTCGTCCGGCGGCGGCTCGCCTACGACGCCGATCCGGACGGCTTCGCGGCCCGGTGGGCGGACGAGGAGGCCGACGTACGGGCGCGGATCGTCGCGGCGCGGGAGCTGCTGCCGTCCGTGCGGCTGGGCGACGGGGCGCTGCGGCAGATCGCGGCGACCTGTGCGGCCTTCGAGGTCGACGGCATGCGCGCCGACATCGTGATGGCGCGCACGGCGACGGCGCTGGCCGCCTGGGCGGGGCGTACGGACGTGCTCGCCGAGGACGTCCGGCAGGCCGCGCTGCTCGCGCTGCCGCACCGCCGGCGGCGCAACCCCTTCGACGCGCCGGGTCTTGACGAGGACAAGCTGGACGAGACCCTGGAGGAGTTCTCCGGGGACGACGACCCGGACCAGGACCCCGACCCGGACCCGGACCAGGGCCCGGACGGGCCCGGCGGGGGCGGCGGGCAGCCGGAGCCCGACGACGGGCCGCAGGGCGACGACACCGGCGCCACGCCCGAGGCCGGGGAGAACGGGCAGCCGCAGCCGTCGGGTGCCGGTGAGCAGTCGGCCGTACGGTCGGCCGAGCCGTTCCGGACCAAGGTGCTGAGCGTGCCCGGGATCGGCGAGGGCGCCGCCGGGCGGCGTTCGCGGGCGCGGACCGAGCACGGGCGCACGACCGGCTCCCGCCGGCCCCGGGGAACGCTCACGAAGCTGCACTTGGCGGCGACCGTGCAGGCCGCGGCCCCGCACCAGCGGGCGCGCGGGCGGTCCGGGCCGGGTCTGGTGGTGCGCCGGGACGATCTGCGGCAGGCCACCCGCGAGGGGCGCGAGGGCAATCTCGTGCTGTTCGTCGTGGACGCCTCCGGGTCGATGGCGGCGCGGCAGCGGATGAGTGCCGTGAAGGGGGCCGTGCTGTCGCTGCTGCTGGACGCCTACCAGCGGCGGGACAAGGTGGGGCTGGTGACGTTCCGGGGTTCGGGCGCGGACGTCGCGCTGCCGCCGACCTCGTCCGTGGACGCGGCGGCGGCCCGGCTGGAGTCGCTGCCGACGGGCGGGCGTACGCCGCTCGCCGCCGGGCTGTTGCGCGCGCACGACGTGCTGCGGGTGGAGCGGCTGCGGGATCCGGCGCGGCGGCCGCTGGTCGTGCTGGTGACGGACGGGCGGGCCACCGGGGGCCCGGAGCCGGTCGCCCTGGCCGGGCGGGCGGCACGGCTGTTCGCGGCCGAGGGCGTCGCGTCCGTCGTCGTGGACTGCGAGGCCGGGCCGGTGCGGCTGGGGCTCGCCGGGCAGCTCGCCGGTGAGCTGGGCGGAACCGCCGTGACGCTGGACGAGCTGCGGGCCGACTCGATCGCCGGGCTGGTCAGGGATGTGCAGGGGACTTCGAGGAGGGCCGCGTAATGCCGCAGGGACAGCCGAGTGTCATTCCGGACGACGGTCTGACGACCCGACAGCGCCGGAACCGACCGCTGGTGGTCGTGCACACCGGCGTCGGCAAGGGCAAGTCGACGGCCGCCTTCGGGCTCGCGCTCAGGGCCTGGAACCAGGGCTGGCCGATCGGGGTGTTCCAGTTCGTCAAGTCGGCGAAGTGGAAGGTCGGCGAGGAGAACGCGCTGCGTGTGCTCGGTGCCTCCGGCGAGGGCGGGTCCGTCGCCTGGCACAAGATGGGCGAGGGCTGGTCCTGGGTGCAGCGCGACGCGCAGCTGGACAACGAGGAGAAGGCCCGGGAGGGCTGGGAGCAGGTCAAGCGAGACCTGGCGGCGGAGACGTACCGGCTGTACGTGCTGGACGAGTTCGCCTATCCGATGCACTGGGGGTGGGTCGACACCGACGAGGTCGTGGACGTCCTGCGGAACCGGCCCGGCACGCAGCATGTGGTGATCACGGGGCGCAATGCCCCCGGAAAGCTCCTGGACTTCGCCGACCTCGTGACCGACATGTCCAAGGTGAAGCACCCGATGGACGCGGGGCAGAAGGGGCAGAGGGGCATCGAGTGGTGACGTCCTCGTCCGTGCCCCGGCTGGTCGTCGCCGCGCCCTCGTCGGGCAGTGGCAAGACCACCGTCGCCACGGGGCTGATGGCCGCGTTCGCCGCGCGGGGGCTCGCCGTGTCCCCGCACAAGGTCGGGCCGGACTACATCGATCCCGGGTACCACGCGCTCGCGACCGGGCGGGTGGGGCGGAACCTCGACGCGTATCTGTGCGGTCCCGAGCTGGTCGGGCCGCTGTTCCTGCACGGGGCGCGCGGGTGTGACATCGCCGTCGTCGAGGGCGTGATGGGGCTGTACGACGGTGCCGCCGGGGAGGGGGAGCTGGCCTCCACGGCTCATGTCGCGAAGCTGTTGCGGGCGCCGGTGGTGCTGGTCGTCGACGCGTCGTCGCAGTCCCGGTCGGTGGCGGCGCTGGTGCACGGGTTCGTCTCCTGGGATCCGGAGGTGCGGGTCGGGGGCGTGATCCTGAACAAGGTCGCGTCGGACCGGCACGAGGTGATGCTGCGGGAGGCGCTGGAGCAGACGGGCGTGCCGGTGCTCGGGGTGTTGCGGCGGGCTCCGCAGGTGGACACGCCGTCGCGGCATCTGGGGCTGGTGCCGGTCGCCGAGCGGCGGGCTGAGGCCGTGGAGGCGGTTGCGGCGATGGCCGCGCAGGTCTCCGACGGTTGTGATCTGGACGCGTTGGCGGGGCTGGCCCGGAGTGCGGGGGCGTTGTCGTGCGAGGCCTGGGATGCGGCTGCGGCTGTGGCTTCCTCGCCCCCGCCGCCCCTACCCTTCCCGTCCTCCAGGGGCTCCGCCCCTTCGACCCCGCCGGGGGGCTCCGCCCCCTGGACCCCCGATCGGTCTGAACGGCCTCGTCCTCAAACGCCGGACGGGCTGGTCATCGCCGTCGCCGGCGGTGAGGCGTTCACCTTCTCCTACGCCGAGCACACCGAGCTGCTCACCGCCGCCGGTGCCGAGGTCGTGTCCTTCGATCCGCTGCGGGACGAGGAACTGCCCGAGGGGACCCGGGGGTTGGTGATCGGGGGCGGGTTTCCCGAGGTGTACGCCGCCGAGCTGTCCGCCAACGAGCCCCTGCGCAAGGCCGTTGCCGACCTGGCGGAGAGCGGCGCTCCGGTGGCCGCCGAGTGTGCCGGGCTGCTGTATCTGTGCCGGGAGCTGGACGGACTGCCCATGTGCGGGGTGCTGGACGCCGGGGCGCGGATGACCGAACGGCTGACCCTGGGGTACCGGGACGCCGTGGCCGTCGGCGACAGTGTGCTCGCGGCGGCGGGGACGCGGATGCGGGGGCACGAGTTCCACCGGACCGCCGTCGAGCCCGGGGCGGGGGCGGAACCCGCCTGGGGCCTCAGGACCCCTCAGCGGCGCGTCGAGGGGTTCGTGCGGCGCGGTGTGCACGCGAGCTATCTGCACACGCACTGGGCCGCGGAGCCCTGTGTCGCCCGTCGGTTCGTGGAGAGGTGCCGGACGTCATGAGCAGCAGGCTGGTCGGTGTCGGGGTCGGGCCCGGGGATCCGGAGCTGGTGACCGTCAAGGGCGTGAACGCCCTGCGGGCGGCCGATGTCGTGGTCGTCCCTGTGATGGCTGCGTCTGATGGAAAAGACGGGGGCGAGCGCGGGCGGGCCGAGGCGACCGTGTTGCACTACGTGCCCGAGGAGAAGGTCGTCCGGGTCGTGTTCGCGCTGAACGAGCGGAGCGACCGCGCCCGGCGCGAGGCGGCCTGGGACGCGGCGGGCGAGCGGGTCGCCGAGCTGCTGCGCGGGCACGGTTCCGTCGCCTTCGCGACCATCGGGGACCCCAACGTGTACTCCACGTTCACGTATCTCGCGCAGACCGTCGCCGAGCTGGTGCCGGGGACCGTCGTCGAGACGGTGCCCGGGATCACCGCCATGCAGGACCTCGCCGCGCGGTCGGGCGCCGTACTGACCGAGGGGACGGAGCCGCTCACGCTCGTGCCCGTCACGGCGGGGGCGACGGTGCTCAAGGAGGCCCTCGCCGGGCCCGGGACGGTCGTCGCCTACAAGTTCGGCCGGCAGGCGCACGAGGTCGCCGAGGCGCTGCGGGAGACCGGGCGGATCGGCGACGCGGTGTGGGGCTCGGCGCTGGGGCTGACGGAGGAGTCGATCCGGCCGGCCGCCGAACTCGACGGCGCTCCCCTGCCCTACCTGTCGACGCTCATCTCCCCCGCGCGGCGCGACGGCGGGCGGGGCGGAAAGCTCTGACTCGCCCGCCCGTCACCCTGACTACCGGAACCCCTGTACGAGAGGACCGACCCATGGCCGACGCCCCCACCGGCAAGGTGACCTTCGTCGGTGCCGGCCCCGGCGCCGCCGATCTGCTGACGTTCCGTGCCGCGCGCGCCATCGCCGAGGCCGACGTGGTGATCTGGGCGGCGAGCCTGGTCCAGGCGGAGGTCCTCCAGCACGCGCGCGAGGACGCGGAGGTCCTCGACTCGGCGGCGATGTCCCTGGAGGACGTCGTGGCCGTGTACCGGCGGGCACGGGAGGAGGGCCTGCGCGTCGCCAGGATCCACTCCGGTGACCCCGCCCTGTGGGGCGGCACCCAGGAGCAGCTCGACCGGTGTGCCGAGATCGGCATCGCGACCGAGGTCGTGCCGGGGGTGTCCGCCTTCTCCGCCGTCGCCGCGCTCGCCCAGCGCGAGCTGACCATCCCCGAGGTCGCGCAGTCCGTCGTCCTGACCCGGCTCGGCGGCGGCAAGACGCCCATGCCGCCCGGGGAGGAGGTCCGCGAGTTCGCCAAGCACGGCACGACCATGGCGATCTTCCTCTCCGCGGCCCGCAGCGGGCAGCTGGTGCGGGAGCTGCTGGAGGGCGGTTATCCGGTGACGACCCCGGTCGTGGTGGCGTACCAGGCGACCTGGCCCGAGGAGCTGATCGTGAGGTGCACGATCGGCACGCTGGAGGAGACGGTCAAGGAACACAAGCTCTGGAAACACACGCTGTTCCTGGTCGGCCCGGCGCTCGACGCGCACGGCACGCGCTCGCACCTGTACCACCCGGGTCACTTCCACGGCTACCGCAAGGCCGACCCCGAGGCCCGCAAGGCCCTGCGCGAACGTGGTGCCGGCAGATGATCGTCCGGCCTTGCGCAGGCATCGAGGAAATCGAAGAGGGAGTCGCACAGTGATCGGGCTCATTTCCGCCACCGCGGCGGGTGCGGCCGCGCGGGACCGGCTGGCCGCCGCGTGGCCGGACCGCACGCGCGTGTACGAGGGTCCCGTCGGGGACGCCGTGCGGACGGCGTTCGCGGAGTGCGAGCAGCTCGTGTGCTTCCTGGCGACGGGGGCGGTGGTGCGGCTGGTGGCTCCGCTGCTGGCCGGCAAGACGGCGGACCCGGGCGTGGTGTGCGTCGACGAGGGCGGCCGGTTCGCGGTGTCCCTGGTGGGTGGGCATGCGGGCGGGGCCAACGAACTCGCCCGGGAGGTCGGGGAGTTGCTGGGCGCGGAGCCGGTCGTGACCACGGCGACGGACGCCGTGGACCTGCCCGGCCTCGACACCCTCGGCCTGCCCGTGGAGGGCGATGTCGCCGGGGTCTCGCGGGCGTTGCTGGACGGTGAGGCGGTGGCGCTGCGGGCCGAGGTGGCCTGGCCGCTGCCGCCGCTCCCGGTCGCCGCCGAGGGGTCGTACGCGATCCGGCTGACCGACCGGCTCGTCGAGGCGGCCGAGCGCGAGGTGGTGCTGCGGCCGCCGTCGCTGGTCGTCGGGGTCGGGGCGTCGAAGGGTGCCCCCGCCGAGGAGGTGCTCGGGCTGATCGGGGACGTCCTGCGGGAGGCCGGGCTGTCCGCGGCGTCGGTCGCCGAGCTCGCGACCGTCGACGCCAAGGCCGCAGAGCCCGGCCTCGTCGAGGCCGCACGGCGGCTCGGTGTGCCCCTGGTGACGTATGCCGCCGGCGAGTTGGCCGCCGTCGACGTGCCCAATCCGTCCGACGCCCCGCTCGCCGCCGTCGGTACGCCCTCGGTCGCGGAGGCCGCCGCCCTGGTACGCGGGGGCGAACTCCTCGTCCCCAAGCGGAAGTCGGCCGGGAGCCCCGCCATGGCGACCTGTGCCGTAGTACGGCGCCCGGGGCGCGGACGGCTCGCGGTGGTCGGGCTCGGGCCGGGTGCCCGGGATCTGCTGACACCGCGTGCGAGGGCGGAACTCCGGCGCGCTTCCGTGCTCGTCGGACTCGACCAGTACGTCGACCAGATCCGCGATCTGCTGCGGCCCGGCACGCGGATCCTGGAGTCGGGCCTCGGGGCCGAGGAGGAGCGGGCGCGCACGGCCGTCGAGGAGGCCCGCCGGGGGCAGGCCGTCGCGCTGATCGGCAGCGGGGACGCGGGCGTGTACGCCATGGCCTCCCCCGCGCTCGCCGAGGCCTCCGACGACATCGACGTGGTCGGCGTGCCCGGCGTGACGGCGGCGCTCGCGGCCGGCGCGGTCCTGGGCGCGCCGCTGGGCCACGACCACGTGTCGATCAGCCTGTCCGACCTGCACACGCCGTGGGAGGTCATCGAGCGGCGGGTACGGGCGGCTGCCGAGGCCGACATCGTGGTGACGTTCTACAACCCGCGTTCGCGCGGCCGGCACTGGCAGCTGCCCAAGGCGCTGGGCATCCTCGCCGAGCACCGGGCGCCGACGACGCCGGTCGGTGTCGTGCGCAACGCCTCGCGGCCGGACGAGTCCGCCCGGCTCACGACGCTGGCCGCGCTCGATCCGGCGACGGTCGACATGATGACGGTCGTCACCGTGGGCAACACCGCCACCCGGGAGATCGCCGGGCGGATGGTGACGCCGCGCGGCTACCGCTGGCAGGAGGAGCCCGAGTGAACCGCGTCGTCCACCACCCCACGTCCGCCGAGGAGAACCTGTGACCACCCCGCCCGCCCTGCTCATCGCCGGCCACGGCACCCGTGACGACGCCGGAGCCGAGGCGTTCCGCGACTTCGTGCGGGAACTGGCGGCCCGCCACCCGGAACTGCCCGTCGCGGGCGGCTTCATCGAGCTGTCCCCGCCGCCGCTGGGCGACGCCGTCGCCGAGCTGGTGGAGCGGGGCGTACGGCGGTTCGCCGCCGTGCCGCTGATGCTGGTGTCCGCCGGGCACGCCAAGGGCGACATCCCTGCGGCGCTGGCCCGCGAGAAGGAGCGGCACCCGGGGATCTCGTACACCTACGGGCGTCCGCTGGGTCCGCACCCGGCGCTGCTGAACGCGCTGGAGCGGCGGCTGGACGAGGCGCTGGGCGGCGCGGCGGGGCGCAGGCCGGGTGACCGGGCCGATGTGACGGTGCTGCTGGTGGGGCGCGGGTCGACGGACCCGGACGCCAACGCCGAGGTGCACAAGGCGGCCCGGCTGCTGTGGGAGGGGCGCGGGTACGCAGGGGTCGAGACGGCGTTCGTGTCGCTGGCGGCGCCGGACGTGCCGAGCGGACTCGACCGGTGCGCGCGGCTGGGTGCCCGCCGGATCGTGGTGCTCCCCTACTTCCTGTTCACCGGCATCCTGCCGGACCGGGTGCGGATGCAGACCGAGGGCTGGGCGGCGGCGCACCCGGAGGTCGAGGTGCGTTCGGCCGACGTCATCGGGCCGGAGCCGGAGCTGCTGGACCTGGTGTGGGAGCGGTACGCGGAGGCCGTCGAGGGTGATCTGCGGATGAACTGCGACTCGTGCGTGTACCGCGTCTCGCTACCGGGCTTCGAGGACAAGGTGGGGATGCCGCAGCAGCCGCACTTCCACCCGGACGACGACGGCCACCACGGTCACCACCACGGGGCGCACTCCCATGTCCACTGACGGCGGGCACGACCTGCGGCACCACGGGGACGCGGAGGTCCGGGACGACGGCGGCTCGCTCGTCGACCTCGCCGTGAACGTCCGCGCGGACACCCCTCCGGCGTGGCTGCGGGAGCACATCGCGGCGTCGCTGGGCGGGCTGGCGGCCTACCCGGACGGGCGGGCCGCACGCGCGGCGGTGGCGGCGCGGCACGGCCTGCCGGTGGAGCGGGTGCTGCTGACGGCCGGGGCGGCGGAGGCGTTCGTGCTGCTGGCGCGGGCGCTGAAGGTGCGGCGGCCGGTCGTGGTCCACCCGCAGTTCACGGAGCCGGAGGCCGCGCTGCGCGACGCGGGGCACACGGTCGACCGGGTGCTGCTGCGGGAGCGGGACGGCTTCCGGCTGGACCCGGTGGCCGTCCCCGAGACCGCGGACCTGGTGGTGATCGGCAATCCGACGAACCCGACGTCGGTGCTGCACCCGGCGGAGGTGATCGCCTCTCTCGCCCGGCCCGGGCGGCTGCTGGTGGTGGACGAGGCGTTCATGGACGCGGTGCCGGGCGAGCGGGAGGCCCTGGCGGACCGCGTCGACGTTCCCGGGCTCGTGGTGCTGCGCAGCCTGACCAAGACGTGGGGGCTGGCCGGGCTGCGGATCGGTTACGTGCTGGCGGCGCCGGAGACCATCGGGGAGTTGGAGCGGGCGCAGCCGCTGTGGCCGGTGTCGACGCCGGCGCTGGCGGCGGCGCAGGCGTGCGTGGGGCCACGGGCGGTGGCGGAGGCGGCCCACGCGGCGCACCGCGTCGCCGCGGACCGGGCCCACCTGGTGACGGGGCTCGCCCGCTTCGCCCCGGCCGGGCTGCGGGTGGTCGAGCCCGCGCAGGGCCCGTTCGTCCTGATCCGTCTCCCGCACGCGGCGGCCGTCCGCGGGCGCCTGCGCGACCTCGGCTACGCCGTGCGGCGCGGGGACACCTTCCCCGGCCTGGACGAGGAGTGGCTGCGGCTGGCGGTGCGGGACCGGAGGACGGCGGACGGGTTCCTGCGGGCGCTGGAGCGTGCGCTGGCGGGCTGACTGCTCACCGCCGGGCGGCGGTCCCGGCCGTCTCCGTCCCGGTCGGTGTGCCGCCCTGGGCGCGGCGGGTCAGCAGGACGCTGGTGACGACGACCCAGAGCCCGGCGGCCATGAAGGCGAAGAAGCCGACCCAGGGGATGAAGACCAGTACGCCGATCACGACGGCGGCCGAGGCCAGCCAGCGGGGCAGCGGGCTGACGGCGGCGCGGGCGGTGGCCAGGCCCGCGCCCAGCAGCATCAGGCCCATGCCGCCGACGAAGGGGATGTAGAAGTTCTCGTTGAGGGCGTTGAGGGCCTGGAGCGCGGGGCCGGAGGCCGTCGGCTCGTCGGCGAGGTCCACCAGGGCCAGCATCAGTCCGGCCCCGGTCAGGAAGCCGATGGCGAGCAGCAGCCCGCCGCCGAGGACCACCCGGTGCAGCCAGCCGCCGCTCGCCGGGACGTCCCGTACGACGCTGGCCAGGTGGGCGGCGAAGAAGACGAAGAACACCGCCGCGAGCACCAGCAGGTACAGGCTCACCCCGGTCTGGGCCTCGTGGTCGATGTAGAAGGCTCTGACCTGGGAGCCCGTGGCATCGTAGTCGGGTGTGTCGCCGAACAGCAGGAAGGCGACGAGCGTCAGAGCGACGGCCACCAGTCCGGTCAGGGGTGCGATGCGCATGAGGACCTCCCGCCCTGCTGGGTCCGCCCCCGTGTCTTCCACGCTCCCAGAGGTCCCCGAGCGCTGCCATCCGGGACCGGGGGGCCGTCTCGGCTTCAGCCGACCACGCGTCCGTTCAGCACCACGCGGCGCGGTGCCGCCAGCACGCCCACGTCCTTGCGCGGGTCCTCGTCGTAGACGACGAGGTCGGCCGGGGCGCCCTCGTCCAGGCCGGGGCGGCCGAGCCAGGTCCGGGCCGTCCAGGTTCCCGCGGCCAGGGCCTCGACGGGCGGGATGCCCGCGGTGACCAGCTCGGCGACCTCGGCCGCCGCGAGGCCGTGGGCGAGTCCGCCGCCGGCGTCGGTGCCGACGAAGACCGGGATCCCGGCGTCGTAGGCGCCCCGCACGGTGTCGTAGCGGCGTTCGTGGAGCCGGCGCATATGGGCCGACCAGCGCGGGAACCGGTCCTCGCCGCCGTCGGCGAGCTGCGGGAAGGTCGCGATGTTGACCAGCGTCGGGACGATGGCGACGCCCCGTTCGGCGAACAGCGGGATGAGGTCCTCGGTCAGGCCCGTCGCGTGCTCGATGCAGTCGATGCCCGCCTCGACGAGGTCCTGGAGGGAGTCCTCCGCGAAGCAGTGCGCGGTGACCCGGGCGCCCAGCCGGTGCGCCTCGGCGATCGCCGCCTCCACCGCCCCGCGCGGCCAGCAGGCCGACAGGTCGCCGAGGTCGCGGTCGATCCAGTCGCCGACCAGCTTCACCCAGCCGTCGCCGCGCCGCGCCTCCTGGGCGACGTAGGCGACCAGGTCGTCCGGCTCGATCTCCCAGGCGTAGTTGCGGATGTAGCGGCGGGTGCGGGCGATGTGCCGCCCGGCGCGGATGATCTTCGGCAGGTCGTCGCGGTCGTCGATCCAGCGGGTGTCGGAGGGCGAGCCCGCGTCGCGGATCAGCAGCGTGCCCGCGTCCCGGTCGGTCAGCGCCTGCTTCTCGGCGACGTCCCTGGGGACCGCGCCGTGCCGGTCGAGTCCCACGTGGCAGTGCGCGTCGACGAGGCCGGGCAGGGCCCAGCCCCTGACGGTGCGGATGTCGCGGGCGCCGGCGGGGCGGTCGTAGGAGATCCGGCCGTCGACGACCCACAGCTCGTCGCGGACCTCCTCGGGTCCGACGAGCACCCGTCCCTTCACGTGCAGCACCGTGCGATCGCTCATGTACGGCACCTTAGTGAGGCGCTAGTCGGCCTTGCCCACCTGGTCCGAGGTCTCCTCCTCCACCTCGGCCATGGCGGGGTCGAGGAGGCGGGAGAGGAAGTGGCGGGTGCGGTCGTGGCGTGGGTTGCCGATGACCTGCTCGGGCGTGCCGTCCTCGACGATCATGCCGCCGTCCATGAAGACGACCCGGTCGGCGACCTCGCGGGCGAAGGTCATCTCGTGGGTGACGACCATCATCGTCATGCCCTCGTCGGCGAGCATGCGCATCACCGCGAGGACGTCCCCGACCAGTTCGGGGTCCAGCGCCGAGGTCGGCTCGTCGAACAGCATCACCTCGGGGCCCATGGCCAGGGCCCGGGCGATGGCGACGCGCTGCTGCTGGCCGCCGGAGAGGGAGGAGGGGTAGGCCGCCGCCTTCTCGGACAGGCCGACGCGCGCCAGGTTCTCGGCGGCCACCTTCGCGGCCGCCGCCTTGTCGCGGCGCAGCACCCGCCGCTGCGGCAGGGTGAGGTTCTCGGTCACCGTCAGGTGCGGGAACAGGTTGAACTGCTGGAAGACCATGCCGATGCGGCGGCGGGCGGCGTCGATGTCGACGTCCGGGTCGGTCAGTTCCGCG
Organism: Streptomyces sp. DH10; assembly: GCF_029813805.1. Lineage (NCBI taxonomy): Bacteria > Bacillati > Actinomycetota > Actinomycetes > Kitasatosporales > Streptomycetaceae > Streptomyces > Streptomyces sp. DH10. The sequence goes on from NZ_JARVKU010000027.1 coordinate 81,900, forward strand.
CCGCCGACGAACACCTGGCCCTTGGTCGGCTCCTCCAGCAGGTTCACGCAGCGCAGCAGCGTCGACTTGCCGGAGCCGGACGGGCCGATGACGCAGACCACTTCGCCCCGGCCGATCTCCAGGTCGATGCCGCGCAGCACCTCGTTGGCGCCGAACGACTTGTGCAGCGCGCGTACCTCGATCTCGGGTCGGCTCATTTCACGGCCTCCTGGGCCTTCGCCTCCATGCGGCGTACGACGAAGCCGAGCGGGATCGTGACCAGCAGGTAGCACAGTCCGGCGACCAGGATCGGCGTGGAGTTGGCGGTCTGGCTGGCCAGGTCGCGGCCGTACTTGGACAGTTCGCGCTCCTCCAGGGTGACGCCGAGGAACAGCACCAGCGAGGAGTCCTTGAACAGCAGCACCAGTTCGTTGGTGAGCGGCGGGAGGATGACCCGGAACGCCTGCGGGATGATGATGGAGATCATGGCCCGCGCGGGCGAGAAGCCGAGCGAACGGGCCGCCTCCATCTGCCCCTTGGGCACGGCCTGGATGCCGGCGCGGATCGTCTCCGCCATGTAGGCGGCGGCCACCAGGCCGAGCGCGAGGGCGACCTTGCCGTACGTGCCGCCGATGATCTCGGTGCCGGGGAAGGCCAGCGGCACGGCGACGCCGATGAAGATGAAGATCAGCAGGGCGGGCAGGCCGCGGAAGATCTCGATGTAGATCCCGGCGAGCCAGCGGTACGGCCCCACGGAGGACAGCCGCATCAGCGCGATCACCATGCCGAGGGCCAGCCCCACGGCGAAGCCGGTCACCGTGTAGAGCACGGTGTTCTTCAGCGCCAGCGTGATGACGTCCGGGAACATGCGCTCGGCGATGTCCGCCTGCGCGAACTGGTTCTGGAGCCGGTCCCAGTCGGCGGAGACCGCGAAGGCGATCACGGCCGCGACGAAGACGGCGTACTGGACGCCGCGCGAGAGGCCGCGCTTCTGCCGCCGGGTGAGGCCCTTCCTCTTCGGCTGGACTTCGGGCGTGGCCGTGTCGGTCATGAGGCGGCAGGCGACGCGGCGGACTCGTCGTACGGGCCGATCCACTGTTCGTACAGCTTCTTGTACGTGCCGTCGGCCTTGGCGTCCTCGATCGCCTTGTTGATGGCGGCGCGGAGCTTGGTGTTGCCCTTCTTCACCGTGAAGCCGTACTGCTCGCCGGTCTCGATGTTGTCGACGACCTTGAAGGCGTCCGCGTTGGCCTTGTCCTTCAGCCAGCCCTGGACGACCGGGTAGTCGATGACGACGGCCTGGACCTGGCCGGTGCGCAGGCCGTTGAGGACGGCGTCGGAGGACTCGAAGGAGACCGGGTCGAGGCCCTTGCTCTTGGCGTAGTCCTCACCGGTCGTCTGCGCCTGGGCGCCGAGCTTCTTGCCCTTGAGGCCGGCGAAGGAGGAGATGCCGCTCTTCTTGTCGACCAGTACGGCCTGGGTGGCGTTGAAGTACGGGTCGGAGAAGTCGACGTTCTTCTTGCGCTCCTCGGTGATGGTCATGCCGGCGGCGGCGAGGTCGCACTGGCCGGCGTTGAGGGACCCGCCGGTCTTGAAGTTCTCGAAGGGCTGGTCGACGATGTCCTGCTTCACGCCCAGGTCCTTGGCGACCAGGTCGATCAGCGACACGTCGAAGCCCTGCACCTTGCCGTCGATCTCCGACTGGAACGGCGGATACGGCAGGTGGGTGCAGGTGGTGAGCTGGCCCGCCCTGACGAGTTCGACGCCGCCCGCGGCCGTCTTCTTGCCGCTGCCGCCGTCGTCGGTGGAGGTGCAGCCGGCCACGAGCAGCAGCCCGGCCGTCGCGGTGGTGGCGGCCAGGATGCGGGCCCGGTGCCCGGGGTGCGTGTTCACGACGAGCCTCCTGTGAGTGAACTGTGGGTTCCGATCATAAGGAGAAGTTTGAGTGTCTGAAAACAATCCGATGGCCGCGGGGGCGTCGGGCCTGCGAAGTCACCGGTCGTAGGGGGCTGGGGCTCGGTCGTGGCGGGCTGGGACGCGGCGGTTACGCTCGTTCCCGTTGTTCCCGCGAGTAGTCCCGTGTTCCCGCGAGTTGTCCCCGCACGTGAAGAGAGTGCCACCGTGACGCATCCGTTTCTGGACCTGGCCCCGCTCGGGGCGGACCGTTTCGCCGCGATCGAGGACCGTGTGGCGCGGCTGCTGAGCACCGGGCAGGACGTCGTGATCATGCAGGGTGAGGCGCTGCTGCCGCTGGAGGGCGCGATCCGCGCCGCGGCCGGTCCGGGCACGACGGCCCTGAACGTCATCACGGGTCCGTACGGGCAGACCTTCGGCGACTGGCTGCGCGACTGCGGGGCGACGGTGGTCGACCTGGCGGTGCCCTTCCACACGGCGGTCACGGCCGAGCAGATCCGGCAGGCCTTCGCCGAGCACCCGGAGATCGACTTCGTGTCCCTGGTGCACGCGGAGGCGGCGACCGGAAACACCAATCCGGTGGCGGAGATCGGCGAGGTGGTGCGCGCGCACGGGGCCCTGTTCTACCTGGACGCGGTGGCGTCGATCGGCGCCGAGCCGGTGCTGCCGGACGCGTGGGGCGTGGACCTGTGCGTGATCGGGGCGCAGAAGGCGATGGGCGGCCCGGCCGGCGTGTCGGCGGTGTCGGTGAGCGAGCGGGCCTGGGCCCGGATGGCGGCGAACCCGCGGGCGCCGCGCCGGTCGTACCTGTCGCTGCTCGACTGGAAGGAGCGGTGGATCGACGGCGGCCGCAAGGCACTGCTGCACGCCCCGGCGCAGCTGGAGATGCTGGCGCTCGAGGCGTGCGTGGAGCGGATCGAGGCGGTGGGGATCGACGCCGTGATGGCCCGGCACGCGTCGGCCGCGGCTGCCACGCGGGCCGGGGCGGTCGCGCTCGGCGGCGGGCTGGAGCCGTATGTGCACGAGGCGCGGGACGCGGCGCCCGTCGCCACGACGCTCCGGGCTCCGTCCGGGGTGGTGGCGTCGGAGCTGGTGGCCAGGGCACTGGAGGCGGATCCGGCGGTGCCGGTCGCGGCCGGCGGGGGTGCGCTGGCCAAGGAGATGATCCGGGTCAACCACTACGGGCCCGATGCGACGCCGGGGGCCGTGCGGGCGAGTCTGGCGGCGCTGGGGGCCGCGCTCTCGGAGACGGGGCTGCCGGTGGACATGGAGGGGGCGCTGCGGGCGGCCGAGGAGGCGTGGCGGGAAACCCTCTAGGGGGCCCGCCGCTGTCGGTGGCCCGTGCCATGCTCCCCGCATGACCACCAACATCCCCGCCGAGACCCCCATCACCCTTCCCGACGGCCGCCCGGTCCCGCACCTGGCCGGTGACGAACGGGCCATGCTGGAGAGCTGGCTGGACTTCCACCGGGCCACGCTGGCGCTGAAGTGCGCCGGGCTGGACGACGCGCAGGTGCGGACCGCGTCGGCCGAGCCGTCCACGCTGACGCTGCTCGGGCTGGTGCAGCATCTCGCCGAGGTCGAGCGGAACTGGTTCCAGCGGGTGGCCGCCGGGCTCGACGTGCCGCCGGTGTACGAGGACGGCACCGGCTACACGCTGGATCCGTCGCGGGGGCTCGACGAGGCGCTCGGGATCTGGCGGCGGGAGATCGAGCGGGGACGGGAGCTGTGTGCGGGGCTGCCGCTGGACCACATCGGGCGGGTCGCGGAGGGACCGGTGCCCGGGATGGAGGTCAGCATGCGCTGGGTCCTGATCCACATGATCGAGGAGTACGCCCGGCACAACGGTCATGCCGATCTCCTGCGGGAACGTATCGACGGAGTGACCGGGGCCTGAATTAAACGTGTTTCCGAGGCGACTCACATGTAAGCTGGCACACAATTAGGAATTCTTTCAAGAACAGCTTCCCGTATTCTTCTGCCCGCTTTCTCCGATCCTAAACCCAAAGATTTTGAGGACACTTAGAGAAGGAATTCGGGCAGATCTCGTGGTGATTACACGGCTGTGACGCGTTACACACCGTGACTGCTTTGCCCGGTATTACCCGGACAATATCGGGCATACCTCTGCCCTTTTGCGCCAACCCTCGCGCTCGCGCGATAACATAGGTCTGGCTCATACGTAACCCCTAACGGCGATGCAATTTTGAATTTCGCTGGGTAAGTTCAATTCGCATGACTGCCGTACAAGCAGATCCGCAAATCGACCGCCCAACGGTGGCTGACGGAGCCGCGCTCTGGCGGATGGCGAAGGACTCGAAGGTTCTCGACCTGAACTCGTCCTACAGCTATCTGCTGTGGTGCCGCGACTTCGCGGCCACGTCGGCCGTGGCGCGTGACGAGCACGGCGAGCCGATGGGTTTCATCACCGGGTACGTGCGGCCGGACAGCCCGCACACCCTGCTGGTCTGGCAGGTGGCGGTGGACGAGGCGCACCGCGGGCGCGGGCTGGCCGCCACGCTGCTCGACGGCCTGGTCGCCCGGACCGCCGACGAGCGCGGGGTGACGACGGTGGAGACCACCATCACCCCGGGCAACACCGCCTCGGAGCGCCTGTTCACGTCGTTCGCCGAGCGTCACGGCGCCCGGCTGGAGCGCGAGGTGCTGTTCGACACGGCCGTGTTCCCCGACGGGCCGCACGACCCCGAGGTCCTGTACCGCATCGGCCCGCTGGCCCCCTGACTTTCTCCCTGACTCCCGCAGACTTCCCCCACCGCACCGAGGAGCGATTCGTCGTGACCATCACCCAGCCCGACCTGAGCGTCTTCGAGACCGTCGAGTCCGAGGTACGCAGCTACTGCCGCGGCTGGCCCACCGTCTTCGACCGTGCGGTCGGCAGCCGCATGTACGACGAGGACGGCCATGAGTACCTCGACTTCTTCGCCGGAGCGGGGTCACTGAACTACGGGCACAACAACCCCGTCCTGAAACGCGCCCTGATCGACTACCTGGAGCGGGACGGCGTCACGCACGGGCTCGACATGTCGACCACCGCCAAGCGCACGTTCCTTGAGGCATTCCAGAACCTGCTGCTGCGGCCGCGCGACCTGCCGTACAAGGTCATGTTCCCGGGCCCGACCGGCACCAACGCCGTGGAGGCCGCGCTGAAGCTGGCGCGGAAGGTGAAGGGGCGCGAGTCGATCGTGTCCTTCACCAACGCCTTCCACGGCATGTCGCTGGGCTCGCTGGCCGTGACCGGCAACGCCTTCAAGCGGGCCGGCGCCGGTATCCCGCTGGTGCACGGCACGCCCATGCCGTTCGACAACTACTTCGACGGCACCGTCGAGGACTTCCTGTGGTTCGAGCGGCTGCTGGAGGACCAGGGCTCCGGCCTGAACAAGCCGGCCGCCGTGATCGTCGAGACCGTGCAGGGCGAGGGCGGCATCAACGTGGCCCGGGCCGAGTGGCTGCGCGCCCTGTCCGAGCTGTGCGAGCGGCAGGACATGCTGCTGATCGTCGACGACATCCAGATGGGCTGCGGCCGTACCGGCGCCTTCTTCTCCTTCGAGGAGGCGGGCATCACGCCGGACATCGTCACCGTCTCGAAGTCGATCAGCGGCTACGGCCTGCCCATGTCGCTGTGCCTGTTCAAGCCGGAGCTCGACATCTGGGAGCCCGGGGAGCACAACGGCACCTTCCGCGGCAACAACCCCGCCTTCGTCACGGCGACCGCGGCCCTGGAGGCGTACTGGGCCGACGGCTCCGCGATGGAGAAGCAGACCCGCAAGCGCGGTGAGCAGGTCGAGCAGGCCATGATCTCCATCACCGAGGAGAACCTGGCCGACGTCAAGGAGTACCGGGGCCGCGGCCTGGTCTGGGGCCTGGAGTTCCACGACAAGGCCCGTGCGGGCAAGGTCGCCAAGCGCGCCTTCGAACTCGGCCTGCTCATCGAGACGTCCGGGCCGGAGAGTGAGGTCGTGAAACTGCTCCCCGCCCTCACCATCACGCCCGAGGAACTGGACGAGGGCCTGTCGACGCTGGCCCGCGCCGTCCGCGAGACCGCCTGACCGAGTAACCGGCACCACCCATCTAGGAGGCATCGCAGCACCGTGATTGTCCGTTCGTTCAAGGAGATCGAAGGTACCGACCGGCACGTGAAGTCGGCGTCCGGCACGTGGGAGAGCAAACGCATCGTCCTCGCCAAGGAGAAGGTCGGCTTCTCCCTGCACGAGACGATCCTGTACGCGGGTACGGAGACGTCGATGTGGTATGCCAACCACATCGAGGCCGTCGTCTGCGTGGAGGGCGAGGCGGAGCTGACCGACCGCGAGACCGGGAAGTCGTACACCATCACGCCCGGGACCATGTACCTCCTGGACGGGCACGAGAAGCACACGCTGCGGATCAAGAAGGACTTCCGCTGCCTCTGCGTCTTCAATCCGCCCGTGACCGGACGGGAGGACCACGACGAGAACGGCGTTTACCCGCTGCTCACCGAGGAGGTGTGACGTTTCCATGACCGCCATCACCGACACCACCACCACCGGTATCCCCGACCTGTACCCCAGTCGTGGCGCCACCGAGGTGCTCACCCCGCGCCAGGACCCGGTCGTCTGGGGCGCCCCCGACGCGCCCGGCCCGGTCGAGCCGGCCGACCTGCTGTCCTTCGAGCGTGACGGCTTCCTCGCCATCGACGAGCTCATCGGGGACGACGAGGTCGCCGTCTACCGCAACGAGCTGAACCGGCTGGTGAACGACCCGGACATCCGCGCCGACGAGCGGTCGATCGTCGAGCCGAAGTCCCAGGAGATCCGCTCGGTCTTCGAGGTCCACAAGATCAGCGAGGTGTTCGCCAGGCTGGTGCGGGACGAGCGGGTCGTCGGCCGGGCGCGGCAGATCCTCGGCTCGGACGTCTACGTCCACCAGTCGCGGATCAACGTCAAGCCGGGCTTCGGGGCCAGTGGCTTCTACTGGCACTCGGACTTCGAGACGTGGCACGCCGAGGACGGTCTGCCGCGGATGCGCACGGTGTCGGTCTCGATCGCGCTGACCGAGAACTACGACACCAACGGCGGGCTCATGATCATGCCGGGGTCGCACAAGACGTTCCTCGGGTGCGCGGGGGCAACGCCGAAGGACAACTACAAGAAGTCGTTGCAGATGCAGGACGCGGGCACGCCGTCGGACGACGCGCTGACCCTGCTGGCCTCGCAGCACGGCATCAAGTTGTTCACGGGCAAGGCCGGTTCGGCGACGTGGTTCGACTGCAACTGCATGCACGGCTCCGGCGACAACATCACGCCGTTCCCGCGCAGCAACGTGTTCATCGTGTTCAACAGCGTGGAGAACACGGCGGTGGAACCGTTCGCGGCGCCGGTGCGGCGACCGGAGTTCATCGGCGCGCGGGACTTCACGCCGGTGCGGTGACCGCAGATCGCCGGTGAGATGACCGCAGATCGCCGGTGAAGTGACCGGATGACACAGCTGCCGGGTGGGGCCTCCTCGTGTGGGACGGGAGGCCCCGCCCGGTTTTGTCATGCGGCCAGGGCCTCCAGCAGACGGTCCACGTCCGCCGGGGTGTTGTAGAGGTGGAAGGCCGCCCGCAGGTTCCCCGCCCGGTTGGACACCTGGATGCCCGCGCGGCTCAGCTCGCCCTGCCGGTGGCCGAGGCCCGGCACGGACACGATCGCCGAGCCCGCCGCGGGCACCGGCGCGTGGCCCAGCTCGGCGAGCCCGACGCGGAAGCGGTCCGCGAGGGCGACGTCGTGGGCGTGCACGACGTCGACGCCGATCTCCTCCAGCAGCTCCAGGGAGGCGCGCAGCCCGGCGTAGGTGAAGAGGGAGGGGCTGATGTCGAAGCGCCGTGCGGAGTGGGCGAGTTCCTCGACGGGGCCGTAGCAGCTGTCCCAGGGGACCTCACCGGCGACCCAGCCGGCGAGCAGCGGCGTGAGCCCGCCGAAGTCCTGCGGGGTGACGAAGAACGCTGCCCCGTGCGGCCCGAGGAGCCACTTGAAGCCGACGGCGGCCAGGAAGTCGTCGGCGTCGGCCTCCATCGGCAGCCAGCCGGCCGACTGGGAGGCGTCGACGTAGGTCCGGGCGCCGTGCTCCCGGGCCGCCTCGCGCACGGCGGGCAGGTCGGCGAGCCGGCCGTCGGCGGACTGGGCGGTGCTGACCGCGACGAGCGCGGTGCCGGGGCGGACGGACTCGGCGAGCCGCTCCAGGGGAACGGCGCGCACCTTGAGGTCGCCGCGCGCGTGGAAGGGGTTCACCAGGGAGGCGAAGTCGGCCTCCGCCGTGAGGACTTCGGCGCCCGCGGGCAGCGAGGCGGCGATCAGCCCGCCGTACTCGGCGACCGAGGCGCCGGTGGCGACCCGCTCGGCCGGCACACCGGCCAGCCGGGCGAAGGAAGCGCGGGCGGCCTCGACGTCCTCGTACAGGGGACCCAGCGGCGTGCCCTCCGCGCGCATCCGCACCGCCTGCTGTACGGCGGTGACGGTACGGGCGGGCAGGAGCCCGTTGCTCGCGGTGTTGAGGTAGGTGTGCTTCGGGGCGAACTCGGCACGGACGAGGTTCTCGAAGGTCTCCATGGAACCACTCTGCGTCCCCTGGATCTCCCCGTCCATTGCCGATTTCTGCGTGATGCCGCTAAGGAGCGCTTATGGATATGCGCCGACCTGCGGTTTCAGCGCTGGGGCACCGCACAGCCGTCCGGGCCGCACGCGTCCGCGTCCCCGCTGTCCACGAGCTTCAGCGGCGAGCGCTCGCCGTACGCCTGGGTCAGGGCCTGGGCGAAGACCTCCGCGGGCTGGGCACCGGAGACGCCGTACTTGCGGTCGAGCACGAAGAACGGCACACCGCTCGCGCCGAGCTGCGCGGCCTCGCGCTCGTCGGCGCGTACGTCGTCGGCGTAGGCCCCGGAGTCGGCGAGCACCGCACGGACGGCCTCCGCCTCCAGCCCAGCGGTTACGGCGAGCTCCACCAGCCGCTCGTCGTCGTTGAACACGGAGCGCTCCTCGGCGAAGTTCGCCCGGTACAGCAGGTCGAGCAGCTGCTCCTGGCGCCCCTGCTCCTTGGCGAAGTGCAGCAGGCGGTGCATGTCGAAGGTGCTGCCGTGGTCGCGGCCCCGGGTGCGGTAGTCCAGTCCCTCGGCGGCGGCCTGCGCGCCCAGGTTGTCCTCACCGGCCTCGGCCTGCGCCCGGCTCATCCCGTACTTCCTGGTGAGCATCGTGATCACGGGCTGGATGTCGTCCTTGGCGCGGCCCGGGTCCAGCTCGAAGGAGCGGTGCACCACCTCGACGTCGTCACGGTGCGGGAAGTCCTTCAGCGCCTTCTCGAAACGGGCTTTGCCCACGTAGCACCAGGGGCAGGCGATGTCGCTCCAGATCTCGACGCGCATGTCTTCGGCTCTCCAGCTCGTACGGGGTACGGAGGCTCCCTCCGCCGATTGGTGAACGTTCAAGCAGCCGGTTTCATTCCGCGGCCAGGGAGAGCCGCATCGCCAGATGGTGATCCCCCGGCTCGGCCGGTTCCGGCACCCACCCCTGCCGCCGGTAGAACCCCTGCGCCCGCAGGTTGTCGACATGCACGTCGAGAACGGCGGTCCGCCGGCCGTCGGCCTGCCACTCCTCGACGCACGCCGCGTGCAGGGCGGTGCCGATGCCGCCGCGCCAGTGGTCGGGGTCGACATGGAACTGGAACAGCTTCACCGTGTCCGCCCGGGCGCCCTCGGGAGTCCGGAAGGAGGCCAGGCCGACGATGCGCCCTGCCTCCACCACGCACAACACCCGCCCCTCCGGCCGCGCGAGGGCGCTCTCCCAGGAGGCGAGCCAGTCGGTGCCGTCCTGTGGCAGCCCGTCGGGGTAGTACGTCGCCCGGGCACGCGCGTGCAGCGCGACGACGTCCGCCACCTCGGCGGGCAGGGCGGTACGGATCACTCTCTCCGGGGTCACTCGGTTCATGATCATGCAATGGGGGACGCCCCCGGCCGGGACGTGGTTCCCCGACAGGCCTCAGCTGCCGTCGCGCAGGTCGTTCGGCCAGTGCGGCCTGAACTCGACGTGGTCGTACGTCACCACGCAGCCCTCCCCCATCGGTGACTGGGTCATGAAGCCGATCAGGGCCGCGCCCGTCTCCTTCTCGTCGCCCAGGGTGAAGAGGCGGACGAAGGTCCACCGTTCACCGTCGCGGGAGGCGTGGAAGGCGAAGGCGCGGCCGGTGCGGCTCACCCGGAGCCAGACGGAACTGCCGTCGACGGTGAAGGAGTTGGCGTCGTCGGAGTGGTCCCGGGTGACCACCGTGCAGACGGTGGGCACGTCCGGGGAGTACTCCAGGCAGAGCTTGGCCCAGGCGCGCTCGCCGACATGGACGTAGAGCACCCCGGCGTCGAAGGCCGCGCCGAACCCGACCGTGACCCGGGCGATCAGCTGGAAGTCCCCTTCGGGCGCCCCGAGCAGCCGCGGCGCGTCGGAGGCGGGGTCCAGCCCTTCCCCGGTGGGCGGCACGAACCGGTCCTGCCGAGCCCCGGCCCACCCGGTCAGCACCCCGTCCTCGTAGGTCCAATGGGCCTCGGGCCCGTAGGAGCGCAGGGGGAACGGAAGTTCGGGAATCTCGAGATCCATTCGACCGAGTCTTTCAGGTCCGGCCCTCAGGGGCGCGGGGAACTGCGCGATCAACCACAACGAACCGGCACCCCGCAGCTCACCGCGCCCCCACGGCGCTACCGCTCCAAACTCCCGTTGAACCTACGCGGCAGCCCCAGTGGATTCGCATCCCGCAGCTCGGCCGGAAGCAGCGCCTCCGGAGCGTTCTGGTAGACAACCGGCCGCAACCACCGCTCGATCGCCGTACCGCCCACCGAAGTGGACGTGGACGTCGTGGCCGGGTACGGCCCGCCGTGATGCTGAGCCGGCGCGACGGCGACACCCGTCGGCCAGCCGTTCACCAGCACGCGCCCGGCCAGCGGCGTCAGCTCTTGGAGAAGCTCCGCGCCCCGGCCCTGGCCGGCGGCCTCCTCCTCGGACAGCTGCACCGTCGCCGTGAGGTTGCCCGGCAGCCGCGACAGCACGGCCTTCACCTCGTTCTCGTCCTCGTAGCGGGCCACCACGGTGACCGGCCCGAAGCACTCCTCCAGGAGCAGGTCGTGCTCGCCCTCCTCCGCCAGCCTGCTCGCCGGAACCGTGAGGAAGCCCGCGCTGACGGTGTGCTCGCCGCCCGCGCCCGGGGTGACCGGGGAGTCGACGTCGGGCAGCTCGGCCCGCTCGGCGACGCCGGCGACGAAGTTGTCGCGCATGCGGTGGTCGAGCAGGACCCCGGCGTCGGTGTCGCTGACCGCGTCGGTCAGCGACTTCAGCAGGGCGTCACCTGCGGCACCGGACGGCGCGAGGACGAGGCCCGGCTTCACACAGAACTGGCCGACGCCCAGCGTCATCGACCCGGCGAGGCCCGCGCCGATCGTCTCGGCGCGCTCGGCGGCCGCGGCCTCGGTGACCACGACCGGGTTCAGCGAGCCCAGCTCGCCGTGGAACGGGATCGGCACCGGGCGGGCGGCGGCCGCGTCGAAGAGGGCCCGGCCACCGCGCACGGACCCGGTGAAGCCGGCCGCCGAGACCAGCGGGTGCTTGATCAGCTCGACGCCGGCCTCGAAGCCGTGCACCAGCCCGAGGACACCCTCGGGGATGTCGTGCCGGGCGGCGGCGCGGCGCAGGACCTTGGCGACGTACTCGGACAGGGCCGGGTGGTCCGGGTGCGCCTTGACGACGACCGGGCAGCCGGCCGCGAGGGCGCTCGCGGTGTCGCCGCCGGCGACCGAGAAGGCGAACGGGAAGTTCGACGCCGAGTAGACGGCGACCACGCCCAGGGGCACCTTGTAACGGCGCAGGTCGGGGATGGGCGGGGTCGCGGTGTCGTCGGGGTGGTTGATGACGACGTCGAGGAAGGCGCCCTCGTCGACGATGTCGGCGAAGGCCCGCAGCTGGTAGCAGGTGCGGGTGAGCTCACCGGTCAGCCGGACCGGACCGAGCGCGGTCTCGGCGTCGGCGGTCTCGACGAGTCCGTCCTTGGCCGCCTGAAGCTCCTCGGCGACGCTGCGCAGGAAGGCCGCGCGGACGGTACGGTCCGCGAGTGAGCCGCGCGCCTCGTGCGCGGCGCGGACGGCGGCGTCCACCTCCTGGGCTGTGGCCTCCACCGCAACCTGTTCACGCTGCTTCCCGGTTCGGGGGTCGACACTCCAGACTGGTGCTGCTGCCACCGCGGGTCCCTCCACACATGTAATGCCGCAGTACTGGGTCATCCACCAGGGGCGTTCGATATACTGAACGCTGTCTCTGATGATGAATATGCTGTGGAGACTATTTCCCGTCGAACGAAGGGGTCAAGGGCGATGTCGGCTGGCGAGACGGGCGGCGGGGCGCAGGTCAAGTCCGCGGTAAGAACGGTTGAACTGCTCGAATACTTCGCCGGGCGTCCCGGTATGCACTCGCTCGCGGCGGTCCAGGAGGCCGTCGGCTACCCCAAGTCCAGTCTCTACATGCTGCTCCGCACGCTCGTCGAGCTGGGCTGGGTGGAGACCGACGCGACGGGCACGCGGTACGGCATCGGCGTTCGGGCCCTGCTGGTCGGCACCTCCTACATCGACGGCGACGAGGTCGTGGCGGCGGCCCGCCCGACGCTGGACCGGCTCTCGGACGACACGACCGAGACGATCCACCTCGCCCGCCTCGACGGCACGAACGTCGTCTACCTCGCCACCCGCCAGTCGCAGCACTACCTGCGCCCCTTCACCCGGGTCGGCCGCCGGCTGCCCGCGCACTCCACGTCCCTCGGCAAGGCGCTGCTGAGCACCTACTCGGACGAGCAGGTCCGCAAGATGCTCCCGGAGACGCTGCCCGCGCTGACCGAGAACACGATCACCGACCGCGAGAAGCTCATCGAGGAGCTGCACCAGGTCCGGGAGCAGGGCTTCGCCGTGGACCGCGAGGAGAACACGCTGGGGCTGCGCTGCTTCGGGGTGGCCATTCCGTACCGCACGCCGGCGCGGGACGCCATCAGCTGCTCGGTGCCGGTGGCGCGGCTCACACCGGCACACGAACAGCTGGTGAAGGACGCGCTGTTCGACGCGCGGGACCGGCTGACACTGGCCACCCGTAGGCTCTGAGGCATGAACGTCGAGCTGCGCCAGGTCCACGACAGCGATCTGCCGGTCTTCTACCGGCAGATGAACGACCCAGAGGCTCTCCACATGGCGGCCTTCACCCCCAAGGAACCGGCCGACCGGGACGCCTTCGACGTCCACTGGGCCAAGATCCGGTCCTCCGACGCCGTGGTCCGCACGGTGCTGGCCGACGGTGACGTGGTCGGCAATGCGGCGGTCTACGGCGTGCCCGGCGAACGCGAGGTGACGTACTGGGTCGACCGCGCGTACTGGGGGAAGGGCATCGCCACGGCGGCCCTGCGGGCGCTGGTCACGGAGGTCCCCGAGCGCCCCCTGTACGCCCGGGCGGCGTCCGACAACGCGGGCTCGCTGCGCGTGCTGCACAAGTGCGGTTTCCGTACCGTCGCCACGGCCAGCGGGTACGCCAACGCGCGGGGCGCCGAGATCGAGGAGACGGTCCTGCTCCTGGAGGGCTGAGCGGCGGCCCCCGCCTCTCCCCCGCCCGGCGGAGGCGGATCGTCGTCGCGCAGGAGGTGCCGTCGGGCTTCCTCGCGGGAGCCTGATCGCATGACGCAGTCACTCGTTCCCGCAGCCGTCGCCGGCCCCGCCGTCCGTCTCAGCGGGCCCCGGCGGATCCTCCGTGCCGTCGCCGTCCTCTCCTGCCTGCCGTACCTCGGGCTCAAAGCGGCCTGGATCGCCGGGAGTCACGTCGGCATCCCCGAGGGCAGCGGCCTGCTCGACGACCGGGTGGGCATGGCCGTGATCAACGGACTGTCCGTGCTGGTGGACAGCGCGGTGATCGTGCTGGCGCTGGTGCTGACCCGGCCGTGGGGGCTCAGGGTGCCCGCGTGGCTGCTGGCGTTTCCCATGTGGGTCGCCACCGGGCTGCTCGCGCCGATCATGGCCGGGTTCCCGGCACAGCTGGTCGTGAGGGCGTTCGCAGGCGGCTCCGCATCGGACCAGGGCCATGAGCCCTTCCTCCACGAGTGGGTGTTCACCGTCGTGTACTCGGGGTTCATCCTCCAAGGGCTCGCCCTCGGCGGCCTCTTCGTGCTCTACGCCCGCGACCGCTGGGGGTATCTGTGGCGGGGCCGGGTCTGGGAACTGCCCGCTGGTGCCGTCGGGCCGGCGCACCGGGCCCTCGCCGCCGTGGCCGCCGTGCTCGCCCTGCTGCCCCTCACCCTCCACGTGCTCTGGGCCTGCGATGTCACCGCCGGACTCAGCGAGGGCCGGGCGGCGGACCGGGGCGGTGACTTCCACGTCCTGGAGGCCGTCTACGCGGTGTTCCTCGTCGCGGCCGTCGCCGGCGGCTTCCTGCTGGCCTTCCGGCGCGGCCGGGCGCTGCCCGTGGCGGTGCCGCTCGGGCTGGCCTGGGTCGGCTCGGGCGCCGTGGCCTGCTGGGGCGGCTGGCTGACGCTCGCCTCCCTCGGCGGCGTCGAGGACATCGCCGACCGTCCCACGCCGCTGATGAACCTCGCCTACGCTGGGCAGATGCTCGTCGGCTTCCTCGTCGCCGCCATCGGCGTCTACTACTTCGCCGAGCGCTCGGCCCGGGCCGCGCGGCGGGCCGCGTGAGACAGGCCGCCCGGTCCCTGTTCGGCCGGCGGGCCCGGCTGCGCTGGGTGCATCTGATCCTCGGCGGCGCGCTCGCCATGCCGTACGTCCTGGTCGGCTCGGTGGTCATCGGTCCGGCCACCGGCAGCACGAACGTCTTCGGGTCCTTTCCGCTCCAGCTCGCCTCCTTCGGCGTGGGGCTGCCGCTCGCCGCCGTCACGTCCGTGTTCCCGCTGACCCGGCCGCTGGAGGCCGCCGCGGCGCGCTGGCTGTGCGGTGTCGACGCGGACCGGCTCGCCTTCGGCCCGGCCCGGACGCGGGGCGAGAAGGGCCGTACGGCGGGCTGGTTCACGCTGCATCTCGGGCTCGGCGGGATCATCGCCGGGATGTCGCTGGCCGTCCCGCCGTTCGCCGCCGTGCTGATCCTGCTGCCGGCCTTCGCGGTACTCGGCGGCACCCGGCTCGGGCTGCCCGAAGTCTTCGACCACGCCTGGGCGTTGGCGCTCGCGCCGGTCGCGGGCGCGGCCATGCTCGTGGCCCTCGCCGGCTGCGCCGCCGGCGGCGGTGCGCTGCTGGCCCGCTGGGCGCCCGCGCTGCTCGGCCCGTCTCCCGAGGGCCGGCTCGCGGCCGCCGAGGCACGCGCCGCCGACCTGGCCGTACGCAACCGGCTGGCGCGGGAGCTGCACGACTCCGTCGGCCACGCGCTGAGCGCCGTCACCCTCCAGGCGAGCGCGGCGCGCCGCGTCCTCGACTCCGACCCGGAGTTCGTCCGCGAGGCCCTCGCCGCGATCGAGGACACGACCCGGCGTACGGTCGGCGAACTCGACGCCGTGCTGGGCGTGCTGCGCGAGGGCGGCGCCCCCGGCACGGCCCCGGCGCCGACCCTCGCGGCCGACCTCGACGGTCTGCTGCGCCGTACCCGGGCGGGCGGACAGCGCGTGACGGCCACGGTCGACGCCGACCCGGAGGCCCTGCCCCCGCTGCTGTCCCGCGAGGGCTACCGGATCGTGCAGGAGGGGCTGAGCAACGCCCTCAAGCACGCGGGCGACCGGGTCGCCGTGGACGTTCGGATCGCGGTGACGGGAGGGGAGCTGGAGATCACCGTGGAGAATCCCGTGACCGGCCCCGCGTCCTCCCGCCCCGGCGGCGGCCACGGGCTGCGCGGCATCGCGGACCGGGTCAGGCTGCTCGGCGGGACCATGACGGCCGGACCGGCCGCCGGATCAGCCGCCGAATCGGCGCCCGGACCGGCCGGGGAGACCTGGCGGCTGCACGTACGTCTGCCGATGAAAGGACCCGCATGACCCGTCCGACGCCGATCCGTGTCGTCCTCGCGGACGACGAGCGCATGGTCCGCACCGCCCTGCGGGCCATCCTCTCCGCCGAGCCGGACCTGGAGGTGGTGGGTGAGGCGGCCACCGGCGCCGAGGCCGTGTCGGTCGTACGGGACCTGCGGCCGGACGTCGTCCTCATGGACGTCCGCATGCCGGAGATCGACGGTATCCGCGCCACCGAGCAGATCCTCGCCACCCTGGACGAGCCGCCCAGGATCGTCGTCGTGACGACCTTCGAGAACGACTCCTACGTGTACGACGCGCTGCGCGCCGGAGCCGCCGGGTTCCTGCTGAAGCGGGCGGACGCCGACGCGCTCGTGCAGGCGGTCCGGCTGGTGGCGCGCAGCGACAGCCTGCTGTTCCCGGCGGCCGTCCGCACCCTCGCGACCGAGCACGCACGCGCGCACGCGGCGCCGCCCGCGTGGGTGGCGAAGCTCACGGGACGCGAGCGGGAAGTGCTGCGGCACATGGCGCAGGGGCTGACCAACGCGGAGATCGCCCGCCGGATGGAGGTCGGCCCCGCCACGGTGAAGTCGCACGTGGCGGCGGTGCTGGCCAAGACGGGCACCCGGGACCGTACGCAGGCGGTCATCGCGGCCTACGAGGCGGGCTTCCTGAACGTCGGATGAGAAACAGGACGGGCGGGAACGATCCGCCCGGCATCGTTCGTCCTCAGTTCGGGATGAACAAGACGATCAGGCGCGCATCGGTCTTCGCGCTGCTGCTGGTGTTCGCTCTGCTGATCAGGGCGACCTGGGTGCAGTTCTACGAGGGCCAGGCGCTCGCAGACGACAAGGACAACCGGCGGAACGCGATCGAGACGTACTCGGCGCCGCTCGGGAACATCATCGTGGGCGGCCGGTCGGTCACCGGTTCGGCCCCGACGACGACCGGCGACCTCAAGTACAAGCGCACATACACGGACGGCGAGCTGTACGCGGCGGTGACGGGCTACGCGTCGCAGGCGTACGCGCCGACCCAACTGGAGGGCATCTACACCGACCTGCTCAACGGCACGGACAGCCGGCTGAAGTCCGTGATGGACACCCTCACCAACCAGCGGGCCGACCCGGGCAACGTGGTCACGACGATCGACCCGGACGTGCAGAAGGCGGCGTTCGACGCGCTCGGCGACAAGAAGGGCGGGGCCGTCGCCATCGACCCGAAGACCGGGAAGATCCTCGCGGTCGTGTCGTCCCCGTCGTACGACCCCTCGTCGCTGACCGACGCCAACACCGCCGGTGCGGCCTGGGAGAAGCTCACGACGGACCCGGAGAAGCCGCTGGTCAACCGTGCGCTTCGGCAGCCGCTGCCGCCCGGCTCGACGTTCAAGCTGGTCGTGGCGGCGGCCGCGCTGGAGGACGGCCTGTACTCGTCGGTGGACGACCCGACCGACAGCCCCGACCCGTACACGCTGCCGGGCACCACGCGGGAG
The DNA here is from genome assembly GCF_029813805.1 of Streptomyces sp. DH10. Taxonomy (NCBI): domain Bacteria; kingdom Bacillati; phylum Actinomycetota; class Actinomycetes; order Kitasatosporales; family Streptomycetaceae; genus Streptomyces; species Streptomyces sp. DH10. Next base: position 99,265 of record NZ_JARVKU010000027.1, read on the forward strand.
CTGACGAACGAGAACCCGAACGCGCCCTGCACGAACGCCACGATCCGTACGGCGCTGGAGTACTCGTGCAACAACGTCTTCGCGAAGATGGCCGTCCAGCTCGGCCAGGACAAGGTGAAGGCGATGGCCGAGAAGTTCGGCTTCAACGACGACAAGCTGGACGTGCCGGTGCGGGCCTACACGAGCGTGTACCCGTCCGACATGTACCCGTCGCAGACGGCCCTGACGGGCATCGGCCAGTTCGACGTCACGGCGACGCCGCTCCAGATGGCCATGGTGTCGGCGGCCATAGCCAACGGCGGCAAGCTGGTTTCGCCGCATATGGTTTCGCAGATCACCAACAGCGGTGGTGATGTGTTGCAGGACTACGACGACGAGGCGGGCTCGAAGGAGATCGTCAGTTCCTCGACCGCCGAGCAGTTGCAGTCGGCGATGCAGACGGTCGTGGACCAGGGCACGGGCACGAACGCCCAGGTCCCGGGCGCGACCGTGGGCGGCAAGACGGGTACGGCCCAGCACGGCGAGAACAACAGCCAGGTGCCGTACGCCTGGTTCACCTCGTACGGGAAGTCCGACTCGTCGGGCAAGGAGGTCGCCGTGGCGGTCGTCGTCGAGCAGTCGAACGCGGCCCGCTCGGAGGTCAGCGGCAACGGCCTGGCGGCGCCGGTCGCCAAGGCGATGATGGAAGCGGCGCTCAAGGACTGAACCTCAGCTGCCGATAAGCCGTCTGTAGAGACGAGACGGGCCGCCCCCCTCCCCCCGGGGACGGCCCGTCATCGTTACTTCGCTCCCAGGAGCTGCTCGATCGGGTCGATCGCGAAGTACACGAGGAACAGCGCCGAGGTCCCCCACAGCAGCCAATGGACCTCCTTGGCCTTCCCGAGCACGGTCTTGATGACGACGTAGGCGAGGAAGCCGGCGCCGATGCCGTTGGTGATGGAGTAGGTGAACGGCATCACGGCGATGGTGAGGAACGCGGGGATGGCGATGTCGTAGCGGTCCCAGTCGATGTGCTTGACCTGGGTCATCATCAGGAAGCCGACGGCGACCAGGGCGGGGGCGGCCGCCTGGAGCGGGACGATGGTGAGCAGCGGGGTCAGGAACAGCGCGAGGCCGAACAGTGAGCCGGTGACCAGGTTGGAGAAGCCGGTGCGCGAGCCCTCGCCGACGCCGGCCGCGGACTCGATGTAGGAGGTCGCCGAGGAGGCCGAGGCCGCGCCGCCCGCGACCGCCGCGGCGCCGTCGATCAGCAGCACCCGGCCGAGGTTCGGGACCTTGCCCTCCTCGTCGAGCAGACCTGCCTCAGCGCTGATGCCGACGACCGTGCCCATGGTGTCGAAGAAGTCCGACAGGATCAGGGTGAAGATCAGCAGCACGACGGTGATGACCCCGACGCCGGGGGCGCCGAAGGCACCGAACAGGTCGAAGTCGCCGATGAGTCCGAAGTCGGGAGCGTCGACGAGCTTGTCGGGCCAGGACGGTGTGGTCAGCCCCCAGCTCTTGATGTCGGCTATGGAGTTGATCACTATCGCCAGCGCCGTCATGGTGACGATGCTGATCAGGATGGCGCCCTTGACCTTGCGGGCGAGCAGGCCGATCGTCAGCAGAACGCCGAGGCAGAAGACGAGCATCGGCCACCCGGTGAGCGTTCCCGTGCCGCCGAGCTGAACCGGCACGGTGGTGTTCGCGGCGTCCGGGATGCGGCTGACGAACCCGGCGTCGACGAAGCCGATGAAGGCGATGAACAGGCCGATGCCGACGCTGATCGCCTGCTTGAGCGGCTGGGGTATGGCGTGCATGACGGCCTCGCGCAGGCCGGTCACCACCAGCACGCAGATCAGCAGGCCTTCGAGGACGATCAGGCCCATCGCGTCGTCCCAGCTCATCAGCGGGGCGATCTGGAAGGCGACCACGGCGTTCAGGCCGAGTCCGGCGGCGAGGGCGAGGGGCAGATTGCCACCCACGCCCATGATGATCGTCATAACGGCGGCCACCAGGGCGGTGGCGGTGGTGAGCTGGACGGCGTCCAGCTGGTGTCCGAACTTGTCCTTCGCGCTGCCCAGGATGATGGGATTCAGGACAAGGATGTAGGCCATCGTGAAGAACGTGGCGAAGCCGCCGCGGATCTCACGGCCGAAGGTGGATCCCCGCTCGGAGATCTTGAAGAACCGGTCGACGCTGTTCACCGCCGGTGGTGCGGCGTCGGGCCGGTCGGCCACCTTCTGCGATTCGGACATGACTGGTACTCCTCGGTGCCTGGGTGATCGGTGTGCGGATGCTGGCTGGATTGTTCCCGCGTTGAACCACATTCAGGTTTTCTTCGTGTTACGGAATCAGAGTCCGGCCCGCCATACGCCGTTCGAAGCTCCGTACGAACCATCCTGAGAACGCTGCTACGCTTCCCGATCTCGTCCGGACCTCCCCCGGATGATCACATGTCATCTGCATGACACTCACAGGCACCCCCGGCCGGGAGTGTCCGAAGCCGCTGCGAGGAGAGGTCGCCCGTGGGCACAGTCGTCGACGACGCCGCCTCCGTGGAGTTCCACGCCTTCTTCGAGCGTCACTACGCCGAACTGTCCCGCCTGGCCTACCTGCTGACCGGCGAGTCGGACACCGCCGACGACCTGGCGGCGGACGCGTTGCTGGCGCTGTGGCACCGCTGGGACCGGGTGCGCGCCGCCGACCATCCGGCGGCGTACGCGCGCGGTGTGGTCGCCAACCTGGCCCGGAGCCGGATCCGCAGCGCCGTGCGCGAGCGGCGGCGCATCGCCCTGTTCTGGTCACAGCGCGAGGAGAACACCGAGAACCCGGACGTCGCGGGCGTGGTCGACGTCCAGGAGGCCTTGCGCAGGCTGCCGTTCCGCAAACGGGCCTGTGTGGTGCTGCGGCACGCGTTCGACCTCTCGGAGAAGGACACCGCGCTCGCCCTCGGCGTCTCGGTGGGTACGGTGAAGAGCCAGACCTCCAAGGGAATGGCCGAACTCCAGCGGTTGCTGGGCACACAGGGAGTACCGCAGCGGATGCACGCGGCGGTGGGCGCTCCCCGCTGCTCGCCGGTCGTGGAAGGCTTGCGGGCACGCACCGGCGAGGGCGGAGGAAGGGACCGATGACGATGCGGCGGGACGTGCACGAGGAGCTGCGCGCCCGGCTGCACGAAGCGGCCGGGACGCACCAGCCCGACCGGGAGCAGATCCTGGCCCGGGTGGAGCGCGGCATGGCCGGTCCGGCCGGTGCCGGCCACCGGGCGACGCGTCCGCCGGTGTTCGGGTGGATGCGGGTGGCCGGTGCGACGGCCGCGGTGGCGGGTGTGCTGGCCGTGGGCGGTTACGCGGTCGCGTCCGCGGTGAAGGAGGAGACCGCCCCGCAGCAGCAGGACGTGGCGACGTCGCCGACGCCCACGCCGTCGCCGGAGGCGACGAGCCGGGCGCCCGCGCCGCCCGTGGATCCCACGCCGTCCGCCCCGCCGGAGCGCAGCGAGTCCGCTCCGCCGCCCTCGCGGAAGCCGAGCACCTCCGTCACCGGGCGGCCGCCCGCCGCCACGGAGGACGGGCCGCTGTGGTCGGACGGCTCGGTCGATCCGCACAGCAACGACTTCTGGGCGCAGAGCAACATCACGATCAAGACGCGCGAGGAACTGACCGCGCTGACCGTGCGGTTGGCCGTCGCCCAGACCGGCGGCGTCTCCGACGCGGGCGCCTGGCGGTCGCTGCCCGAGCAGGACTTCACGCTCACGGTCGGCGAGCGGGACGGCTTCCTCGTCTACACCTGGACCCTCAAGGAGGGCCGCAAGGTCCCGGCGGGCGAGTGGGTGTTCGCGGGCCAGTTCGACCACGAGCGAGGCGGCCGTGACGCCGGCGCCGACCGGTACACGGTGACGGCCGCCGCAGGTTCGGAGCGGCTGTCCGTGGGCGGCGGTTTCGCTGCCGTGAACGACACCGACGACGACTCGTGAAAAATTCCTGACGGCACGGCAACCCTTTCCTCACCTGCGGCGACCACCAGGCGCAAGAGTCACCACCCATTGAGGAATCGGTACATGACTGCACCAGCAGAACAGCGCGTCCGCCACCGCCGCCGGCTCACCAAGCGGCGTGCCATGATCGCCGGGTTATCTGCGTTCGGCATCACGGGAGCGGCGATCGTCACCACGTCGATGCTGTCGACCGCGGGCGCCGCGTCCGCCTGGCCCACGGACAAGGGCAAGACGCCCGTGTCGAAGACCATCCCGGTCTCCGGTGTCCGCGACGGCGGGATGAAGATGTTCTACGGCTCCGGCGCGCTCGGCGGCGACAGCCAGGACGAGGGCCAGGCCCCTCTCTTCGAACTGGCCGACGGCGCGGTTCTGAAGAACGTCATCATCGGCACCCCGGCCGCGGACGGCGTGCACTGCAAGGGCAGTTGCACGCTCCAGAACGTGTGGTGGACGGACGTCGGCGAGGACGCGGCCAGCTTCAAGGGCAAGTCGTCGTCGGCCGTGTACAAGGTGATCGGCGGCGGCGCGAAGAACGCCGACGACAAGGTGCTCCAGTTCAACGGCGCCGGCACGCTGAACGTGTCGGGCTTCCAGGTGCAGAACGCCGGGAAGCTGGTGCGCTCCTGCGGCAACTGCAAGACGCAGCACAAGCGCACGGTCGTGCTGAACGACATCGACGTCACGGCGCCCATGAACTCGATCGTCGGCGTGAACGCCAACTACGGCGACACGGCCACGCTGTCGAAGATCCGCATCCACGGTGACAGCAAGAAGAAGATCAAGACGTGTGTGCGCTTCGAGGGCAACAACACGGGCAAGGAGCCCAAGGAGCTGACCCCGCCCGGGCCGGACGGCAAGACCTGCAAGTTCAAGGCCTCGGACATCAGCTACCAGTGATGCCGCAGCACGTGTGAGCTCCGGACGGCCCGAATCCCCCTCGGGCCGGCCGGATGCCGGATGTCCGGGCCCCCAGTCGGACTTCCCGGCACCCCGACCCTCCGGAGCCCCCCTCCGGGGGGTCGGACAGCCCTGACCGAGCCCCCCTCGGCCAGACGGCAGGACGCCCCCGCCGGTTCGCACGACATTGTTGGCGAATCCGGTCCGCTGAGCCGAGGCACGATAGCTGTCACGTCGGCATGCTTGTTGTCATCGAGAGCGCGACAGGCGAGCGTTGGTGACGGCTCTCCGACGCTTACCCCGCTGCGGGACACCGTGGACGGGCATATGATCACCAGCAAGGCGGGGTCGTAGCACAGAGGTAGTGCGCCGCGACATCATCTCGGAGGACGTCGGTTCGAATCCGACCGCCCCGCCCCTTCGATGGTCTCCGCATCGGTGAACTCCAGGCCGGACCCGATCCCGTCGGCGAAAATCGGCGGAACCCTGACCAGCATCAAGGCCGTGCAGCGCCGCGTCGGCCCGGCCGGCGCCCACCAGCTGCTCCAGCGGGACGAGCGAGTACGGCTCTATCGCATCGACCGGGTGCTGAGGGAAGGGCTCCAGCGGGCCTACGTCCTCGCCGACGCCCGGCCCGACCTCCCGCGCTTCACGAGCTCGGCGGAGTCGACGTGCCGGCACTGTGCCTCTCCTGACCGTCTTGCTGACCGCCTGCCCGCCTATTGCGCGAAGACGAGCGAGCGTCCATTATCAGGAATCCTGTTATTTTAAAGTTGTAACGAAGGGTGGCCGAGGCATGCCATTGAGTCCCAGAATCCAGGCCAGAGGGATCCAACTGCTGCTCGGTCGGGTGATCTCGCGGGTCCACAAGGACCTGCGCTTCGCGGACATCCCGAAGCGCACCGAAACCCTCCACGTGGAGACCGGCGCCGGCCCGGTGCCGTGCACGGTCTACCGCCCGCCGTCCGACACCGGAACTCCGGCCCCCGTGTACGTCAACTTCCACGGCGGCGGCTTCGTGGTCGGCCGCCCGGAGCAGGACGACCACATCTGCCGATACATAGCCGCCACGGCCGGCTGTGTCGTGATCAACGTGGACTATGCCGTCGCCCCGCAGCGGCAGTTTCCGGTGCCCGTCACCCAGGCGTACGACGTCACCGCGTGGGTCGCCGAGAACGGCCCCACGGGCGGCTGGGACGGCTCGCGCCTTGCCGTGGGCGGACACAGCGCCGGCGCCAACCTGACTGCCGCGGTCTGCCGCATGGCCCGGGACCGCGGAACCTTCTCGCCCCGGCTCCAGATCATCGACTCCGCACCGCTCGATCAGATCGCCGACCCGGCCACCAAACAGTCCCTCATCGCCAAGCCGCTGCTCACCCCTCAGCTCATGCGGGTCTTCACGGCCGCCTACGTCCCCGACCCCGCCCACCGTGCCGATCCCCTTGTCTCACCCGGACTGGCCGATGATCTCGCCGGACTCCCTCCCGCCCTCGTCATCACCGCGGAGAACGACCGCTTGCGCGAGGAGGGCGACGCCTACGCCAAGGCTCTCGAGGCCGCCGGCGTTCCGGTCATCCACCGTGTCTTCGAGGGAGTCGATCACTACTTCACCCACACCGGTCCGGTACCGGCGGGGAAGGCCGCCATCGACATGATGGCAACCACCTTGCGCACCGCACTCGGCGTCTGATGCCGGCCGAGCGAATTCGGCCGCGCTGGGAAGCGGAGCACGTCGTACGTGGCGGCCGTGGCGTGCAGGTGGTTCACGACGTCGGAGTGCACGATGCGCAGGCGTGGGGCGAAGTGCCCGTACAGGTCGGTCGCCATGGCGTGCTGGGCGGGTGAGGCGTCCACCGCGACGACCTGGGCGGGGTGGCGACGAGTCGCGAGGTACGCGGCGTGCCGGGCCACCCCTGCGCCGAGGTCGCCCACGCATTTGTCCGTCAGGTCGCCCAGGGTTTCCGGTCCGAGTCCGGCGTCCTGGCCCCAGGTCCAGTAGAACGCGACCGACAAGAGTTCCTCTCCGTCGTCAGCGGCATCGGCTCACCGGCTGCGCAGGGTCAGCGTGAGGCCGAGACGGTCGCGAGGCGGCAGGGCCACGGCCAGACGCGGGCGGGGACTGCCGTACACCTGCACGTCATAGCGGCTCAGCACGGTGGCCAGGACGAGCACCGACTCCATGGCGAAGAACGCCTGGCCCACACACTGGTGGGCACCGTCCCCGAAGGGCAGGTAAGCCATCGAGTGCCGCGCGCGTACGGCAGGCTTGTCGAACCGGTGGGGATCGAACCGCAGCGGGTCGGGCCAGAACTCGGCGAGCCGGTGGGTGAGATACGGGGAGATGACCAGCGTGGTCCCGGCCGGCACGGATCGAGTTCTGAGCAAGCCCCGACGAGCCGACGCCCGCTACGGAACCATCCCGGCACACGTGTTCTTTCCGGCGCGTACCGGACGGAGCCTAGAAGCACAGCGACCTCTCACTCAACGAGCACACGCCCAGTTACGGCCTCCAAAACCCTCGCCGCGCAGCCCTACCGGCCGCCGCAGCGGGCTGAGCATCAGAAGTCCCAGTCCAGTTCATCCTCGTCGACTGCGACAGGCAGGTACCCGTCCACCGCCTCGCCGGTCTCCAGAGCTATGGCCGTCGCATCCAGGAGAGCCGGGAGCGACGCCCACATGGGGTGGGGCGAAAAGGAGCATCCTGCTTCGTGATCGGCCTCGCCGATCCTTCCGCGGCGACGATAGGGGCGCTGGTCGATGATGAGGTAGTCCCCTGCACCGTTGAAGGCGAAGGGGACCCACTGCGCATGCCACCACGGCCCGTATTCGCCGTCCGGGTCGCCTTCCTCCGCTCCCGCCAGCTCATCTCCGTAGATCTTCATACGTGTCTGCCAGGCCCTGGTGATGCTCTGCACCTCAAGCAAAGACCAGAACGGCGGCAGCAGGTCGTGGTGGCCCATGCCGTTGTGCCGCAGCAAGGACTCCACCAAGGGCTCGGGGAACGGCTGACCGATGGCCTGTTCGGCCACGGCGATCGCCGAGCGCTCCGCCGGAGGGCCAAGAGCAGCAAACGTACGAGGCGTGTGCTGGGCGAGCCAAGCCTCTATACGGGTCCACGACTCGGATATCGACGAAGTCACCCTGGGATCATGCCAGTTCGACGCGCCGCTGAACGGGAGGATTCGAGACGGTTCTGACCCCTGCCCGGTCCTGCGCCACCGCTCTCCCCCGGCCGGCCAGCGTGGAGCGGGCTGGCCGGCCGTACTGGAGGCCTCGGAGTAGCACAGAGCTCTAGCCAGTGCCCTACGGCAGGGTCTTGTCGTACGTCTTGTCTGTGTCCGAGTCGTAGACCAGCTTGCCGGCGGCGTCGAAGCCCTTGATGTGCGGGGTCTTCGTCACCTGCCGGTTCAGGACGCCGGAAGCGGCGAACCAGCCGTGGTCCAGGGCGGCCGTGGCGCTGCCGTCGCCGTAGTCGACGGTCACCTTGGCCACGGTCGGGTCGACCATGCCGATCACGCCCCAACGGAAAGGCAGCTTCCACTTGCCCTTGTCGATCAACGACTGCTGGTACAGGTCACCGGCGTTCGCGTCCGGCACGACCGGACCGGTGTCCGGCCCGTGGGCGTCCTTCGCGCTGGTGCTGATGCCGGCGGACACGCCATCCTTCACGTTGCAGATCACCCGGAAGCCCTCCGGCCGCTCTGCCACGCCGACGACGTGGATGCCGTCGCCTGGAGAGTTGGAGACGCCCGTGCTCTTCGCCGCCAGGATGATCCGGTAGCTCTCGGCCTTGGCCAGGTCACCGCTGACCGCGCTTCCCACGTGCTCCTGGTCGAGGCACTGCTCCAGCGCCTCCGACGCCTGGGCGAACGTGATCCCGTCGAGCAATTGCTCCTCCGAGACGGGCGGTTGAGGTCCGGAACGTGTCGTCGACCCGGAAGTCGACGCCGTCTGCGGGGCGCTGACCGACGACATCGGCGTCGCCGTGTCAGCGCCCCCTCCCCCGTCTCCCCCTACCACGGCGTACGCCCCCGCCGGCACCGCGACCGCGGCCGCCAGCACCGCCCCGACCGCCGAGACCCGCCGCCGCCGTTCCGCCACGCCCCGCCGGCGGATCGCCGGGTACGGCGCGGGCGAAGGCTGGATGGTGTGAGCGTCGTCCGTCATCAGTTTCCTCACCAGTTCCTCGAAGTCCCGCTCGTCGTCGGCCTCGTGCGCCGTGTGCGCCTCGTCGGCCCCAGCAGCTCCGTGGTGCGCCTCACTTGCTTCGTGTGCTTCGTGTGCCTCGTGGTTCACCTTCCACCTCCCAGTCCGGACACCGTGCGGCCCTCGCGCACCAGCCCCGGATACACCCGCAGCTTCGCCAGTCCTTTCGAAGCCTGGCTCTTGACCGTGCCGGGCGAGCAGCCGAGCACCTCAGCCACCTCCGCCTCCGACAGGTCCTCCCAGTACCGCAGGACCACCACCGCCCGCTGTTTCGCGGGCAGCAGGGCCAGCCCGGCGAGCAGGGAGCCGCGCTCCTCCACTCGGCCGACGGCCTCGTCCCCGCCCGCCCTCTCGGGTGGGGCCGCGGTCAGCGCCTCCGTCACCCGCCGCTTGCGGAACCGGTCGCTGTTGCAGCTGACCAGCATCCGCCGGACGTAGGCCTCCGGGTTGTCGGTGCGCGCGATGCGCCGCCACGACCGGTACGCCTTCGCCAGCGCCGTCTGCGTCAGGCCCTCCGCGTGGTGGACGTCGCCCGTGAGCAGGTACGCGGTCCGGACGAGCCGTGACCACCGTGCCCTGACGAAATCCTGGAACTGGCCCTCAAGTTCGGCCTGCATCAAGCACCCTCCTCGCCCTCCAGACCACCACTGGGGCGGAATCAGTTGCCCGTGACTTCGGGAACCGTTGGAATGACGGCATGGAAAGGGATGCCGAGAGCTACGGTGGCCGACGGCGCCGGCACTGCCTGCCGAGCCTGAGGAGGCCGTTCATGAGTTGGGCCAAGCGATCCGTGGCCGCGGTACTGACGGCAGCTGTAGCGGCGTCGGTTGCCGCCTGCACGTCAGGGGGCACCAATGCGGACGGCGCGGCATCGTGCGTCTACCAGGTGACCTACGACGGGCGCACCTACCGGGATGTCGCCAACGCGGAGTTCACGGTCGGCAGAAAACTCGGGGCAGCGACAAAACCGCCCTGTGACGACACCGGCGGCCAGGACGAGGAGCCGGCCACGACGGAGACCGCCTACGCCGTGGCCGGTATCTCTCCGAAGGTGGCCATCGCCGTCGGCGACTCACCCGGCGACGTGCAGTTCGTCGCTGTCTACTCCGGCAATAAATTGCCGCCCGAGGTGAAAGAACTGATCACCAACGCATGGTGAACGGTGCGGGGCGTCGCTCGACCGGACAGGCCCTTGACGCCCCGCACATGCCTCTAGGGCGTGTCCGCAAAGTCCCGCCTGCCCCGCGACGCCCGGCACGCCCTCTCGCCGCCCCGGGCGAACACCCACGTACAACCAGTACGCGGGCGTCCGCCCGGCACTCCCCCAGCCTTCGGCCGGGGGGACCCCCAGAGCACGCACCGGACGCCGCGAGGCCCGCCCTCCGGGCGGACGACGGGA
>NZ_JARVKU010000028.1:0-98281 GCF_029813805.1 Streptomyces sp. DH10
GTTTCGGTGGTTATAGCGTAGGGGAAACGCCCGGTTACATTCCGAACCCGGAAGCTAAGCCTTACAGCGCCGATGGTACTGCAGGGGGGACCCTGTGGGAGAGTAGGACGCCGCCGAACAATTCTTGAAGGGCTGGACCCGTAACTTCGGTTACGGGTCCAGCCCTTTTTTGTTCTGCGTCACTTGAAGTTCACGTTGCGCGATCAGCATCCACGGTATGGGTACTGCTGCAATGCTCAGGGCCGCCGGTGTCGGACTCGGTGACGAGGTCGTCGTGCCGGCCTTCGGGAACGTCGAGGTCGCCGAGGCCGTGGCCAAGGCCGGGGCGATGCCGGTGTTCGCCGACATAGATCCGGTCACCTACTGTCTCGATGCCTCCGCTGTGGAAACGGCGGTGACTCCGCGGACCGCGGCCGTGGTGGTCGTACACCGCTTCGGGCGGCTCGCCGACATCGCGCGGCTTCACACGCTGGGAGCGCGGCACGGGCTGCTCGTGCTGGAACAGGGGGAGTCCGAGGCGCCGTACGACGAGATAGCCCAGCGCAGGGAGCGGGCGGCTTATCTCCATGCGAAGTTGAGGGGCGTGCGGACGCCGGACGACGGTGACGGGCACACCTATCAGCAGTACGTCGTGCGGGTTCCGGGCAATGGGCGACCGGATCGGGATGCTTTCGCGCGGGCTGTGCGGGCCAAGGGGGTCGAGTGCCGGGTGCCGGTGAAGACTCCGGTGCACCGGCTGCCCGAATTCCGGCGGTGTGTTTCTCTCCCGGAGACGGAGCGGGCTTCCGACGAGACGCTCGCACTGCCTGTGGACGCCACGCTGACCAAGCGGGACATGCAGCGGATCGTGTCCGCCTGCAATGCCCTTGGAGGGCTTCTCCAGCCCGCCTTCTGACGCGGTTGGGAGCACGGGTCTGTTCGGGGTATGATCTATCCCGTTGCCGCGCGGGAAACCCCGCAGGCGACAGGCCCCTATAGCTCAGTCGGTAGAGCGTCTCCATGGTAAGGAGAAGGTCAACGGTTCGATTCCGTTTGGGGGCTCCAGCAGAAAAGGCCCCACCCTCACGGGTGGGGCCTTTTTCATGTCCTAGTCCTTGTGGAGTCCCGGGACGCGCATCGCCAGGATCGCCATGTCGTCGGACGGGGCGTCCGAGGCGAAGCGTTCCACCGCGCGCATGATGCGGGCCGCGACCGCACCGGCCGTGAGGCCCGTGCAGGTCGTGAGGACGTCCGCGAGGCCGTCGTCGCCCAGCATGCGGGCGCCCTCACGGCGTTCGGTGACGCCGTCCGTGACGCACAGGAGGACGTCGCCCGGGTCGAGGGTGACCGTCTGCTCGTAGAGCTCCAAGTCGTCGATGACGCCGAGGAGCGGCTGGGGTTCGGCCGCCGGTTCCACCGAGCCGTCCTGGCGCAGGCGCAGCGGGAGCGGGTGGCCTGCGCAGACGACCTTGAGTTCGGCGCTGCCGTCCTCCTGGGGGCGCATCTCGCCGTAGAGGAGGGTGAGGAAGCGGCTGCGGGCGCCTTCGTCGAGGATGGCGGAGTTGAGGCGCTCCAGGACCGCCGGGCCGCTGAGTCCCTCGCGGGCCAGGAGGCGCAGGGCGTGACGGGCCAGGCCCGTGACCGCCGCCGCGTTCGGGCCCGTACCGCACACGTCGCCGATGGCGAAGCCGTAGGCACCGTCGCGGATGGGGAAGACGTCGTAGAAGTCGCCGCCGACCTCGTTGCCCTCGCCGGCGGCGCGGTAGATGACCTCGACCTCGACTCCCTCGATCGTGGGAAGTTCCGGTGGGAGGAGGCTGCGCTGGAGGGACTGGCTGATGGCCGTTCGCTCGGAGTAGAGGCGGGCGTTGTCCAGGGCCAGGGCGGCCCGGCGGGAAAGGTCCTCGGCGAGTTCCAGGATCTCCTGGCGGAAGTGCTCGTCGGTCGGCTTGCCGAGGGTCAGCATGCCGATGACGCGGTTGCGGGCGACCAGGGGGAGGACCACCGTCTCGCCGCCCACCGCGGATGCCGTGGCGAGGGTCGGGCCGATGCCGGGGGTGACCTGGTGGGTCGGGCCGCCGCTGAGGCCGAGGCTGCGCATGGAGCTGCGCAGGGCCGCCTGGTGGGCCACCTCGGCGGGGGCCGTCCAGACGCGGGCGCCGGGGGTGGGGACCGGGTCGGGCGGGGGGACCTTCGACAGCAGGGACTTGATGCCGTCGATGAGTTCCTCGTCCTCGTGCAGGACGTACGAGAGGTAGGGCTCGGAGGCCTGGTGGGCGATCGTGTAGACGGCGCACCAGGTGGCGAGGGTGGGGACCGTCATCTGGGCCATCAGGGCCAGGGTCTGGTCGCGGTCCAGGGTGCCGGCGAGCAGGTCCGAGGCCTCGACGAGGAAGTTCAGGGAGCCGCGGCGCAGGCGTTCCAGTTCGCCGAGGCGGGCCGATTCGACGGCGAGTGCGATGCGGTCGGCGGCGAACTGGAGGCGCAGAGCCTCCTCGTTGGAATATCTGCCGGGGGCCTCGGCGGCGACGCCGAGCGAGCCGGTGAGGCGGCCCTCGACCTTCAGCGGGACCGTGACGACCGAGCGCATGCCCGTGCCGTTCAGCAGCGGCACCGCGCCGGGGACCGCCGTCAGGTCGTCGTGGACGGCCGGCATGCGGGCGGACCCGTAGCGGCCGGAGCCCGCCTCGACGGGGACGCGGGCGAAGCGCTGGCGGGCGGAGGGCAGGCCCGTGGAAGCGCGGACCTCCAGTTCCGTCTCGTCGTCCGTGGCCAGCAGGAGGAACGCGGAGTCGCCGTCGAGCATGTCGCGGGCGCGTTCGACCGTGCGCTGGAGGAGGCCGTCGAGGTCGTCCGGGGCGGGGTAGCCGATGAACACCTCGAAGGGGTCGGTGCTCTGGCCCTCGGAGGTGGTGCCGGTGTCGGAGGCGGGGACGCGCAGAGGTGTCTGGAGAACTGCCCGTTCGTGGTCGCGTACCAGGAGGCACACGGTTGACGGTTCGCCGCCGGTGTCGCGGACGCGCAGGTGGGAGGCGTAGACGGGGGTCACACGGCCGTCGGCGGCGCGGACGCCGTAGCTGCCCTCCCAGCGGGAGAGCTGGAGTGCCTCCGCGATGCCGGTGCTGGTGCCCGGGGTGTGCGGCCAGGCAGCGAGGTCGGTCAGGGGCTTGCCGGTGACCTGCTCGGCCGAGTAGCCGAAGAGGTCCTCGGCGTCCTCGTTCCAGGCGGTGATGTGGCCGGTGCGGTCGATCTGGACGACGGCCACGCGGACCCGGCCGTCGGCGAGGGGGAGGAGGCCGACGGGGAGGGCCGGGCCGGCCGCGCGGGTGCCCACTGTCCGGGCGGGGAGGTCGAGTTGGAACCAGACGGTCTTGTGGGTGGGGGTGTACTCGACGCCCCAGTGGCCGGCGAGGGCCGCGCACAGCTGGAGGCCGCGCCCGCCCTCGCGGTCGGGGCTGCCCATGTTGATGGCCGAGGCCTGGAGCGGGATCTCACGCTCGGGGTAGCGGTCGGCCACCTCGATGCGCACGCCCTCGTCGCTGCGCAGGCAGAGCAGGTCGGCGGAGGTGCCGGCGTGGACCACGGCGTTGGTCACCAGTTCGCTGGTGAGAACGACGGCGTCGTCGACGATGTCGGCGAACCCCCAGCCCTGGAGGGTGTCGCGGACGAAGGAGCGGGCGCTGGCGACAGATCGCCCGACGGGCTCGAAACTGGCGGCCGCTCGCGCGGTGATCACAGAACTCCTCGACCGGTTCTCGACGTGCTGGGCTGCGTGACCGACCGGCTCGCGCCGCTGTTGCGGCAGGCCGCCCGTCGGCCGGGGGTCCGGGGGCTGTCCCCCAGGGATCAGTCCGGTGGTCATGTGTGCGGCCGCCCCTCCGATGCCCGCTCGTCTTCGTGCCACCGCCCAGGCCGGACGGACCGGCGTGGCTGGACAGCCGGATGCAAGGTTACTTACCTTCGCGGTCCATGCGGATGCCGGTCTGCAGTGTTTCCGTCCGGAGGGTGTGCGGACGATGTGCGAAGCTGCCGAACTGTTATGGCCTGGTTCGGCCAGGGTGAAACACTGGGCAAGCTTCTTGTGAAAGTCCGGGCAGGCTGAGTGTCTTCTGCGTACGGGGGGCAGCAGCCCCCTGGGAACGGCCTGGTATGCAGGGCGGAGAATACGCAGTAGTAACCGGTACGCCGAGCGCGGTACCTCAGCACAGCAGTGACGGTCGACCCCTGCGGGAGGGACACAGTGGAGTCTGGCGCAGCGACGCGTGGCAAGAAGACGCGCGCGAAAGGCGGACAGTCCCCAAGTAGTCAGGGCAAAGTGCGCAGCGGCACTACTGAAGTGGACACGGCAGCCCTGAACCGGCTGATGGTTGCCCTGGTGGCGATGCGGGACGGCAACTTCCGCAAGCGGCTCACGGTGTCCGGGGACGGCGTGATGGCCGAGATCGCGGCGGTTTTCAACGAGGTTGCCGACCGCAATCTGCATCTGACGGGTGAGCTCTCGCGCGTGCGGCGGATGGTGGGCCGGGAGGGCAAGCTCACCGAGCGGCTGGAGACCGGGGCCTGCGAGGGCTCCTGGGCGACCGCGATCGACAACTCGAACGCCCTGGTGGACGACCTGGTGCGGCCGGTTTCCGAGGTCAGCCGGGTGCTCTCCGCGGTGGCCGAGGGTGATCTGTCGCCGCGCATGGAGTTGCGGACGCAGGTGCCGGACGGGAACGGGCAGCCGCTGCGCGGCGAGTTCCTGAAGGTCGGGCGGACCGTCAACAACCTGGTCGACCAGCTGTCGACGTTCACCGACGAGGTCACGCGTGTGGCCAGTGAGGTGGGTACCGAGGGCAAGCTGGGCGGGCAGGCCCGTGTGCGTGGTATGTCGGGTTCATGGCGGGATCTCACGGACTCCGTCAACACGATGGCGTACCGGCTCACCGCTCAGGTGCGGGATATCGCGCTGGTGACGACGGCGGTCGCCAAGGGTGATCTGTCCCGGAAGGTCACGGTTCAGGTGGCCGGCGAGATGCTGGAGCTGAAGAACACCGTCAACACGATGGTGGACCAGCTGTCGGCGTTCTCCTCCGAGGTGACCCGGGTGGCCCGTGAGGTGGGCACCGAGGGTGCGCTGGGCGGGCAGGCGCAGGTGCCCGGGGTGGACGGCGTGTGGAAGGAGCTCACCGACTCCGTCAACACCATGGCCGGGAACCTCACGGCCCAGGTGCGCGGCATCGCGGAGGTGACGACGGCGGTCGCCAACGGTGACCTGTCGCGGAAGGTGACCGTGCAGGCGCGGGGCGAGGTCGCGCAGCTCGCCGAGACGATCAACCAGATGACCGAGACGCTGCGGATCTTCGCGGACGAGGTCACGCGTGTGGCCAACGAGGTCGGGGCCGAGGGGCGGCTCGGTGGTCAGGCGAACGTGCCGGGTGCGGCGGGGACGTGGAAGGACCTCACCGATTCGGTGAACACGGTCTTCCGGAATCTGACCACTCAGGTGAGGGACATCGCCGCCGTGACGACGGCCGTGGCCAACGGTGATCTGTCGCAGAAGGTCACCGTGGACGTGGCCGGCGAGATGCTGGAGCTGAAGAACACCGTCAACACGATGGTCGACCAGCTCTCCGCCTTCGGTGCTGAAGTGACCCGTGTGGCTCGCGAGATCGGTGTCGAGGGTGAGCTGGGCGGTCAGGCGCAGGTGCCGGGCGTGGCCGGGACCTGGAAGGACTTGACGGACTCCGTCAACACGGCGTTCCGGAACCTCACCGGACAGGTGCGGAACATCGCGCAGGTGACGACGGCTGTGGCCAACGGTGACCTCTCGCAGAAGGTCACGGTCGACGTCTCCGGCGAGATGCTCAAGATGAAGAACACCGTGAACACCATGGTGGATCAGCTGTCGTCCTTCGCCGACCAGGTGACCCGGATGGCCCGGGACGTGGGCACGGAGGGCCGTCTCGGCGGTCAGGCCCAGGTGGACGGCGTGTCCGGCACGTGGAAGGAGCTCACCGACTCCGTCAACTCCATGGCCGGGAACCTCACCTCCCAGGTGCGCAACATCGCGCAGGTGACGACGGCGGTGGCCCGGGGTGATCTGTCGCAGAAGATCGACGTGGACGCGCGCGGCGAGATCCTGGAGCTGAAGAACACCATCAACACGATGGTCGACCAGCTCTCGGCCTTCGCCGACCAGGTGACCCGGGTCGCGCGCGAGGTGGGTACGGACGGCCGGCTGGGCGGACAGGCGCAGGTGCCCGGCGTCGCCGGTGT
Source organism: Streptomyces sp. DH10 (assembly GCF_029813805.1). Taxonomy (NCBI): domain Bacteria; kingdom Bacillati; phylum Actinomycetota; class Actinomycetes; order Kitasatosporales; family Streptomycetaceae; genus Streptomyces; species Streptomyces sp. DH10. The sequence goes on from NZ_JARVKU010000028.1 coordinate 6,238, forward strand.
GTGGCGTGACCTCACCGATTCCGTGAACGGCATGGCCGGGAACCTCACCGCGCAGGTGCGCAACATCGCGCAGGTGGCGACCGCGGTGGCCCGGGGTGATCTGTCGCAGAAGATCGACGTGGACGCGCGCGGCGAGATCCTGGAGCTGAAGAACACCCTGAACACGATGGTGGATCAGCTGTCGTCGTTCGCCCAGGAGGTCACGCGTGTGGCCCGTGAGGTGGGTACGGAGGGCATCCTGGGCGGCCAGGCCGAGGTGCAGGGCGTCTCCGGCACCTGGAAGGACCTCACCCAGTCCGTGAACGGCATGGCGAACAACCTGACCATCCAGGTGCGCAACATCGCCGAGGTCACGACCGCGGTCGCCCGGGGTGATCTGTCGAAGAAGATCACCGTCGACGCCAAGGGCGAGATCCTCGAGCTCGTCACGACCGTCAACACGATGGTCGACCAGCTGTCCTCCTTCGCCGAGCAGGTGACCCGGGTGGCCCGTGAGGTGGGCACCGAGGGCATTCTCGGCGGCCAGGCGCACGTGCCCGGGGTCACGGGCATCTGGAAGGACCTGAGCGACAACGTCAACCTGATGGCCAAGAACTTGACCACTCAGGTGCGGAACATCTCCCAGGTCTCCGCGGCGGTCGCCAACGGTGACCTGACGCGGCAGGTCACGATCGAGGCGCGTGGTGAGGTCGCGCAGCTCGCCGACACCATCAACACGATGGTGAAGACGTTGAGTTCGTTCGCCGAGCAGGTCACCAAGGTGGCCCGTGAGGTGGGCACGGACGGCATCCTCGGCGGGCAGGCGCACGTGCCGGGTGTGGCCGGCACGTGGAAGGACCTGACCGAGTCCGTGAACCAGATGGCGTCCAACCTGACCGGCCAGGTGCGCAACATCGCCATGGTGACCACGGCCATCGCCAAGGGTGACCTGACGAAGAAGATCGACATCGATGCGCGCGGCGAGATCCTGGAGCTGAAGACGACCATCAACACGATGGTCGACCAGTTGTCGTCCTTCGCCGAGGAGGTCACCCGAGTCGCCCGCGAGGTGGGTACGGAGGGACAGCTCGGCGGTCAGGCACGCGTGCGTGACGTCGACGGCACCTGGCGGGACCTGACCGAGTCCGTGAACGAGATGGCCGGGAACCTGACCCGGCAGGTGCGTGCCATCGCGCGCGTGGCGACGGCGGTGACCCGCGGTGACCTGAACCTGAAGATCGACGTGGACGCGTCCGGGGAGATCCAGGAGCTCCAGGACTACATCAACAAGATGATCGCCAACCTGCGCGACACCACGATCGCCAACAAGGAGCAGGACTGGCTCAAGGGCAACTTGGCCCGGATCTCCGCGCTGATGCAGGGCCGCCGGGACCTGGAGGACGTGGCCTCGCTGATCATGAGCGAGCTGACGCCGGTGGTGTCCGCGCAGCACGGCGCGTTCTTCGTGGCGATGCCGCTGGTCGACGGCGAGGACATGAACGCCGCGGACGAGGACCAGTACGAGCTGCGCATGCTTGGTTCGTACGGCTACTCGATGGGCTCCATGCCGACGTCGTTCCAGCCGGGTGAGGCGCTGGTCGGCACGGCCGCCGAGGAGAAGCGCACGATCCTGGTGGAGAACGCGCCGAGCGGCTATCTGAAGATCTCCTCGGGGCTCGGTGAGGCGCCGCCCGCGCAGGTGATCGTGCTGCCGGTGCTGTTCGAGGGCAGCGTGCTCGGGGTCATCGAGCTGGCGTCCTTCACGCCGTTCACGCAGATTCAGAAGGACTTCCTCAACCAGATCGCCGAGATGATCGCGACGAGCGTCAACACCATCTCCGTCAACACCAAGACCGAGCTGCTGCTGGCGCAGTCGCAGGAGCTGACCGAGCAACTGCGTGAGCGTTCGGCTGAGTTGGAGCAGCGGCAGAAGGCCCTCCAGGCGTCCAACGCCGAGCTGGAGGAGAAGGCCGAGCTGCTGGCCCAGCAGAACCGCGACATCGAGGTGAAGAACACCGAGATCGAGGAGGCGCGGCAGGTCCTGGAGGAGCGCGCCGAGCAGCTCGCCGTGTCGATGCGCTACAAGAGCGAGTTCCTGGCGAACATGTCGCACGAGCTGCGTACGCCGCTCAACTCGCTGCTGATCCTGGCCAAGCTGCTCGCCGACAACGCCGAGGGGAACCTCTCCCCGAAGCAGGTGGAGTTCGCCGAGACGATCCACGGGGCCGGTTCCGACCTGCTCCAGCTCATCAACGACATCCTCGACCTGTCGAAGGTCGAGGCGGGCAAGATGGACGTCTCCCCGACGCGGATCGCGCTCGTGCAGCTCGTGGACTACGTGGAGGCCACCTTCCGCCCGCTGACCGCGGAGAAGGGCCTGGATCTGTCCGTTCGGGTGTCGCCGGAGCTGCCCGCGACGCTGCACACCGACGAGCAGCGGCTGCTCCAGGTGCTGCGCAACCTGCTGTCCAACGCGGTGAAGTTCACCGACTCCGGGTCGGTGGAGCTGGTCATCAGGCCGGCGCGGGACGACGTGCCGCAGAAGATCCGGGAGCAGTTGCTGGAGACGGGGTCGCTGACCGACCCGGAGGCCGAGCTGATCGCGTTCTCCGTGACCGACACCGGAATCGGCATCGCGTCCAGCAAGATGCGGGTGATCTTCGAGGCGTTCAAGCAGGCCGACGGCACGACCAGCCGCAAGTACGGCGGTACGGGTCTCGGGCTGTCCATCTCGCGGGAGATCGCCCAGCTGCTCGGCGGTGAGATTTACGCGCAGAGCGAGCCGGGCCGCGGCTCGACGTTCACGCTGTACCTGCCGCTGCACCCCAGCGAACTGCCGCCGCAGGGCTATCAGCAGCAGCTGCCGGCCCTGGAGCCCGGGGACCTGATGGCGTCGACGCCGGACCTGTCCGAGCTGTCCGAGGTCGAGGTCGAGACGCCGGCCGAGGTGAAGTCGTACAACGAGACGCAGAACGGTCCGGCCGCCCTGTTCCGGCGGCGGCGCAGGATGCCGGAGCTGGCCCCGCGCCCGGCGCAGCCGGAGCAGTGGACGCCCGCGGAGCAGGAGGCGGCGCCGAAGCCGCGGCGCGGCATCCGCTTCGGCGGCCAGAAGGTCCTGATCGTCGACGACGACATCCGCAACGTCTTCGCGCTGACCAGCGTCCTGGAGCAGCACGGCCTGTCCGTGCTGTACGCCGAGAACGGCCGTGAGGGCATCGAGGTCTTGGAGCAGCACGACGACGTGGCGGTCGTCCTGATGGACATCATGATGCCCGAGATGGACGGGTACGCGACGACCACGGCGATCCGCAGGATGCCGCAGTTCGCCGGGCTGCCGATCATCGCGCTGACCGCGAAGGCGATGAAGGGCGACCGGGAGAAGGCGATCGAGTCGGGCGCCTCCGACTACGTCACGAAGCCGGTCGACCCCGATCACCTGCTGACGGTGATGGATCAGTGGATGCGAGGGGAATGAGGGGAAGGTTGGACCGTTACGCAACGTTGGCGGGAAGGTTCGGTGTTCACACGGAGTTGCGGACTCAGTGTGCGCATAGTCGTGTAGAAGTACGAGATCTGGGGAACCTTCTGGTCTCCTGCTGCGTTTCTGCTATGTGCACAGTGACATCCCGGTGACAGGGTGTGGCGACAGGCGGGGTGCGGCTACGATGACCGGCACAAGGACGGGCGGCGCAAGGGAGTCGTCCCCTGGGGCGGCACCCACCGGTGCGACCCCAGGTCCTGCGGACAGGGGAGGCCCCACGCCGGGGCGAGGAGGGCGGGCCATGGTGCAGAAGGCCAAGATCCTCCTGGTCGATGACCGGCCGGAGAATCTGCTTGCGCTGGAGGCGATCCTCTCTGCGCTCGATCAGACGCTGGTGCGGGCATCGTCCGGGGAGGAAGCGCTCAAAGCGCTGCTCACGGACGACTTCGCGGTCATTCTGCTGGATGTCCAGATGCCGGGCATGGACGGCTTCGAAACAGCCGCGCACATCAAGCGGCGGGAGCGGACCCGGGACATCCCGATCATCTTCCTCACCGCGATCAACCACGGGCCCCACCACACCTTCCGGGGTTACGCGGCGGGCGCGGTCGACTACATCTCCAAGCCGTTCGACCCGTGGGTGCTGCGCGCGAAGGTCTCCGTCTTCGTCGAGCTGTACATGAAGAACTGCCAGCTGCGTGAGCAGGCCTCGCTGCTGCGGCTCCAGTTGGAGGGCAACGGCAAGGACGCGGAGGGTGAGGCCAAGGAGTCGGCCGGTCTGCTCGCCGAGCTCTCGGCGCGGCTCGCGGCCGTCGAGGAGCAGGCCGAGGCGCTGACCAAGCAGCTCAACGACGACTCGACGGACGCGGCGGCGGTGGCCACGGCGGCTCATCTGGAGCGCAAGCTCACGGGGTTGCGGCGGGCGCTGGACGCGCTGGAGCCGGGCACCGGGAGCACGTCGTCGGTGTCCTCGCAGAACTGACGCCCGGCCAGGCGTCGTTGCCCGCTCATGAGCGCGCGTCAAGTTCTGGGCCTCTTTCGGAGCGACACGAACGGGTGAAGCCGTAGGCACACGTGTCCCTTGTCGTCTCCACCGGTAACCTCACACCCATGGCCTCACGTCCCTCCGCAGCCAAGAAGACGCCCGCGAAGAAGGCGGCCGCTTCGGCGAAGGCTCCGGCGAAGAAGGCCGCTGCCAAAAAGGCTCCAGCGAAAAGGGCGCCCGCCAAGAAGGCCGCGGCCAAGAAGGCCGCGCCCAAACCGGCTCCGAGCCCGACCGGGGGCATCTACCGGCTCGTGCGCGCCCTGTGGCTCGGGGTCGCACATGCCGTCGGCGCCGTCTTCCGCGGCATAGGGCAGGGCGCCAAGAACCTCGACCCGGCTCACCGCAAGGACGGTGTCGCCCTGCTGCTGCTCGGTATCGCGCTGATCGTCGCCGCAGGCACCTGGGCCGACCTGAAGGGCCCCGTGGGCGACCTGGTCGAGATCCTGGTGACCGGCGCCTTCGGCCGGCTCGACCTGCTCGTGCCGATCCTGCTCGCCGTCATCGCCGTGCGGTTCATCCGCCACCCGGAAAAGCCCGAGGCCAACGGACGCATCGTCATCGGCCTGTCCGCGCTCGTCATCGGGGTGCTCGGCCAGGTCCACATCGCCTGCGGCTCACCGGCGCGCGGCGAGGGCATGCAGGCCATAAGGGACGCCGGCGGCCTCATCGGCTGGGCCATGGCGACCCCGCTGTCGTACGCCATGGGCGACATGCTCGCCGTGCCGCTGCTCGTGCTGCTGACGATCTTCGGACTGCTGGTCGTCACGGCCACCCCGGTCAACGCCATCCCGCAGCGGCTGCGGCTGCTCGGGGTGCGGCTGGGGATCGTGCGCGACCCCGCCGAGGACGAGTTCGGGGAGGACGACGAGCGCTACGACGAGCAGTGGCGTGAGGCGCTGCCCGCCCGGCCGCGCGGCCGGCGTACGCCGGGGCCCACGGCGTACGACCCCGACAGCGCCGAGCAGGAGGCCCTCTCCCGGCGCCGCGGCCGTCCCCGGCGCTCCGCCGTGCCACAGCCCGATATGGACCGTCCCGGGGACGCCGTGGACGTCGCCGCGGCGGCCGCCGCCGCGCTCGACGGCGCCGTGCTGCACGGGATGCCGCCCTCGCCGATCGTCGCCGACCTCACCCAGGGCGTGACCGTCGGGGACCGCGAGCCGACCACACCGACGCCCGTCCCGGCCGCCCGGCCGCAGCAGGAGAAGCTCGAGCAGGACAAGCCCGAGCGGGAGAAGCCGAGGGCGGGCGTCCGCGACCTCACCAAGTCCCCGCCCGCCAAGCCCCGCGACCTGCCCCCGCGCGCGGAACAACTCCAGCTGTCCGGGGACATCACGTACGCGCTGCCGTCCCTCGACCTCCTCACGCGCGGGGGCCCCGGCAAGGCCCGCAGCGCCGCCAACGACGCCATAGTCGCCGCGCTGACCAACGTCTTCACCGAGTTCAAGGTGGACGCCAGTGTCACGGGCTTCACGCGCGGGCCGACGGTCACGCGCTACGAGATCGAGCTCGGCCCCGCCGTGAAGGTCGAGCGCATCACCGCACTGGCCAAGAACATCGCCTACGCCGTCGCCAGCCCGGACGTGCGGATCATCAGCCCGATCCCCGGCAAGTCCGCGGTCGGCATCGAGATCCCGAACACCGACCGGGAGATGGTCAACCTCGGTGACGTCCTGCGGCTCGCGGAGTCCGCGGAGGACGACGACCCGATGCTGGTCGCCTTCGGCAAGGACGTCGAGGGCGGCTACGTCATGCACTCGCTGGCGAAGATGCCGCACATGCTGGTCGCCGGCGCCACCGGCTCCGGAAAGTCGTCCTGCATCAACTGCCTGATCACCTCGATCATGATGCGGGCGACCCCCGAGGACGTCCGGATGATCCTCGTCGACCCCAAGCGGGTCGAGCTGACCGCCTACGAGGGCATCCCGCACCTGATCACCCCGATCATCACCAACCCCAAGCGGGCCGCCGAGGCGCTCCAGTGGGTCGTACGCGAGATGGACCTGCGCTACGACGACCTGGCCGCCTACGGCTACCGGCACATCGACGACTTCAACCGGGCCGTACGCGAGGGCAAGGTCAAGCCGCCCGAGGGCAGCGAGCGCGAGCTCCAGCCGTACCCGTACCTGCTGGTCATCGTCGACGAGCTCGCCGACCTGATGATGGTCGCGCCGCGGGACGTCGAGGACGCGATCGTGCGCATCACACAGCTCGCGCGCGCGGCCGGCATCCATCTCGTGCTCGCCACCCAGCGGCCGTCGGTCGACGTCGTCACCGGTCTGATCAAGGCGAACGTGCCGTCGCGGCTGGCCTTCGCCACGTCGTCGCTGGCCGACTCGCGGGTCATCCTCGACCAGCCGGGCGCCGAGAAGCTCATCGGCAAGGGCGACGGGCTTTTCCTGCCGATGGGCGCCAACAAGCCGACCCGTATGCAGGGCGCCTTCGTGACCGAGGAGGAGATCGCGGGCGTCGTCCAGCACTGCAAGGACCAGATGGCGCCCGTCTTCCGGGACGACGTCACCGTCGGGACCAAGCAGAAGAAGGAGATCGACGAGGACATCGGCGACGACCTCGACCTGCTGTGCCAGGCGGCCGAGCTGGTCGTCTCCACGCAGTTCGGGTCGACGTCCATGCTCCAGCGCAAGCTGCGCGTCGGCTTCGCCAAGGCCGGGCGGCTGATGGACCTGATGGAGTCCCGCAACATCGTCGGACCGAGCGAGGGTTCGAAGGCTCGTGACGTTCTTGTGAAGCCTGACGAGCTGGATGGCGTGCTCGCGCTGATCCGGGGGGAGTCTGAAGGGTAGGGAAGCGGGACACGCCGGTCGCCTCGCCGAGTTGTACTGCAAACGGGTGTCCGGATCGTGACTCACCCGTAAGGGATCATCGAGCAACCGTTTCCCGTCGGCGTACGTCAAGTTGAGGGAAACGACGAACAGCTTTCCCACCATCGGAATGTCGGGCCATTCCGATGGCGTACAAAGTGCCACCGCCCGGTTGCCCCACCCTTTTGTACCCCCCCTAGACTGAACCTCCAGCACAGGCGGCTACACGCTCGAAAGGCGCCCCCGTGTCCATCGGCAACTCCCCTGAAGACGAGCGTCCGTTCGAAGACGAGCGCGTCGAAGAAGACCGCGAGGAAGCCCGCCCCTCCATCGGCCGTGCCCTTCAGCAGGCGCGAATCGCCGCTGGGCTGACCGTCGACGACATCAGTAGCGCCACCCGGGTCCGCATGAACATCGTGCACGCCATCGAGGCTGACGACTTCACCGCCTGTGGCGGGGACGTCTACGCCCGCGGGCACATCAGGACCCTGGCCAAGGCTGTCCACCTCGACCCCGCCCCGCTGCTCGCCCAGTACGGCGACGAGCACGGCGGGCGCCCGGCGCCGACCCCGGCGGCTCCCCTGTTCGAGGCGGAACGTATCCGTCCGGAGCGGCGGGGGCCCAACTGGACCGCCGCCATGGTCGCCGCGATCGTCGCCGTGATCGGTTTCGTCGGGTTCACGATGTTCCAGGGCGACGACGGAGCCAACGAGGCGAACGTGGCCGAGGGCTCCACGCCCGGCGACTCCGCCTCTCCGACCACCAAGACCAAGAAGCCCGCCGACCCCAAGCCCGAGGTGTCCGACAGCGCCATCGCGGCCGCGCCGCAGGACAAGGTGACGGTCCAGGTGGCAGCCGTCGACGGCCGCAGCTGGATCGCCGCCAAGGACCACAACGGCCGGATGATCTTCGACGGCGTCCTCAAGCAGGGCGACACCAAGACCTTCCAGGACAGCTCGAAGGTCCACCTGGTCCTCGGGGACGCCGGCGCGATCGACCTCTTCGTCAACGGCAAGAAGATCAAGGACGACTTCCAGCCGGGCGCCGTGGAGCGCCTGACGTACACGAAGGGCGACCCCGAAGCCGGATAACCGGTTCGAGGGACGCAGTCACCACGGGGTTGGCCGGGAAACGGCCAACCCCGTCGACGTGGGGTGTCAGCGGGACGAAGTACTCTTGAGCCCATGCCTGAACGCCGTACCGTCGCACTCGTCACCCTTGGCTGCGCCCGTAACGAGGTGGACTCGGAGGAGCTCGCAGGCCGTTTGGAGGCGGACGGCTGGCAGCTCGTGGAGGACGCCGGGGACGCGGACGTCGCTGTCGTGAACACCTGTGGCTTCGTCGAGGCCGCCAAGAAGGACTCCGTCGACGCCCTCCTGGAGGCCAACGACCTCAAGGGACACGGCAGAACCCAGGCCGTCGTGGCGGTGGGCTGTATGGCCGAGCGGTACGGCAAGGAACTCGCCGAGGCCCTCCCCGAGGCCGACGGCGTGCTCGGGTTCGACGACTACACGGACATCTCGGACCGGCTCCAGACGATCCTCAACGGCGGCATCCACGCCTCGCACACCCCGCGCGACCGCCGCAAGCTGCTGCCGATCAGCCCGGCCGAGCGGCAGGAGTCGGCCGGCGCGGTCGCGCTGCCCGGGCACGCCCCGGCCGACCTCCCGGAGGGCCTCGCTCCGGCCTCCGGTCCGCGTGCGCCCCTGCGCCGCCGTCTGGACGGCTCCCCGGTCGCCTCCGTGAAGCTCGCCTCCGGCTGCGACCGGCGCTGCTCCTTCTGCGCCATCCCGTCCTTCCGGGGCTCCTTCATCTCCCGCCGCCCGAGCGACGTGCTGAACGAGACGCGCTGGCTGGCCGAGCAGGGCGTGAAGGAGATCATGCTGGTCTCCGAGAACAACACCTCCTACGGCAAGGACCTCGGCGACATCCGCCTGCTGGAGTCGCTGCTGCCCGAGCTCGCCGAGGTGGACGGCATCGAGCGGGTCCGGGTGAGCTACCTCCAGCCCGCGGAGATGCGGCCGGGCCTGATCGACGTGCTGACGTCGACCCCGAAGATCGCGCCCTACTTCGACCTCTCCTTCCAGCACTCCGCGCCCGGTGTGCTGCGCGCGATGCGCCGCTTCGGCGACACCGACCGGTTCCTGGAGCTGCTCGACACGATCCGCGGCAAGGCGCCCGAGGCCGGCGTGCGCTCCAACTTCATCGTCGGCTTCCCCGGCGAGAGCGAGGCCGACCTCGCGGAGCTGGAGCGGTTCCTGAACGGCGCGCGGCTGGACGCCATCGGCGTCTTCGGCTACTCCGACGAGGAGGGCACCGAGGCGGCGACCTACGAGAACAAGCTCGACGAGGACGTCGTCGCCGAGCGGCTGGCCCGCGTCTCGCGGCTGGCCGAGGAACTCGTCTCGCAGCGTGCCGAGGAGCGCGTCGGCCAGACGGTGCACGTGCTCGTCGAGTCCGTCGACGACGAGGAGGGCATGTACGGCCGCGCGGCGCACCAGGCGCCCGAGACGGACGGCCAGGTGCTGCTCACGAGCGGCGCGGGTCTGAGCAGCGGCCGTATGGTCGAGGCGAAGGTGGTCGGTACGGAGGGCGTCGACCTGGTGGCCGAGCCGCTTCGGAGCTCGTTCGCGTCGCCGTCGTGGAGTGAGGAGGCGGGCAGATGACCGGTGCTCCGGCATCCGCGGCGGGAGGCCCCTCCGGCGCGAGGAGGGCCGCGGCGGGTCCGGCCTCGGGGAAGGCTCCCGGGGCTGCGATGGGCCGTGGGGCCGCGCGGTCGGCCGAGGGCGGAGCGCCCGGTACGGGCGGCGGTGGGGCGTCTGAGGGTGACGGCTCGGAGAGCGCCGTCGTCGACGCGCAGGACGACGGGAAGCCCCCGCGGGGCGGGAAGCTGGCGGCCGCGGCCGTCAACCAGGCCAGCGTCTGGAACGTGGCCAATCTCCTGACCATGCTCCGGCTGATCCTCGTACCGGCCTTCGTCGCGCTGATGCTCGCGGACGGCGGATACGACCCGGTGTGGCGGTCCCTCGCCTGGGCGGCCTTCGCCATCGCCATGATCACCGACCTCTTCGACGGCCATCTGGCGCGCAGGTACAACCTGGTCACGGACTTCGGGAAGATCGCCGACCCCATCGCCGACAAGGCGATCATGGGGGCGGCGCTGATCTGTCTGTCCCTGCTCGGAGATCTGCCGTGGTGGGTGACCGGAGTCATCCTCGGCCGGGAACTCGGGATCACCCTGCTGCGTTTTGTGGTCATCCGCTACGGCGTCATCCCCGCCAGCCGCGGAGGCAAGCTCAAGACGCTCACCCAGGGCGTGGCCGTGGGCATGTACGTGCTGGCGCTGACGGGGTGGCTGGCGACCCTGAGGTTCTGGGTGATGGCGGCAGCGGTCGTTCTGACCGTGGTGACCGGGCTCGACTATGTGAAACAGGCCATTGTGCTGCGCAGGCGGGGAATCGCCGAGCGCAAGGCCGCGTTGGAGGAGAAGGAAGCGTGAGTTCCACGGCCACCGACGTGGTACGACTACTCACGGTGAAGGGCCGGACGCTTGCCGTCGCGGAGTCGCTGACCGGTGGCCTCGTCGCGGCGGAGATCACATCCGTCCCCGGGGCGTCCAAGGTCTTCCGGGGCTCGGTGACGGCCTACGCCACCGAGCTGAAGCATGAACTGCTGAGTGTCGACACCACCCTGCTGGCGGCGCGAGGAGCGGTGGATCCGCAGGTCGCGGCCCAGATGGCGGCCGGAGTGCGCAAGGCGCTCGGCACGGACTGGGGCATCGCGACCACCGGTGTCGCGGGCCCTGAGCCGCAGGACGGACAGGCCGTCGGGACGGTTTTCGTCGCCGTGGACGGACCCCTGAGGGCAGATTCCGGTTCTGCCGGCGGCGGAAAAGTGGAGGCTCTGCGGTTGAACGGCGACCGCGAGGAAATTCGTAGAGAGAGTGTACGGAGCGTACTCGCACTGCTCCTGAAGGAGCTTGCGGGCGAACAGACTGGGAATGAGCGGGCACAGGATACGGAACGGAACGGGGGGTTTTGATGTTTGCAGCCCTGAGTGAACACGACATCGCTCCCCGCACGGCCGCGGCGCAAGGCGGTACGGTGGGGCGTAATGGATGCGGCTACGCGGTCCGAGGAGGGAGCCACCGATGATTCTGCTCCGTCGCCTGCTGGGTGACGTGCTGCGTCGGCAGCGCCAGCGCCAGGGCCGTACTCTGCGCGAAGTCTCCTCGTCCGCCCGAGTCTCACTCGGCTATCTCTCCGAGGTGGAGCGGGGGCAGAAGGAGGCTTCCTCCGAGCTGCTCTCCGCCATCTGCGACGCGCTGGACGTACGGATGTCCGAGCTCATGCGGGAAGTGAGCGACGAACTCGCCCTTGCCGAGCTGGCTCAGTCTGCTGCGGCCACCCCCAGCGAACCTGTGCCCACGCCGGTTCGTCCGATGCTGGGCTCTGTTTCGGTGACCGGCGTGCCACCGGAACGGGTGACCATCAAGGCGCCCGCCGAGGCGGTGGACGTCGTCGCCGCGTGACGCTTCGCGCGTACGTGGCATGAGCGAGCGGCGCCGACCAGGCGCCGAGACTGGTGAGGCCCCGGCCGGGGTTCTCCGGGAGATCCGGAGGGGTGTCGGTCGGGGTTTTCGCTTACCCGCAGGCCTTCGGACAGGCGTGTGCCCGATTTGTTTGCGTTTGCCCATGGGGCGTGCGGCGGTCATCGTTGAGGGGATGGCGGGGGGCAGCCAACGGAGGTGCGGATGTACGTCGTGAAGAGCCCGCTGTCCGACGCGAGCCTGAAGACCGTGTCCGAGGCGTTGCAGGGCGCCCTCGTCGACCTGGTGGACCTCGCCCTCGTGGCGAAGCAGATCCACTGGAACGTGGTGGGGCAGCGCTTCCGTTCCGTGCACCTCCAGCTCGACGAGGTCGTCGACATCGCGCGGAAGTACTCCGACACCGTGGCGGAGCGCGCCGCGGCGCTCGGGATCCCGCCCGACGGGCGAGCCGCGACCGTGGCCGTCGGCAGCGGCATCGGCGTGACCCCCGAGGGGTGGGTCGACGACACGACCGCCGTGCGAACGCTCGTCGAGGCACTCGGCGCGGTGATCACGCGGATGCGCGGGCGGGTCGAGGCGACCGGTGAGCCGGATCCGGTGAGCCAGGACATCTTCATCGGGATCACGGCGGACCTGGAGAAGCATCACTGGATGTTCCAGGCCGAGAACGGGTGACCGCAGCGGGCACGGCAGCAGGCGACGGGCCGGCCGGAGGGCTCGCCGCTCGGCGTTGCGCGGCTCGCGGTCTCACGGCTCGCGGTCTCGCGGCTCGGCGCAATGGGGCTCGGGGCGGTGGGGTGCGCGGTGCGCCTGCGTGCCGTTGGTGCGCCCTGTCCGTCGGCCCGAGTGGCCGAATAGCGTCGGGCTGGAGGTGCCGGCCATGGCGGGGATAGGGCGCTGGGGGGTCCGCGGAGCCGTGCTGGGGCTGGGGGCGCTGTGGTGGTGGGCGGTGCTGCGGCTGGCGGTCGCGCCCGGGGCCGGCGTGCTGGAGGCGACGGTCGCGGCCGGAGGGTGGGGGCTGAGTGTGCTGCCGGTGCATTGCGTGCCGAAGGGCCAAGCGAACGGGGCGGTCGGTGCGGGGCGGTGGCGGAAGGTGCTGGGAGCGGGGGGCCGGGGTGTGGTGTCGCGGCGGGGGTGACGTCGGGGGCGTGGCGCGGGCCCTGGGTGGGCGGGTGTGCGCTACCAGGGCATCGCGACACCGCCGTTCGGGCGGATGATCTGGCCCGTCGTGAAGGCCGAGGCGTCGGATGCCAGGTGGAGGACCGCGTGGGCGATGTCCTCCGGGGAGCCGACCCTGCCCAGGGGTGACATACGAGCCATGACGGCCTCGGTGTGCGCCTGGGCCTCGCTGTCGTGGCGGTCGGTCATGGGGGTACGGATCCATCCCGGGGCGACCGCGTTCACGCGGATGCCGTGCCGGCCCGTCTCGGTCGCGAGGGTCCTGGTCAGCTGGACCACCGCCGCCTTGGCCGCGCCGTAGCAGAGCAGGCCGGGAGCGCCGGTGTCGACGGCGCCCGAGGCCATGGTGACGATGCTGCCGCCGGTGCCCCGGGCGATCATCAGGCGGGCAGCCTCCTGGCAGGCGTACAGCACTCCCTTGAAGTTGACGTCGAGCACCCGGTCGAGGTCCTCGTCCCGGGTCTCCAGGACCGGGCTGCTGTGCATGATCCCGGCGATCGCGGCCATGACGTCCAGGCGCTCGCAGGAGCTGATGGCCTGTCTCAGCCGGGCGCGGTCGGTGACGTCGAGGTCGTGGGTGCGGGCGGTGCCGCCGCCGTCCTTGATCAGGGTCGCCGTCTCGTGCAGGCCCTCGGTGTCGCGGTCCGCGCAGTGCACGGTGGCGCCCGCCTCCCCGAGCAGGAGCGCCGAGGCACGGCCGATGCCGCTCGCGGCTCCGGTGACGAACGCGGTGCGGCCGGTGAGGTCGTACGCCGTGACGGGCATACAGGGACCGTACGAGCGTTTCTGACGGGTCGTCAATTGGTGCGGCTTCGCCGCGGTGGGGGAGTGGCCGGGGCGGGGCCCGGCTGGCAGGTGGGACACCAGTACGTGGGGCGTTCGCGGGAGCCGTCACCCTGGTCGGCGACGCGGACGGAGGTGTGGCAGCGCAGACAGGGGCGGGGAGCCCGGCCGTACACGAAGAGGTCCTGGCCACGGCGGCCCGTCGTGGTGCGGATCGGGCGGTCGCGGTTGGTCTCCAGCAGCTTCTTGGCAAGCGCGGGCAGCTTGGCGGCGCGCTCGGCGGGCAGGTCGCCGACGGGGAGCCAGGGGGTGACGCCGAGCAGGAAGCAGAGCTCGCTCTTGTAGACATTGCCGATGCCGGCCAGATTGCGCTGGTCGAGCAGGGCCTCGCCGAGGGGGCGGGCGGGGTCCTTCAGGAGATTGGCGAGGGCCAGGCCGGGGTCCCAGTCCGGGCCCAGGAGGTCGGGGCCGAGGTGGCCGACCGCGCGGTGCTCGTCGGTGGTGCGCAGGAGTTCCAGGACGGGGAGGCGGTAGCCGACGGCCGTGCGGTCGGTGGTGCCGAGGATCGCGCGGATCTGGTGGCCGGGGCCGCCGCTCCAGCGCCGGCCGTTCTCGTACACCTTCCAGGAGCCGTCCATCCGCAGGTGCGAATGCAGGGTCAGGCCGCCCTCGACGCGGGTCAGGAGGTGTTTGCCGCGCGGGGTGACGTCCAGGACCGTGCGGCCCGTGAGGTCGGCCGTGGCGAGCCGGGGCACCCGGAGGTCGCTGCGGATCAGCACCTTGCCCGCGAGGGCGTCGTGCAGCCTCCTCGCGGTCTGCCAGACCGTGTCACCTTCGGGCATGGGTCAAGGGTGGCACGGGCGCGGGACGGTCAGGCGCGGAGACGGAGGCCTCGGGGGGTCGCGATGAAACCCGCTCCTTCCAGGAGGGTGCCGATGGGGGAGGTCAGGGCCTGGGCGCCGTTGACGCGCTCCACCGTGACCGTGCCGAGGGAGCCCGCTCGGGCGGCTGCGGCGAGTGCCTCGGCGGCCGTGTGGAGGCGGGGGTCCTCGGTGGGGTCGCCGTCCGGGGCGGTGGTCCAGGCCAGCAGGGTCTTGCCGCCGCGCTCCATGTAGAGCGTCAGCTCACCGTCGACCAGGACCACCAGGGAACCCGCCTTGCGGCCCGGCTTGTGCCCGGCGCCGGTCGGAGGCTCGGGCCAGGCCAGGGCGGCGCCGTACGCGTTCGCCGGGTCGGCGGCGGCGAGGACGACCGCCCGGGAGGCGGAGTCCGGGCGGGTGCGGCGGCCGGGGAGCCCGGCACCGTACGGTGCGCCTCCGCCGTTCTGCCAGGGCGGGGTGCCCTGCGGGGCGTAGTCCCGGGGCGAGACGTACTCGT
The DNA here is from genome assembly GCF_029813805.1 of Streptomyces sp. DH10. Classification (NCBI taxonomy): domain Bacteria; kingdom Bacillati; phylum Actinomycetota; class Actinomycetes; order Kitasatosporales; family Streptomycetaceae; genus Streptomyces; species Streptomyces sp. DH10. The sequence goes on from NZ_JARVKU010000028.1 coordinate 21,450, forward strand.
CCCGGGACGGCTGGGGGGCCGGGGTGACGTAGGCGGGGCCGGGGCCGGGGAAGCCGTCGGGGCCGGGGTCGCCGGGGTGGCTGCCGAACAGGAGCGAGTCGTCCTGCCCGGCGAAGTCGTGTGCGGGGAACGGGTCGAGGTCGTGGCCCGGAGGGGGGCCGGGCAGGTCCTCACCGCGGTCGCGGGCGTTGGACACCGCGCGCAGGCGGTCCACGGCACCGTCCATCGCGAACTGTGCGGCGCCGAGGCCCTCCACGACGTAGCCGCGGCGGGCCTGGCCGCTCTCCTCGAAGGCGGACAGGACGCGGTACGTCGCCGAGAACCCGCCCTCGACGCCCTCCGCCGAGACCGCGCCCCTGGTCACCACGCCGTGCCGGTCGAGGAGGGTGCGGGCGAGGGCGTGGGCCCGCACCGTGGGATCCGGCTCGTGGGCCGGGAGCAGGGACCAGCGGCCGGCGACGGTCGGCGGGCCGGAGCGGGAGGCGGGGCGGGCCGCGGCCGTCAGGGAGCCGTAGCGGCCGCGCGGGACCGTGCGCTTGGCGCGGTGGGCCGTGGAGCCGGCGGTGCGGCCCGAGCCGAGCAGGGAGCGCATGGGAGAGAGCGTGTCGTTGGTCAGGCGTCCGGACCAGGCCAGGTCCCAGATGACGTCGGCCAGTTGGGGATCGGTGGCGTCGGGGTGGGTGGTGGCGCGGACCTGGTCGGCGATCTGGCGGAAGAACAGGCCGTAGCCACCGGAGAGGGCGTCCAGGACGGACTGGTGGAGAGCGGTCAGCTCCAACGGGTGCGGGGGCGGCAGGAGCAAGGGGGCCGCGTCCGCCAGGTAGAGGGAGACCCAGCCGTCCTTGCCGGGGAGAGCGCCGGCCCCGGACCAGACCACCTCTCCGGCGGCGGTGAGCTCGTCCAGCATGGCCGGGTTGTAGTTCACGACCCGGGAGGGCAGGACCAGCTTCTCCAGGGCGGAGGCGGGCACGGACGCGCCCTGCACCTGCTCGATGGCGCGCACCAGGCCGTCGATGCCGCGCAGGGAGTGTCCCTTGCCGATGTGCTGCCACTGGGGGAGGAACTGGGCGAGTGCGGCCGGCGGCACCGGCTCCAGCTCATGGCGCAGGGCGGCCAGCGAGCGGCGGCGGAGTCGGCGCAGCACCGCCGCGTCGCACCACTCCTGGCCGATGCCCGCCGGATGGAACTCGCCCTGGACGATCCGGCCCGCCGCGGCCAGCCGCTGGAGGGCGCCTTCGGTGACGGCCACGCCCAGGCCGAAGCGGGCCGCCGCCGTGGTGGAGGTGAACGGGCCGTGGGTGCGGGCGTGGCGCGCGAGGAGGTCGCCGAGCGGGTCCTTGACGGGCTCCGTGAAGGCTTCCGGGACGCCGACCGGCAGGGCGGTGCCCAGTGCGTCGCGCAGCCGGCCCGCGTCCTCGATCGCCGCCCAGTGGTCCCTGCCCGCGATCCGGACCCGGATGGCCCGGCGGGCGCCGGCCAGTTCCTGAGCCCATCGCGGTTCGGCGCCCCGTTCGGCCAGTTCCGCGTCCGTGAGCGGGCCGAGGAGGCGGAGGAGGTCCGCGACGCCTTCGGCGTCCTTGACGCGGCGGTCCTCGGTCAGCCACTGAAGCTCCCGCTCCAGCTCCGTCAGCACCTCCGCGTCGAGCAGCTCACGCAGCTCCGCCTGGCCCAGCAGCTCGGCCAGCAGCCGTGAGTCCAGCGACAGGGCCGCGGCGCGGCGCTCGGCGAGCGGTGAGTCGCCCTCGTACAGGAACTGCGCGACGTAGCCGAAGAGGAGGGAGCGCGCGAAGGGGGACGGCTCGGCAGTGGTGACCTCGACGAGGCGTACCTTGCGGGACTCCAGGTCGCCCATCAGCTCGACGAGACCGGGAACGTCGAAGACGTCCTGGAGACACTCGCGGACCGCCTCCAGGACGATCGGGAACGAGCCGAACTCGCTCGCCACCTGGAGCAGCTGGGAGGCGCGCTGGCGCTGCTGCCACAGCGGCGTGCGCTTGCCCGGGTTGCGGCGCGGCAGCAGCAGCGCGCGGGCGGCGCACTCGCGGAACCGGGCCGCGAACAGGGCCGAGCTGCCCACCTGGTCGGTGACGACCTGGTCGACCTCGCCCTTGTCGAAGACGACGTCGGCGGCGCCCACGGGGGCCTGCTCGGCGTCGTACTCCCGGCCCAGCTTCACCGGCTCCTGGTCGAGCAGGTCCAGGCCCATCAGGTCCGCGTCCGGCAGGCGCAGCACGATGCCGTCGTCGGCGTGCATGACCTGCGCGTCCATGCCGTAGCGCTCGGAGAGCTTCGCGCCGAGCGCGAGGGCCCAGGGGGCGTGCACCTGGGCGCCGAAGGGCGAGTGCACGACCACGCGCCAGTCGCCGAGCTCGTCGCGGAAGCGCTCCACGACGATCGTCCGGTCGTCCGGGACGTGCCCGCAGGCCTCGCGCTGCTCGTCCAGGTACGACAGCACGTTGTCCGCCGCCCAGGCGTCCAGGCCGGCGGCGAGGAGGCGCAGCCGGGCGTCGTCCTTGGACAGCGAGCCGACCTCGCGCAGGAACGCGCCCACCGCCCGGCCCAGTTCGAGCGGGCGGCCCAGCTGGTCGCCCTTCCAGAAGGGCAGCCGCCCCGGCACGCCCGGGGCCGGGGAGACCAGGACGCGGTCGCGGGTGATGTCCTCGATGCGCCAGGAACTCGTGCCGAGCGTGAAGACGTCGCCGACGCGGGACTCGTAGACCATCTCCTCGTCGAGCTCGCCGACCCGGCCGCCGCCCTTCTTGGGATCGGCGCCGGCGAGGAAGACACCGAAGAGCCCCCGGTCGGGGATCGTGCCCCCGGAGGTGACGGCGAGGCGCTGTGCGCCGGGGCGGCCCGTGATCTCTCCGGTGACGCGGTCCCACACCACGCGCGGGCGCAGCTCGGCGAAGGCGTCCGACGGGTAGCGGCCGGCCAGCATGTCGAGGACCGCCGTGAAGGCCGACTCCGGGAGCGAGGCGAAGGGCGCGGTCCGTCGGACGGCGGCGAGGAGGTCGTCGAACTGCCAGGTGTCCATGGCCGTCATCGCGACGATCTGCTGGGCCAGGACGTCCAGCGGGTTGGCGGGGACCCTGAGGGACTCGATGGCACCGGTCCGCATGCGTTCGGTGACCACCGCCGCCTGCACCAGGTCACCGCGGTACTTCGGGAAGACGACGCCGGTGGAGACCGCGCCCACCTGGTGGCCTGCCCGGCCGACGCGTTGCAGGCCGGAGGCCACCGAGGGGGGTGATTCGACCTGGACCACCAGGTCGACGGCGCCCATGTCGATGCCCAGTTCGAGGCTGGACGTGGCGACGACCGCGGGCAGGCGGCCCGCCTTGAGGTCCTCCTCGACCAGGGCACGCTGCTCCTTGGACACCGAGCCGTGGTGCGCACGGGCGATGACCTGTGGCGCCCCATGGGCGGCTCCCGAGCCGCCCATGAGCTCGGCGGGGGAGTGGTGCTCGTCGAGGGTCTCGCCCGTGGCCCGTTCGTACGCGATCTCGTTCAGGCGGTTGCACAGGCGCTCCGCGAGGCGGCGGGAGTTCGCGAAGACGATCGTGGAGCGGTGGGACTGGACGAGGTCGGTGATCCGCTCCTCCACATGGGGCCAGATCGACGGGCGCTCGGCTCCTTCCGAGCCGTCCGCCACCGGGGAGCCGCCCAGCTCGCCCAGGTCCTCGACCGGGACGACCACGGAGAGGTCGAACTCCTTGCCCGACTCCGGCTGGACGATCTCCACCTTGCGGCGGGGCGAGAGGAAGCGGGCCACCTCGTCGACCGGGCGGACCGTCGCGGACAGGCCGATGCGGCGGGCGGGCTTGGGGAGGATCTCGTCCAGCCGCTCCAGGGAGAGCGCGAGGTGGGCGCCGCGCTTGGTGCCCGCGACCGCGTGCACCTCGTCGAGGATCACCGTCTCCACGCCGGTCAGCGCGTCGCGCGTGGCCGACGTCAGCATCAGGAACAGTGATTCGGGAGTGGTGATCAGGATGTCCGGCGGGCGGGTGGACAGGGCGCGCCGCTCGGCGGCGGGGGTGTCGCCCGAGCGGATGCCCACCTTGACCTCGGGCTCGGGCAGGCCCATCCGCACGGACTCCTGGCGGATGCCGGTCAGGGGGCTGCGGAGGTTGCGCTCGACGTCCACGGCCAGGGCCTTCAGGGGGGAGATGTAGAGGACCCGGCAGCGCTTTTTGGGGTCGGCGGGGGGAGGGGTCGAGGCGAGCTGGTCCAGGGCGGCGAGGAAGGCGGCCAGGGTCTTGCCGGAGCCGGTGGGGGCGACGACCAGCACGTCCGAGCCCTGGTGGATGGCCTGCCACGCGCCGGCCTGGGCGGTGGTGGGCGCGGAGAAGGCGCCGGAGAACCAGGCGCGGGTCGCGGGGGAGAAGGCGTCCAGGGCTCGGTGTGCGTTGCTGGCCATGCGTCCATCGTGCACCTCGCCACTGACAACGGGTGTCCGCGGCGGTCGGGCCGGGGAGCGCGCGACCGCCGGGGGCGTATCGGCGCGTGCGGATGCGTGAGGCTTGCCACCGTGCGTTCGGGGCCGCGGACAATGGCCGTATGAACGAGCGCGCGCGGCATTGGCAGTACGACGAGCTGCCCGGGGTGGATCTGCTGCGGGCCCGGTACGTGCACAAGACGTTCGTGCGGCACACGCACGAGAACTTCGTGATCGCCGCCATCGCCGACGGGGTGGAGGTGTTCCACCACGGTGGGGGTGACCAGTACGCGGGGGCCGGGGCGCTCGCGCTGGTGAACCCGGACACTCCGCACACCGGGCGGGCCGGTGTGCCCGAGGGGTGGCGGTACGGAGCCGTGTATCCGCCCGTCGATGTGGTGGCGGAGATCGCGGCCGAGACCACGACGCTGCGGGGGACACCCGGGTTCGTCAGCCCGGTGGTGGATGATCCGTATGCCGTCGGGCTGGTGCATCAGGTGCTGCGCGCCGCCGACGAGGGCAACCCGCTGGCCGCGGACACGCTGCTGCGGGTCGCCGTGACCAGGTTGCTGCGCCTGAACGGTGGGCCCATGCCGCGGCGGGAGGTGCGCACGGCCGGGGCCCGGATCGCCGCACGCGCGCGTGCGGCGCTGGAGGAGCGGCTGGCGCGGCCGCCGAGCCTGGAGCGGTTGGCGGCCGAGCTCGGTACCAGCCCGTTCGCGCTGTTGCGGGCCTTCCGGGACGCCTACGGGATGCCGCCGCACGCGTGGCTCACCGACGCTCGGGTGCGGCGGGCGCGGCGGCTGCTGGACCTGGGGACGGCGCCGTCCGAGGTCGCCGTGACCGTGGGGTTCACCGATCAGCCGCACCTCAACCGGCACTTCAGCCGGATGGTCGGGGTGCCCCCGGGGGCGTACCAGCGCGAGCGCAAGAACGTACAAGACGTGCGGTAGCGGCCCCTCGTAGCGTGCGGGGCGTGGCAGATCGGACAGCTCTCACAGATACAGAAACCGGTGGGAAGGCGGACCGTGCCGTCGTGCGGGACGCCCTGGGCGTCGGGGTGGCCGTCGGGCTCTCCGGGTTCGCCTTCGGGGTGACATCGGCCGGCAGCGGACTCACGCTGATGCAGACGTGCGCGCTCAGTCTGCTGGTGTTCACCGGGGCGTCACAGTTCGCCCTGGTGGGCGCCCTCGCGGCCGGTGGCGGCCCGTTCACGGCGGCGGCCGGGGCCTTCTTCCTGGGCGTGCGGAACGCCTTCTACGGGCTGCGTCTGTCGCAGTTGCTGGCCCTCCCGCGCGCGGTACGGCCGTTCGCCGCCCAGTGGGTGATCGACGAGACGGCCGCCGTCGCGCTGGCACAGCCCACGCGGCGCGCGGCGCGGCTCGGGTTCGTCGTGACCGGGCTGAGCCTGTACGTGCTGTGGAACCTCACCACGCTGCTCGGTGCCCTGGGCGCCGGAGCCATCGGGGACACCGGCGCGTGGGGGCTGGACGCCGCGGGGCCCGCGGTGTTCCTGGCGCTGCTCGCGCCCATGCTGAAAACCGGCACCGAGCGGGCCGTCGCCGGGCTCGCCGTGCTGCTGGGGCTCGGGCTGCTGCCCGTGCTGCCCGCCGGTGTGCCGGTTCTGATGGCCGCGCTGGCGGCGCCGGTCGTGCTCTGGGCGGACGGCCGGCGCAAGGGACGGGGGATCGAAGGATGAACGTCTGGATCGCGATCGGTGTGACCGTCCTCGGGTGCTACGCCGTCAAGCTGGCCGGGCTGCTGGTGCCCGCCGGGGCTCTTGAGCGGCCCGTGGTGAAGCGCCTCGCCGCGTTGCTGCCGGTCGCGCTGCTGGCGGCCCTCACGGCCCAGCAGACCTTCGCCGACGGGCAGGCGCTGGTCCTGGACGCGCGGGCCGCCGGGCTCGGAGCAGCGGCCGTGGCGCTGATGCTGCGCGCCCCGTTCCTGCTCGTCGTCGCGGCGGCCGTGCTGGTGACCGCGGGCGTGCGGGCCATGGGCGTGGGGTGATCAGCCGACAGGGCGACCGTGGGACCGGAGCGTGCGCAGGGCCTCGACCGTCACCAAGGGGCGTGCCTCCAGAGCCGGCGCCGGGGCCCACCGACGCCACCGGACGGGCCAGCCGCCGTCCTCCTGTTGCCGGGCCGCGAGGTGGTCCAGGGAGCGCGCCATCTCGTCGTCCGTGAACCACGCGCGCGCGAGCGACTGCGGTGTCCTCGCGTAGTCGTACGGGAAGTGGTGCTCGCCCGGGGCGTAGCCGGGGGAGACCGGATACGCGTCCAGGTCGTCGGGGTCCAGGGCCGCGAGGCGGTGTGCGCGTACCAGGCGGCCCAGGCGGTCGGCGGCCGCCTCCGCGCGCGGGCGGTCGGGGGCGGAGTCGAGGAAGGCCACGGCGGCCTCGATCTCGTACGGGTGGGACTCCTCCAGGGACTCGACCGCCTGCCAGCAGAAGTCCGTGGCCCGGAACAGCCAGGCGTGCCACACCTCGTTGCGATGCAGCAGCCCCACCACCGGCCCGGTGGCCAGGAGAGCGCTGGGCGGGTCGTCCACGACCGGCACGAAGGGGGCCGTCGGGTAACCGCGCTGGCTCGGGTGGATCGCCGGGAGGGCACCGTCCGCCGTGGAGACGGACGTCAGGTAGCGGCAGATGCGTTCCACACGCTGCCCGGCGCAGCGTCCCACGGCGTCCAGGACGCGCAGGGCGTGGGCGGTGTGCAGCGGCTGGCTGACCGGGCCGCGCAGATCGGGCTCCAGCGCGTGGCCGTACCCGCCGTCCTCGTTGCGGTAGGCGTCCAGGGCGGTCTCCACCGGGTCGGAGGCGCCGCCCCGGAAGTGGTGGGCGAAGAGGCGCTGCTCGAGCACGCGCGCGGTGAGCCAGACGAAGCGTTCCGCGCGCGCCACGGGGGTGTGCGGCGGGTGCGACGGGGGGAGTGGGGGAGCTCCTGTTGCGGCCATGGGTCAGACCGTAGGGCGGAAAACGGTGCCGGCAGGCGGTCCCGGCTCAGGCCCACCCCCACGGGCGGGATACTTGAGTCATGCGGTTGACGGTCTTCTGGCAGCGGATGGCGGAGCACTTCGGTCCGGGCTACGCCGACACCTTCGCACGCGACCATGTGATGTCGGATCTCGGCGGGCGCACCGTGCACGAGGCCCTCGACGCCGGCTGGGACGCCAAGGAGGTCTGGCAGGTGGTGTGCGCGGTGATGGACGTGCCGAGGGAGAAGCGTTGACCCGTCGTGGAGACCGCTGACCGGCGGCCCACGAAGATCGCAGGCGGGCAGACGGCTGTCGGTGCCGTGGGCGAGACTTGGTGCGTGGCACGCACTGACGAGACCGGGCGGGAAGCCCAGCAGTCCTCCCCGTTCGGCACGACCCCGCCCGCCCCGCCCCCCGTCGACGGGGCCGCCGGGCCGAACGGCCGTATGCCGCGCTGGCTGCCGCGCGCCCTGGTGCTCGCACTCGCCCTCGTCGCCGTCTTCCAGCTGGGCAGCTGGGCCTTCCACCAGCTCACCGGCCTGCTGATCAACATCCTCATCGCGTTCTTCCTGGCGCTCGCCATCGAACCGGCGGTGAGCTGGATGGCCTCGCGCGGCATGCGCAGAGGACTGGCCACGTTCGTCGTCTTCATCGGCGTGATCATCGTGGCGGCGGGCTTCGTCACGTTGCTCGGCTCCATCCTGGCGGACCAGATCATCAAGATGATCGAGGGCTTCCCGGACTACCTCGACTCCGTCATCAACTGGATCAACACGCACTTCAAGACCGACTTGAAGCGCGTGGACATCCAGGAGGGCCTGCTCCGCTCCGACTGGCTGCGCACCTACGTGCAGAACAGCGCCACCGGTGTCCTGGACGTGTCCGCCCAGGTCATCGGGGGTCTCTTCCAGCTGCTGACGATCGCGCTGTTCTCGTTCTACTTCGCCGCGGACGGCCCGCGGCTGCGCCGCACGATCTGCTCCCTCCTGCCGCCCGCACGGCAGGCCGAGGTGCTGCGCGCGTGGGAGATCGCCGTGAACAAGACCGGCGGCTACATCTACTCGCGCGGCCTGATGGCACTGATCTCCGGCATAGCCCACTTCGTCGTGTTGCAGGCCCTGGACGTGCCCTACGCGCCCGTGCTCGCCGTGTGGGTGGGCGCGGTGTCGCAGTTCATCCCCACCATCGGTACGTATCTCGCGGGCGCGCTGCCCATGCTGATCGCGTTCACGGTCAACCCCTGGTACGCGCTGTGGGTGCTGATCTTCGTGGTGATCTACCAGCAGTTCGAGAACTACGTGCTCCAGCCGAAGCTGACGGCCAAGACCGTCGACATCCACCCCGCGGTCGCCTTCGGCTCGGTCATCGCGGGCACCGCGCTCCTCGGTGCGGTCGGCGCGCTGATCGCCATCCCCGCCATCGCCACGCTCCAGGCCTTCCTGGGGGCGTACGTGAAGCGGTACGACGTCACGGACGACCCCCGGGTCCACGGCCATCGCCGACGCGGGGAGGGGCCGAGCCTGGTCACGCGCGCGAGGCAGCTGTGGGCACGGCGGGCAGGTGCGGAGCGGCCCGAGGGCGGGGGCTCCGAGGGCGGGGGTTCCGGCAAGAGCCCGGCCTGAGTCGCCCGGCGCCCTGCCGTAGGCGGTGCCGCCTGGTGCCGTACCGAGGTGCCGCGTGTGCCGCACGGACGTGCCGCGTGGTGCGCTTGACACGAAAATCGAACATCCATTCTTATGGAGTCTCCGGTGCAGCTCAACGACGGGCGTTTCGACGTACTTTGGGTGGAGAAGTGCCCGAGTTATCCACAGGCCGGACGTGCGTCGAGGCGCATTGTCAGTGGCAGGCGTTAGCGTCTTTGACGTGAAGCGATCGACTCAAGCAAATCGGGTGGAACCCATGGCAGGAACCGACCGCGAGAAGGCCCTGGATGCCGCTCTCGCACAGATTGAACGGCAATTCGGCAAGGGCGCGGTCATGCGCATGGGTGACCGGACCAACGAGCCCATCGAGGTCATCCCGACCGGATCCACCGCCCTCGACGTGGCCCTCGGTGTGGGCGGACTGCCCCGCGGCCGTGTCGTGGAGATCTACGGACCGGAGTCCTCCGGTAAGACCACCCTCACCCTGCACGCGGTGGCGAACGCGCAGAAGGCCGGAGGCCAGGTCGCCTTCGTCGACGCGGAGCACGCACTCGACCCCGAGTACGCGAAGAAGCTCGGCGTCGACATCGACAACCTCATCCTCTCCCAGCCGGACAACGGCGAGCAGGCCCTGGAGATCGTGGACATGCTGGTCCGCTCCGGAGCCCTCGACCTCATCGTCATCGACTCCGTCGCGGCGCTCGTCCCGCGCGCGGAGATCGAGGGCGAGATGGGTGACAGCCACGTGGGTCTTCAGGCCCGCCTGATGAGCCAGGCCCTGCGAAAGATCACCAGCGCGCTCAACCAGTCCAAGACCACCGCGATCTTCATCAACCAGCTCCGCGAGAAGATCGGCGTGATGTTCGGCTCCCCGGAGACCACGACCGGTGGCCGGGCGCTGAAGTTCTACGCCTCGGTGCGCATCGACATCCGCCGCATCGAGACCCTGAAGGACGGCACGGACGCGGTCGGTAACCGCACCCGCTGCAAGGTCGTCAAGAACAAGGTCGCGCCGCCCTTCAAGCAGGCCGAGTTCGACATCCTCTACGGCCATGGCATCAGCCGCGAGGGCGGTCTGATCGACATGGGTGTGGAGCACGGCTTCGTCCGCAAGGCCGGCGCCTGGTACACGTACGAGGGCGACCAGCTCGGCCAGGGCAAGGAGAACGCGCGCAACTTCCTGAAGGACAACCCCGACCTGGCCAACGAGATCGAGAAGAAGATCAAGGAGAAGCTGGGCGTCGGCGTGCGCCCCGAGGAGCCGGTCGCGGAGCCGGGCACGGACGCGGCGGTCTCCCCGGCACCGGCCGACGCGGCGGCGGCGGTCCCCGCTCCGGCAGCGGCCAAGTCCGCCAAGTCCAAGGCCGCCGCAGCCAAGAGCTGACCCGTGACACGACGAACCGACTGGGCGGAGTACGAGTACGCCGCCTCCGGTGCCCCACGGGGGAGGGGCACCGGAGAGGAGACGGGCTCGGCCGTGGACGGGGAGGACGCGCACGGGAACGACCGGCTGTACGGGGACGACGGTCCGTACGGGGACGACCGGCTGTACGGGGACGCCTCCCAGGGCAGCGGCTCAACCGGCAGAGGCTCACGCGGAGGCGGCTCGTCCAGGGACGGCTCGCGTGGCGGCGGGTCGCCTGACGGGCGGGGACGCGGGCGCCGCCGGCGCGGCTTCGGCGCGGCGGTCGCCGAGGACGGAGGTTCGCTCTCCTCGTCGAGGGCCGAGCAGGGGGAGCCTCCGGGGGACCCGGTCGAGCAGGCGCGGGCGATCTGCCTGCGCCTGCTCACCGGGACCCCGCGGACCCGCAAGCAACTCGCCGACGCCCTGCGCAAGCGGCAGATCCCGGACGACGCCGCCGAGGAGGTGCTGTCGCGGTTCGAAGAAGTCGGCCTCATCAACGACAGCGCCTTCGCGGAGGCCTGGGTGGAGTCCCGGCACCACGGCCGAGGACTGGCGCGGCGTGCGCTCGCCCGGGAGCTGCGGACCAAGGGCGTCGACTCCACGCTGATCGACGAGGCCGTCTCCCAGCTCGACTCCGAGCAGGAGGAGGCGACCGCGCGGGAGCTCGTCGCGCGGAAGCTCCGCTCCACTCGTGGACTCGACCGGGACAAGCGCCTCCGACGCCTCGCGGGCATGCTCGCCCGCAAGGGCTACTCCGAGGGCCTGGCCCTGCGTGTGGTCCGGCAGGCGCTGGAGGAGGAGGGCGAGGACACGGAGTTCCTCGGGGACGAAGGGGTCTGAGGCGAGGCCGGACCCTCATGGGGCCGCGCCCGCTGTCGAGCCCCGCGATCACACCACCGGCAGCCCCGCGGCCCGCCAAGCCTGGAACCCGCCGACCAGATCGGTGGCCCGGTGCAGTCCCAGCTGGTGCAGGGACTGGACCGCCAGGCTGGAGGCGTACCCCTCGTTGCAGATCACGACGACGCGCAGGGCGTGGCTCGTGGCCTGAAGGAGACGGTGGCTGCCCTGCGGGTCGAGGCGCCACTCCAGCTCGTTGCGCTCGACGACTAGGGCGTCCGGGATCAGGCCGTCCCGTTCACGCAGGGCCGCGTAGCGGATGTCCACCAGCAGTGCGTCACCGGACCGAGCGGCCGCGTACGCCTCCTGCGGTTCGATCCGCTCGTAGCCCGCCCGTACGCGCTCCAGCAACTCGTCGATTCCGACGGCACGGTGGACACGGCCGCTGCCATCGCTGTTGCCGTCGCCGCCGCTGCTGCCGTCGCTCACCCGCTCGTGCGCCGCGCTCACTGCCAGTCCTCCGGTCGTTCCACCTGCTCGAGCCGCAGGATCGACCCGCTGCGGCTGTAGCGGCGGATCTGCGGCAGGGGCGGGTAATAGGCGTGGACGGAGACCGCGTGACGGTCGAGGGACTCGTTGAGCACCTCGTGGACGTGGTGACGGCCGAAGGCGCGGCCCTGGCCGGATGGCAGCCGGCGTTCGCGGTCGACATCGTCGGTGAGTTCCAGGGTCTTCCAGCCGTCGGTGGGCAGCCGCGCGGCGAGCGAGTTCTCCTTGAGTTCGCCCGACGCGGTCAGGAAGGCGCCGACGGAGTCGGCGTGGTCGTGCCAGCCGGTGCCGGTGCCGGGCGGCCAGCCGATCAGCCAGGCCTCGCTGCCGCCTGGCCCGTCCAGTCGCACCCAGGTGCGGCCTTCCGGGTCGAGTGGCAGGGAGGCGATCAGCTCGGCGTCGGCGGCCGTACGCCGCACGAAGTCGAAGAGGTCGGCCTGAGTGGGCTCCGAAACGGTGGAGGGGACAGACGAGGAGCCGGAAACGGAAACGGAGCCGGAAACGGATCCGGAATCGGATCCGGAATCGGATCCGGAAGAGGAGACAGCGGGGGATGCGGAAGGTGATACAGACACGGGTGCCGTCCTGAAGGTCCTGATGAGAGTTCGCGAGTCAGGCGCGTCGGCCGCAGCAGACAGAGAGCGGCGCGCGCACAAAGGAAGAGGGGTGCGAAGTCAGCAGGACGGGCGACACACGCAGCCCGCATAGCGGACGAGGTCCATATGGACCCTCCGCCACAGGCGCACACAGGTGTCGGTCACGCACCGGAGTACACCATGACCGCCCGGACCGGTCAACTCACTGTCACCATGCGGACGCACGGTGACAGCGATCACGTCACTCTCGGTGCCGACGTCAGCGAGAGCCGGCCGACGCACCGGCTTCGGCCTGCGTCTTCGCCGGTCCGCCCACCGTGGCCTCCGCCGCCGCGTACAGGTCGTCCGGCCGCACTCCGCTCAGCGCGGTGACGAGGTGCCCGTCGGGACGCACCAGGAGCACCGTGTGCGCGGCAGCACCCGGATAGCTCTCGGCGACCAGCAACTCGGCGGGATGCGGCAGCGCCGTGACCGCGGCCGCGAGCCGGGGCATGATGCCGGCGCCGACCCAGTGCTTGCGCTCCCACACACCCGTACCCGGGGCGATCAGCACCACGAGCAGGGCGCCGCGGCCGAGCCGGTCCCGCAGCCGTACGAAGGTGCCGTCCTCCGCGGTGACCCGTACGTCGGTGACCGGTGCTCCGGGCGGCGTGTCGACGGGGGTCTCTCCTTCGAGGCGTCCGGGCGCGAGGGGCGAGTCGGCGTACGCCCCCGGCGCGCCGAGCTGGCCGAGCCCCAAGTGACCGTCCGTAAGCAGCGCGTCGTGGCCCCGGGACGAGCCGGGGACGTAGGAGCGCAGGCCCCCGCCGCCGCGCAGCAGCGGCAGTGCCTGGTCGGCGGCGCGCAGCCGGGCGGCGACGGCCGCCCGTCGCTCGGTCTGATAGCTGTCGAGGAGCGCCTCGTGCGGCCCGTGGTGCCAGGCCAGGGCCAGCTTCCAGGCGAGGTTGTCGGCGTCCCTGAGGCCTTCGTCCAGCCCGTGCGTGCCCAGCGCGCCGAGCAGGTGTGCCGCGTCCCCGGCGAGGAAGACGCGGTCGGCGCGCCAGCGGCGGGCCAGACGGTGGTGGACCGTGTGGACGCCGGTGTCCAGCAGTTCGTACGGCGGGGTCGTCCCGCCCGCCCAGCCGGCCAGGGTCTCCCGGATGCGGGTCAGCAGCAGTTCGGGGGTGACCAGGTCCTTGCCGGGCGGCAGGAGCCAGTCCAGACGCCAGACGCCGTCCGGCAGCGGGCGCGCGGTGACCTCGCCGGCCGAGGGGCCCGACGTGCGCCACGGCGGCATGCGGTGCAGCAACGCCTCGTCGTGCCAGGGCAGTTCCGTACGCAGCGCGGCAACGGCGTGACGTTCCACCGCCGTACGGCCAGGGAAGCGGATGTCCTGGAGCTTGCGCACGGTCGAGCGGGGGCCGTCGCAGCCGACCAGGTAACTGCCACGCCAATAAGTTCCTTTGGGACCGCGGGTGTGGGCCGTGACGCCCGACGGCTCCTGCTCGAGGCCGTCGAGCCGGCTGTCCACCGCGACTTTGACGAGTCGTTCTCCGGAGAGGGCGGTCCGCAGGGCATCGGTCAGCACGTGCTGGGCGATGTGCAGGGGGGCGGGCTCGGTGCCGTCGAAAAGGATCTCGCGGATCACCTGCTTGCGCCGCATCGACCGCCATCCGGCCCAGTGGGCACCGGCCCGGGACAGGGGCACGCCGGTCAGCCGTTCCACGAGAGCGGCGGTGTCCTCGCGCAGGACGACGGTGCGCGCCGCACGGGGTTCGTCCTTGCCCGGCCCCTCGTCGAGGACGACACACGGCACCTCCTGCCGCGCCAGCGCCAGGGCGAGCGTGAGCCCGACGGGCCCCGCTCCGACGATGATCACCGGGTCCACGGCGCGGCGCCCCCTGCCCGTGGTGATGTCCTGAGAGACGTAGGTGAACAGGAAGTCGGAGCAGGGTGCACGATCACAGAACGTATGCAACCCATTGCCGGTGCTTGCGTCAAGTGACCGGCGGCCGGTGGCGATCATGCCGCAGCACCAAGGGTAGCCGGGCGACACGCTCGTCACTTGATGGGGTTTCAGGGTTGGCCGGAGCCGGATGGCTCAGGGCTCCGTACGACTGTGGCCCGCCGGATCCCCGGCGGGCCACAGTCGTAGCGGTTGTCGGACCGTCAGATAGAGCCGCCGGCGCCGGTGCCGTAGGTGCCGCCCACCTCGGCCGCGTTCACGTCGTCGACCTTGTCGGCACCGAGAACAGCACCCGTGCTGCGCTTGCTGCGGCGCAGCCTGCCCTCCAGCCAGGAGGCGAAGGAGGTGAGGATGAAGTTCAGGATGATGAAGATGACCGCCACGACGATGAAGCTGGGGATGACGTTCGCGTAGTTGGCCGCGAGCGTCGCGCGTGTGCTGAGCAACTCGGTGAACCCGAGCATCACGCCGCCCAGCGCGGTGTCCTTCACGATGACGACCAGCTGGCTGACGATGGCGGGCAGCATGGCGGTGACGGCCTGAGGGAGCAGGATGCTCGACATCGTCTGGCTCTTGCGCAGGCCGATCGCCATGGCGGCCTCCGACTGCCCCTTGGGCAGGGAGAGGATGCCCGCGCGGACGATCTCGGCGAGGACCGACGCGTTGTAGAGCACCAGTCCGGTGACGACCGCGTACAGGGGCCGCTCATCGCTGGGGATGCCCGTGGAGCGGACGTAGAACTCGTTGGCGAACAGCATGAGCAGCAGCACCGGGATGGCCCGGAAGAACTCGACCACCGCGCCGGCCGGGATGCGCACCCAGCGGTGGTCGGACAGGCGCAGGATGCCGAGGACGGCGCCCAGCGGGAGGGCGATGACCATGGCGAGGGCTGCGGCCTTCAGCGTGTCGCCCAGACCGGGCAGCAGATAGGTCGTCCAGGCCTCGGACGTGGTGAACGGCTTCCACAGGGACCACTCCAGCTGGTTCTTGTCGTCCAGCGTCTGCCAGACCCACCACAGGAGCAGGGCGAGCAGGACGAAGAAGAGCACCGAGAACAGCAGGTTGCGCCGCTTGGCCTTCGGGCCCGGGGCGTCGTAGAGAACGGACGTCATCGCTTCACCGCCAGTCGCTTGCTCAGCCAGCCGAGGATCAGGCCGGTGGGCAGAGTCAGTACCACGAACCCGAAGGCGAAGACCGCGCCGATGAGCAGCGTCTGTGCCTCGTTTTCGATCATTTCCTTCATCAGCAGGGCGGCCTCAGCCACACCGATGGTGGCAGCCACGGTTGTGTTCTTGGTCAGTGCGATGAGCACGTTGGCCAGTGGTCCGATGACGGAACGGAACGCCTGCGGCAGTACGACGAGCCTCAGTACCTGGCTGAAGCTGAGACCGATGGCTCGTGCCGCCTCCGCTTGACCGACGGGCACGGTGTTGATGCCGGAGCGGATGGCCTCGCAGACGAAGGCAGCCGTATAGGCAACGAGACCGAGGATGGCCAGTCGGAAGTACTTGAGCTCGAAGTCATCGGTCGCGCCCATCGTCACGCCGAAGATGTCGGCGAGGCCGAGCGACGTGAAGACGATGATGACGGTCAGTGGGATGTTCCGGACGACGTTCACGTAGGCAGTGCCGAAACCGCGCATCAGTGGGACGGGGCTGACCCGCATGGCCGCCAGCAGGGTGCCCCAGATCAGGGAACCGATGGCCGAGAAGACGGTGAGCTGAATTGTGACCCAGAAAGCGCCCAGCACGGACGGGTCGTCATATTTTGAAAGAAAGTCGAACACGATCTCCCGCGCTTCCGGGTGGGTGGCGTAGGTGGCGGACGTGGCGCGCCGCCGTCAGAGATGTGATGGCGGCGCGCCTGCGGATCCCCGCAGGGACTGCAGGGATCCTGCGTCGGCGGAGTCCCGCGTTACTGGACGATCTGGCCGATCTTCGGGGCGGGCTCGTTCTTGTAGTTCGCCGGGCCGAAGTTCTCCTTGACGGCCTTGTCCCAGGAACCGTCGCTGACCATCTTCTCGAGGGCGGTGTTGATCTTGTCGAGGGTCGCCTTGTCGCCCTTCTTGACGCCGATGCCGTAGTTCTCGTTGCTCAGCTTCAGGCCGGCCAGCTTGAACTGACCCTTGTACTGCTCCTGCGCGGCGTAGCCCGCGAGGATCGAGTCGTCGGTGGTCAGCGCGTCCACCCCACCGCTCTGCAGAGCGGAGAGGCACTCCGAGTAGCCACCGCGCTCGCTCAGCTGAGCCTTCGGCGCGAAGTCGTCCCTGACGTTCTGCGCCGAGGTCGAGCCGGCCACCGAGCACAGCTTCTTCTCGTTCAGGTCCGTGGCCTTGGTGATGTCCGAGTCCTTCTTCACCAGCAGGTCCTGGTGGGCCAGCAGGTACGGACCGGCGAAGTCGACCTTCTGCTTGCGCTCGTCGGTGATCGAGTACGTGGCCGCGATCATCTTCACGTCGCCGCGGGACAGCGCGTTCTCACGGTCGGCGCTCTTGGTCTCGACCCACTCGATCTGGTTGGGCTCGTAGCCCAGTTCCTTGGCCACGTACGTCGCCACGTCCACGTCGAAGCCGGAGAAGGAACCGTCGGGCTCCTTCAGGCCCAGACCGGGCTGGTCGTACTTGATGCCGACCTTGATCTTGTCGCCGCCGCCGGAGCCGGAGTTGGAGTCACCGCCGTCATCGCCACCACACGCGGTAGCGGTCAGGGCGAGAACGAGAGCGGTGGCGGCCGCGGCGGAGACCTTGCGGAGCTTCATGGTGAACATCCTTTGCCGTGAAGAGAAAAACCGTCGTTTCGGGTGACGCGGGTCGTCGCAGGAGCGACGCGCGCCTCAGTGGTGCAGGATCTTCGACAAGAAGTCCTTGGCACGGTCGCTGCGCGGATTGCTGAAGAACTGGTCGGGCGCAGCCTCCTCGACGATTCGGCCGTCCGCCATGAACACCACGCGGTTTGCGGCCGATCGTGCGAAACCCATCTCATGGGTGACGACGATCATGGTCATGCCGTCCCGGGCGAGCTGCTGCATGACCTCCAGCACCTCGTTGATCATCTCGGGGTCGAGCGCGGAGGTCGGCTCGTCGAAGAGCATGACCTTCGGCTCCATGGCCAGCGCCCGCGCGATCGCGACGCGCTGCTGCTGGCCGCCGGAGAGCTGTGCCGGGTACTTCTCGGCCTGCGCGGCCACGCCGACCCGGTCGAGCAGGGCACGGGCCCGCTCCTCGGCCGCCTGCTTGTCCTTCTTGCGGACCTTGACCTGGCCGAGCGTCACGTTCTCGAGCACGGTCTTGTGCGCGAAGAGGTTGAAGGACTGGAAGACCATCCCGACGTCGGCCCGCAGCCGCGCGAGCCCCTTGCCCTCGGCGGGCAGCGGCTTGCCGTCGATCGCGATCGTGCCGGAGTCGATCGTCTCCAGGCGGTTGATGGTGCGGCACAGGGTGGACTTGCCGGACCCGGAGGGTCCGATGACCACGACGACTTCGCCGCGGGCGATCGTCAGGTCGATGTCCTGGAGTACGTGCAACGCGCCGAAGTGCTTGTTGACGCTCTTCAGGACGACCAGTTCTCCGGTCGCGGCCACATCTTCCTTGGCCACCGATACTTCGGTCATCGCTCTCAGGCTCCGTCCTCCTCGGTTTCGGAGGACAGTAGTAACCCTCTACGACCTGCGTCATTACATCTGAGGGGAATCTGAGCATCACGATCCGATAGCAATCGGACACGTGTCGTAGCACTTATGAGCAGCGCTCATATCGGCCGGGTAACGGAAGCTCCCCGCAACCGGAACCCTCTTGACGCCGTCCTCATCCATCAGCGTGACTGCACAAGGTGCACGCGCGCGCGTGCACGCGTTTTTGTACACAGATAGATCGTACGACCAGTGAACCGAAGGGGGCCCGGGTGAGACTGCTGCTCGTCGAGGACGACAACCACGTCGCCGCCGCCCTGTCGGCGGTCCTGGCGCGGCACGGGTTCGACGTCACGCACGCGCGCAGCGGCGAGGAGGCCCTTCAGGCGCTGGTCCCCGAGGTCGACGGCTTCGGTGTCGTCCTGCTCGACCTCGGCCTGCCCGACCAGGACGGATACGAGGTCTGCGGCAAGATCCGCAAGCGCACCAGCACGCCGGTGATCATGGTCACCGCCCGTTCCGACGTGCGCTCCCGCATCCACGGCCTCAACCTCGGTGCCGACGACTACGTGGTGAAGCCGTACGACACCGGGGAACTGCTCGCCCGTATCCACGCCGTGAGCCGGCGCACCTCCCACGAGGACACCTCCAGCGGCATCGAGACGGAACTGCGCCTCGGCCCTGTGCACATCGAGCTGCCCACGCGGCGGGTCAGCGTGGACGGGACCGTGATCCAGCTGACCCGCAAGGAGTTCGACCTCCTGGCCCTGCTCGCGCAGCGGCCCGGGGTGGTCTTCCGCCGGGAGCAGATCATCAGCGAGGTGTGGCGGACCAGCTGGGAGGGGACCGGGCGCACCCTGGAGGTGCACGTCGCGTCCTTGCGCGCCAAGCTGCGCATGCCCGCCCTCATCGAGACCGTACGCGGAGTCGGCTACCGGCTCGTCGCGCCTGCCGGATAGCGGGGCCGGGTGCGCACTCGTCTGCTCCCGCTGCTGATCGTCCTGATGGCGGCCGTACTGCTCGCGCTCGGCGTCCCGCTCGCCGTCAGCCTGGCCGGCGCCCAGCAGCAGAAGGTCGTCGTCGACCGGATCGACGACACGGCACGCTTCGCGGCTCTCGCCCAGTTCGTCACCGACTCGCCCGCCGGGACCGCCAGCGCGTTCGAGAACGAGCGCCTGGCCACGCTCAGCAGCGAACTCGACAGCTACTACAAGGTCTACGGCATCCGGGCCGGTGTCTTCTACCGCAGCCGCAGTGCCATGGCCCACGCACCCGCCGGGTGGTCCCTGCCGGAGCAGGGCGAGGTGCGTGACGCGTTCGACGAGGCGCTGCTCAGCCGCCGCAGCCACGACCCGCGGCAGGTGTGGCCCTGGCAGCGGGGCAACCTCGTGGTCGCCTCACCGGTCATCCGGGACGGTGACGTCGTCGCGGTCGTCGTCACCGACTCGCCCACCGGGCAGCTGCGCTCCCGCACGCTGCACGGCTGGCTGGTCATCGGCGCGGGCGAGTTCGCCGCGATGCTGCTGGCCGTCGGCGCGGCTCTGCGGCTGACCGGCTGGGTGCTCAAGCCCGTACGGGTGCTGGACGCCACCACCCACGACATCGCCACGGGCCGGCTGAAGTCCCGGGTCGCCGCCGCCGGCGGTCCGCCGGAACTCAGGCGCCTGGCCCGGTCGTTCAACGAGATGGCGGACAACGTCGAGGACGTGCTGGAGCAGCAGCGCGCCTTCGTCGCCGACGCCTCGCACCAACTGCGCAACCCGCTCGCGGCGCTGCTGCTGCGCATCGAGCTGCTCTCCTTCGAGCTGCCCGAGGGCAACCAGGAGATCGCCTCGGTCCAGTCCGAGGGCAAGCGCCTCGCGCAGGTCCTGGACGATCTGCTCGACCTGGCGCTGGCCGAGCACACCGAGGCCGATCTGAAGATCACCGACATCGGCGAGCTCGCCGCCGAACGGGTCGCGGCCTGGTCCCCGACCGCCGAGGCCAAGGGCGTCCACCTGGTGGGCGACTGCCCGCCGACCACCGCGTGGGCCGACCCGGTGGCGCTGTCCAGCGCGCTGGACGGGGTGATCGACAACGCGGTGAAGTTCACGCCGGAGGGCCGGACCGTCGAGGTGACCGTCGCCTCCAACGGTGACATCTCCACCGTGGTCGTCACCGACGAGGGCCCCGGCCTCACCGACGAGGAACTGGCCCGCATCGGCGACCGCTTCTGGCGCAGCAGCCGCCACCAGAACATCAAGGGCTCCGGCCTCGGACTGTCCATCTCGCGGGCGCTTCTCGCTGCGGGCGGTGGCTCGATCACGTACGACCATCACGAGCCGCACGGGCTGAAGGTGACGGTGGCGGTGCCGAGGGTCGGACCGGCGTAACGAAGGCGAGGCGGGGGCGGCCGGGCTACGGCTTGACGGACCGGTAGTAGCGCCGGGCGCCCTCGTGCAGCTTGAGCGGGTCCGTGTAGATCGCCGTGCGGACGTCGACCAGCTGGGCGGAGTGGACGGTCGAGCCGATGCCGTCCCGGCTGTCGATCACCGTACGGGTCAGCCACTCGGTGAGCCGGGGGTCCATGTCGTCGCGCGTGACCAGCACGTTGGACACCGCCAGGGTGGGGACCGGGTCGCCGCGCTGGATGGTGGGGTAGGCCGACTCGGGCATCTTGGTGGCGCGGTAGTAGCGCGTGGCACCGCCCTGGTCGTGCAGCTTGGCTACGAGGCCGACGTCGATCGGCACGAAGCGGAAGGCCGACGCCGACTTCTTCGCCAGCCGGCTGAGCCCGTCCGTGGGCAGTCCGCCCGACCAGAAGAACGCGTCGAGGCCGTGCCCCAGCCGTTTGGGCCCGGTGTCGATGCCGTCCGACGACGGCTTGATGTCCTTCTCCGGGTCGATGCCGGCCGCCCTGAGCACGCCGTTCGCGATCAGCCGTACGCCGGAGTTCGGCAGCCCTATGGCCACGCGCTTGCCGCGCAGGTCCGCGACGGAGCGGATGTCCGAGTCCGGCGGTACGACGAGCTGGGCGTAGTCGTCGTACAGGCGCGCGACACCGCGCAGCCGGTCGGCGCCCGTGCTGTTGTCGAGCTTGTACGTGGCGACCGCGTCGGCGGCGGCGATCGCGAAGTCGGCCTTGCCCGTCGCCACGTCCGCGACGTTCTCCTGCGAACCGGCACTGGTCAGCAGCCGCACCTTCAGATCGGGCATGTCCTTGTCGATCTCGGTGCGCAGGAGCTTGCCGTACTCGTGGTAGACCCCCGCCTGGGTGCCCGTGCTGAACCTGATCGTCCCGCTCGGAGGCTCCTCGGCCCAGGGGCGCAGCCACCACAGCAGCAGCCCGAGGACCACGAGGGAGGCGGCGCCGCCCTGAAGGGCCCGGCGCCTGCCGAGAGGGGGGAACGTCTTGGGCATGCGCGAGATCCTGCCAGCCGTGGTGCCCCGCTGACCAGGGGCGGGCTCACGGGGTGGGGTCAGACAGGGGGCAGGGGGAGCGTCAGTGGCGGCCACTACTGTCGCCCCCATGAGCTCGTCGCCCGCAGATCTGGTCCGTGAATTCCACCTCGCCTTCGGCCTGGACGCCCGCAGTACCCCGACGGAGGTGTCCCCGGAGCTCGCCGCCCACCGCGGTGAACTCCTCGCGGAGGAGGCCGCGGAGGTCGCCGAGGTGTCGGTGACGGGCCCGCTCGACCGGCTCGCCCACGAGCTCGCCGACGTCGTCTACGTCGCCTACGGCACCGCCCTCGTCCACGGCATCGACCTCGACGCGGTGCTGGCGGAGATCCACCGCTCCAACATGACCAAGATCGGCCCCGACGGTTCCGTCTCCCGCCGCGAGGACAAGAAGGTGCTCAAGGGGGAGCACTATGAGGCACCGGATGTGACCGGGGTGCTGCGGAAGCAGGGGTGGGAGCCGGGCGCGGGCGGCTGAGCCGCCCGCCCGGACCAACGCCGGCTCCTTTGTCCGCTGCTGACGGCCGTCAGGGCCGACGGCGGCTCCCCTGTTCTCTGCCCGGGCCCCCTCAGTCGGCCACCGGCGCGTCCGCCTCCTTGGCCCGGGGCGTCGTCTCCGCCGTGCCGCGGGGGGACTCGCGGCGTCGGCTCCACCAGGTCGCCACGGGCTCCGTATAGCGCGCGGTGAGGGGGCCCAGGACGACCAGGATGAGGACGTAGGCCGTGGCCAGGGGGCCGAGAGACGGTTCGATGCCCGCCGAGACCGCCAGACCGGCGATGACGATCGAGAACTCGCCACGGGCCACCAGCGCACCCCCCGCCCGCCAGCGGCCCTTGACGGAGATCCCGGCCCGCCGCGCCGCCCAGTAGCCGGTGGCGATCTTCGTCAGGGCGGTGACGACGGCCAGGCCCAGGGCGGGCAGCAGAACCGGCGGGATGCTGGTCGGGTCGGTGTGCAGTCCGAAGAAGACGAAGAAGACGGCCGCGAACAAGTCACGCAGGGGGCTGAGGAGCGTGTGCGCACCCTCCGCCACTTCTCCCGACAACGCGATGCCCACCAGGAAGGCCCCCACCGCCGCCGACACCTGGAGGTGCTGCGCCACCCCCGCGACCAGGATCGTCAGACCCAGCACGACCAGCAGCAGCTTCTCGGGATCGTCGCTGGAGACGAAGCGGGAGATGACCCTGCCGTAGCGCAGCGCCACGAACAGGACGAGGCCCGCCGCGCCCAGCGCGATCGCCAGGGTCAGACTGCCGGCCAGTAGCCCGGCTCCCGCCACCAAAGCGGTGACGATGGGCAGGTACACCGCCATCGCCAGATCCTCCAGCACGAGCACGCTGAGGATCACCGGCGTCTCCCGGTTGCCGACCCGGCCCAGATCGCCGAGGACCTTCGCGATCACTCCGGACGACGAGATCCAGGTGACACCGGCCAGGACGACGGCGGCCACCGGCCCCCAGCCGAGCAGCAGCGCCACCGCCGCCCCCGGCAGGGCGTTGAGCGCGCAGTCGACCAGACCGGACGGGTAGTGGGTCTTGAGGTTGGAGACCAGATCGCTCGCCGTGTACTCGAGACCCAGCATCAACAGCAGCAGGATGACGCCGATCTCGGCGCCCGTGGCGACGAACTCCTCGCTCGCGCCCAGCGGCAGCAGACCGCCCTCGCCGAAGGCCAGACCGGCCAGGAGGTACAGCGGTATCGGCGACAGCCGGAAGCGGCCGGCGAACCGGCCTAGCAGGCCGAGGCCGAGGATGATGGAACCGAACTCGATCAGGAGGACCGCGGAGTGCACCGGCTCACTCCCGACCGAGTATCGTCGCGGCGCCGTCGACGCCCTCACGGGTGCCGACGACGATCAGCGTGTCACCGCCCGCCAGCCGGAAGTCCGGCGCGGGTGAGGGGATGGCCTCGGCCCGGCGCAGCACCGCCACGACCGACGCCCCCGTGTCCGTCCGCATCCGCGTGTCACCCAGGACCCGCCCGTTCCAGTGCGAGGTCGCCGCCACCTCGATCCGCTCGGCGACCAGCCCCAGGTCCGTGGTGTACAGCAGACTCGGGCTGTGGTGGGACGGCTTCAGCGCGTCGATCAGCGAACCGGCCTCCGAGCTGGACAGTCGCAGGGAGTGCGCGCAGGAGTCGGGATCGTCGGCCCGGTACACGTTCACCGTGCGTGTGCCGTCGCGGTGCGCCACCACCGACAGATGGCGGTGTTCCCGGGTCTCCAGGTCGTACTGGACCCCGATGCCCGGCAGCGGCGTCGCCCTCAGGCGCGGAGCTGACACGTTTCTTCCCCTTGTTCGTCTGGCTCTGGTCGGTCTGGTGAACGGTGTCGATCGACGGACGGGTCAAGTCCGCATGCTGTCATCCAGCCGTACGGTGACGACATGGGTGTCGTGACGGATATACGCAGCGGCCGGTCGCCGGAGAGGGTGGAGGAGGCGGTGCCACACGCGAGGGCCGGGTCGGACGCGAAGGCCGGGTCGTACGAGAGGGCCGGCTCACACGCGAAAGGCGGGCCATACGCGAAAGGCGGAAGGAGCGGATCCAGGAACGTGTCGTTGTTCTGGCGGATCTTCTCGCTCAACGCGGCCGGCCTGGTCGTGGCCACCGCGTTGCTGCTCGGCCCGGTCACCGTGTCGACCCCCGTCCTGGCGGGCGAGGCGCTCGTCCTGCTCGGCGGCCTGGCGATGCTGCTCGCCGGCAACGCACTCGTGCTGCGCTTCGGCCTCGGGCCCCTGCAACGGCTGGACCGGGCCATGGCCACCGTGGACCTGCTGCGCCCGGGCTCCCGCCCGGTGGTCGCCGGACCCGCGGAGACGGCCGGGCTGATCACGACGTACAACGCGATGCTCGACCGGCTGAAGGCCGAGCGGGCGGCGGGCGCCGCCCGGGCGCTGTCCGCGCAGGAGAGCGAACGGCACCGGATCGCCCGGGAGCTCCACGACGAGGTCGGGCAGACCCTGACCGCCGTCCTCCTCCAGCTCAAGCGCGTCGCGGACCGGGCGCCCGAGGACCTGCGTGAGGAGGTCGGCCAGGCGCAGGAGGCGACGCGGGCCGGCCTGGACGAGATCCGCCGTATCGCCCGCCGGCTGCGCCCCGGCGTCCTGGAGGAACTCGGCCTGGCCAGCGCCCTGCGCTCACTGGCCGCCGAGTTCACGACCCACGGGCTGACCGTGCGCCACCACGTCACCGGCGACCTCCCCGCCCTGACCCCGGAATCGGAACTCGTCGTCTACCGAGTGGCCCAGGAAGGCCTCACCAACACCGCCCGGCACGCCGGTGCCGACCGTGCCGAACTCCGCCTCCGGCCGGTCCCCGGCGGCGTCGAACTCCTCGTACGCGACAACGGCACCGGCCCCGGCGACGCCCCGGAGGGCGCCGGCATCACCGGCATGCGGGAACGCGCCCTCCTGATCGGCGCCTCCCTCGCCCTCGAACCGGCCCCCGACCGGGGCACCGACATACGCCTGCGCGTACCGGTGCCGGAAGGAGCACGCTGATGTCCACACCCGTGACGCCGGGAAGCCCGCCGACCACCCCCCGGTCCCCGAACGCCCGGCCCCCGATCCGCGTCCTGCTCGCCGACGACCACACCCTCGTGCGCCGGGGCGTACGCCTCATCCTGGACGGGGAGCCCGACCTGACGGTCGTGGCCGAGGCCGGGGACGGGGCCGAAGCCGTCGCCCGCGCCCGGGAAACCGACGTCGACCTGGCCGTCCTGGACGTCGCCATGCCCCGGATGACCGGCCTCCAGGCGGCCCGCGAACTCTCCCGCCGGCTGCCCGCGCTGCACATCCTGATCCTGACGATGTACGACAACGAGGAGTACTTCTTCGAGGCGCTCAGGGCCGGAGCCAGCGGCTACGTCCTCAAGTCCGTCGCCGACCGCGACCTGGTCGAGGCGTGCCGGGCGGCCGTGCGCGACGAGCCGTTCATCTACCCGGGCGCCGAGCGGGCCCTCGTCCGCTCCTACCTGGAGCGGCTGCACCGGGGCGACGGCCTGCCGGAACGCGCCATCACAGAACGAGAGGAGGAGATCCTCAAGCTGGTCGCCGAGGGCCACACCTCCAAGGAGATCGGGGAGCTCCTCTTCATCAGCGCCAAGACGGTCGAACGCCACCGTGCCAACCTCCTCCAGAAGCTCGGCATGCGCGACCGTCTGGAGCTGACCAGGTACGCGATCCGCGCCGGTCTCATCGAGGCGTGAGCCCGGGCCCGGGTTGTCCACAGGCGGCCGAGCCACCTCCGGCGACCGCCTACCCTTGTCCCCATGAGCAGCATCGACCGGAGCCAGTCAGTGGGCGGCACGCGCACATATGAGGTACGCACCTACGGGTGCCAGATGAACGTCCACGACTCCGAGCGATTGGCCGGTCTGCTGGAGGACGCGGGCTACGTCCGCGCCCCCGAAGGCGCCGACGAGGCCGACGTCGTCGTCTTCAACACGTGCGCCGTGCGTGAGAACGCCGACAACAAGCTCTACGGCAACCTCGGTCACCTGGCGCCCAAGAAGGCCGCCCGCCCGGGCATGCAGATCGCGGTCGGCGGCTGTCTGGCACAGAAGGACCGCGACACCATCGTGAAGAAGGCGCCCTGGGTGGACGTCGTCTTCGGCACGCACAACATCGGCAAGCTGCCGGTCCTGCTGGAACGCGCGCGCGTCCAGGAGGAGGCGCAGGTCGAGATCGCCGAGTCGCTGGAGGCGTTCCCCTCGACGCTGCCGACGCGGCGCGAGAGCGCGTACGCGGCCTGGGTCTCCATCTCCGTCGGCTGCAACAACACCTGCACCTTCTGCATCGTCCCGGCCCTGCGCGGCAAGGAGAAGGACCGCCGCCCCGGCGACATCCTCGCCGAGATCGAGACCCTGGTCGCGGAGGGCGTCTCCGAGATCACGCTCCTCGGGCAGAACGTCAACGCGTACGGCTCCGACATCGGCGACCGCGAGGCCTTCAGCAAGCTGCTGCGCGCCTGCGGGAAGATCGAGGGCCTGGAGCGCGTCCGCTTCACCTCCCCGCACCCGCGCGACTTCACCGACGACGTCATCGCCGCCATGGCCGAGACGCCGAACGTGATGCCGCAGCTGCACATGCCGCTCCAGTCCGGCTCGGACACGGTCCTGAAGGCCATGCGCCGCTCCTACCGGCAGGAGCGCTACCTGGGGATCATCGAGAAGGTCCGCGCCGCCATCCCGCACGCGGCGATCAGCACCGACATCATCGTGGGCTTCCCCGGCGAGACCGACGAGGACTTCGAGCAGACGCTGCACGTGGTGCGCGAGGCCCGCTTCGCCCAGGCCTTCACCTTCCAGTACTCCAAGCGCCCGGGCACCCCGGCCGCCGAGATGGACGGCCAGATCCCCAAGAAGGTCGTCCAGGAGCGCTACGAGCGTCTCGTCGCCCTCCAGGAGGAGATCTCCTGGGAGGAGAACAAGAAGCAGGTCGGCCGCACGCTGGAGCTGATGGTCGCCGAGGGCGAGGGCCGCAAGGACGACGCGACGCACCGCCTGTCCGGCCGCGCCCCCGACAACCGCCTCGTCCACTTCACCAAGCCGGACCAGGAGGTCCGCCCCGGCGACGTGGTCACGGTCGAGATCACCTACGCCGCCCCGCACCACCTCCTCGCCGAGGGCCCCGTGCTGGACGTGCGCCGCACGCGCGCGGGCGACGCCTGGGAGAAGCGCAACGCGGAGAAGGAGGGCCAGCCGGGCCAATCGGCCGGCGTGCTCCTGGGCCTGCCGACGATCGGTGTCCCCGAGCCGCTCCCGGTGGCGGCGAGCGGCTGCGGCCGCGACTGAGCCGAGCAGCTGAGCCGAGCAACTGGGCCGGGCCGCTGGGCCGCGCTCCGGTCGCCGCCGGACCTGAGTGAGGCCGCGGCCTGACCTGACCGCGCCTGGGCCCGGCTGCGGTCGGTTCCGGCCGTGGCTTGTTCTGAAGGGCTCGCGGGTTACCCTGCCGATCATGCTTGTCGCCGCCGCTGTCTGCCCCTGCCCGCCCCTGCTGGTGCCCGGCGTCGCCGCGGGCGCCGCTCCGGAGCTGGACGCCGCGCGGGCCGCCTGCACGGACGCGCTGGGCGTGCTCGCCGCCGCCCGGCCCGGCCGGCTCGTGGTCGTCGGGCCGGTGGAGAGCACCGGACCCGAGACGTATCCGGAGGGCGCGCGGGGCTCGTTCCGGGGCTTCGGCGTCGATCTCGACGTACGGCTGGGGCAGGGCGACGAGGGGCCGTCCGCGGAACAGGGCGACGAGGGTTCGTCCGCGGAACAGCGGCTGCCGTACTCGCTGGCGGTGGCCGCCTGGCTGCTGGAGCGGACGGGCTGGTCCGACGCCCCCGTCGAGGGACTCGGCGTGGGGGACCGGCTCGCGCCCGAGCGGTGTGCCCGGATCGGGCGAGACCTCGCCACACGGGCCGAGCGGGTCGCGCTGTTGGTGATGGGTGACGCCAGCGCGTGCCGGACGCTCAAGGCCCCGGGCTATCTGGACGAACGGGCGGCACCCTTCGACGCGGAGGTCGCACGCGCGCTCGGCACGGCGGACATGGCCGCGCTCACGACGCTGGGCACAGGGCTGGCGCGTGAACTGAAGGCCTCCGGCCGGGCCCCCTGGCAGGTCCTGGCGGGCGCGGCCGAGGGCGCGGACCTCGGTGGATCACTGCTGTACGAGGACGCGCCGTACGGGGTGGGATACATCGTGGCCACCTGGTCGTAGACCCGGCGGCAGGGCGGCCCCGGCGGCGCGTACGAGAACGGCGTGGCGGCGGGCACGGAAAACGGCGGCGCGTACGGGAAACGGCAGCGGGCACGGGAAACGGCGGACGGCCGGGAGCCCTAGTGCTCCGCGGCCGTCCGCCGATGTGCCCTTCGGTGTGCCGATGTGTGTTCAGGACCTGCTGCGTCGATGTGCGCTCAGGAAGTGGGCGGTGGTGCGTCCGGCGGCGGAGTGCCTCCGGCGTCCCGAGGCGGTGCCGTACGGCCCGTGTCCGGCGGCATGGTGCCGCCCGGGCCCGGCGGCGGTGTCGTGCCACCCGCAGTCGGCGGCGGTGTCGTGCCACCCGCAGTCGGCGGTGGTGTCGTGCCGCCCGCGGCCGGTCCGCTGTCGCCCTTGTGCGCGAGTCGGTCCATGGCACCCTTGGCCTTGCCCGTGCCCGACTGGATCCTGTCGCTGTACTTGCCCTTGGTCCTCTTGTCGACGATGTGCGCGGCCTTGTCGAGGCCGTGCTGGATCTTGTCCTCGTGCCGCTGCGCGAGGTCCGAGACCTTGCCCTTGGCCGGGCCCAGCTTGGCTTTCACATTGTCCAGGAGACCCATGGTTCACCTTCCCTCGCGCGGGGCGGTCACGCGCGGGCGCCCTCGCCGGCCTCGTTGTCGGCGGCCTTGTCGGTGGACTGCTGCTTCGGGATGTCGACGCCCTCGGTCTCGGTGACCTCGGCCGCCTCAGTCGCCGGCTCGGCCGCTTCCGCTGCCCCCTCAGCCCCCTTCGCCGCCTCAGCCCCTGCAGTTTCCTCCGCCTCGGTCCCGGCCGTCGCCTTGTCGGCCTGAGCCTCGGCAGGCGTCTCCTCCGTAGCCTTGGACCGCCGGAGAAGTCGTGCAAAAACGCCCATATCCACTCCATACGTTACTCGTGCGGGCGAAATCCCGCGTCGCCCGGTGCGTCCGTTTGCGCGACCCGGGCCACCGCCTCTGCGATCCGGCGGCAGGAACCTCGCAACGGGCAACGACCCCGCGGCCGTGGCGTCACGTAACTCGTTCGAGAGCAGGGTTCGAGGTTTGCGAGACTGGGTCGGTGAGCAGTGCACCCCCCGCCCCCCGCGTCATCGCCGTCGTCGGACCAACCGCGGCCGGAAAGTCCGATCTGGGCGTCTTCCTGGCCCAGCGTCTCGGTGGTGAGGTCGTCAACGCCGACTCCATGCAGCTCTACCGAGGGATGGACATCGGCACCGCCAAGCTGACGCCCGAGGAGCGCGGCGGCGTTCCCCATCACCTCCTGGACATCTGGGACGTGACCGTCACGGCGTCCGTCGCCGAGTACCAGCGCCTGGCCCGCGAGCGGATCGACGCCCTGCTCGCCGAGGGCCGCTGGCCGATCCTGGTCGGCGGCTCCGGACTGTATGTGCGCGGGGCCGTCGACAACCTGGAGTTCCCCGGCACCGACCCCGAGGTCCGCGCCCGGCTGGAGGAGGAGCTGACGCTGCGCGGCTCCGGTGCGCTGCACGCCCGTCTGGCCGCCGCCGACCCCCAGGCCGCGCGGGCGATCCTGCCGAGCAACGGCCGCCGGGTCGTCCGGGCCCTGGAGGTGATCGAGATCACCGGCAGGCCCTTCACCGCCAACCTCCCCGGCCACGACTCCGTGTACGACACGATCCAGATCGGTGTCGACGTGCCCCGGCCCGGACTGGACGAGCGCATCGCGCGCCGGGTGGACCGGATGTGGGACGCCGGCCTCGTGGACGAGGTGCGCGCACTGGAGGCGCGGGGGTTGCGTGAGGGGCGTACCGCCTCGCGCGCGCTCGGCTACCAGCAGGTGCTCGCGGCGCTCGCCGGGGAGTGCACCCTGGAGGACGCGCGGGCTGAGACCGTACGTGCCACCAAGCGCTTCGCGCGCCGTCAGGATTCGTGGTTCAGGCGCGATCCCCGGGTGCACTGGTTGAGTGGGGCTGCGGCCGATCTCTCAGAACTTCCGCAGCTCGCGCTGTCTTTGGTCGAACGACCGGTTACAGCCTGATCACGTCATGGCATCGGGACGCCCAGGCCGTCATCCGGGCCTGCGGCGGCGTGCCATCATCAAGCTTCGATCGACCGAGTTGAGTCCTAGTTGGGAGGGCGCGTGGCGATGGAGGCCGGCCCTCGCGACACCGCACAAGGCACCGATCACATCACCGCCGACCGGGATGTGCCGGAGCGCCGGGACGACCCGGAGCTCGGGGACGGACCGGAGCTCGGGGACGGACCGGACCAGGAATCGGACCGTCTCAGCGCCGACGGGCCCGACGAGACGCAGGGTGTGACGGACGACGGCCCCGAGCCCGAGGAGATGTTCGCGGGCGAGGTCGAGGTCGAACTGCGCCCGCAGCGCCGGCTGCGCATCTGGCAGCTCGCGCCCATCGTGAGCCTGGCCGCGCTCGGCTCCCTGATGTTCGCGTTCCCGCTCGCCTTCGACTTCGGCGACAGCGGAGCCGTGATCGCCATGCTCGGGCTGCTGATCTGCTCGTGCGCGGCCGGCTGGGGCATGATGGCCGCCCGCCGCGTGGGCCACACCTGGCCGGGCCTGCCGGCCAAGGGCTCGGGCCGCAAACGCGACTGGCGGGTCGTCCTCGCGTACTCGGTGATGGTGGCCGCGGTGGTCGTACTCGCGGTCTGGCGGGTAGCACGGCTCCGTTGAAGTGCGCCGCATAGGGGCACGGGGCTGTGTCGACATGTTGCTCCGCCGCGTGGGCGCGACAAGCCACGATGCACCCGCACGGAATCACGGCCCGATACCCCCTGGCACCCTCCTTCGGCTGGACCCGCGGAGCGCCCCGTACGAT
Source organism: Streptomyces sp. DH10 (assembly GCF_029813805.1). Lineage (NCBI taxonomy): Bacteria > Bacillati > Actinomycetota > Actinomycetes > Kitasatosporales > Streptomycetaceae > Streptomyces > Streptomyces sp. DH10. The sequence continues at coordinate 52,415 of NZ_JARVKU010000028.1, forward strand.
CGAGGAATGAGCACGCGGATCCCCTTCCTCAAGGGCCACGGCACCGAGAACGACTTCGTGATCGTCCCGGACCCCGAGAACGCCGTCGACCTGCCCCCGGCCGCCGTCGCAGCCCTCTGCGACCGCCGCGCGGGCATCGGCGGTGACGGACTGCTGCACGTGGTGCGGTCCGCGGCGCATCCCGAGGCGAAGGGCATGGCGGCTGAGGCGGAGTGGTTCATGGACTACCGCAACGGCGACGGCTCGATCGCGGAGATGTGCGGCAACGGCGTGCGGGTGTTCGCGCGCTACCTCCAGCGCGCCGGGCACGTCACCGAAGGGGACCTCGCGGTCGCCACGCGCGGGGGCGTGAAGACCGTGCACATCGCCAAGGACGGCGACGTCACCGTCGGTATGGGCAAGGCGGTGCTGCCCGAGGGCGACGTCACGGTCAGCGTCGGCGAGCGCAGCTGGCCCGCGCGGAACGTGAACATGGGCAATCCGCACGCGGTCGCCTTCGTGGACGACCTGTCCCACGCCGGTGACCTGCTCTCCCCGCCGCCCTTCAGCCCGGCCGCCGCCTACCCGGACGGTGTGAACGTCGAGTTCGTGGTCGACCGCGGTCCCGGGCACGTCGCGCTGCGCGTGCACGAGCGCGGCGCCGGGGAGACCCGCTCGTGCGGCACGGGCGCGTGCGCGGTCGCCGTCGCCGCCGCCCGGCGCGACGGCGCCGACCCGACGGCCACCGGTACCCCGGCGACGTACACCGTGGACGTACCCGGTGGCACCCTGGTGATCACCGAGCGGCCCGACGGCGAGATCGAGATGACGGGCCCTGCGGTGATCGTCGCCGAGGGCGAGATCGACGCGGACTGGCTGGACACCGCCACGCGCGCGTGAGGCAGGCGCCGACCGTCCTGGAAGTGCCGCGAGCTGTCGGACCCTCGACCCGAAACCGCCGTACGGATCCGGCCACTTGGCGGGAACGGAGCCGTCATGGTCACGATGCACAGGGGTACAAACCTCACATTCGTCCCTCGAATGGGTGATCAGTTTCACGCTCGGCGAGAGGCGGTCAGCCAGGCATGGTGGGGTCGGTAGCATCAAGCACCGGCCCGGACGGGGGACGAAGCCGCCCCCTGAGCCGTGTCCGCCCTGGGGCACCCCGTCCGCCGGTCCACGCAGCCGGAGGTGCCCATGAGTGCGGAGGCCACGAATTCCGTGACCCCAGGCCCGATGCCGGGCGCGGTGTCAGGGCCGGTGACGCCGACAGCCCCCCGCAGAAAGGCCCGCCCCCGGATCGATCTGCGCCGCCTCGGCCGCGCGGCCCTGCTCGGCCCCGCCGCCCGCGACCGGCTGCCCGACGCCATCAGCCACGTCGTCGACGCGCACCGCGCCCACCACCCCGACGCGGACCTCGAACCCCTGCGCCGCGCCTACGTCCTGGCCGAGTCCTCGCACCGCGGCCAGATGCGCAAGAGCGGCGAGCCGTACATCACCCACCCGCTGGCCGTGACCCTGATCCTCGCCGAACTCGGCGCCGAGACCACGACGTTGACCGCCTCCCTGCTCCACGACACCGTCGAGGACACGGATGTGACGCTCGAGCAGGTCGGCGAGCAGTTCGGCGAGGAGGTCCGCTACCTCGTCGACGGCGTCACCAAACTGGAGAAGGTCGACTACGGCGCCGCCGCCGAGCCCGAGACCTTCCGCAAGATGCTCGTCGCCACCGGCAACGACGTCCGCGTCATGTCGATCAAACTCGCCGACCGGCTGCACAACATGCGCACCCTCGGCGTCATGCGCCCCGAGAAGCAGGAGCGCATCGCCAAGGTGACACGTGACGTGCTGATCCCGCTCGCCGAACGGCTCGGCGTCCAGGCGCTCAAGACCGAACTGGAAGACCTCGTCTTCGCGATCCTGCGCCCCGAGGAGTACCAGCACACGAGGGAGTTGATCGTCCGCAACGCCGCCCGCACGGACGACCCGCTCGCCGAGGTCGCCGACGAGGTGCGCACCGTGCTGCGCGAGGCGGACATCCCGGCCGAAGTCCTCATCCGGCCCCGCCACTTCGTCTCCGTGCACCGGGTCTCCCGCAAACGCGGCCGGCTCCGCGGCTCCGACTTCGGCCGGCTGCTGGTGCTGGTGAACGAGGACGCCGACTGCTACGGCGTCCTGGGCGAGCTCCACACCTGCATGACGCCGGTGGTCTCGGAGTTCAAGGACTTCATCGCCGTACCGAAGTTCAACCTGTACCAGTCGTTGCACACGGCCGTCGCCCGCGAGGACGGCCAGGTCGTCGAAGTCCTCATCCGCACGCACCAGATGCACAAGGTCGCGGAGGCCGGGGTCGTCGCGCTCGGCAACCCGTACGCGCCGGCCGCCGACGACCCGGCCGACGGCGAGCGCGTCGACCCCACCCGCCCCGGCTGGCTCTCCCGCCTCCTCGACTGGCAGGAGGCGGCGCCCGACCCGGACCACTTCTGGTCGACGCTGCGCGAGGACCTCGCCCAGGACCGTGAGATCACCGTCTTCCGGCCCGACGGCGGCACACTCGGCCTGCCCGAGGGGGCGACCTGCGTGGACGCCGCGTACGCGCAGTACGGCGAGGACGCGCACGCGTGCATCGGCGCCCGGGTCAACGGCCGTCTGGCGACGCTGAGCACCGTCCTGAAGGACGGTGACACGGTCCAGCTCCTCATGGGCCAGGACCCCGCGTCCGAGCCCTCCCGGGAGTGGCTGGAGCACGCGCACACGCCCGCGGCCCGGATCGCCATCCAGCGCTGGCTGGCAGCCCATCCGGCACAGGCCGAGGCCCAGCGGACCGACGTCCAGGGGGACCGGCGGGCCGAGGAACGCGCGGCGGCCCGCCGGCCCGCGACCGCCGAGGCATCCGACCCGGACGGAGCGGCTCCCGAGCAGGCGGCCGTCCGCCCCGCCGGCGGCAACGTCCTCACCGACCGGCCCGGCGCCAGCGTCCGGCTCGCCGGCTGCTGCACACCCGTACGACCGGACGAGATCACCGGCTTCGCCGTGCGCGGGGGAGCCGTCACCGTGCACCGCGTCGAGTGTGCCGCGGTGGCCCGTATGAAGGACGGGGGGCGCACGGAGGTCGGAGTGGGCTGGGGCGATGCCAGCGAGTGCCGGGTCACGCTGGTCGCCGAATCGTTCGTCCGTCCCCATCTGCTCGCGGACCTCACGGAGGCCATGGCCCTCGAAGGCGCCGAGATCGTCTCCGCGACCGTCGAACCCCCGACCCAGCAGCAGGTCCGTCACACGTACACCGTGCAGCTCCCGGACGCGGCCCACCTGCCCGCCCTCATGCGCGCGATGCGCAACGTCGCCGGGGTCTACGACGTCACCCGGGCCCAGCGGCAGACGCAGGGCGGCTGAGCCCGCCCGGGCACCGGCCCACTGGAACGGCTCCGCTGAGGCCGCCTGAGCACCGGCCCACGGGAACGGCTCCGCTGAGGCCGCCTGGTGGATTCGGCTCGGCAGGCCGCCCAGGCGTCGCCCACGGGATTCGGCTCGGCTGAGGCCGCCCGGGGCGCCGGCCGCCGGATACCGCTCGGCTGAGCCCGCCCGGGCGTCGGCCATCTGACGCGGGGTGGCACCCGGCGCAGGCCCCGGTCCCCGGTTCGGGTGGGACGGACGCGCGTCGTCCGCGTCGCGCACGCGCGCGCTGATAGCCGTGAGGCATGCGCCTCACCCCCCACCGCACCCGCCCCCGTACCCGCTCCTGTCGTCGGCGGACGTCCGCGGCGCTGCTCGCCTCGGCCGTCTCCGTCTGCCTCGTCGCCGCGAGCGCCCCCGTCGTCCCGCTCGGCGTCGGCGACCGCCTCTTCCCGTACCTCGGCAACCCCGGCTACGACGTCGCGTCGTACGACCTCTCCTTCTCCTACCCCGGCAGCAACAGCGAGCCGCTGCGGGCCGTGACCACCATCGACGCCTGGACCACCGCCGACCTGGACCGGGTCAACCTCGACTTCGCCCACGGCGCGGTCCACTCGGTCGAGGTCGACGGCGAGCCCGCCACCTTCAGCACCGCCGGCGAGGACCTGGTGATCACGCCGCAGGGCTCCGTGTCGGACGGCAACTGGATGCGGATCACCGTGCGGCACACCAGCGACCCCGTACCCGCCAAGGGGCGCGAGGGCGGCTGGGTGCGCACCGCGGACGGCCTCGCCATGGCCAACCAGGCGGACGCCGCGCACCTGGTCTTCCCGTGCAACGACCACCCCTCCGACAAGGCGATGTTCACCTTCCGGGTCACCGCACCCGACGGTCACACGGCCGTCGCCAACGGCCTGTCCACCGGGGTGGACAAGTCCCGCGGGTCGACCACGTGGACGTACCGCACCCAGCACCCCATGGCCACCGAACTCGCCCAGGTCTCCATCGGCCGCTCCACCGTGCTGCACCGCACCGGCCCGCACGGACTGCCGGTACGGGACGTCGTCCCGACCAGGTACCGCAAGGCGCTCGCACCCTGGCTGGAGAAGACCCCGGAGCAGATCGCCTGGATGGAGGGCAAGGTCGGCCGCTACCCCTTCGAGACGTACGGCCTGCTCATGGCCGACGCCTCCACCGGCTTCGCCCTGGAGACCCAGACGCTCTCCCTCTTCGAGCGGGAGTTGTTCACCGAGCCCGTCCACCCCGCGTGGTACGTCGAGTCGATCATGATCCACGAGCTGGCCCACCAGTGGTTCGGCGACAGCGTCGGCCCCCGCACATGGTCCGACCTGTGGCTCAATGAGGGACACGCCACCTGGTACGAGGCGCTGTACGCCGAGGAGCAGGCCGGCAAGCCCATGCGGGACCGTATGAAGGCCGCGTACGGCGCCTCCGACCGCTGGCGCGCGGCCGGCGGACCCCCCGCCGCCCCGAAGGCCCCCGAGCCCGGCCGCAAGACCGGCATCTTCCGGCCGAACGTCTACGACGGCGCCGCGCTCGTCCTGTACGCCCTGCGCCAGGAGATCGGCCGCGCGGCCTTCGAGCGCCTCCAGCGCGCCTGGGTCGGCCGGTACAAGGACCGCACCGCCACGACGGAGGACTTCGTCCGGCTCGCCGCCGAGATCTCCGGGCGCGACCTGGACGGCTTCTTCCAGGGCTGGCTCTACGGGGAGAAGACCCCGCCGATGCCGGGGCACCCGGACTGGAAGCCGGCCGCGCCGGAAACCGGATGAGCCCGGGAAGGCGGCTGAGCCCGATAAGGCGGCCGAATCCGCTGAGGCGGCCGCTCGATAAGACGGTGACGAGACGCCCCGTGCCGTGCGACTATCTTCAGGTCGGCGCGGCACGGAGCGCCGGGAATCTCCCGGAACGCTCGCGCGTTATGCCCGGTGACGGAAAGCTCGCAGCGCTCCGTCGCCGTAAACGGTTTCCCAGCTACGTAAGGATCCAATGACCTCCTCTTCTTCCCCTTCCCAGGACACCAAGCGCTTCGCGCACAGCCACCCCGAGGGTCTTCGGGCCGATGCCCTGATGGAAGAGGACGTCGCCTGGAGCCACGAGATCGACGGAGAGCGGGACGGCGATCAGCTCGACCGCTCCGAGCGCGCGGCTCTGCGCCGTGTGGCGGGCCTCTCCACCGAGCTCGAGGACGTCACCGAGGTCGAGTACCGCCAGCTCCGCCTGGAGCGGGTCGTGCTCGTCGGCGTCTGGACCACGGGAACCGCGCAGGACGCGGACAACTCCCTCGCGGAGCTCGCCGCCCTCGCGGAAACGGCCGGCGCGCTGGTGCTCAACGGTGTGATCCAGCGCCGCGACAAGCCCGACGCGGCGACCTACATCGGCTCCGGCAAGGCCGAGGAGCTGCGCGACATCGTCCTCGAATCGGGCGCGGACACCGTCATCTGTGACGGTGAGCTCAGCCCGGGCCAGCTGATCCACCTCGAGGACGTCGTCAAGGTCAAGGTCATCGACCGGACCGCTCTGATCCTGGACATCTTCGCCCAGCACGCCAAGTCCCGAGAGGGCAAGGCGCAGGTCGCGCTCGCGCAGATGCAGTACATGCTGCCGAGGCTGCGCGGCTGGGGTCAGTCGCTGTCCCGGCAGATGGGCGGCGGCAAGGGCGGCGGCCTCGCCACCCGTGGTCCCGGTGAGACCAAGATCGAGACGGACCGGCGGCGGATCCGCGAGAAGATGGCGAAGATGCGCCGGGAGATCGCGGACATGAAGACCGGCCGCGAGATCAAGCGCCAGGAGCGCAAGCGCCACAAGGTGCCCTCGGTCGCCATCGCGGGCTACACCAACGCCGGCAAGTCCTCGCTGCTCAACCGCCTCACGGGCGCGGGCGTGCTGGTCGAGAACGCCCTGTTCGCGACCCTCGACCCGACCGTCCGCCGGGCCAAGACCCCGAGCGGCCGGCTGTACACGCTGGCCGACACGGTCGGGTTTGTGCGCCATCTGCCCCACCACCTGGTCGAGGCGTTCCGCTCCACGATGGAGGAGGTCGGCGAGTCCGACCTGATCCTGCACGTGGTGGACGGTTCGCACCCGAACCCGGAGGAGCAGCTGGCCGCCGTGCGCGAGGTGATCAGGGACGTCGGCGCCACCGGCGTACCCGAGATCGTCGTGATCAACAAGGCCGACGCGGCCGACCCGCTGACGCTCCAGCGGCTGCTGCGTGTCGAGAAGCGGTCCATGGCCGTCTCGGCCCGCACCGGCCAGGGCATCGACGAGTTGCTCGCGCTCATCGACAACGAGCTGCCGCGCCCGTCGGTCGAGATCGAGGCGCTCCTGCCGTACACGCACGGCAAGCTGGTCGCCCGTGCCCACGACGAGGGCGAGGTCCTCTCCGAGGAGCACACCCCGGAGGGCACGCTGATCAAGGCGCGGGTGCACGAGGAACTGGCGGCGGAGCTCGCGCCGTACGTTCCGGCGCCGGCGCTCTGACGGCTTCGGCGTGAGCGAGTCGTCTGCGTGAGCGAGCCGTCGGCTTGGCGCGTCTCAGTCTGAACGCGTGGAGGCCCGCTCCCTGTCCGCAGGGAGCGGGCCTTCAGCATGTCCCGGTCACCGACCGCCGTACGTCTTGCTCATGTTCTGGTAGAGCGCCTCGGCATCGCGGCCCAGCTGCGGACCGGCCAGCCAGCTGTTGTCGGCCGGGCCGATCGAGGTGTTGGACACGAGGACGGACTTGCCGTTCACCACCCAGAACCAGCCGCCGCCGGAGGAACCGCCGGTCATGGTGCAGCCGATGCGGTACATCGTCGGCAGGCTCGGGCTGAGCGAGAACCGGCCCGGGACGTCGACGCACTTGAACATCTTCAGGCCGTTGTAGGGCGGCGCCGCCGGGTAGCCCCAGGCGCCCATCTTGGCGGCCTCGGCCGCGGACGGCGCGGAGAAGTCCACGTCCAGCGCGGCACCGACCGTCTCCTCCAGGGACTTGGCGCCCTGCTCGGGCTTCACGTGCAGCACGGCGTAGTCGTACGCGGCGCCGTCACCGCCCGTCTCCGAGCCGCCCTGGATCCACTGGTTCGAGGTCGAGGCCCAGTCCGCCCACCAGTTGCCGTACGGCGCGACCTCCGCCGGGTTCGCGTTGCTCAGCTCCGCCTCGGACTTGCCGAGGTCGTTGTAGGCCGGGACGAACACGAGGTTGCGGTACCAGCCGCCGTTGCCGCCGGCGTGCACGCAGTGGCCCGCCGTCCACACCAGGTTGGACTCGCCCGGGTGGTTGACGTCCTTGATCACCGTGCCGGAGCAGACGGCCGGGCCGTCGGGGGAGTCGAAGAAGACCTTGCCGACCGGGGCGGCGTTCCGGTGGTACGGCGTCCTCTCGGCCTGCGCACGGACGGGCGCCGGGGCCGGATCGCTGACGCCCTGGCCGGCCGACGCGTCCTTCGTCGTGACCGTCTTGTCGGCCTCCTGCGCGGACTGCATCCGCTCCGGCTTCCAGAGGCCCTCGATCACCGGGTTGACGAAGTCCTCGGCCTCACTGAGCCAATTGTCCTTGTCCCAGTCCTTCCAGCCGCCGTCCTTCCACCGGTCGACGTCGACACCGTGCTCCTCGAGCCTGCCGGCGAGGTCGGCCGGGATCTTGACCTTGCCGGCGCCGTCCGCGGCCTGCGAGGTGGTGGCGTCGGGCTTGTCGCTCGCCGAGTCCGCCGAACCCTCACAGGCGGTCGCGGTGAGCGCCAGGGCGGCGACGAGCCCGGTTGCGGCGAGAAGGGAGCGCCACCCGCGCCTCGGTGCCGCGGGCGTACGTGTGGAACGCATGGTGCGATGACCCCCGTTGGTGCATAACCGTGTGCTGCTGCGTGTGCATGTCATACCTGGCGCCGGAACCCCCGGCGCAACACCCCACTACGCCCGTGGAGTTGAGGGCGTACCGGGGTGGGGCAGTGAAGGTTTCCGTGAGCCCACGGGCCATCGCTCCAGGTGGGCACGGGCACGGGCCCGGGTCACCGCCCCACGGCCGAAGGTGTTCAGCGGGCCGTCACCGGCCCGCGAACTTCTCGCTGACCGAGTCGTACACGCCCTTCGCCGCCTCGCCCAGGCGCGGACCGGCCAGCCAGCCCGACGTCACCGGGCCGATCGAGGTGTTGGACACCAGCGCCGGCTTGCCGTCCGAACCCTGCGCGACCCAGCCGCCGCCGGACGAACCGCCGGTCATCGTGCAGCCGATGCGGTACATCGTCGGGTCCGAAGCGGTGACCGACAGCCGGCCCGGCCGGTCCTGGCACCGGTACAGCTTCTGCCCGTCGTACGGAGGCGCGGCCGGGTAGCCGATCGCCGTGACGCTCTTCACCTTCGGTACGGCGGGAGCCTTGAAGTCCACCGGCAGCGCCGAACCGACCGTCTCCTCCAGCGACTTGCCGCCGCTGCCCTTCTCCGGCGTCACATGGATGACCGCGAAGTCGTAGGGTGCACCGTCCCCGCCGGTCGAGCCGCCCTGCTCGATCCACTGGTCCGAGGTCTGCGCCCAGTCTCCCCACCAGACGCCGTAGGGAGCGACGTCCTCCCTGGTGGCGTTCTCCAGCTCCGCGACCGGCTTGCCGTCGTCGTTGTACGACGGGACGAACGCGATGTTGCGGTACCAGCCGCCCTTCTTGCCCGCGTGCACGCAGTGGCCCGCCGTCCACACGAGGTTGGACTTGCCCGGGTGGGCCGGGTCCTTGACGACCGTCGCCGAGCAGACGGCCGAGCCCTTGGGGGAGTCGAAGAACACCTTCCCGGCCGTGGGCGCGTTGGCGTGGTACGACGGCGGCACGGTCTGCGCTCGAACCGGCTCGGGGGTGGGATCGGTCACGCCCTGGTCACCGATGAGGTCGCTGTCGTCCACGCCCTGGTCGGGCTCCTCGGCCTCCCGCATGCGGTCCGGGTCCCAGAGCCCCTCGATGATCGGGTTGATGTACTCGTTGGCCTCGCGCAGCCAGTCGTCCCGGTCCCAGTTCTTCCAGGCGCCGTTCTTCCACTTGTCGATGTCGATCCCGTGCTCGCGCAGCCGGTCCCTGATGTCGTCCGGGATCCTCAGCTTGCCGTCGTCGGAGGCGCCGGCCGACGCGGAGGCCTCACCGCCCGCCGCGGCGTCGCCCGACTCACAGGCGGTGGCGGTCAACGCGAGCGCCGAGGCGAGGGCGACGGCGGCCAGCACGGGGGAGTTCCTGCGGCGCGCCCTCCCCTCTCGACTGGCGATGGACGACGGCCGTGTGGATCGCATGATGTGACTCCCCCTGATGTGGAACGAACATGGACGAACCGGTGCTTCAGCCCTGCTTTCCGCCAGTTGATGGGGAGTTCAGGCCAACCTCACGGCGTCCGGGAACGGCACCACACACTATGCGGTGGCTGTGGGGGCGGCCCGACGGAACCGCAACAGTTCCGTCACGGAAAGGATCTTGAGGCAACCCGTAACCCGGTGAGCGGATCGGGGTTGGTAGCGGTTGGGGGCCTGCTGTCTGTGTGCGGTCCTCTGTGCCCGTGCCCAGTGGGAGGTCAGGGAAGTCGTGACGGAATCCACCCAAGGGGGATGTGCGTCCGAGGAGGCCGCTGTGGGGCGTATGCCGGTGAGGGCCCTCCCAAGTGCCGTCGACGACACGGCGCCGGGAGCGCGCGCCGCGCACGAGGGAATTCTGCGCCGCCAGTCCGCGCGCGAGTCCGCCGCCCGCACCTACGCCCGCGCCCTGCCGATCGTGCCGGTGCGGGCCAGGGGGCTGACCATCGAGGGCGCGGACGGCCGCCGCTACCTGGACTGCCTCTCCGGCGCCGGCACGCTCGCCCTCGGGCACAACCACCCGGTCGTCCTGGAAGCCATCCGCAGGGTCCTCGACTCCGGCGCGCCCCTGAACGCCCTCGACCTGGCCACACCCGTCAAGGACGCCTTCATCACCGAGCTGTTCCGCACCCTGCCCCCAGGGCTCGCCGACCGGGCGCGCGTACGGTTCTGCGGACCGGCCGGCAGCGACGCCGTGGAGACCGCCTGCGAGCTGGTGCGCGCGGCGACCGGCCGGACCGGCCTCATCGCGTTCACCGGTGCCTCCCACGGAAGGACGGCCGGGGCACTGAACGCGTCCCCCGGTGCCCACGCCGTACCCGTCGCCCGCCTGCCCTACCCGCAGGACTACCGCTGCCCCTTCGGCGTCGGGGGCGAGCGCGGGGCCGACCTCGCCGCCCGCTGGACCGAGTCCGTCCTCGACGACTCCGGGCCCGGCGCTCCGCTCCCCGCCGGGATGATCGTCGAGCCCGTCCAGGGCGAGGGCGGGGTGATCCCCGCACCGGACGTCTGGCTGCGGCGCATGCGGCAGCTCACGGCCGACCGGTCCGTCCCCTTGATCGCCGACGAAATCCAGACGGGCGTCGGGTGGACCGGCGCCTTCTGGGCCGTGGAGCACAGCGGAGTGACCCCCGACGTGATGGTTCTCTCCAAGGCCATCGGAGGAAGCCTGCCGCTGGCCGTCGTGGTCTACGACGAGGACCTCGACGTCTCGGAACCCGGCGCCTCCGCCGGCACCTTCCGCGGTAACCAACTCGCCATGGCCGCCGGCACGGCGACCCTTACCCACGTCCGGGAAAACCACCTCGCCGAGCGCGCGGCGACGCTCGGGGCACGCATGCTGAGTCAACTCCAGGGACTGGTCGCGGAGTTTCCGTGCGTGGGGGATGTGCGGGGGCGGGGGTTGATGATCGGGGTGGAGTTCGTGGATCCCGAGGGAGAGGCCGGGAGAGCCCGGCAGGTGGTCGAGGCGGCGGGGACGCCCCTCCCCGCCGCCCCCGAACTGGCGGCCGCCGTCCAACGGGAGTGCCTGCGGCGCGGCCTCATCGTCGGACTCGGCGGCCGTCACGCCGGCGTCGTCCGGCTGCTGCCGCCCCTGACGATCACCGACGAACAGGCGGCCGCCGTGCAGGACCGCCTGGCCGACGCCGTCCGGGCGGCGGCTCGGTGTGACGGGCGCGCGGCAGTGGAGCCGCTCGCACCGTGAGCCTTGCCCGTGACTGCTCAGGCCCTGTGCCTCCGCACAACGAGTTTTGACCCCGCGAGCCCGTGTAGCCCCCCGCTCGCGAACCCCCAGCGCACGTCCCGGAACCACCCGACGAGGTACCTGTCTTGAACGCCGTCTCCGAGCCCGACGACCACGCCACGACACCGGGACGAGGCTCTGCTGACGTCCGGGACTCGGAGGCGGCGGTGAACCCGGTGGCCCCGGCGGTGCCGTGTCAGAGGCACGGGGTGGCGCAGCTCGCCGAGGTCCAGCCCGCCGCAGTGCAGGGCGGTGAGGTGAGGGACGGTGAGGCGCAGGATGGCGCGTTGAGGGCCGGAGGAGCCACCGCCGACCTCCTGGAGCATCCCGACCCGCACACCGCCGCCCAGGCAGCAGCGGTGGAGACGCTGCTCCGCTGCTGGGTGCGCGAGACCAACCAGCCCGCCCCCGGCGACGGCATTCTCCGCATCCCCCTTCCCGCCAGCGGCACGGCCCTGCTCGTCCCCGTCCCCTACTGGTCCCCGACGGGCTGGCACCGCTTCGGCCATCCGCGTCTGGCCGATGCTCCCGACGACGCCCCACCGGCCGACGCCGTCACGGTCGCCGCTCTACTCTCCAGGGAAACACTCGCGGACAGGAACGGCCGCAGCCACGGCAACCGCGGCAGTAATGGCAACCGCGGGAGTAACGGCGACTGCGGCAGTAACGGCGACGGCGTCGGAGTCGTCGCGGGCGTTGCCGATTCTCTCCGCCGCGTCACCTCTTTCCTCAGCGACCGCCGTGAACACCCGGCCGACGGCCCCGACCTCTTCCTGGCCGCGGAGCAGTCACTCGTCCTCGGACACCCCTTGCACCCGACCCCGAAGAGCCGCGAGGGCCTCACCGAGGCCGAAGCACGGCTGTACTCGCCCGAGCTGCGCGGATCCTTCCCCCTGCACTGGATGGCTGTCGCCCCCTCTGTTCTCGCCACCGACTCCGCCTGGACCGAACGCGGTCGCCATGTCGCCGCGTCCCGGCTCACCGCCCGCCTGGCGGGTAACGGCCTGCCGTCACCGGACGGTTACGCCCTACTGCCCCTGCACCCCTGGCAGGCACGCGAGATTCGGCACCGCCCCGGGACCGCTGCCCTGCTCGACAGCGGACTGCTCCGCGACCTCGGCACCCACGGCACCCCCTGGCAACCCACCTCCTCCGTACGGACCGTCTACCGAACCGGTGCCCCCGCGATGCTCAAGCTGTCGCTGGGCCTGCGCATCACCAACTCCCGTCGCGAGAACCTCCGTAAGGAGCTCCATCGCGGTGTCGAAGTCCACCGCCTGCTCCGCAGCGGACTCGCGCAGCAGTGGCGGGCCGTGCATCCGACCTTCGACATCGTTCGGGACCCGGCCTGGATCGCTGTCGACGGATGCGATGGCTACAGAGGGTCCGACGGCGTCCCGTTGCCCGGATTGGACGTGGTGATCCGCCACAACCCGTTCAGCCCCTCGGACGATGTCTCCTGCGTCGCCGGACTCGTCTCGCCGCGTCCCTGCCCACCTGCCCGGCCGGGAACCGCTCCCGACCACCCGGAGACCCATGGCCCGGTCCTTCGGTCCCGGCTCGCCGAGGTCGTCACGCGTCTCGCCCGCCGGACCGGCCGGCCCCGCGGAGCCGTCGCCGCCGAGTGGTTTCTGCGCTACCTTGAGCACGTCGTGCGTCCCGTCCTGTGGCTGGACGGTGAGGCCGGCATGGCCCTGGAGGCTCACCAGCAGAACACTCTGCTTCTGCTGGACGCCGAGGGGTGGCCAAGGGGCGGCCGCTATCGCGACAACCAGGGCTACTACTTCCGCGAGTCCCGGCGCGCGGACCTCGACGCCCGGCTGCCCGGTATCGGAGAGCGGAGCGACACGTTCGTCTGTGACGAGGTCACCGACGAGCGGCTCGCCTACTACCTGGCGGTCAACAACGTCCTCGGCCTCATCGGAGCGTTCGGCTCCCAGCGACTGGCCGACGAGCGGCTGCTGCTCGCCGCCTTCCGCCGTTTCCTCGGAAACGTCGCCTCCGGACCGGCCAGGCTGCACTCCGCGCTGCCGGCCCGGCTGCTGGACTCACCCGTACTGCGCTGCAAGGCCAACCTGCTGACCCGGCTCCACGGCCTCGACGAACTCGTCGGCCCGGTCGACACCCAGTCCGTCTACGTCACCATCGCCAACCCCCTGTACCGCTGATCGCCTTGACCGTCCCTGACCACGACCGACCTCCTGCCTCCCTGAGGACCTCCCTCAACCCCCCTTCCTGAGAGGAGCGTTTGGTGCCCTCCGCCGACCCGACCGCCCACACCGGTACCGCTGACCCCGCCACGGCCGACGTCGACGCCGGTACTGGCTCCGAGGCCCACTTCCGTGCCGGTTCCCACGCGGGCCCCAGCGCGGGAGTCGACGCGGACCTGGGTGCGGATGCCGGTGCCGGCGGTCTCGGCGAGGACACCATGGACCTACGGCTGCCGGACGAACTCTTCGCCCTCATCGCGGACGAGTCGTCCGACGATCACGGAGCACGGCGGGCAGACCAGGGCACGGCACAGCCCTCCGTCTCCATCGCCACGACCCGTGCGGCCTCCGGCCCCTCGTTCCCCTCCCTTGTCCCGGCCGAGGACGATCTCCTCGACCGTGTCGCCGACTGGGGCCCGGCCGACACACCCGTGGGTGTCTTCCAGCTCGTCCCCGTGCGCGTCGAACGTGATCTTCCGCTCATCAGCCGCTGGATGAACGACCCCGCCGCTGCGGCGTTCTGGGGGCTGTCCGGACCCCAGAACGTGACCGAGGGCCATGTGCTGACCCAGCTAGCCGGCGACGGGCGCTGCGTGCCGTGCATCGGCGTGTTGGACGGAACGCCGATGAGCTACTGGGAGATCTACCGGGCGGACCTGGATCCGCTGGCCCGCCACTACCCGGCCCGGCCTCATGACACGGGGCTTCACCTTCTGGTGGGCGCTGTAGCCGACCGAGGACACGGTCTCGGCGGTCTGCTGCTTCGCGCAGTAGCCGATCTCGTACTCGTGCGGCGGCCCTCCTGCGCACGCGTCATCGCGGAACCCGACATTCGCAACACACCCTCCATCGCCGCATTCCTGACCGCCGGCTTCCGGTTCTCCGCCGAGGTCGACCTGCCCGACAAGCGAGCCGCCCTCATGGTCCGAGACCGGGCCATTCGGCATCTTCTGTAGCGCTGTGTCACCGCGCCATCACTCATTGAACGCGGCGCGTGCCGCCGCGGTTCCCACTCGTGCCGCAGAGATTTCTCGAGCCGCTCGCCGGCCCACCCGTGCGGCCGCAGTGCGGGGCCGGCCGCTCCCACCCCGCCCACGCATTCCGCTCGCGCCACGCCGCCGTGTCAGCCCGATCCTTCCGGCAGCTCGTGCCGCCCGGCCGTATCAGTCCGCCCACGCCGACAGCTCGCGCCGCCCCCCATGCCAGCCCGTCCTTGCCGCAGCCCGGGCCACCAAGCCGCGCCGCCCACAGCCCGCGCCACCCCACCCCTCCCGAATGGTCCGAACCGGTCTGTCCCCCGGGCCCCGCCACACGTCCGCTCACCCGACCCACCCCACCGAGGAGCCAAGGTCTTGATCCCGTCCCCCGTCCCCGCCTTGATCGCCCGTTTGTCAGTGCTGGGTCGTAGGGTGGTCGCGCTATGACGAAGCCCTCACTCCCCGAACTCCTGCATGCTGCCGTCACTGCCGTCGGCGGTACGGAGCGCCCCGGTCAGGTGGCCATGGCCGAAGCCGTCGCGGAAGCGATCGACGACGGCTCCCACCTGCTGGTCCAGGCCGGCACCGGCACCGGCAAGTCGCTGGGCTACCTGGTGCCCGCGCTCGCGCACGGGGAGCGTGTGGTCGTCGCGACCGCCACCCTCGCGCTTCAGCGCCAGCTGGTGGAGCGCGACCTGCCGAGAACGGTCGAGTCGCTGCACCCGTTGCTGCGCCGGCGCCCGGAGTTCGCGATGCTCAAGGGCCGGTCGAACTACCTGTGCCTGCACCGCCTGCACGAGGGTGTCCCGCAGGACGAGGAGGAGGGCCTCTTCGACCAGTTCGAGGCGGCGGCGCCCACCAGCAAGCTGGGCCAGGACCTGCTGCGGGTGCGCGACTGGGCCGACGAGACCGAGAACGGCGACCGGGACGACCTCACGCCCGGCATCTCGGACCGGGCCTGGGCCCAGGTGTCGGTGTCGTCGAGGGAGTGCCTGGGCGCCTCGAAGTGCGCCTACGGCGCGGAGTGCTTCGCCGAGATGGCCCGCGAGCGCGCCAAGCTCTCGGACGTCGTCGTCACCAACCACGCACTGCTCGCGATCGACGCCATCGAGGGCGCCCCGGTCCTTCCGCAGCACGAGGTTCTGATCGTCGACGAGGCCCACGAGCTGGTCTCGCGCGTCACCGGAGTCGCCACCGGCGAGCTCACCCCCGGCCAGGTCAACCGGGCGGTGCGCCGGGCCGCGAAACTCGTCAACGAGAAGGCCGCGGACCAGC
Organism: Streptomyces sp. DH10; assembly: GCF_029813805.1. NCBI lineage: Bacteria > Bacillati > Actinomycetota > Actinomycetes > Kitasatosporales > Streptomycetaceae > Streptomyces > Streptomyces sp. DH10. The sequence goes on from NZ_JARVKU010000028.1 coordinate 68,315, forward strand.
TCCAGACCGCTGCCGAGGGCTTCGAGCGGCTGATGGAGCTCGCGCTGCCCGGCCGCCTGGAGGAGATTCCCGAGGACCTCGGCTATGCCCTCATGGCTCTGCGCGACGCGTGCCGCACGGTCATCTCCGCCATCGGCACGACCCGCGACAAGTCCGTCCAGGACGAGGACGCGGTCCGCAAGCAGGCCCTGGCGGCCGTGGAGAACGTGCACGACGTGGCGGAACGGATCACGAACGGCTCCGAGTGGGACGTGGTCTGGTACGAGCGCCACGACCGCTTCGGCGCCTCCCTGCGTGTCGCCCCCATGTCCGTCTCGGGGCTGCTGCGGGAGAAGCTCTTCGCGGACCGCTCCGTGGTCCTGACCTCCGCGACGCTGAAGCTGGGCGGGGACTTCAACGGGGTCGGCGCGTCCCTCGGGCTCGCACCCGAGGGGACCGAGGGCGATGACCTCCCGCAGTGGAAGGGCATCGACGTCGGCTCGCCCTTCGACTACCGCAAGCAGGGCATCCTGTACGTCGCCAAGCACCTGGCGCGCCCCGCGCGGGACGGCGACCGCGGCGACATGCTCGACGAGCTCACGGAGCTCATCCAGGCGGCGGGGGGCCGGACCCTGGGGTTGTTCTCCTCCATGCGGGGCGCCCAGCTGGCCGCCGAGGAACTGCGTTCCCGGATCCCGGAGTTCCCGATCCTCCTCCAGGGAGAGGAGACCCTCGGCGAGCTCATCAAGAACTTCGCGGCCGACCCCAAGACCTGCCTGTTCGGCACGCTCTCGCTGTGGCAGGGCGTGGACGTCCCCGGCCCCAGCTGCCAACTGGTCGTCATGGACAAGATCCCGTTCCCACGCCCCGACGACCCTCTGATGAGCGCCCGCCAGAAGGCCGTGGAGGACGCGGGCGGCAACGGCTTCATGGCGGTCGCCGCCACGCACGCCGCGCTCCTCATGGCCCAGGGCGCCGGCCGTCTCGTACGGGCATCGGGCGACCGCGGTGTGGTCGCCGTGCTGGACCAGCGTCTGGCGACCGCCCGGTACGGCGGCTATCTGAAGGCGTCACTGCCCGACTTCTGGTACACCACGGACCGGAACCAGGTGCGGAAGTCGCTGGCGGCGATCGACGCGCTGGCCAAGCAGACGGAAGACGATTGAGCCTCGGGGCCGGTCTGCGGCGGAGAAGCCGCGGGCCGGCCCCACTCGTGCACCGGGCCCGGACAGCGCAGGGCCCCGGAACCGGCGCAGGGGTCCCGGGGCCCGGTCAGAGGGCGGGCCGACTGGGCCCGCCTGACGGGGTGCGCGGTGTCAGACGCGGCGCAGTACGGCCACCACCTTGCCGAGGATGGTCGCGTCGTCGCCGGGGATCGGCTCGTAGGCCGCGTTGTGCGGCAGGAGCCAGACGTGGCCGTCCTCGCGCTTGAACCGCTTGACGGTGGCTTCTCCGTCGAGCATCGCGGCCACGATGTCGCCGTTCTCGGCGACCGGCTGGCGGCGGACCGTGACCCAGTCGCCGTCGCAGATGGCGGCCTCGATCATGGAGTCGCCGACGACCTTCAGGACGAACAGCTCACCATCGCCGACGAGCTGGCGGGGGAGAGGGAAGACGTCCTCGACGGACTCCTCGGCGAGGATCGGTCCACCGGCGGCGATGCGGCCGACCAGCGGGACGTACGAGGCGGCCGGCTTGCCCGCCGTGTCCGTGGGCTGCACGGAGGCGGCCTGATCGGAACCGCGCACCTCGTATGCGCGCGGGCGGTGCGGGTCACGGCGCAGGAAGCCCTTGCGCTCCAGTGCCATCAGCTGGTGTGCGACGGAAGAGGTGCTGGACAGGCCGACGGCCTGGCCGATCTCGCGCATCGACGGCGGGTAGCCGCGCCGCTGCACCGAATCCCTGATGACCTCGATGACGCGACGCTGGCGGTCGGTGAGTCCGGAACTGTCCGCCCGGATGCCGGGAGGTCGTCCCGGCAGAGAGCGCTTGTGCCCCTCCGGGTTCGTGGCTTCGTTCATCGCGTGCACCGGCTCCAGTCGGCCCTGGGAGCGCTCCTGGGCAGTGATGGCGGCACTGTCTGCGGTGGTGGTCACGTCGGCCCCTCTCGATGGTCTCCCTGCTGGACAACGGTAGTTGCTTTCGAAAGGTTGCGCCAAACACACGTTCGAGTGAAAAATCGCGAATCGGCTGACGCGATCATGTGTCCGGGTGTATTGGCTACCGCTCCACCTGGCGGGCAAATGCGCCCATTGCTGTACTCTTCACCGCCGGGGTGATCGCCTCGGGGGCTGTTGCCCCAGTCTGCCATCCGGCATTCCCCTGCCCCGGGACCAGCCCTCATCTGTGCGGGAGTCCCACCTCCCCTCCTCGCGGCGCCCACGGTATCTCCGCATGTGCCGCAGCGATACGGCTGTGCGTGTACGGATGCCGCCGGCGGGTGTGGCGGACAGTGCCCGGCGGTGCCGCCGCGGGCTTACGAGGTCGACGCGGCGCGGTCGGTCGCGCGTCACCTGCGTCTACGCGCGCGACACGCGTGTACGACGTGGATGTATGAGCCAATCCCCACATCTAGTGGTTGGATTGCAGCAGCAGCCCACAAGTTGTGGTCCCCCGGGTCTCCGCGCCCATGGTCATCGCCTATGCTGGGGGCTGCTTCGTGGGGCGCAAGAGACCCAGCGAGGCTATTGAGTCTGCTGTGAGGAGGGTTGGAGTTCATGCACTGCCCCTTCTGCAGGCACCCCGACAGCCGTGTCGTCGACAGTCGTACGACCGACGACGGCACGTCGATCCGCAGGCGCCGCCAGTGCCCTGACTGCTCCCGTCGTTTCACGACCGTGGAGACGTGCTCGCTCATGGTGGTCAAGCGGTCCGGAGTCACCGAACCATTCAGCCGCACCAAGGTCATCAATGGTGTGCGCAAGGCGTGTCAGGGGCGGCCCGTCACCGAGGACGCGCTCGCCCAGCTCGGCCAGCGGGTCGAGGAGGCGGTGCGGGCCACCGGAAGCGCCGAGCTGACCACCCACGACGTGGGGCTGGCCATACTCGGCCCGTTGCAGGAGCTCGATCTCGTCGCCTATCTGCGATTCGCCTCCGTCTACCGGGCGTTCGACACGCTCGAAGACTTCGAGGCGGCCATCGCGGAGCTCAGGGAAGAGGCGGGACCCCCCGGCACGGACGACGGAGACCGCGAGGGCGCAGGGGCGGGGAGCCAGGAAGACGACCGCGGGCCCGGAGGGACGTCACACGTCCCCGAGCCCGCAGGCGCCGCCGACTGACCGGCGGGCCGGACCCGGACGGCAGCTCCGGGCCCGGCCGGGCGGCGGCGATGTGAAGACCTGTTGCGGGCGAGGTGAGTGGGTGCCCGCAACACCAGACAGAACAACGTGCCACGGGAACATCGGGGCACTTCAGGGCGTTTTCGCCCGTACAGGGAGGCGGCATGACAGAGACGGCGAGTGGTCCGGCACGGAGTTCCCGCGCCAAGAGCACCAAGGCGAGCAAGGGCCTGCGTATCGAGCGCATCCACACCACCCCTGGGGTCCACCCGTACGACGAGGTGGCCTGGGAGCGCCGTGACGTCGTCATGACCAACTGGCGCGACGGCTCGGTCAACTTCGAGCAGCGCGGCGTCGAGTTCCCCGACTTCTGGTCGGTGAACGCGGTCAACATCGTCACCAGCAAGTACTTCCGCGGTGCCGTCGGCACCCCGCAGCGCGAGACCAGCCTCAAGCAGCTGATCGACCGCATCGTGAAGACGTACCGGAAGGCCGGAGAGGACCACAAGTACTTCGCCTCGCCCGCCGACGCCGAGATCTTCGAGCACGAGCTGGCGTACGCCCTCCTGCACCAGATCTTCAGCTTCAACAGCCCTGTCTGGTTCAACGTCGGCACCAAGCAGCCCCAGCAGGTCTCCGCCTGCTTCATCCTGTCCGTCGACGACTCCATGGAGTCGATCCTCGACTGGTACAAGGAAGAGGGCATGATCTTCAAGGGCGGCTCCGGCGCCGGCCTGAACCTCTCCCGGATCCGTTCCTCCAAGGAACTGCTGTCCTCCGGCGGCAACGCCTCCGGTCCGGTCTCCTTCATGCGGGGTGCCGACGCCTCCGCAGGAACGATCAAGTCCGGTGGCGCCACCCGCCGCGCCGCCAAGATGGTCGTCCTCGACGTGGACCACCCGGACATCGAGGACTTCATCGAGACCAAGGTCAAGGAAGAGGAGAAGATCCGCGTCCTGCGCGACGCGGGCTTCGACATGGACCTCGGCGGCGATGACATCGCGTCCGTCCAGTACCAGAACGCCAACAACTCGGTCCGTGTGAACGACGAGTTCATGACGGCCGTCGAGCAGGGCGGCCAGTTCGGCCTGCGGGGCCGGATGACCGGTGAGGTCATCGAGGAGGTCGACGCCAAGTCGCTCTTCCGCAAGATCGCCGAGGCCGCCTGGGCCTGCGCCGACCCCGGCATCCAGTACGACGACACCATCAACAACTGGCACACCTGCCCCGAGTCCGGCCGGATCACCGCGTCGAACCCGTGCAGCGAGTACATGCACCTGGACAACACGTCCTGCAACCTGGCCTCGCTGAACCTGATGAAGTTCCTGAAGGACGACGGCAAGGGCAACCAGTCCTTCGAGGCCGAGCGTTTCCAGAAGGTCGTCGAGCTGGTCATCACCGCGATGGACATCTCGATCTGCTTCGCGGACTTCCCGACCCAGAAGATCGGCGAGAACACGCGCGCGTTCCGCCAGCTCGGCATCGGCTACGCCAACCTCGGCGCCCTGCTGATGGCCACCGGCCACGCCTACGACTCCGACGGGGGCCGCTCCCTCGCCGGTGCCATCACCTCCCTGATGACCGGCACGGCGTACCGCCGCTCCGCCGAGCTCGCCGCGGTCGTCGGCCCGTACGACGGCTACGCCCGCAACGCCGACGCCCACAAGCGCGTCATGAAGCAGCACTCCGACGCCAACGACAAGGCCGTCCGCATGGACGACCTGGACACTCCGGTGTGGGCCGCCGCCAGCGAGTCGTGGCAGGACGTACTGCGCCTCGGTGAGAAGAACGGTTTCCGTAACTCCCAGGCGTCCGTGCTCGCCCCGACCGGCACCATCGGCCTCGCGATGTCCTGCGACACCACCGGTGTCGAGCCCGACCTCGCGCTGGTCAAGTTCAAGAAGCTGGTCGGCGGCGGCTCGATGCAGATCGTCAACGGCACGGTCCCGCAGGCCCTGCGCCGCCTCGGCTACCTGGAAGAGCAGATCGAGGCGATCGTCGCCCACATCGCCGAGCACGGCAACGTGATCGACGCGCCCGGTCTCAAGCCCGAGCACTACGAGGTGTTCGACTGCGCCATGGGCGAGCGGGCCATCTCCCCGATGGGCCACGTCCGCATGATGGCCGCGATCCAGCCGTGGATCTCCGGCGCCATCTCCAAGACGGTCAACATGCCGGAGACGGCGACCGTCGAGGAGGTTGAGGAGATCTACTTCGAGGCCTGGAAGCTGGGCGTCAAGGCGCTCGCGATCTACCGCGACAACTGCAAGGTCGGTCAGCCGCTCTCCACCAAGAAGTGGGAGGAGAAGACCGAGGAGCCCGCCGCCGTAGAAGCCAAGGTCGAGAAGGTCGTCGAGTACCGCCCGGTCCGCAAGCGCCTTCCGAAGGGACGTCCCGGCATCACCACGTCCTTCACCGTCGGCGGTGCCGAGGGCTACATGACCGCCAACTCCTACCCGGACGACGGACTTGGTGAAGTCTTCCTGAAGATGTCCAAGCAGGGCTCGACCCTCGCGGGCATGATGGACGCCTTCTCCATCGCGGTCTCCGTCGGCCTCCAGTACGGCGTCCCCCTGGAGACGTACGTCTCGAAGTTCACGAACATGCGCTTCGAGCCGGCCGGTATGACGGACGACCCGGACGTGCGGATGGCGCAGTCGATCGTCGACTACATCTTCCGCCGCCTGGCGCTTGACTTCCTGCCGTTCGAGACGCGCTCCGCGCTCGGCATCCACTCGGCCGAGGAGCGTCAGCGTCACCTGGAGACCGGTTCGTACGAGCCGAACGAGGACGAGGTCGACGTCGAGGGCCTGGCCCAGTCGGCGCCGCGGGCCCAGGAGCTGAAGGCCGTCTCCGCGCCGAAGAACGAAGAGGCGGTCAAGCCCGCCCCGCAGCAGGCCCACACCAGCGCCGAACTGGTGGAGATGCAGATGGGCATCCAGGCCGACGCCCCGCTGTGCTTCTCCTGCGGTACGAAGATGCAGCGCGCCGGTTCCTGCTACATCTGCGAAGGCTGCGGTTCGACCAGCGGTTGCAGCTGAATGTGAGCGCTTTTCAGGCGTGAAGTGAGTGCCAGAGGGGGAAGTCGGCGAAATGCCGGCTTCCCCCTCGGCTGTCGTGTTGTCAACGCTTCATGTCCCCCGGTGCCCCGAGTGCTCTTGCTATGAGGTCGGTATCGCAGTACTCGGTCAGTGCTCGCAGATTTCCGTCTTCGATGTGGCAAACCCAGCAGTACGTGTTGTGATAGGGCTTTCCATCCGTGGTTGTGGCGCGACCTCTGCATTCCACGACGACGCAATCGCCAGCGGCGACGAACCGTTGTGGGGTGTTCGTGTATGTGTCCGCGAACTGGGCGAGCAGCGGCCGAAACAGCTCGTTGAGGACGGTCTGTTTACCTTCATAGGTCCCTGACCATTTTGTCGTACCGATGATCGTCCAGCGGAAGTCGTCAGCGAGACTGTCGGCGAGAGGCCGACCGTCCCCTTGCGCCAGCCCGGCGAAGATGCGCTGCATCAGGCGCGTGTTCTCGGTCTCGCCCATGACCCCTCCGTTACCTCATGTCTTGACGGTCTGCCATTCAACAGGCCGGAGTGCCGTCGCGGGCGACCTTTCTAGGGAGAGGCCGGGCATCGCGGGAGCGATGCGCAGGCACCCGGGAGGTTGGGACCGACCGGCCAGGCGGCGAGTAATAGCGCACACCGGGATTAAGTGCTCTGCGCCAGTACGCCCAGCGCCTTGAGGAGATGACAGAGGGGCACCGCCTTCGGGCGGTGCCCCTCTTGTCGTCACGGGCTACGGAAACCGGGCGCGTGTCCGGTACTCAGGGGTTCACCCGAGTCCGGGCGAGCTCATCCCTGACTCTGCGGGCTTCCCCCCGGTGGAGTGCTCACGGCTGGCGCGCGGCACCCATCGTCCTGGCGAAGTCCGCAGGGTCATCCTCGAAGCCACGGACGCCGGGGCGGAAGTCCCAGGGACCGGAACCGTCCCGGACGAACTCCGCGACCGTCGCCGCAGTAGCCCCCAGCACGCCCCCGAAGTCGTCCTCGGTCAGGACCGTGTACCCCTCGCGGATGCGCAGTCCGGGGTTCACCACACTGACGAAAGTGCGCTCCGCCGGACGCTGCTGGATGACGACGCCGACCACCACGCGCGCGTACCGGCCGTCGAGCCGGTCGAGCTCCAGCGTCATGACCTCGTCGTAGCCGAAGCCCTGGCCGTCCTTGCTGTCCCGGTTGAGATAGATGGTGCCGTCCGGGGAACGGCTGTCGAAGTGCACCACGTAGGCGGGATCGCCGTGTGGATCGTCCGCCGGATAGGTCGCCGCGACGAGGTCCAGGTCGGTGGACGGCTGCCCCGCCGGACTGGGATCCCACCGCACCGCGATCTCGACCTTGCGAAGCCCCTTGTTGAGCCCGTCCACCGGCGTCCCCTTCCCCGTACCGACTTGCCCGTCCACTTCAACTGCCGGGCCGTCACGACTGTTTGTCCATCCTGCCACGCGTGCGGGTGCGCGCGCCGGAGAGCGGTCCAGCCGAGAGTGACCGACGCCACGCTCCCTGGCCTTACCATGGCGCGGTGCTGGTCAAGTGGATTCGCTGCACCGTGGTGGACCGCCGCGGTTTCGAGCGGGGGCAGCGGAAGTGGGCGGGGCTTCTGGGGGAGCCGGGGTTTCGGGGACAGGGGGGTGGCTGGAGCCGGGGGCGGCCGGACGTGGCGCACATCTTCGCGTTCTGGGAGAGCCGCGCCTTCTACGACTCCTTCATGGCGCGATCTCACGACCGGCTCGCGTCGGCCCAGTCGGGTACGTTCAAGGACGCCCAGGTCAGACTCTTCGACTACCGCTTCGATGTGAAGACCGGCTTCGAACCGCGCTTCACGGACGCCGACCTATTGCGGGTCGCGCTCTGTCGTGTCCACGAGGAGCGGGTCGAGCACTTCGTGCTGATGCAGGAGAAGGTCTGGAATCCGGCGATGGCCGGCTCGCCCGGCATGGTGCGCGGACTGTTCGGCGAGGCGCCCGGGAACGAGTTCATGGTGCTGTCGATGTGGCGGTCGGCCGCAGAACACGGCAAGTACCGCTCCGAGCGCGTGGAGCGGCTCACCCTGCGGGCCCAGACGGAGGCGGACGTGGCGGCGCTCACCGGGGACGTCGTGGACATGGAGCCGAGCTGGACGGTCTGACGTCTCGGGTGAGTCCGACGGGCCTGAACCGATGCATTCCGGTCGGACGGACGTGCGACCTGTGTGATCTGTGGTGCAGGATGTGTGTGACCTACGTTGTATGGGCGCGGTACGAGTGCTCGACGGGCCCTCACCCGATCTAGGGTTTTGGCATGGCACGACCACGGCGCATCGTCCTTGTCCGGCACGGCGAGTCAACGGGCAATGTTGATGACTCCGTGTACGAGCGTGAACCCGACCACGCCCTGGCGCTGACCGAGCGGGGCCGGCGGCAGGCGGAGGCGACGGGCGAGCGGCTGCGCGAGCTGTTCGGCGGTGAGCGCGTCAGTGTGTACGTCTCCCCGTACCGCCGCACCCACGAGACGCTGCGCGCCTTCCGCCTCGACCCCGGGCTCATACGGGTGCGCGAGGAACCCCGGCTGCGCGAGCAGGACTGGGGCAACTGGCAGGACCGGGACGAGGTCCGCCTCCAGAAGACCTACCGTGACGCGTACGGCCACTTCTTCTACCGCTTCGCCCAGGGCGAGTCCGGCGCCGACGTCTACGACCGGGTCGGCGGCTTCCTGGAGAGCCTGTTCCGCAGCTTCGAGGACCCCGACCACCCGCCGAACGTCCTGATCGTCACCCACGGTCTGGCCATGCGGCTGTTCTGCATGCGGTGGTTCCACTGGACGGTCGCCGAGTTCGAGTCGCTGTCGAATCCAGGGAACGGCGAGGTGCGGATGCTCGTTCTCGGAGACGACGGCAAGTACACGCTTGACCGGCCGTTCGAACGCTGGCGTGATCCCGAGCCCTACGGGATCACCGGATAGAGTGGCAGGGCGATGACCGCTGATTCCTCCCCTGAGGGGCGCCTGGACCGCGCCCTGGCCAGCCTGCGCGGACTGTCCGTCGGGGACGCCCTGGGCTCCCAGTACTTCGTGCCGGTGAACTACCCGCTGCTGAAGCGCCGAGAGGTGCCGTCCGGGCTGTGGCAGTGGACCGACGACACGGAGATGGCCGCCTCTGTGGTCGCCGTCCTGGTCGCCCACCGCCGCATCGACCAGGACGCCCTGGCGCGCTCCTTCGCCAAGCACCACGATTTCGACCGGGGCTACGGTCCCGCGGTCAACCGCATGCTGCGGCTCGTCCGGGAGGGCGGCGACTGGCGTGAACTCGCCGCGGCGCTCTTCAACGGACAGGGGTCCTGGGGCAACGGCGCCGCGATGCGGATCGCTCCGCTGGGCGCCTGGTACGCGGACGACCCGGAGCAGGCGACCCACCAGGCGGAGATCTCGGCCTACACGACCCACCAGCACCGCGAGGCCGTCGTCGGCGCCATGGCCGTCTCCGCGGCCGCCGCGTTCGCCGCCGCCCCGGGAGGGCCGCCCGGTGCCGGGGCCCTCATGGACGGGGTCATCGACTTGGTGCCGAAGAAGAGCGCGGTCGGTGCGGGGCTGCGCCGGGCCCGGGACATGCTCGACTACGGCGACCCGGCCACGGTCGCCGCTGTCCTGGGATGCGGGCGGCGGACGACCGCCCACGACACCGTGCCGTTCGCCCTCTGGTCGGCCGCGCGAAGCCTCGGTGATTACCAGCAGGCGTTCTGGACGACCGCCCAGGCCGGTGGGGATGTCGACACGACCTGTGCCATCGTGGGCGGCGTGATCGCTTCAGGGAAGGCGGGGGCGCCGCCCGCCGAGTGGGTGGAGCGGACGGAGTCGCTGCCGGACTGGGTGCCCGTGTCGGTCTAACGGTCCGAAGTCTCAGATGTCGGTGTCACGGTTGGACGTTTCCAGCGTCGGTCTGGCGGTCGGAAAACTCGCCGGCGTCGGCCTGGCGGTCGGAACTCTTCCGCGTCGGGTCTGAGCGATGAGAAGTCTCCCGCGTCGGTCTGTGCGATCAGAACTCTCCGGCATCGACCCAGGGACCAGAACTCTCCGTGCGCGTTGGGAACTCTCCGTGACCAGCTGCTCGTTGTCGCGACATCCGCTGTGCGAGCCATGAGGCCGCACACGCTGGACGTACGTGCATTGAGCGCGAAAGGGGGGTGGCCATGGGGGTCCTGCTCACTGTTCTGATCCGCTGGTGGGGCGCCCTCGCACGCCGCGTGGGACATGCGCGGAAGACAGGCCCGCTGCCCTCAAGGCCCGGCCCCTGGACACGGTCCGCCCATCCGCGGCCGGTCGCGGCTCGGCCCGGCGGCAGCCGCCGGCCGGCCTGCGTCAAGCCCGCCGGCGAGCCGCCTGAGTCGTCTCGCGATGCCTTTGCGTCAGCCCAGCCCAGGCCCGGCCGAGCCGGAGAGCGCCTCCAGGTCGCTCTTGCGGACCCGGATCACCAACCAGGCGGTGGCCAGGGCGAGGACGGCCATGGCCGCTGCCGGGATGAAAGCAGCGGAGATGCCCTCGGCCAGCACCTCGTGCCCCCACGGCGCGGGCAGCTGATGCGTCGTGGCGAACTCCGCCTTCTGCTCCGTGGAGCCCTCGGCCATGAACTGCGGAAGCTGCTTCTCCGCCTCGTCCCTCGTCGCCGTGCCGAAGACGGTCGTCAGGATGGACAGACCCAGCGATCCGCCCACCTGCTGCGTGGTGTTGAGCAGCCCGGACGCGGCGCCGGCCTCGTGCTGGGCGACACCGGAGACGGCGGTGAGCGTGAGCGTCACGAAGTTCAGGCCCATGCCGAAGCCGAACACCAGCATCGGCCCGAGGATCCCGCCGACGTACGAACTGTCGGAGCTGATGAGCGCCTGCCAGGCCAGTCCGAGCGCCGCGAGCGCCGAACCGAGGACCATGAACGGCTTCGGGCCCAGCACCGGCAGGAACCGCTGCGAAAGACCGGCGCCGAGCGCGATGACGACCGTCACGGGCAGGAAGGCCAGCCCCGCCTCGATCGGGCTGTAGCCGAGCACGTTCTGCACGAACAGCACGATGTAGAAGAACATGCCGAACATCGCCGCCGCGAGACTCAGCATGATCACGTACGTTCCCGAGCGGTTCCGGTCGGTGAACATCCGCAGCGGGGTGATCGGCTCCTTGGCCCGGGACTCGATGATCCCGAAGGCCAGCAGCAGGACCACCGAGGCGGCGAAGGACCCGATGGTGAGGCTGTCCCGCCAGCCCTCGTCCGCCGCTCGGATGAAGCCGTAGACGAGGGACGCCATGCCCGCGGTCGAGGTCACCGCGCCCGCTATGTCGAAGCGGCCGGTGTGCCGTTCGGACTCGCCGATGTAGAGCGGAGTGAGCACGGCGATCAGCACGCCGATCGGCACGTTCACGAAGAGCACCCAGCGCCAGTCGAGCCACTCGGTGAGCATGCCGCCCGCGAGCAGGCCGATGGCACCACCACCCGCGGACACCGCGGCGAAGACACCGAAGGCCCGGTTGCGCTCCGGGCCCTCGGGGAACGTGGTGGTGATGAGGGCCAGCGAGGTGGGCGACGCGATCGCGCCTCCCACGCCCTGGAGGACCCGCGCGGCCAGCAACTGCCACGGCTCCTGGGCGAGCCCGCCGAGCAGCGAGGCGAAGGTGAAAAGCAGGATGCCGGCCATGAACACCCGGCGGCGCCCGAGGAGATCACCGGCGCGGCCGCCGAGGAGCAGCAGACCGCCGAAAGTGAGTGTGTAGGAACTGACGACCCAGGTGAGGTCGGTGGTGCTGAACTCGAGTGTGTCTTGAATGTGCGGAAGCGCGATGTTCACAATCGTCGCGTCGAGTACCACCATGAGCTGGCAGGCCGCGATGACGGTGAGGGCGATGCCGGGGCGCCCCTCCCGGCGCGCCGCGCCTGGCTTCTGGTCCTTGAGCAATGGAGAGGTTGTCACTATGGGTCCCCCAGGAGTGCGTTAGTGAACGCTCGCGTTCACTGCCGCGTCAACGGTAGTGAGTCCCCGACAGTGAACGCAAGCGTTCACTTATGGCGTCGTCGTGCGGCACGTCCCCCTTTGCCGCCGCTCGGCACGTCCCCCGTCCCCGAAATCCCCGCTTCCTCTGCTCGTTGGAGAGAGTCCGATGGTTACCCCGAGCTGGGCGGACGCCCCCGCTCAGACGGCCGCCCGCCGCCGCGGCGCCGTACTCGAACGCGCGATCCTCGACGCCGCGCTGGAGCAACTCAGCACCGTCGGCTGGAACGGCCTGACGATGGAAGGCGTCGCCGCCGGCGCCCAGACCGGAAAGGCCGCCGTCTACCGGCGCTGGCCGTCCAAGGAGGACCTCGTCGCCGACGCCCTGCGTGCCGGACTGCCGCGGTTCGACGCGGTACCGGACGAGGGGAGCGTGCGTGAGGACCTCTTGGCGCTGTGTCGGCGAGCCCGTGACGCGATGTTCTCCCGTCCGGGTTTTGCGCTTCGCTCAGTGATTCACGAATGCGACACAACGCAGGCCGAGCGCTTCCATGCCGTGATTTTCGACGGGGTCGTGGAGCCCACGATCAAGATGCTGCGTGAGGTCATCGAGCGGGGGATCGCGCGAGGCGAGGTGCGTTCCGACGCTGCGAACGGCTACGTCTTCGATGCCATCCCGGCGATGATGATGTACCGCTCCAAGATGTGCGGTTGCGAATGGAGGGATCAGGAAGTCGAGGAGATGATCGACCAGTTGATGGTTCCGCTACTGCGGTCGAGCAGCGGCTGACAGGGTCCGCGGAGAGGCGTGACGCCGCTCGGCCCGACCGGGGTGTCGCGGCCGGTTCCGGGCGGCGTAACCTAGGGTCGCCATGCCGTACGAACCGCCTACTCACACCGTCGAGCGCTCCCTTCGAGCCACGACCGGAGCGAAGATCGTTGCAGGTGTCGACGAGGTGGGGCGCGGCGCGTGGGCCGGTCCCGTCACCGTCTGCGCGGCGATCACCGGACTGCGCCGGCCGCCCGAGGGTCTCACCGACTCGAAGCTGCTCACCATCAAGCGACGCACCGAACTCGCCGAGGAACTGCGGAAGTGGGTGACGTCGTACGCCTTGGGGCACGCCTCCCCGGAGGAGATAGACGACCTGGGGATGACGGCCGCGCTGCGGCTCGCCGCGGGCCGTGCCCTGGACGCCCTGCCGGTCCGCCCCGACGCGGTCATCCTCGACGGGAAGCACGACTACCTCGGCGCTCCGTGGCGGGTCCGTACGGTGATCAAGGGCGACCAGTCATGCGTGGCGGTAGCGGCGGCCTCGGTGATCGCCAAGGTCCAGCGCGACAAAATGATGGCCGAACTGGGTATCGACCATGCAGACTTCGGTTTTGCGGACAACGCCGGGTATCCCTCACCCGTGCACAAGACCGCACTGGCGGAGCGGGGCCCCACCCCCTACCACCGGTTGTCGTGGGCGTATCTTGATGCGCTGCCCCAGTGGCGGCACCTCAAGAAGGTCCGCAGCTGTACGGACGGAAGCGTTCCGGAAATCGAGGGTCAGCTCGGCTTTGATTTCTGACGGTTTCGTTCGCACGCATGCGCCACCCGCCGAAGCGGGCCGTACCAACGTTTGATAAATATCAACCCATGCCTCTCATTCCCGAGGAGCCTCAGATTCACGAGAGTGCCCAGGGTCCCCGCGCCACTCCGGCCAGCGGCCGTACCGCGCCGACCCCTCGCCCCGTACCCGGTCCCCGTCCCGCGGCTCCGTCGCGTCCCGGTCGTCCCGGTCCTCTCCGGCCCGCGCCGCCGGTGCAGCGCACGCCGCGGGACGCGGCCGCCCAGCCCGGTCCGTCGGCTCCCGCTGCCGGTGCCGCCGCTCCGGCAGCCCCGCAGATCCAGTTGATCCCGGCTTCAGCCGAAGGTGCGCTCGACGCCGCCGAGGAGGCCGTGGACCTGCTCCTGGAGTCCGGTCGCGCCCCCGGCGACGTCCTGGTGATCACGACCGGTGAACAGCACCCGTGGGCCGCCCACGAGCTGTCCTTCGGCGAGACCTCCTACTGGGCCCAGCACGACGCCGGTGACGACGTCTTCTACACGGACGCCACCGTCGCCGACCGCGCCGCCTCCCGTTCGGTGGTCGTCGTCGCCGTCAACGGCGGTGCCGAGGCCGCAGCCGCGAGCGCCCTGTCCTTGGCCCACTCCCGGGCCACCGCCCTGCTGATCGTCTGCGGTGACCCGCAGCGGATCAACTCGGTGCTGGGCACGAGCGTCTGAGTCGCTGCCGCTGCGTCCGGTCGGGCGCCGGTGGCTGACTTCGGGCGCCGCTCCGGGGGGCTCCGCACAGCGGCTGGTTCGGCCTGCCCGGAGGACTGAAAGGCGGGGCTGCGTACGGGATTTGCCCGGGTGGCCTCAGCCTGGTCCTCGGGGCTCATTCCGAGTGTCCGACGAGGCGTCCGTGGCGGATCCTGCTGCTAGCCGCCCGGCCCGCCCCCTTCCGTGCGACGGCGTTCGCGCCCCGAGTCCGTGCGGAGCGGTCTGCCCAGGGCCTCAGCGTGCCGCCGCAGCGCGGCGCAGCACCTCGGAGGCGGCGCCACCGGTGCGCGGCAGCGGCGGCGGTGCCTCCGACGTGTCGAACGGCTCCGGTGCCGAGGCCGAGTGAGGGCGGCGTCCGCCGCGGCCCTCGCCGAGCACCTGCCAGCCGTCACGGGTCAGCGTGATGTACGCCCCGCAGCGCAGCCCGTGCAGGGTGCAGGCGTCGCGCAGCCCCCACATCCACGCGCCGTCCTCCTCCGTCCAACGGGCGTCGCCCTCACGGCAGTAGAGCAGCACGGCGGTGCGCACCGGAGTGCGGCGCCGCAGATCGTGCGGGATGATCAAGCGCAGCTGCGCCAGCAGCACGTTGCGGAACATCCAGCCGTCGGCCGGGGCCGGGCGGCGGACGAACGAGGCGCTCGCGCGCAGCCGCTCGTCCGGGTCGAGCACGGCGATGACTGCGGTGGCCGGCTGCGGGTGGTGCCGGGCGTGCAGTCCGCTGACGACTTCACGGGGGTTGCGGAGCAGCGGGATCCCGGCGGCGGCCCATTCCGCGGGTTCGAGCAAGCGGTTGGCGGAAGCGGCGGATGTCGACGCCGCTGCCGAGGCCGGAGCGAATCCGAAGGTCACGGTCCTCCCTTCGGCTACGCGCCCACACTGCGGGCGGGGTCGGATTCTGGGAGCGCGCACCGCAGCGAAGCCCGACCGGGTCGGCGGTCGTACCGTGCGGGAGCGGACCTCAATTCTTCCTGTCGAACTTGAATGCGGCAACGAGCAATTGGGGCAGCCGACCGTTATCAGATGATGCGCGGCTAATATCCCCACCCTGTGTGTCGCCGGGCCACCCATGGGGCGTTCGAGCACGACACGTTCGTACGTTACGGCGGTGCGCGGCGTCCAGAGGTATGCGCGACCGGGCCAGGCGGCGGCGCCCGGACAGGGGGCCGATGCCCGGCCAGGTCATGGCTGACGTGGCTCCCGATGCACGGTCAGCCCTGCACGGCCAGCACCAGCGGCAACACCCCCTGCGCACCGGAGCGCCGCAGCAGGCGGGCCGCGACCGCGAGGGTCCACCCGGTCTCGGTGTAGTCGTCCACGAGGAGCACCGGGCCCTCGGCCTCGGCGAGGGTGGACGCGAGAGCGGGCGGTACGGTCAGTGCCCCGTCGAGCGCCTTCAGCCGCTGGGCGCTGTTGCTCCGGGGTCCCGGGTACACGTCGCCCGTGTATTCGACGGTGCCCAGCAGCGCCAGCCGGCCGACTTCCGCGATGCGCGCCCCAAGTGAGTGGATCAACCGGGGCCGGGTGCGCGAGGCGACGGTGACCACGCCCACCGGGCGGGGCTGCGGGTCCGACACATTCGGGGCCCAGCCGCCGGGTCCCTTGGCCCAGTCGGCCAGCACACCGACCACAGCCTTCGCCACGTCGTCCGGCACGGGCCCGTCAGGTGCCTGGGGCGCGAGCATCGGCCGCAGCCGGTTGCCCCAGCCGATGTCCGACAGGCGCCCCAACGCACGTCCGGGTGCGGCCTGTTCGCCGACCGGGATACGTCCCTTGAGGTCGACTCCGATCGCCGGCAACCCGGTCGGCCACATCCGGCGGGGCTCCACCTCGACACCCGCCCGACCCAGGTCCACGCGCGCCGCGTCGAGCGCTTCCGTGGACATGTCCGCGGTGAAGCGCGGGCCCGCGCAGTTGTCGCAGCGACCGCACGGCTTGGCGGCCTCGTCGTCCAGCTGGCGTTGCAGGAACTCCATCCGGCAGTCGGTCGTCGAGGCGTACTCGCGCATCGCCTGCTGTTCGGCCTTGCGCTGACGCGCCACCCACGCGTACCGCTCGGCGTCGTACGTCCAGGGCTGTCCGGTGGCGATCCAGCCTCCCTTGACCCGCTTGACCGCCCCGTCCACGTCGAGGACCTTGAGCATCGACTCCAGGCGGGATCGGCGCAGCTCCACCAAGGGCTCCAGGGCGGGCAGCGACAGAGGCTTCTGAGCGTGCGCGAGGATGTCGAGCGTGCGGCGCACCAGCTCTTCCGAGGGGAAGGCGAGCGACGCGAAGTACTCCCAGATCGCCTCGTCCTCCTTCCCGGGAAGCAGGAGCACCTCGGCGTGCTCCACACCGCGTCCCGCGCGGCCCACCTGCTGGTAGTAGGCGATGGGGGAGGAGGGCGAACCGAGGTGCACCACGAAACCCAGATCGGGCTTGTCGAAGCCCATGCCGAGCGCGGAGGTGGCGACCAGCGCCTTCACCTTGTTGGCGAGCAGATCCTCCTCGGCCTGCTGACGGTCGGCGTTCTCCGTCTTGCCCGTGTACGAGGCGACCGTGTGCCCGCGCTGCCGGAGGAAGGCGGTGACCTCCTCGGCGGCGGCCACGGTGAGCGTGTAGATGATCCCGGAACCCGGCAGGTCGTCGAGGTGCTCGGCGAGCCAGGCCATCCGGTGCGCGGCGTCGGACAGCCGTAGCACGCTCAGACTCAGGCTGTCCCGGTCCAGCGGGCCCCGCAGCACGAGGGCGTCCGAACTGCCGCCGGTGCCGAGCTGCTCCGCGACGTCGGCCGTCACGCGCGCGTTGGCGGTGGCGGTGGTTGCGAGCACCGGCACACCGGGCGGGAGGTCGGCGAGCATCGTGCGCAACCGGCGGTAGTCCGGCCGGAAGTCGTGGCCCCAGTCGGAGATGCAGTGTGCCTCGTCCACCACGAGCAGCCCCGTGGCGGCCGCGAGCCGGGGCAGCACCTGGTCCCGGAAGTCCGGGTTGTTCAGCCGCTCGGGACTCACCAGCAGGACGTCGACCTCACCCGCGGCGATCTCGGCCTGGACGGCCTCCCATTCCTCGGTGTTGGAGGAGTTGATGGTCCGGGCGTGGATGCCCGCCCGGGCAGCCGCCTCGACCTGGTTCCGCATGAGCGCGAGCAGCGGGGACACGATCACGGTCGGACCGCTGCCCTGGGCCCGCAGCAGCGAGGTCGCCACGAAGTAGACCGCGGACTTGCCCCAGCCCGTGCGCTGGACGACCAGGGCGCGGCGTCTGTCGGCGACCAGTGCCTCGATCGCCCGCCACTGGTCCTCGCGCAGCCGGGCCGTTCCCGGGACGTCCCCGACGAGACGGGTGAGGACCGCGTCGGCCGCCGCCCGGAGATCCGCGTTGCTCGTGTGCTCCATGCGTTCCATACAACAGGACGGCACTGACAGTGCGAGCGGTGCGCGGGGTAATCAGGCGCCTCGCGTTTCGAGTGACGTGTCCCTGATCGGAGTTATCCACAGGGTCAAGCGGAGCTTCGGATTCCGCGAGATCGTCTTCGCATGACGAACCACAGCGAAACGACTGGATCCTCTGAAAACGGCGACATCACCGGGCCCGACGCGCACGACAGGCACAGGGACGGTGGACAGGAGAAGCGGGGAAGCGAAGGAACCGGGCCGCACATCCCCAGCCCCGCGTACGACGGCCACGGCGGCGAGCACCAGGTCACCCTGCGTACCCCGGCGGAACTGGCCGACGCCCTGCCGTATCTGCTCGGATACCGTCCAGAGGACAGCATCGTCCTGGTCGCCCTGCACGACAGGGACGGGCGCGGGCGGTTCGGGGGCCGGGCCCGGCTCGGCATCCCCGCGAACCCGGACGACTGGCCGTCAGCGGCCCGGCAACTGGCCCACGGCCTGGTGAAGGGCAGCGAGCGCCGAGGGGCCCGCCCCGAGTCGATGGTCGCCTTCCTCTGCCAGGAACCGGAGAAGGGGGAGTCCGGCCGGCAGGTCATGGAGCGGCTCAGGCCGCTGGCCCACAAGCTGCGTGTGGAGTGCGGTTCCCTGGACGTGACGGTGGTCGAGGCGCTGTGCATCTCCGACGGCCGTTACTGGTCCTACTGCTGTGACAACACGACATGCTGCTCGCCCGAGGGAGCTCCCATGGGCCTGCCGGGTACATCGGTGCTGGCCGCCGCTGCCACCTACGCGGGAATCCAGGTACGCGGCACACTGAGGGAGCTGCGGGCCCGGCTGCTCCCCTGGGAGAACGCCGCCGCTCTCGAGCAGGAGGCCGCCCTGGACACCGCCAGCCTCGCGCTGGTCCCGAGGATCCTGGACGACGCCGGCCGTGCCGAGGTGGCCGACGAGACACTGGAACTGGCCGGGCGGATCCTGGACCGCTTCGCCGGGGCACAGCCCGTCTCCGGCATGCTCCTGGCGGATCTCCGCGACGACGAACTTCTCCGGCACGACGAGGCAGCCCGGCTGATCCTCGGCCTCCAGGACCGCGCGACCCGTGACCGCGCGGCCGAGTGGATGGAGGGCGACGAGGCCGGACGCGCCCTGCGCCTATGGCGGTCGCTGGCCCGCCGCTGCGTCGGACCCTACGGCGAGCACGCCGCTGCTCCCCTCACCCTTGCCGGCTGGGTCGCATGGTCAACCGGCGACGAGCTGGAGGCAAGGGAAGCCCTCGCCATGGCCCTGAGCGCGGATCCCGACTATCTCTTCGCCCGCCTCCTGCACCAGGCCTGCAACGAGGGCCTGGACCCGGAGTCGATCCGCAGCTGCCTGCGAGCGGAGCGCGTAGGCCGGGAGTGCCCGGGAGCTGTCGGCTCGGATGCTCGGGCCGTCGACTCGGACCTTCGGACCGTCGGCTTGGATGCTGGGACGGGCTGCTCCCCGGCCCGGGCGGAGGGGGGTGTCGAGCCGGCGGGCTGCTCCCCGGTCCGGGCGGACGGGTGTGCCGAGCCGATGGACCGTCCCCTGGCTGAAGCGGAGGACTTTACCGAGCGGGTGGGCAGGTCCCCGGCCAGGGCGGACGACTCCGTCGGGCGAGTGGACAGCTCCGTCGCGGAGCAGGCCGGCCCCCCGGCTCGGCCGGACGCCGACGAGGTCGCCACAGGTGAGGTAGCCGCGCCCGAGCCCGAGCCGGAGCCCGCACCCGCGTCCACAGCGGTGCCCTCACGTCGTCGACGCCGTACCCGTCCAGCCCGGTCCGCCGGTGCCGTCGGCGCGGCCCCGAGTGGTGCCCGTGCAGGAGGCCGCGTGCCGAGCGCACGGGTGCCCCGTCGGCGTACTCCGACGGGCACCACGCGCCCTGCCAGGGTCGTAGAAGCCGGCACGCGTACCGGCCGGCTGACCGCGGGTGCTGCGCGGTCCGCCAGTGCCCACCCGGGCGGCACGCGTGCGCGTACGTCGCGGAAGGCGGCCCTGCCGTGCCACGACACGAGCAAGGAAGGCGGACAGCCCGGCCAGGGCACGGAGACGGAGGGGGAGGAGTGAGTGTCCTCCTGACGGCCTCGACGCGCCCGGGGCGGGGACGCGGGCGTGACCCGGAGGAGGTTCACGCCGTTCACCTGAGTGGCGGAACGCCTGGATGGGACGTGACGTCGCACTGCCCCTGCCCCGTCGGAGCCCTCCGGCACCGGCGCCGAACTCGATCGAGGCGCACAGAGCGCAGAGGAAGCCTCTCCATGCATCAGCCGACTCCGCCCTCCTCCGCTGCCGACGACCGCCACGCCCCGGGCGGGGCCCCGCCGCCCCGGGCGTCGGACCCCGGCCGCGGGCTGCCTGGGGCCGGATCCGGGGCCGGGACTCCGAAGCCAGGAGCCCATGACGCCCCTCCGCGGCCGGCGGCACACGTCGACGGATTTGGGCCCAGGTTCCCCGGGGAGGCCTCGCCCGCCTCGCTGCCCACCGGCCCGGGCTCGTGTCCGCCCTCGACACCGGACCGGGGCCGTTCGTCTCCCTATGGGGCGGGCCGGAACCGTCGTCCTGGTGCCGCGTCGGAGTACGGCTCGCCCCCGCCGCCCTTGCCTCAGAGCCGGGGCCCGTCCTCCGCGGGGCAGCCCGCCGGGCCTCCGCGGGGTGCCACTATCCCCGGACTGCGCTGGTCTGACGACCTGCCGCCCGCCCACACCATGATGATCTGCGTCGCGCTTCCCGGTCTGGCCATCTCGACGGAGGGAGGGCAGATGACCGGCCGGGGGCTGGAAGGCTTCTATCGCGCCGGCCGGCGCGTGCTCTCGCGGTGCGAGATCCGCGTGGCCGGGCGGGAACCGCTCGCCGTGCAGGCCCGCATGGCTGCCGCCGACCGGGCCAGGTTCGTGGGCACGCTCCGCACGTCACCGCAGGCAGGCCCGGATCCGGACGTCGTCGTGGAACGCAACCGTCTCGCGGACGGCACGGAGTGGATCACCTTCCACAGCGCGGCACCCCGTCCGCTGCGTCTGCCGGTCGAAGTGTCCCTGGGCACGGACCTGGCCGACCTCGGGTCGATCGCCTCGGGCCGCCCCGGACCCGAACTCCCCGCGAGTGTCCACGACTCCGGACTGCGGTGGTCCTGCGCCACCGGCAATGCGTCCGTCACGGCCGCACCGCCTCCCTCGGACGCACTGGCCTCGGCCGGGCTGCTGCGGTGGGAGCTCGACCTGCCGCCGGGCGGCAGCAGAAGCGTGGAACTGCGGGTGCGGCCGGACGGTGTCGGTCCCCTCCGAGCCGTGGGCCGTGCGGCGACCAGCCCCCTTGCCGCCGCGCGAGGCGAAGGCGACGACCCGAGAGTCCCCGTATTCCTGAGAACGAGCATCGAGGACCTCCAGGCCCTCCTGCTGCGTGATTCCGCGAACCCCGCCGACACCCACCTCGCGGCCGGTGCACCCTGGCGCTGCGGTCTCGCCCCCGCCGACGCGCTCGTGGCCGCCCGGATGGCCCTGCCGCTCGGTACGGGCCTGGCAGCGGGGACGCTGCGGATCCTCGCCCGTACCCAACTCACCGGCCCGGGACCGCAGTCCGGGATGATTCCCGGCCCGAGACGGGACGCAGGCCCGCACCTTCCGCCGCAGTGCACCGGCACGGAGGCCACGCTGCTCTTCCCGGCGCTGCTCGCAGAGGCCCGTCGCTGGGGCCTGGGCGAGCAGGAGACGGAGGAGCTGCTGCCGGTCGCCGAGCGCTGTCTGACCTGGCTGCGAACCACCGCGGGCGACGACCCGTACCTGCGCGATCCGCACCCCGGCGATCCCGTCCGCTGCGAGACACAGGCGCACGCCCACCGTGCCGCGCTCCTCGGCGCAGACCTGCTCGACGCCTGCGGTCGCACGGGCGGAGTGGCACTCCGGCAGTGGGCGCAGGCCTTGAGAACCGCCTTCCGCAGGGACTTCTGGGTCGACGACCTCGCAGGCGGCCGGCCCGCGGCTGCCCGTGCCCCGGACGGCAGACCCGTGCCTCATCTGGGCGCGGCCGCCGTCCACCTCCTCGACACCGGCCTGCTGGGCGAAGGCACCTCGGCCCCCGGTCTGCTCGACAAGGTGCAGACCGAGAAACTCGCCCGGTTGCTCGGTAGTCCTGTCATGGACTCGGGCTGGGGCCTGCGCGGACTGGGCGTGAAGGAACCGGGGTTCAATCCGTTCGGCCACCGTGCCGGGGCCGTACGGGTCCAGGAGACCGCACTCGCCGTCGCGGGCCTGGCCGCCACCGGCTACGAGAAGGAGGCGACCTCCCTGCTGCACGGCGTGCTCGCGGCCGCCGAGACCTTCGCCCACCGGCTACCTGACATGTACGCAGGGGAACAGCGCACTGAGGGGAGCGCTCCCCTCCCGCATCCGGCGGCCTGCCGTCCGGCAGCCACATCGGCGGCCGCCGGAGTGCTGCTGCTGACCACGCTCGTCGGCATCCGCCCCGACGCCCCGGCAGGGACGGTCACCCTGCGCCCCATGCGCAGCGCACCCCTGGGCGAGGTCGGCTTCACGGGACTGCGGATCGCGGGCGCCCCCTTCTCCGTACGGGTCAGTCGGCTCGGCCTCGCCATGGTCGAGGAAGCGGCCGACGGACTTCAATTGGGGGCGTGACCTGGTGCGACGTTCAACTTCTGGACGACCGGGCCGGAGAGTGAAGTTCCCATCCGGCCGAAGTGGATCAGGCGCCGATGCGACCGGTGAAAGGAGTGTTTATCGTCAGGCAGACGACTATGATCGCCGCATGCCCTACGACCCGTCAGCGTTCCCGCCCTTTGCCGTCACCGTGGACCTGGTCGTGCTGACCGTGCGCCGCCATGCCCTGTGCGCGCTGGCGGTACGCAGGGGCGAACCCCCCTTCCAGGGGCGTTGGGCACTGCCCGGCGGTTTCGTCAGGGCCGACGAGGACCTGGCGCAGGCCGCGGCGCGCGAGCTGGCCGAGGAGACCGGGCTGCGTGTCCACGACCCGTCCGTCCCCGCCCAGGACAACGGAGCGCACCTGGAGCAGCTCGCCACCTACGGCGACCCCAAGCGGGACCCCAGGATGCG
Source organism: Streptomyces sp. DH10 (assembly GCF_029813805.1). Lineage (NCBI taxonomy): Bacteria > Bacillati > Actinomycetota > Actinomycetes > Kitasatosporales > Streptomycetaceae > Streptomyces > Streptomyces sp. DH10. The sequence continues at coordinate 91,336 of NZ_JARVKU010000028.1, forward strand.
CGTCGTCAGTGTCGCCCACCTGGCGCTCGCTCCCGACCTGCCAGCGCCCAGGGCAGGCGGCGACGCCAGCAACGCCCGTTGGGCTCCGGTGGAGGAACTGTTGCGGCAGGGCGGCTACGGGCGGGATGCCGAACCGGTCGCACCGCTCGCGTTCGACCACGCGCAGATCCTGTCGGACGGAGTGGAGCGTGCTCGCTCCAAGATCGAGTACTCGTCGCTGGCCACTGCGTTCTGCCCGCCCGAGTTCACCGTCGGAGAGCTGCGCCGTGTCTACGAGGCGGTGTGGGGCGTGGCGCTCGACCCGCGCAACTTCCACCGCAAGGTCACGGGCACGCCGGGCTTCCTCGTCCCCACCGGTGGGACGACCACCCGCCAGGGTGGCCGCCCGGCTCAGCTTTTCCGTGCCGGTGGGGCGACTCTGCTCAACCCCCCGATGCTGCGCCCCGAGGTGTGACCCCGAGTCCGGAGCACCACGGGCCCGCTGCCCGGACAGGGGTGACGGTCGTGCCCGAGGCAGGCCTCGTGCTGCCCGAAAAACCGGACATAGCGCGCTATCTTGCTGCGAGTGATCCAGGCCTTCGGACTGACCAGCAACCCCCGCAAAGAGCTTCCGCCCGCAGCCGACGACGTCTCCTTCGAGGCGCGAGCGGGCCGCGTCACCGCGCTGCTCGGAGCACCGGGCGCCGGTAAGACGACAGTTCTCAGACTCATGCTGGAACTCCAGCAGGGCCGTGGGTTCACCTACTTCCGGGGCCGCCCCCTGCACCGCATCGCTCATCCGTCGCGCGAGGTCGGTGTGCTGCTGGGCGACGTGCCGGGGCACCCGGCCCGCACGGTCCGCGGTCATCTGCGCATGCTGTGTGCGGCCGCAGGTGTCCCGGTCCGGCGCGCCGACGAAGTGCTCGAGGCGGTCGGGCTCGTGAGCCTGCGCGACGAACGCCTCGGCGCCCTCGCGCGCGGCATGGACCGCCGCCTGGGCCTCGCCTGCGCCCTCCTGGCCGACCCGCACACGCTCGTCCTCGACGGCCCCGCCGACGGGCTGTCCGTCCGCGAGAGCCACTGGCTGCACGGCATGCTGCGCGCCCACGCCGCCCAGGGCGGCACGGTCCTGTTCACCACGGCCGACCCCAAGGAGGCCGCGCGCTCCGCCGACCGCGTCGTCACGCTGGAACAGGGCAGGCTCGTGGCCGACCAGGAGGCCGTGGAGTTCTCGCGTACCCGCCTGCGCCCCCGGGTCGCCGTACGCAGCCCGCACGCGGCCCGTCTCGCGGCCCTCCTGGCCAAGCAGGCCCGCACCGCTCAGCGCTCCGTCGAGGTCGTACGAGAAGGCGGCAACCGCCTCTCCGTGTACGGCAGTACCTGCGCGGAGATCGGCGAGACGGCGTTCCGCCACGGCATCGTCGTACACCAACTGGCCGACGAGATCGGTGACATGGGCCCCGGGGCGGGAACCGTGCACGCAGACGAGCCGCAGGGCGGCAGCGCCCCGGGCCTGGGCAAGGCGGGGCAGGCGGCGCGCGAATTGCACAGGACCGACGCGGCGCAATCGTCTGCCGACACGATCGAGATCGTCCGTGTGGAGCCGGATGGCACGAGTGCCGAGGCGGGACACGTCACCGAAGCGCCTGGCGCGACGGTTGCGCCCCCAGCCGCCAACGATGAGCCGCGACCCACCCTCGACGCGCCGAAGCCGACCGCGGTCACCGCCGACCCGGATAACGCTGATCCGCTCCCAGCGCTCCCAGCGGTCCCCGCAGCCCCCGTGGCCGTCGCCGTTGAGCCGCCACGCCCGGCTAAGCTACGGCCCACTGCCGACGCGGCAGAGCCAGTCACCGTCGAGCCCTTGCTCCCCGCCGGGCACGCGCAGCCCGCCGCGGAGCCGCACGAGCGTCCGGACGCCCTCTCGACCGGCCACGCGTCCAATGTCGAGGCCCATCCTCACGAAACGACGACACCCCGCACGTTCCACCCCGCCGACACCCGCACCGCACGCACAGCCCGCACACTTGACGCGCTGCCCCCGCTGCCGCCTCCCATCTCCGTCCGCCCCGCCCCCAGCCCCCTCCGCCCCCTCCGCTACGAAATCCGCCGCGCCGCCGGGATCGGCACCGGGTTCATCACCGGGGCCGCGGTACTCGTCGTGTCCGCCGTGACCGCCGTCGTGCTCGCCCGTATCGGGCACACCCCTCAGCCGCGCCTGCTGGCCGCGTGGCCGCAGGAACTGCCCCTGCCACCCGCGGCGCTCGGTGCCGGCCTGCTCGGCGCGCTGGCCTTCGGCGACGAGTTCCGCCACCCCGCCCTGGCTGCGGACGGCGGCACCGTGCCCCGTCGGCTGGGGCTGCTGGCCGCCAAACTGCTCGTCGCCACGGCCACCGCGCTGATGCTGGCCGCCCTCACCGTCGGCTGCGACGCCGAGGTGCTCTATCTCGTCTACGGACGGGAGCTCGCCCAGGTTCCCGCCGACTGGCTTCCGCTGAGTGCGAGTTGGATCGGGCTGGTGGTCGGCTGTGCCTGGGCGGGCGTGCTGGCCGCAGGTGTCTTCCGTTCCACCACGGCCGGACTGGCCGCCGTGGCCGCCGTGCCGCTCCTCGTCGTGCCCGCGGTGCACAAGGTTCTGGAAGGGCCGTCCGTGCGGACCGCGGCGGGACTTCCCGTGCGGCTGCGCGAGGCGCTGCTGCCGCGATGGCCCTTCGGTGGAGAGCGCTACCTGGAAGCCGCGCTCAGCGTGGTCTCCCAACCTGTCGGCGGCGCACTGACGTTGTCGCTGACCGCGCTGCTCTGCGCGTATCTGCTCACCGCACTGCGGAGCCGATTCCGGTGACGACTGTCCGTAACCCTTAGTCCGGCCATGCGCACAACTCCCCGCAGAACGCCCATTTCTTTCCGATAAGGCGTCAATTGCGACGGGGTGAGCGATCACCCTTTCGTGTGCTTTTCACCAAAGACCTCAAGGGAGTTGGAGACGGCGCCGACAAAGGATGCGTGAGTACCCTTGCGCACACCATGATGACCGCCGCCCGCTCCGCTGACTCCGGCCTCGCGAGCCCGGGCGAACTCGACCGCTACCCCTACGCAGAGGCGCCCGCCGTCGACCGCGTCGGTGCCCCTGTCTGGGACGGCGGGGACCCCGAGCTGGGCCGGGTCGGCCGGCGCGCCGCGGGCAGCCGCGGACGCGGGCTGCACGGCCAACTCGTCCAGCAGTTGGGTCAGATGATCGTCTCCGGCGACCTGGGCGCCGACCGTCCACTGGTGCCCGAGGAGATCGGCCAGCGGTTCGAGGTCTCCCGCACCGTCGTCCGCGAGTCGCTCCGCGTCCTGGAGGCCAAGGGCCTGGTGAGCGCCCGCCCGAACGTCGGCACGCGCGTGCGCCCCGTCAGCGACTGGAACCTCCTCGACCCGGACATCATCGAGTGGCGGGCCTTCGGGCCGCAGCGCGACGATCAGCGCCGCGAGCTGAGCGAGCTGCGCTGGACGATCGAGCCGCTCGCCGCCCGCCTCGCCGCCGGGCACGGACGCGAGGACGTCCAGCAGCGCCTGGCGGACATGGTCGAGATCATGGGGCACGCGATGGCCCAGGGTGATGCGCTCACCTTCTCCCGCGCCGACTCCGAGTTCCACTCGCTGCTCATCCAGGTCGCCGGCAACCGCATGCTGGAGCACCTCTCCGGGATCGTGTCCGCGGCCCTCCAGGTCTCCGGCGGTCCGATCGCGGGCTGTGACCGGCCGACCGAGGCGTCGCTGGCGCACCACGGCCGCATCTGTGATGCCCTCGCCGCCGGCGACGGGGCCGCGGCCGAGGCGGCGATGCGGCAACTTCTCACGGTCCACCCAGAGGTGGAACGCGTCGTGCCCGCTCCGCGCGAGCACTGACCGCGTTCCACGGGCGGCGCGGCCGGGTCTGCCACCCCCCTCCTGTGGCAGTGCCCGCTCGGTGAACCGCCTCCCGTCGGACCCCGCGGATCCACGCGATCCCGCGGGGTCCGACGGCGCGAAGGGCCGCGGATCCGCCGGAGCGGCCGGTTAACGGCCAGGTCTGACCATCTTTGCCCGCGTCTGTCCGCCTATGTTCGCTTACGGGGTGTGACTCGGGCCACGCGAATTGGGCGTAACGCTCGCGGGAAGAACGCGATGACCTAAGAGGTGACAGCCGCGGAGGGAATACGGACGCCGTTCACGGCGCTGTGCATCTTCCCGGCCCCCCGCGCCGTCGGCCCACCCCCAAGCCGGCGGTCGGCTCCTGTCCGCTGTGGACGGGGCCGGAAGCCGTTTTCCAACGTTCCGAGAGGTTGTTCGTGTCGGCCAGCACATCCCGTACGCTCCCGCCGGAGATCGCCGAGTCCGTCTCTGTCATGGCTCTCATTGAGCGGGGAAAGGCTGAGGGGCAGATCGCCGGCGATGACGTGCGTCGGGCCTTCGAAGCTGACCAGATTCCGGCCACTCAGTGGAAGAACGTACTGCGCAGCCTCAACCAGATCCTCGAGGAAGAGGGTGTGACGCTGATGGTCAGTGCCGCAGAGCCCAAGCGCACCCGAAAGAGCGTCGCAGCGAAGAGTCCCGCCAAGCGCACCGCCACCAAGACGGTCGCGGCCAAGGCGGTGACCACCAGGAAGGCCACCGCCACGGCCACGCCGGCGGCGCCCGCAGCCGAGCCCGCCGCCGAGGACGAGGCCCCCGCCAAGAAGGCGGCTGCCAAGAAGACGACCGCCAAGAAGGCGGCCGCCAAGAAGGCGCCTGCCAAGAAGACCGCGGCGAAGAAGACCAGCGCCAAGAAGGACGACGCCGAGCTTCTCGAAGAGGAGGTGCTCGAGGAGGCCGCTCCCGGCAAGGCCGGCGAGGAGCCCGAGGGCACGGAGAACGCCGGCTTCGTGCTGTCCGACGACGACGAGGACGACGCGCCCGCCCAGCAGGTCGCCGCCGCCGGTGCCACCGCCGACCCGGTCAAGGACTACCTCAAGCAGATCGGCAAGGTCCCGCTGCTCAACGCCGAGCAGGAGGTCGAGCTCGCCAAGCGCATCGAGGCCGGTCTGTTCGCCGAGGACAAGCTGGCCAACGCCGACAAGCTCGCGCCGAAGCTCAAGCGTGAGCTGGAGATCATCGCCGAGGACGGCCGCCGCGCCAAGAACCACCTCCTGGAGGCCAACCTCCGTCTGGTGGTCTCCCTGGCCAAGCGCTACACCGGCCGCGGCATGCTCTTCCTGGACCTCATCCAGGAAGGCAACCTCGGTCTGATCCGCGCGGTCGAGAAGTTCGACTACACCAAGGGCTACAAGTTCTCCACGTACGCCACCTGGTGGATCCGTCAGGCGATCACGCGAGCCATGGCCGACCAGGCCCGCACCATCCGTATCCCAGTGCACATGGTCGAGGTCATCAACAAGCTCGCGCGCGTGCAGCGCCAGATGCTCCAGGACCTGGGCCGCGAGCCCACCCCGGAGGAGCTGGCCAAGGAGCTCGACATGACCCCTGAGAAGGTCATCGAGGTCCAGAAGTACGGCCGTGAGCCCATCTCGCTGCACACCCCGCTGGGCGAGGACGGCGACAGCGAGTTCGGTGACCTCATCGAGGACTCCGAGGCGGTCGTCCCGGCCGACGCGGTCAGCTTCACGCTCCTCCAGGAGCAGCTGCACTCCGTCCTGGACACCCTGTCCGAGCGCGAGGCGGGCGTCGTCTCGATGCGCTTCGGTCTCACCGACGGTCAGCCGAAGACCCTCGACGAGATCGGCAAGGTCTACGGCGTCACGCGTGAGCGGATCCGCCAGATCGAGTCCAAGACCATGTCGAAGCTGCGCCACCCGTCCCGTTCGCAGGTACTGCGCGACTACCTCGACTAGTCGTCACGGTCGTACGACGCCGAAGGCCCGGTTCCCCTTCAGGAGGGACCGGGCCTTCGGCATGCCCCTCCGCGGATGCGGGCCGCCACGGGGTGGATCACGCTGGGTGTCTCGTCGGCATCACGGAGTGAGGAGGGTGTATGCGTCGTCGCCGTGCCCGAGCCCTGGCCCGACCGCTGGTCCTGGCTGCCGCGGCAATCGCCCTGTCAGTGGGTCCCAGCGGCCCTGTGGCCGCCGACCGGGTCGTCATAGGGGGATTCCCCGTCGACGCGTCGGAGAGCCCGTGGACGGTGGCCCTGTCCAGCCGTGACCGGTTCGGGGGTACGCGCGCGGGGCAGTTCTGCGGTGGCGTGGTGGTCGGCCGCAGCACTGTGCTCACCGCGGCCCACTGTGTGGACGAGGAGGTCCTCGGCGGGCCGCCGGAGCGCGTACCCGACCTCAGGGTCATAGCGGGGCGCACGGACCTGCTCTCGGACCGCGGCGGCCGGGAGGTCGCGGTGCGGGAGACCTGGGTGAACCCGGCCTACGACAGTGTCAGCAACGTCGGGGATTTCGCCGTACTCACCCTGGCCGAGCCTCTCCCCGCCGACTCGGTCATCGACATGGCGGCCGACGGTGACTCCGCGTATGCCGTGGGCGAAGCCGCGACGGTGTACGGGTGGGGTGATGTCTCGGGCGCCGGGGAGTACCCGAACAGTCTGCGGGCGGCACGCGTGCGCGTGCTCCCCGACGCTCTCTGTGAGGAGGCGTATCCGGGAGGTGAGGGCGGCGTCTACGACGCCGGGAGCATGCTGTGCGCCGGGGAGGCGAAGGGAGGCCGGGACGCCTGTCAGGGCGACAGTGGGGGGCCGCTGGTGGCCCAGGGACGGTTGATCGGCCTCGTGTCCTGGGGGATCGGCTGCGGTCGGGCCGGCAGCCCAGGGGTGTACATGCGTGTGTCCGACATCATGCGCACGCTCGGCTGGGCGCACACGTGAGGCTCATGCGCACGCTCGGTTGAGCGCATGCGTGAAGATCGTGCGCAATCTCGGCCGACACGGCGTGCAGAAACCACGCCGTGGCGTCCGGGCGGAGCCTTGGCGGACTCGCGAGAATGAGGACGGGCGGCTGCCTCC
>NZ_JARVKU010000029.1:0-96709 GCF_029813805.1 Streptomyces sp. DH10
CCGTCCTTGCCGTAACCGCCGTCCTTGCCGTAACCGCCGTCCTTGCCGTAACCGCCGTCCTTGCCGTAACCGCCGTCCTTGCCGTAACCGCCGTCCTTGCCGTAACCGCCGTCCTTGCCGTAACCGCCGTCCTTGCCGTAACCGCTGTCGTTACCCGAGTCGGCGTCCTCACCGTAGCTATCGTCATGACCCGAGCCGGCATCCTCATCACTGCCCGCATTCTCGCCGTAGCCACCGTCCCGACCGGAGCTGGTGACCTCACTGCCGGTGGCCTCACCACTGTCGGCGGCCTCACCGGAGCCAGTGGCCTCACCACTGTCGGCGGCCTCACCGGAGCCAGTGGCCTCACCACTGTCGGCGGCCTCACCGGAGCCAGTGGCCTCACCACTGTCGGCGGCCTCACCGGAGCCGGTGGCCTCACCACTGTCGGCCTCGGCCCCGACCTCGTCGCCGTACCCGCTGTCACTACTGGGGGCGCTACTGGGGGCACTGTCGCCGTACCCACTGTCACTGACGGAACCGGGCACATCGACATCGACGCGATCGGTGCTGTCGTCAAGGCCCCCGGGCCCGCGGTCCTCGCTCTGGGCAGCGACGTGCGGAATGGCTGACGATCCGCGCGGGTTCGGGCCGCTGGTGAAGGAGCTCCCGACGGGCGTGGCGGTCGCGGCACTCATGTCGCTGGACTTGTCAGAGACGCTGACGGACATGTCGGCGTGCGAGTCCGCGAACGCCGTGATGCCGTACAGGGGCAGGATGCTCGTCGCGGCGGCAGCCACGACCATTCCCCTACTCAGGTTCTTTCGCAATCTAGTCGTCTTCCTGTTCGAAGAAAAGGGGAAACCACAGGCCGGAATCGCGCGGGATCGCGTGCATCAGATCACACACATCGCGTCAGCGATTCCTTCTCTTCTTGCGGCTGCGACCTGGGATGGCTTCTCGCCTCCCGTAGTTCCGCCTCCGCTGGATCTTCCGGCTGGTCCAGTAATGAGAACCGGTGAAGTGCCAGTATCGACAGTCCGAGCACCGGTAGATGCGGTCGGGGATTTTCTCCAACAACGGCTGCTTGATCAGCCAGAGCCTCGCCTCGGATTCGGTACGGAACGACGCTTTACCTGTCACCGGACAACGCGGCAAGATAATCGTATCAGTCATATCCCCTCCGAGGCTGGATGCTACTCGCACCTCTCTGGGTGTAACTGATACTGCATCGGCAGGAAACCCCCCATCAAGTAGGTGACACTCTTCCGGGCGAGCAGTCATTGAATTTAATCCGAACGGCCCTGTACGGCGACTGATGCGAATTGCACTGATCAGACGATACTCGGGACGGCTTCACCATCTGCGCCACCCAGCGCGCATAACCACACGGCTCGGCCGACACCGCTGGGTCGTCGAACGCACGGTGTCCTGGCTGGCCGGATGCCGCCGCCTGCACCGCCGCTACGAACGCAAGGCCGAGCACTTCCTGGCCTTCGTCGGCATAGCCGCAGCCCTCATCGCCTACCGCCGACTCACCAACTGAAACGACGCCTAAGTTCGAACCCGTTAGCCGAGCCCACCGGCCACGGAAAAGAAAGAGCGGCCATCGGAATGGATGGCCGCAGCCGACATGGCGCCGGCTCATCAGCGACTGTCATATCACCGGTGACGTGACGTCACGTTGATCAATAGCTGCGAAACGGAAAGCGTCTCTCCCTCGCGGCGGATCAGGATGCCACTTCATCCGCCCGTAGGGAAAGACGCTTTCAGTCGGGCCCTAATCCCAAAGGGATCGACGGCAAAGGCTCTGACCGCGCCGACCTGCAGCCGAACGATCAAAGCCGCCAGGGCCCAGAAGGACTCAGGCCGTTCAGAGCGTGACCTCGACCGTGGCCGTGGCCGTGTTGGTGTTGGTGTTGGAGTTGGAGTTGGAGTTGTTGTTCTCGTTGACGATGATGATGTTGTCAACGCTGTCGTCGTTGTCCCCGTCCCAGCAGGAGGCGCTGGCAGCCGAGGCGGAACCCGCGAGAAGGGCCACCGCGGCGAGGGCCGACGCAGCGCCCAGCTTCATGCTCTTGCGCATTTGAATCTCCATTCTGATTCTTCCCCACTGGAAGAACGGAACCGATACTGCCGCGACACCGAAGGTCACACAACTTGGAATCACCCAAGGGCACGAAGTTCATCCATATGGCCCTGTACTACAGGTGATGGTGATTACCGAGTGCGCAGACCACATCTAGTCGGCCGCCCAAGGAGCAATGACCGACGAGCCAGAGAGGTAAACCGATCAGCAGCGGACCCCGGCGGGAAGGTCCCACACCTGACAGCCGGGCCGCGCACAACATCGCCCCCAGTGGGCGAGGTCACGAACCTGTTGCTCCGACTCAGATCCTGTACCTGCCCTCCTGGGTACCAAAAGGGCCGACCGCCATAGGCGGTCGGCCAGTTCAGCCCACCCCGTCACTACCCCGGAAACCGCCGAGCAGCGAAATGCGCGGCTCGATGCCGCGCATTCGCCGTAGTTGCGGCCGCTCAAGTGGAGCGCCTCTCCCTCGGCGGATGAGGTTGTCCCCTCATCCGCCCGCCAGGGAAAGACGCTTCCAGGTCGGGTCAGGACCCCCAAGAGAATCGGGTGACCGCCTGACCTGGAATCGAACGATCGCAAGCCGGCCCCCTAGGGCTCAGCCATATCAGAGGCCGAGGACGCCCAGGAGGGTGGGCGCGACGGCCTGCTGGGGAGCGGCGGCCGCCGGGGCCGCAGCCGCAGCCGCCGGAGCCGGAGCCGGCAGGGGGGCCTCCAGGGTGATGACAGCGCTGGCGGTGGCGTCGTTGTCGTTGGTGTTCGTGTTGTCATTGTCGTTGTTGTTCTCGTTGACAATGACGATGCCCGGCTCGTCGCTCACCGGCACGTCCTCGACGGCGCTGGCAGCAGAGGCGGAACCCGCGAGGAGGGCCACCGCCGCGAGGGTCCCCGCAGCACCCCGCTTCATGGTCTTGCGCATTTGATATCTCCGTTCTGTCTCTTCCCGGTTGGAAGAACGAAACAGATATTGCCTCAACGCGGAAGCGGGCACCACTTGGAAGGCCTGTGGCTCCGGAACTTCATCCACATGGCCCTCCGGGGGCAGGTAATATGAAGTGCGAGATACCCAGGTCATGCCTTATCCATGGAGCGACGGAGTAACGACACACCGGTTGCGCAACAGAGTTGAATCACCGTTTCATTTCGAACCACCGACCGAATGCACGCTCGATGGGGAGGCCTTCGGCCGTGTTCCCGGCATCGGCCCGAGGTGCCTCGAGCTGCACCGAATCGCCGTCGGCGAGGCCGGGTGTCCGTGGTGCTCCGACAAGGCCAAATCCCCCCGTCAGCAAGGCAGTCAGTTCCGGCTGAGTGGAGGAGGTTCGTTCTCAACCCGTCGCCTGGGCCTGGAGGTGCCGGATGCGCTGGGCAGTAGAACGCAGAGCGGGTAGTCATGCGGTGTCCGCCCGACGGCGGCGGGGTGGCGGAGGCCGGCACAGCGCGTGATCCGCTGCGGTCGGCCCAGACGGCGCAGTTCGGCAAGGAGGTCATTCCGGCGTGGACAACAGCACGCGCAGCGCCTCGCGTTGCCGATGGCTTCAGAGCTGGATGACCTGCTCGGTGGCCAGGGCCTCACCAGCCGCGCAGAGATGGCTCGAGCACGTCCGTCTTGCGTCTCCGTGGACCGGCAGACGCTTTGGGCGGCGGGAGCAGCGCTGTAGCTGTCGATTCCTTCGCGTGCCCAGCAACGGCTCTCCGCGGCCTGCACGAAGGCCACTGGAGATCTTCGAGGACACGGGTCATGTGGGGCCGCGATGGCTTGCGTGGGCTGCGCTGTGCGGCGGGATGAGGTATCCCGACGGTCGTGGCCCTGCGGTGCCCGCAGCAAGCTCGGTGCGAGTGAACTGTGTCTGCCAGGAACGGCGTTGGCTGTCAGCCCGTCCGTCGTCGGCGGGCGGCCGGTGCTGGATTCTGGCGAGGATCGTCGACGTCGTGCGCCACCGGTTCGGCGTCGAGCGCGTCATGGGCGGGCTGGATCTGCTGCTGCACCGCATCGGCTGGAGCGTGCAGGCCCCGTCCCGCAGGGTCACCGAGCGCGACGAGGAGAAGATCGCAGCCGGAAGGACGAACAGTGGCCTGCACCAAGCGAGTGCTGGAGTCCGCGTTGGACCGCGAGAGCACCGGCCATGCCGGCTGGGAGAAGCACGATCCGACCGGGAGAACGGGCCGCTCCACGGTGCTTCTCAGCGTTCGCGGACGCGCCGCCAACAAATCCGCAACCGCCTGCCCGGCGCGGGAGGAGGAGGGGCCGGTCGAGAGGGTGCCGGCGGACGTGTACGGCAGCGGAGACGGTGCCGCGTCGTCACACTGGTGCTCTTCGGGTGCTCTTCAGGCCGAGAGCCCTACTCATACAGCACGGCGCCAAGTCCACAGGGTGCTGAGCGAGCCCCCGACCGAGACGACGCCGGGCATCCATCTGCTCGCGGGCCACGTGCGAGGTCTTGAGCTCAACTGCAGAGCGGGGCCGGGGCGCCGCAGACGCTGCGGCCACTGCAGGAGGGGCGACTTCGGCGGTGATGGCCTTGTGACACGTGCCGAGTTCGGCTCCGCTTCCAGGTCCGTACCGATGCCGGGGCATGACCGGCGATGTGCCGGCGGTGGCCGCCGTCCATCCGGACCCTGCGGATCACGGAATGGGCGGCGACCGTATCCATCAGACTGCTGCCGGCGAGGGAGTGCCGTCAGCAGTCGCCGATCTGGGTGCTCGCACCGTCGGTCTCCAGCGTGGCGCAGACCCCGGTCGTTCTGGGCAAGGTGGCGGTGAAGGTCCCTTCGACACCGGCCTCAACGGTCTTCTGGGCGCTCAAACGCACACTGCCGTCGCCATCGGTGATGTGCACACTCACAGTCCGCTCCTGGTCACAGGTGACGCCGATGCTGACCGTGGTGGTCAGCTGGCTGCTCACCGTGCTGAGGTTGACGCCGCAGGGGAAGTTCTGCTGGGCAGCGGCCTGCGCGGGCGCGGCGGCGACGATCGGTGCGGAGGCCAGCAACACGGTGGCCGCCGAACGGAGCATGCGATGAGGCATTGGTTCTCCAGGGTGTCAATCGTGCCGACCGCCCTTTGGGCGGCCGGCCTTTCAATCGCGGCGCCCAAATCTCTCTTAAGCGCCATTCGGGGTAGATGTGACCATGCTTCGCACGATGCCCGCAACACGGCGCGCTTCCATCTGATGACCCCATCCGCCACTCGGGGGGACCGTGGTTCGCGCCCCAGCGTCCGCCTTACGGGAGCGTCAGCTTCCGTTACACTGCGTCGATTTCGGCCGCCTACGCCGCCGTCACCTCGTGACCGTCTGGACCTTGTGCCGCTGCTGCCACCACTTGAGGCGGCGCCCCGGAAGGGGACAACGGGCACCGTCCGCGCCCTGATGCGTGTCGTCTGCATACACGCGGAGAATTCACCGGTACGTGGATTTTGGTGCGCATTCAGGGTGAAAAGTGCTGACGGTGCAGTTCCGTGATGAACCGTCTGGTCATCATATGATCAGCAGCTTTAGCGAGCGGCGTCATAGGTCCCCCGAGGAAGGTTCTTCAGGATGCGAGAGAAGTTCACCGCCCGTCGGCGGATCGTCGCGGCGATCGTCGCGACGGCCGCGACCGCCGCGATCGGGTGCGGTACCGCCCTGCCCGCCCATGCCGATGCGGCCACCGGAAGGATTCTGGACGAGGGTTCCGCCGACTCCATCGACGGCAGCTACATCGTCGTCCTGAAGGAGGCCGCCGGGTTCAGGGCGAAATCGGCGGAAGGAGAACACTTCGCGTCCAAGTACGGCGCCACGGTGGAGCAGACATACGACGCCGCGCTCAATGGCTACGCGATCCGTATCGGCGCCTCCGGAGCGAGGAGTCTGGCGGAGGACCCGGCCGTCGAGTTCGTCGAACAGGACAAGAAGGTCCACCTCGACGCAACCCAGATCAACCCGCCGTGGAACCTGGACCGGATCGACCAGGTCCGCCCTCAGCGCAACCTGACGTACACCTATCCGGATACGGCGGGCGGTTCCGCGACCGTGTACGTGATCGACACCGGAGTGCGCATCACTCACACGGAGATCGCCGGGCGCGCCAGACACGGCTATGACTTTGTCGACCGTGATGCCAACGCATCCGACGGCAACGGTCACGGAACGCACGTCGCCACCACGGTCGCCGGCAGAACGTACGGCGTGGCCAAACGCACCAGGATCGTGTCGGTTCGGGTGCTGAACAACACTGGGGCCGGCACCCTCGCCAACGTCGTCGCGGGCGTCGACTGGGTCACCTCGCGCCGCGTCGGGCCCGCGGTCGCCAACATGTCGCTGGGCGCCGGCGCCAGCGCGGCGCTGGACACCGCGGTGAGGAACTCCATCGCCTCCGGTGTCACCTATGCGGTGGCCGCCGGCAACTCCAACGCGAATGCCGCCTACTACTCACCTGCCCGGGTGGGCCCTGCCCTCACCGTGGGAGCCAGCACCTGGATTGACGAAAGGTCCAGTTTCTCCAACTACGGCTTCATGCTCGACATGTTCGCCCCCGGCTCGTCGATCACCGCCGGCTGGCACACCAGCGACACCGCGTCGGCCACGCTCTCCGGCACCTCGATGGCGGCCCCCCATGTCGCGGGAGCCGCGGCCGTCTACCTCACCTCGCACCCCACCGCCAGTCCGGCGACCGTGCGCGGCGCGCTCGTCAACGGGGCCACGACCGGAGCCCTGAGCAACATCGGAACCGGTTCACCCAACAGGCTCCTCAGACTCGTACCCTGACGAGCTTGTGCACGGTAGGCCCACGGCGGGGGCACATTACTTGTCCGATAAACCGTGTCCGCGAACGAGGAAAACGTTCTTTCTCCGATGCGGGTCATGCCCCGGGGGGCCGTACCACCCGACTGCACACGGGCATTGACCGAAACGTGAATTGCGCTCTCAAGAAGCCTCCGCCGCGAACGCGGGACCAACCAGCGCCACACGCATAGTGTAATCCCCGCAATGCTGGTGGGAATCCGCCGTCTGCCTGCCCCAGGGACGCCCTGCCGACTTGGTGCCCCCACGCCGAAGGTGGGCCGCATCCCGGCGCCGTCGCCTCCACTGTGCGGCGTCGGTGGCGGCGACCGGACCCGTGGTTGTCATCTGGACCGGCCACCACTACGAAGACGGGTTCCAACGGTCCGTGTTCCACACACCGGACACCGCCGCCGCGGGGCGGCCCGCGCCGCGAGGGTGCCCAGGGCCTGCTGGAGAGCCGCTTCCACGGCTGTGGGAACAAACAGCGTTCCCGCACCGTCGGGAGGAACCAGCCAGCGGAGACGCCCTGAGGCCCGGTGCGGCGCGGGTACCGCGACCCATGCGCCATGGCCCAGGTATCGGACATCCGTGCCGACCCAGCGGCCTGCGGGATCCGGTGGCAGGAAGAAGCCCACTCTGCGGGCGACTACGTCCGCCAGTACGGGGCCGGGCGCCTGCGGGATGCGTAAGAGGGCACTCAGGGCCAGTGCACCCAATTCCTCCGGCACACTCAGCACATCCCAGAACCGTCCGCAGTCCAGCACTGCGACGCCGCTTTCTTCGTGCCACTGCCGTTTGCAGTCGCGCGGATCGGTCGCGGCGGCGGCGAGCCACTCCGTGGCCTGCCTCCCGATGGTTCGCATGAGGTCCCTCCGGATCCATTGGAAACGGCGTTTCCCCCCGTGCCACCCAGGCTGGTCAGGCCCGGCCCGTTCATGATGATGGATTTCTCAATTACGCGGAAGGGGTGGCGTACCCTGGCGAATTTCCTCTGAAGTGCTCGATACCGAGCTCTGCATTCCCATGAGTTCTGAAAATCGCCCAACAATATGAACGTTCATTCTCGGTCGGTGCGCTTCAGGCGCCTCGCCGTGTCGATCGCCTCCGCGAGGCGGTGTATTTCCGTGTCCTGCGTGCGGTCCGCCAAGTCGTCGGCGTGCCCGGCGAGTTCTTCGAGCCTGGGGGCGCCCGGCAGCAAGGGGTCGTCATGGCGCAGGGCGTCGGCGAAGTAGGCGGCCGTCGCGGTGACCTGGAAGGAGCGGTTCGCGCTCCGGACGGAGTCGTCGAGGGCGTCGGTCTCCAGGTCGCCGGTCTTCTCGTGCGGGGCGCGGGTGTCGGGGTCGAGCCAGCGGACGGTGGCGGTGGCGAGGTGGCCCTCGGCGCCGGGCTCGGTGCGGACGGCGTACAGGGCGGTGACGGTGTGGCCGGGGCCGACCTCGCCGCCGTCGACGCGGTCGTCGCGGAAGTCCTCGTCGGCTACGCGGCGGTTGTCGTAGCCGACCAGGCGGAACTCCTCGACGGTCTCGGGGTCGAAGGCGACCTGGGCCTTGGCGTCGCGGGCGGTGAGGTCGATGTTGCGCGGGAGTTCCTCGCAGAACACCTTGCGGGCCTCGTCCTCGTCGGACACGTAGACGGTGTGGCCGTCGCCCTTGTCGGCGAGGCGTTCCATCAGGGCGTCGCCGTAGTCGCTGCCGACGCCGACGCCGAAGAGGGTGATGCCGTGCTCGCGGCGCTCGCCGGAGATCCGCTCCAGGATCGTGTCGGCGTCGGTGTCGCCGGTGTTGGCGAGGGCGTCGGAGACGAGGACGACCCGGTTGGTCGCGCCCTCGCGCAGGCCCTCGACGGCCGTCTCGTAGCCGGTCTCGACGCCCGCGCCGAGGTTGGTGGAGTCGCGGATGTCCAGCTCGGAGATGACGTCGTGGATCTCGTCGCGGTTGCCGTCGAGGCGGGTCATGGGGAGCACGGTCTCGGCCTCGTCGCTGAAGGCGACGATCGCGACCGAGTCGTCGTCGCGCAGCCGGTCCGTCATCACGGACAGGGACTCCTGGGCGAGGTCCAGGCGGCCCGCTTCGGCCATGGAGCCCGAGACGTCGATGACGAAGGTGAGGGCGGCGGGCGGGCGTTCGCCGGTGCGTTCCGTGGTGCGGGTGGCCAGGCCCACGCGGACCAGGGACCAGTCCTCGTCGGCGGTGCGGGCGCCGTCGACGGTGACCGAGAAGCCGTCGCCGTCGGGGCGTTCGTAGTCCTGACGGAAGCTGTTGACGAACTCCTCGGGGCGGACCGTCGAGGGGTCGGGGAGCCTGCCGTCGGCCAGGGCGCGGCGGGCGTAGTCGTAGGAGGCGGTGTCGACGTCGAGGGCGAACGTGGAGAGGTGGTCGGGATCTTCTCGGCGATCGTCCTGCTCGCTGGTGCCCTGGCTCTGGGTGGGCGCGGGCAGGCCCGAGATGTCGCGGTCGGCGGACTTGCTGCCCTCGCTGCCGTCGTCTCCCCCGCTGCACGCGGTGAGCAGCAGCCCGCCCGCCGCCGTGAGCGCCAGCAGCAGCCTGCGTGTCCGGTACCGCCCGTACGGCTTCATCGTCCGTGCCCCCTTGGTCCGTCGGCGTCGCCTTCTTGCGACTGTGACGGCGCGGGGGGCCGGAACGTGCGGTACGGGGGGTTGCGGAAGCGTCTCGAAGCGGCCACGGGGACCGGCCTTCGAGACCGGTGGGTGATCTTCCGTTGACCTAGGAGACGACGTCCTTGCGGGCGAAACCGCGGAAGGCCAGGGCGAACAGCACGAGCGCGTACGTTACGGAAATCGACGTGCCCTGGATCATGTCCGTCCACTGCAACTGCGGCTGGACGGCGTCGAGCCAGGCGTACTGCCAGTGCGCGGGCAGGAAGTGCCGCCAGTCGCCGAGGGCCGTCACCTCGTCGAGGACGCTGCCGATGATGGTCAGGAACACCGCTCCGCCGACCGCGCCGAGCGGTGCGTCCGTCCGGGTCGACAGCCAGAACGCGAGGGCCGCGGTGACCAGTTGGGACACCATGATGTAGGCGACGACGATCAGAATGCGCACGGCGGCGGTGCCGGTGGGCAGGGTGCCGCCGGTGGGCAGCTCGAGCGGGCCCCAGCCGTAGGCGGCCGTGCCGACGGCGAGGGCGACGATCGGGAGCAGGACCAGCGCGGCCAGGCTCAGGCTGAGTCCGACGGCGAGCTTGGACCACAGCAGCCGGGCCCGCGGTACGGGGGCCGCGAGCAGGTAGCGCAGGGACGACCAGCTCGCCTCCGAGGCGACCGTGTCGCCGCAGAACAGGGCGACCGGGATGACGAGGAGGAAGCCTGCGGCGGAGAAGAGGTTGACGGCGGCGAAGTTCGCTCCGGAGGCCGTCGCCGTGTCCATCAGGTTGACGCGGTTGTTGTTGCCGCCCGGGTCGCCGCCGACCTGGAAGGCGATGAGCAGGATGATCGGCAGGGCGAACAGGACACCGCCCATGACCATCGTGCGGCGCCGCTTCAGCTGCCGGACCAGCTCGACGCGGAACGGCAGGGTGCGGCCCGCGCGGTAGCCCTCGGCGACCTCGACGGGCTCGGCCCGGTCGGCGAGCTTGCTCATGCTTCGGCTCCGATCAGAGTGAGGAAGGCGTCCTCCAGGCGGCGGTGCGGGCCGACCGACCGCACGGGCACGTCCAGCCGTACGAGTTCGGCGACCAGGCGCTGCGGGGTGCCGTCGGCGTCGAGCTGGACCAGGAGGCCCTCGTCGACGGGGACGGCCGAGGCGACGCCCGGCAGCGCGGCGACCTTCTCGACGACGGGCTCGTCCACGGGTGTGGCCGTGCCCACCAGGAGCGTGTCGCCCGAGCCGACGATGTCCTCGACCGGGCCCGCCTGGACGAGCTGCCCGTGGTCCATCACGACCAGGTGCGTGCAGGTCTGCTCGACCTCCGCGAGGAGGTGGCTGGAGACGATGACCGTGCGCCCGGCCGCCGCGTAGCGGATCATCACCTCGCGCATCTCGCGGATCTGGGGCGGGTCGAGGCCGTTGGTCGGTTCGTCGAGGATGAGCAGGTCCGGCATGCCGAGCATGGCCTGGGCGATGGCCAGGCGCTGGCGCATGCCCTGGGAGTAGGTGCGCACCGCGCGGGCGAGCGCGTCGCCGAGGCCCGCGATCTCCAGGGCCTCCTCCATGTGCGCGTCCTCGGCCGGGCGGCCGGTGGCGCGCCAGTACAGCTCCAGGTTCTCCCGGCCGGACAGGTGCGGCAGGAAGCCCGCGCCCTCGACGAAGGCGCCGACCCGGGACAGGACCGGGGCGCCCGGGCTGATGGCGTGGCCGAAGACGCGGATCTCGCCGCCGTCCGGCTTGATCAGGCCCATCAGCATGCGCAGGGTCGTGGTCTTGCCGGCGCCGTTCGGGCCGAGCAGGCCGAGCACCTGGCCCTTCTCCACGCGGAAGGACAGGTCCTTGACGGCGTACCGGTCGGAGGACTTGGCGTACCGCTTGGTCAGGTCCGTGATCTGGAGGGGCACGTCGGCGAGTTCGGGGTCCGGCGGGGCGGGTGCGGCCGTGCGGCGGCGTCCCGTGATGATCAGCGCCAGGGCGATCACGGCGCCGGCGAGCGGCATCCACCACACCCAGGCGGGCAGCGGGCCCTGCGCGTTGCTCTCGCCGAGCGCCGACGGGACCTTCAAGTCGCCCTTGAGGGAGACGCTGTACGTGGCCGGGGTCGCCGGGGAGGCGTAGCCGAGGTCCGTCGAGGCGAGGACCAGGCGCAGCCGGTGGCCGTCGTCGATCTCGTGGTCGATCGCCGGGAAGGTGATGGTGACGTCCTTGCCGGCCTTGGCGCCCTCGACCCTGATGGGCGTGACCAGCTGGGAGGGCAGCACCGGCTGGGTGCGGCCCGGGCCGACGTCGTAGACCTTGGCGAAGAGCACGGCGTCGTCGCTGGTGGACTTCACGTGGACCGTGGCCGTCGGGGAGCCGGTGATCTGGACGTCGTCCCGGAACGGGGCCGACTCGAACGCGGCGAACTGGCCGGGGAAGTCGAGGGAGACCCCGACGCCGAGCGAGGAGAGCTGGCTGAGGCCGCCGGCGCCGCCGAGGCCGGGCAGGGCTGAGACGCCGGGCGGGCTGGCGCCGGGCGGGTTGTCGAAGCTCTGCTCGCGGCCGGCCAGGGCGATGGAGCGCTGCTTGCTCTCCAGTCCGGGGTAGCGGTCCGAGGTCACGCCGGTCAGGCGGGGTTCGCCGTCGCCGGAGCCGAGGCCGAGGGTGCGGGTGACGCGGAAGGCGGGGCCGGTGTCGACCCCCTTGTCG
The DNA here is from genome assembly GCF_029813805.1 of Streptomyces sp. DH10. NCBI lineage: Bacteria > Bacillati > Actinomycetota > Actinomycetes > Kitasatosporales > Streptomycetaceae > Streptomyces > Streptomyces sp. DH10. The sequence goes on from NZ_JARVKU010000029.1 coordinate 12,126, forward strand.
TCCTTCAGGTAGCGGTCGAACCAGCTGTGCACTCGGTCCTGGACGCGGCTCGTCTCCATGTCGCCGCCGTCGTGGCCGCCCGAGATCCAGTCGACGTCGACGGGGGCGCCGCCCGCGCGGATCGCCTTCGCGGCCTGGTCCGCCTGGCCGAGCGGGAAGAGGGAGTCGGACTGGCCCTGCATCAGCAGCGTCGGCACCTTGATGTTCTTGCCGACCGCGGAGGGCGAACGCTCGTCGAGCATCTTGCGGGCTTCGGCGTCCGGCTCGCCCGACTCGGCGACCCGCTCGTACATCCGGCACAGCGCGGGCTCGAACCGCTCGCAGCCGCCGCCGGAGTTGACGAAGATGCCGGCCCACAGCTTCTTGAACACGCCGTTCGGGAACAGCGCGTCGGCGAGGTTCCAGTACGTGATGGCCGGGGCGATGGCGTCCACCCGGGCGTCGTGTCCCGCCGTCAGCAGCGCGATGGCGCCGCCGTAGGAGGCGCCGGCCATGCCCACGCGGGGGTCGCCGGGCTTGTCGAGTTCGACCTGGGGCTGCTTCGCGAGCCAGTCGATGAGCTTGGAGGCGTCGGCGACCTCGCCCTCGGGGTCGTTCAGCCCGATCTTCCCGTTGGACTTGCCGAAGCCGCGCGCCGACCAGGTCAGCACCGCGTAGCCGTCTCTGGCGAGATCCTCGGCCTGCTGCCGTACGTCGTTCTTGCTGCCGCCGAAGCCGTGGCCGAGCAGCACGGCGGGACGTCGGCCGTCACCGCCGGAGGTGAAGAACGAGGTGTCGATACGCACCCCGTTCCCCGTGTCCAGGACCCGGTCGGAGCGGTCGACCGGGGGCACCTCGTCGGACGCGACGGCCGTCCACGTCCCCGCGCCCGCGAGCACGACGACGGCGGCCCCGGCGGCGAGGAGCCTCCGGGGCCTCCGAAGCAGCCCGTTCAGTCCGGGCAGTCGAAGATCCATGCGTCAACGGTACGGGGTCAACCTGTCGATGAGTTGTCGACCGAAGACCGAAGTGCAAGGCCTTCCAGGGGTGTACACGGAGTTTCGGCGTACTGCGGGTGGTGTACGGCTTCGAGCTCGGGCGGTGTGGTGATCGGCCGGGTGCGGGGTTCGCTGTGGTTGTTCGCGCAGTTCCCCGCGCCCCTGAGGACCTCAGTGGTTGCGCGGGAAGCCCAGGTCCACGCCGGCCGGGGCGTCGGCCGGGTCCGGCCAGCGGGTGGTGACGACCTTGCCCCGGGTGTAGAAGTGCGTGCCGTCGTTGCCGTAGATGTGGTGGTCGCCGAAGAGCGAGTCCTTCCAGCCGCCGAAGGAGTGGTAGCCCACGGGGACCGGGATCGGGACGTTCACGCCGACCATGCCGGCCTCGACCTCCAGCTGGAAGCGGCGGGCCGCGCCGCCGTCCCGGGTGAAGATCGCGGTGCCGTTGCCGAACGGCGAGGCGTTGACGATGTCCAGGGCCTCCTCGTAGGTCTCCGTGCGCAGCACGCACAGGACCGGGCCGAAGATCTCGTCCTGGTAGGCCTTCGCGGACGTGGGCATCTTGTCGAGCAGCGAGATGCCGATCCAGTGGCCGTTCTCGAAGCCGTCGACGGTGTAGCCGGTGCCGTCGAGGACCACCTCGGCGCCCTCGGCCGCCGCGCCCTCGACGTAGGTGGCCACCTTGTCGCGGTGGACCTTGGTGATCAGCGGGCCCATCTCGGAGGTGGGGTCGTTGCCGGGACCGATCTTGATCTTCTCGGCGCGCTCGCGGATCTTCTGCACCAGCTCGTCGCCGATCGCGCCGACCGCGACCACCGCCGAGATGGCCATGCAGCGCTCGCCGGCCGAGCCGTAGGCGGCGGACACGGCGGCGTCGGCCGCGGCGTCGAGGTCGGCGTCCGGGAGGACCAGCATGTGGTTCTTGGCGCCGCCGAGCGCCTGGACGCGCTTGCCGTTGGCGGAGGCGGTGGTGTGGATGTAGCGGGCGATCGGGGTCGAGCCGACGAAGGAGACCGCCTTGACGTCGGGGTGCTCCAGCAGGCGGTCGACGGCCACCTTGTCGCCGTGGACGACGTTGAAGACACCGTCCGGCAGGCCGGCCTCGTGGAGCAGCTCGGCGAGCCTGACCGACGCCGACGGGTCCTTCTCGGACGGCTTCAGCACGAACGTGTTGCCGCACGCGATGGCGAGGGGGAACATCCACATCGGCACCATCGCCGGGAAGTTGAACGGCGTGATGCCGGCGACGACGCCCAGCGGCTGGCGGATCGAGGAGACGTCGACGCGGCTCGCGACCTGCGTGGACAGCTCGCCCTTCAGCTGGACGCTGATACCGCAGGCCAGGTCGACGATCTCCAGGCCGCGCGCCACCTCGCCGAGCGCGTCGGAGTGCACCTTGCCGTGCTCGGCGGTGATCAGCTCGGCGATCTCGTCGCGGTGCGCGTCGAGCAGCGCCCGGAACCTGAAGAGGATCGAGGTCCGCTGGGCCAGCGAGGACTGGCCCCAGGTGGCGAAGGCCTGCTTGGCGGCGGCGACCGCCGCGTCCACCTCGTCGACCGAGGCGAACGCGACCTTCGTCGTCACCTCGCCGGTCGCCGGATCGGTCACCGGCCCGTGCGTGCCCGAGGCGCCTTCGACGGTCTTGCCGCCGATCCAGTGGTTGACGATCTTCGTCATGGCCGGGAACTCCTTCACAGATGGCGGCGTCGGGTGGAGACGTGCCGTTCGTACAGCTCACGTGCCTTGACCGCGGACGGCCGTGTCGCGGTCTCGGCCACGGGTACATCCCACCAGGCCTGGGCGGGAGGCGCGCCCGACACTGTGTCTGCCGTTTGGGTCTCCACATAGACACATGTGGGAGTGTCGGCGGCCCGGGCCTCGGCGAGCGCCTCCCGCAGGTCCCGTACGGACTTCGCGCGCAGGACGCGCATGCCGAGGCTGGCCGCGTTGGCGGCGAGGTCCACCGGCAGCGGCGGCCCCGTGTACGTGCCGTCCTCGGACGGGAAGCGGTAGGCGGTGCCGAACCGCTCGCCGCCGACCGACTCGGACAGTCCGCCGATGGACGCGTAGCCGTGGTTCTGGATGATCAGGACCTTGATCGCGACGCCCTCCTGCACGGCCGTCACGATCTCGGTCGGCATCATCAGGTACGTGCCGTCGCCGACCAGCGCCCATACGGGCCGGTCGGGAGCGGCCATCTTGACGCCGATCGCGGCCGGGATCTCGTAGCCCATGCAGGAGTAGCCGTACTCCAGGTGGTACTGGTCGTACGAGCGGGTCCGCCACAGTTTGTGCAGGTCGCCGGGGAGGGAGCCGGCGGCGTTGATGAGGATGTCCGACTCGTCGACCAGGGCGTCCAGCACGCCGAGGACCTGCGGCTGGGTCGGGCGGGTGTCCGGCTCGTCCACCTCGTAGCAGGCGTCGACGCGCTGTTCCCAGCGCTCCTTGTCCTCGGTGTACTCGGTGGCGTACAGCGGCGCGACCCGGTGGCCGTGCATCTCCAGCCGCTCGGTCAGCTCCTCCAGGCCGGTGCGGGCGTCCGCGATCAGGGGCTGCCCGGCGAGCTTGTGGCCGTCGAAGGAGGCGATGTTGAGGTTGAGGAACCGGACGTCCTCGCCGGTGAAGAGGGTGCCGGAGGCGGTGGTGAAGTCGGTGTAACGGGTGCCGACGCCGATCACCAGGTCGGCGGTGCGGGCGAGTTCGTCCGCGGTGGCCGTGCCGGTGTGGCCGATGCCGCCGACGTCCTGGGGATGGTCGTGGCGCAGGGAGCCCTTGCCGGCCTGGGTGGAGGCGACCGGGATGCCGGTGGTCTCGGCGAACTCGGCGAGCGCCTCCTCGGCGCGGCTGTGGTGGACGCCGCCGCCGGCGACGACCAGGGGCCTCTTCGCCGCGCGGATGAGCCGTACCGCCTCGGCGAGTTCCGCCGGGTCGGCGCCGGGACGCCGTACGGTCCAGGTGCGCTCGGCGAAGAAGTCGTCGGGCCAGTCGTACGCCTCCGCCTGCACGTCCTGGGGCAGGGCGAGGGTGACGGCGCCGGTCTCGACGGGGTCGGTGAGCACGCGCATCGCGTTCAGCGCCGAGGGGATCAGGGCCTCCGGCCGGGTGATCCGGTCGAAGAACCTCGACACCGGGCGCAGGCAGTCGTTGACCGACACGTCGCCCGCGTACGGCACCTCGAGCTGCTGGAGGACCGGGTCGGCGGGGCGGGTGGCGAAGATGTCGCCGGGCAGGAGCAGCACCGGCAGGTGGTTGATGGTCGCCAGGGCCGCGCCGGTGACGAGGTTGGTGGCGCCCGGGCCGATGGAGGTCGTCACCGCGTGCGTGGACAGGCGGTTGGACTGGCGCGCGTAACCGACCGCCGCGTGCACCATGGCCTGTTCGTTGCGGCCCTGGTGGTACGGCATCGCGTCGGTGTGCTCCACGAGCGCCTGGCCGATGCCGGCGACGTTGCCGTGGCCGAAGATGCCCCAGGTGGCGCCGATGAGCCGCTGCCGTACGCCGTCGCGTTCGGTGTACTGGGCGGTGAGGAAACGGACCAGCGCTTGCGCGACGGTCAGCCGGGTCGTCATCGGTAACCCTCCGTGTGGTCCGGGTGGAAGCAGATCCGCCACTCCCGCGTCTCGCCGGGACCGGCCATGACATTCAGGTAGTACATGTCGTGGCCGGGCTGGGCGATGGACGGGCCGTGCCATCCGTCGGGGACGAGGACGGCGTCGCCGGAGCGGACCTCCGTGAGGACGTCGGATCCGCCCTCACGCGAGGGGAATACGCGCTGATAGCCGAAACCGTTCGGGCCGTCGATCTCGAAGTAGTAGATCTCCTCCAGCTCGGCCTCCTCGCCGGGCCGGTGCTCGTCGTGCTTGTGCGGCGGGTACGACGACCAGTTGCCGCCGGGTGTGATCACCTCGACCGCGATGAGCTTGTCGCAGTCGAAGGCGTCCGCCGAGGCGAAGTTGCGGACGTGGCGTGTGCAGGTGCCGCTGCCGCGCTGTTCGACGGGGACCTCCGGCGCGGGGCCGTAGCGGGCGGGGAGTTGTCGCTCGCACTTCGCTCCTGCCAAAGCAAAGCGGCCTCCCGCGCCGGAGGCGATCTGGGCCCGGGCGTCACGGGGCGCGTACGCGAAGTCGGTGACCGACGCGAACACGCTCTGTCTGCCCGAGAGGTGGAACTCCTCGTTCTCGACGCGCACGGTGCACGCGCCGGTCAGGGGCAGCACGATCCATTCGCTGTCCCCGGTGGTGAAGGTGTGGGTGCCGCCCGGTGCGAGCTCCACGATCCGCAGGCTGCTGTGCGTCCAGCCGGCCCGCTTGGGGTCGATGTCCAGGACGTAGTTCACGTCGGTGGTGGTGCCCTTGGGGACGTACAGCTCACTGGTCATGAAACGGCCCTCACAGCAGTCCTACGGCGGTGTCCACGGCGGCGGCCACGTCGCCGTCCGCCGGGTACAGCAGCGACCGGCCGACCACCAGCCCGCGCACGGTGGGCAGTTGCAGGGCGCCGCGCCACTTCTCGTACGCCCCGTCCTGGTCGTCGCTCACCTCGCCGCCCAGCAGTACGGCGGGCAGCGTGGAGGCGGTCATGACCTCGGCCATGTCGTCGGGGTTGTCGGTGACCGGCACCTTCAGCCAGGTGTAGGCGGAACTGCCGCCCAGACCCGAGGCGATGGCGATGGAACGGGTGACGGCCTCGGCGGACAGGTCGTTGCGCAGCCTGCCCGTCTCGTCGCGGCGGGAGATGAACGGCTCGACGAAGACGGGGAGCCGGCGGGCGGCCATGTCGTCGATGGCACGGGCGGTGGACTCCAGGGTGGTGAGGGAGCCCGGGTCGTCGTAGTCGATGCGCAGCAGCAGCTTGCCCGCGTCGAAGCCGAGGCGCTCGATGTCCTCGGGGCGGTGGCCGGTGAAGCGGTCGTCGAGTTCGAAGCGCGCGCCCTGGAGGCCGCCGCGGTTCATCGAGCCCAGGACGACCTTGCCGTCGAGGGCGCCGAGCAGGAGCAGGTCGTCGAGGATGTCGGCGGTGGCGAGGACGCCGTCCACGCCGGGGCGGGACAGGGCCAGGCAGAGGCGTTCGAGCAGGTCGGCGCGGTTGGCCATGGCCATGCTGCGGCCGCCGACGCCGAGGGCGCCGCGGGCCGGGTGGTCGGCGGCGACGATCATCAGCCGGCCGTTGTCGTTCAGCAGGGAACGGCGGGTGCGGCGGGCGGCGGCCTCGGCGATCGCCTCCGGGCGGCGGCTGCGGAGGCGGACGAGTTCGGAGACGTCGACGGTCACTTGACGGCCCCCGCGGTGACGGCCGCCTCGATCTCGTCCGGGGTGGGCATCGCGGACGAGCACTCCAGGCGGGAGGCGACGATGGCGCCGGCGGCGTTGGCGTGCCGCATGGTCTTCTCCAGGTCCCAGCCGGCCAGCAGGCCGTGGACGAGGCAGCCGCCGAAGGCGTCGCCGGCGCCGAGGCCGTTGAGGACGTTCACGGGCAGCGGCGGGACCTCGGCGCTCTCACCGTCGCGGTTCACGGCCAGGACGCCCTTGGGGCCCTGCTTGACGACGGCCAGCTCGACACCGGCGTCCAGGAGGGCACGGGCGGCGGCGTGGGGCTCGCGCACGCCGGTGGCGACCTCCACCTCGTCGAGGTTGCCGACGGCGACGGTGGTGTGGCGCAGGGCCTCCTGGTAGAAGGGGCGGGCCGCGTCGGGGTCGGTCCAGAACATCGGGCGCCAGTCGAGGTCGAAGACCGTCGTACCGGACTTGGCGCGGTGGGCGAGGGCCGCGAGGGTCGCCGTACGGCTCGGCTCCTCGCTCAGGCCCGTGCCCGTGACCCAGAAGACGCGGGCGTCGCGGATGGCGTCGAGGTCGAGCTCGTGGGCGTCGATCTCCAGGTCGGGGGCCTTGGGCTGCCGGTAGAAGTACAGCGGGAAGTCGTCCGGCGGGAAGACCTCGCAGAAGGTGACCGGGGTGGGCAGGCCGGGGACCGGGGTGACCCAGCGGTCGTCCACGCCGAAGCCCTTCAGGGCCTCGTGCAGGTAGGTGCCGAAGGGGTCGTCGCCGGTGCGGGTGATCACCGCGGTCCCCCGCCCCAGGCGGGCGGCGGCGACCGCGACGTTCGTGGCCGAGCCGCCGAGGAACTTGCCGAAGGACGTGACCTGCGGCAGCGGGACGCCCGTCTGGAGCGGATACAGATCCACTCCGATGCGCCCCATGGTGATCAGGTCGTACGCCATCGGCTTCCCCTCGTGTCGGCTCTCCCCGGCTTTGTAGCCCCCTTCCCGAAGCCCTGTCAATGTTTTGTCCGGACATTCGGACCAGATCATGACAGCGCTTTCGGCGAGTCGCGATGTGTCCGCTGTGCGTGCCTGCTCAGTTCCCAGTCTTCGCCCGGTGCCGCGTCAAGGCGCCTCGCCGGAGCTCCGGCGCGCGCCTTTGCCCCGGCTGTGTCACAAACACCCGCTTCCTGTCACATGTGTCGCATCTGCGCGGGTCTTCCGTCACACCCCGCGCACAGGCGCTGCCCCGTGTCACCGGAGCGTCGTTGTCCGGACACAGGCTTGTTGATCGCCAGCGCAGCGCCCGGCTCCCCCGGACGGCCGTCCCCGGTCGCCGCCGTGGTGCGCGCGGGGAGGGGCACGTCATGACCGACCGAAGGCTCTGGTCCTACAAGGAGATCGCTGCACACATCCGGGTGCAGCCGGACACCGTGCGGTCCTACCGCAAGCACGGCCTGCTGCCGCCGCCCGACCACGTCGAGAGCGGCAAGCCCTACTGGTACGCCGACACGGTCCGGGCCTGGGTGGCTTCCAGGCCCGGCAACCGTGCCCGAAGAGCCGACTGACCTTTCCGTCCCGGCCCCGCGCCCCACCGTCGCGTGCGGCACGGGGTGTTTTCGGGGAGGATCAGCGCCACGGCTCGATGACCGTCGCGCCCGCCGGTGGCGCCGTCCCCATCGCCGCCAGCGCGGGCGGGGCCTCGTCCAGCGGGATCCTGGACGTCACCAGCAGGTCGGGGCGCAGGACGCCGCCGCGGACCAGCTCCAGCATCGGCGGGTAGGCGTGCGCGGCCATGCCGTGGCTGCCGAGGAGTTCGAGCTCCAGGGCGATCGCGCGGGCCATCGGCACGGGTGTCGTGCCGGTCGGCGAGGGCAGCAGGCCCACCTGGACGTGCCGGCCGCGGCGGCGCAGGCCGTTGACGGAGGCGGCGCAGGTGGCGGGTGAGCCGAGGGCGTCGAGGGAGAGATGGGCACCGCCGCCGGTGAGGTCACGGACCGCCGCCGCGGGGTCCGGCACGGCCGACGCGTCCAGGCACCGCGCCGCCCCGAACTCCCGCGCCAGGTCCAGCGCCCGGTCCGACACGTCGACGGCCACGACCCGCGCGCCCGACGCCGCCGCGATCATCACCGCGGAGAGGCCGACCCCGCCGCAGCCGTGCACCGCGACCCACTCCCCCGCCGCGACCCGGCCCTGCCGCACCACCGCTCGGTACGCCGTGGCGAACCGGCAGCCGAGGGAGGCCGCCGTCGCGAACGACAGGTCCTCAGGGATGGCCACGAGGTTGACGTCGGCGTGGGCCAGGGCCACGTACTGGGCGAAGGAGCCCCAGTGCGAGAAGCCGGGCTGGGTCTGCCGCTCGCACACCTGGTGGTCACCCGCCGCGCAGGACGGGCAGGTGCCGCAGGCGCAGATGAACGGCACGGTGACCCGGTCGCCGGGCCGCCAGCGGGCCACCCGGTCGCCCACCGCCTCGACGACCCCGGCGAGTTCATGCCCCGGCACGTGCGGCAGCACGATGTCCGGGTCGTGGCCCTGCCAGCCGTGCCAGTCGCTGCGGCACAGCCCCGTGGCCTCGACCCGCACGACGACCCCGTGCTCCGCGGGCTCCGGATCGGCGACGTCCCGCACCTCGGCCGGCTCCCCGTACCGCTCGAACACCACGGCCCGCATGCATCTGCCCGCCCTTCGTTCGTATCCGGGGTCGCCGGGTGTCCTGGTGCCCCGGGCAGTCAGCGTCTCGGGGAACGCTAGCCCGTGCCCTGCGGGCCTGGCACACCCAGACCTCAGCCCGGGGCTCCGACCTTGTCCCTGGCCGGTTCCGGGTTTCCGGCCGGCTCCTGGTCCGCCTCGCTCAGGCCGAAGCGTTCGTGGAAGCGGCGCAGGGGGCCCGGGGCCCACCAGGTGGCGCGGCCGGTGAGGCGCATGACCGCCGGGACCAGGAGACTGCGGACGATCATGGCGTCCATCAGGACCGCCAGGGCGATGCCCAGGCCGAGCATCTTGGTGTTGGTGACCCGGGACGTGCCGATCGCGACCATGACCACGGCCAGGATGACCGCCGCCGCCGTGATCAGCCCGCCGGTGCGCTGGAGTCCGTGGCGGACGGCCTGGTCGTGGTCGCCGGTGTGGTCGTACTCCTCCTTGATGCGGGAGAGCAGGAACACGCCGTAGTCCATGGACAGGCCGAAGGCCACGCAGAACATCAGGACCGGGAGGGTCGTCTCGATGGAGCCGGGGCTGGTGAAGCCGAGCAGGCCGGAGAGATGGCCGTCCTGGAAGATCCAGACGACCGCGCCGAACATGGCCGTCAGGCTGAGCGCGTTGAGCACGACCGCCTGGACCGGTATCAGCACGCTGCCCGTGAGGAGGAAGACCAGGAGCAGGGTGACGATCGTGATGAAGACGGCCGCGAGCGGCAGGCGTTCGCCTATGGCGTCCTTGGAGTCGACCAGGACGGCCGCCGTGCCGGTCACCTTGGTGTCGAAGGGGGCCCGGACCTCGCGCAGGTCGCCGACGAGGCGCTGGGCCGGGTCGTCGACCGCCTCGCCCTCCGGCAGCACCGTGAAGTACGCCGAGTCGCCCTTCACCAGCGGCCCGTCGACCCGCAGCACATCGGGCAGTCCGGCGATCCGCTCCTTGTAGGCGCCGTACTGCGCCTCGGTCGCGCGGCCCTCGGCGAGCACTTCGAGGCCGCCGCCGGGGCTGCCCGGGAAGCCTTCCCGGATGTGCTGCTGCACGACGTGGGACTCGGACGTCGAGGGCAGCTGACGGTCGTCAGCGGTGCCGAACCTCACGCCCAGGAAGGGCAGTCCGAGCAGGACGAGGACGGCTGTGGTCCCCAGGGCGAAGAACGGGGCGCGGCGCATGACGAGCGACGCCGAGCGCGCCCAGGCCCTGCCCTCCTCCCCGGCGGGCTCCGGCCGCTGTCCGCGCCGGAACAGGCGGCGCAGGTCCAGGGAGTTGACCCGGTGGCCCAGCAGCATCAGCGCCGCCGGGAGCAGGATCAGCGCGGCGGCCGCGGCCAGCAGCACCACGGCGATCCCGGCGTAGGCGAAGGACCGCAGGAAGTACTGCGGGAAGACCAGCATCGCCGCCAGGGACACCGCGACCGTGAGGGCGGAGAACAGCACCGTGCGGCCGGCGGTGCGCAGCGTCGTGCCGATGGCGGTCAGGGGCTCGGCGCCGGTGGACAGCTCCTCGCGGAAGCGGCGGACGATGAACAGCGCGTAGTCGACGGCCAAGCCGAGGCCGAGGGCCGTGGTGAGGTTGATCGCGAACACGGACACGTCGGTGAGCTCGGTGAGGGCGCGCAGGATCGCGTTCGTCCCGAGGATGGCGACGATGCCGATGCCGAGCGGCAGCAGGGCCGCGACGGCGCTGCCGAAGACCATCACCAGCAGCACGAGCGTCACCGGCAGGGCGATGAGCTCCGCCCGGGTCAGGTCCTCCTGGATGATCGTCTGCATCTCGTGCCGCACGGCGACCGGGCCGCCGACGGTGACCTCCACCGGGCCGTGCACCCCGCGGTAGTGGGGCGCGATGCGCTCCAGGGTCTCGCCGGCGGTCTTCTCGTCGCCCGTGATGCGGGCGGCTATCAGCGCCTCATGGCCGTCCTCGGCGCGCAGGGCGGGGGTGCCGGACTGCCAGTAGGAGCCGACGCCGGTGACGCCCTTCTCGTTCGCCAGTCGCTCGGCGAGACGCTCGGCCCGGGCGGCGACGGCCGGGTCGTCGACCGAGGCGTCGCCCGCGTCGACCAGGAGCAGGAGGTTGGGCTGGGAGCCGGGGAACTCGCGCTCCAGGGCCTTGGTCGCGTACGTGGACTCGGCGGCCGGGTCCTCCCAGCCGCCGGCGCCGAGCCGGTCGGCGACGCCGCTGCCGGCCAGCACCGCGAGCGCGGTGAGGACCAGGGCCAACAGCAGTGACAGCCTGGGCCGGGCCGTGACGAAGCGGGTCCAGGCTCCGAGGCGTGGTGGTGCGTTGACTTCGGTCATCGTGCGGTGTCCCCTTCACCGTGACCCGTGTTCAGGCGCAGCCTGAACAGCACGGGGCTGCCGTAGACTGGCAAACACGAGAGATCGCTCGCATTTCTGCCGACTCCAGAATGCGAGCGACCGCTCGCGTTTGTCAATCGCGTTCTGAGACCTGGGGAAAACGCGTGCCCGAGAAGACCGAGAAGCCCGGAACAGCGAAACCCGGAACGGAGACCACGACGGCGGCCGAGGACCGGCCGCGCCGCCGCCAGGCGCGCGGCGAGCGCCGGATCGCCCAGCTCCTCGACGCCGCCGCCACCGTCTTCTCCACGACCGGCTACACGGCCGCCAGCACCAACGCCATCGCCCGCGAGGCGGGCGTCTCGCCGGGGACGCTGTACCAGTTCTTCCCGAACAAGGAAGCGATCGCGATCGAGCTGGGCAGCCGGCTCATGCACGAGATGCGGCAGTCCTACGACGAGGTCCTCGCCCCGATCGACCCCGCGGCGACCCCGATCGAGGACGTGATCGCCGGGACCGTCGACCGCTTCATCGAGTTCAACTGCCGCCACCCGGCCTTCTTCGCGCTGATGCACGGCTCCGACATCCCGGGACGCATCGCCGAGGAGCACGACGCGCTGCACCGCACGCTGGCCGCCCGGGTCGAGGCACTCCTCGCGCCGTTCACCCCCGACGCCCCCGCCCCGGCCGTCGCCCGCGCCGCCCAGATGTGCGTCGGCATCTACAAGGCGGGCCTGGAGCTGGTCCTGGCCCATGAGGGCGCCGAACGCGAGGCCTACGTCCAGGAGCTGAAGGACGCCCTCCTGCGCTACTTGCGACCCCTGGCCGGGGACCTCGTGAACTGATACCCCCTAGGGGTACAGTTGGTGTATGCGGACCCCACGGGTCCCCATTGCCCCACATGCCTCGACGAGGAGTAACGACATGACCGCCCAGACCGACACCACGGGCCCCGTCACCACCGTCTACAAGGTGAGCGGCATGAGCTGCGGACACTGCGAGGGTGCCGTCTCCGGCGAGATCTCCCAGATCTCCGGCGTCAGTTCGGTGACGGCCGTCGCCTCGACCGGCGAGGTCACCGTCGTCTCGGCCACCCCGCTCGACGACGAGGCCGTACGCGCCGCCGTCGACGAGGCCGGATACGAGCTGGCCGGGAAGGCCTGAGCCGGCTCCAAGAGCCCGGGTCGACCGGAGCCGGGCCCGAGGCCCCGGGCCGGGTTCAAGGGCCCGAGCCGGCTCCAACAGCCCGGCCCGGTCGCAAAAGCCCGGGACGCGCAGGCCTGAGACATCCCGGGCCTGGCACTCGTACCGGCGTACGGGCCGTACGCGCCGCCCCCGGCCCGTAGGGCCCGTTCCGCTTCCCGGGCGCCCCGCACCACCTGGAGTACGGACATGACCAGCACCACCGCCAAGGCGCCGACGGACCGCGAACCGGCGCTCGCCGAGGCCGAGCTGCTCATCGGCGGGATGACCTGCGCCTCCTGCGCGGCCCGCGTGGAGAAGAAGCTCAACCGCATGGACGGCGTCACCGCCACGGTGAACTACGCGACGGAGAAGGCCCGGGTCACCTACCCCGCGGGCATCGAGGTCGCCGACCTGATCGCGACCGTGGTGAAGACCGGGTACACCGCCGAGGAGCCCGCGCCCGCGCGCGAGGAGGAGCCCGCCGCCGAGGGGACGCGCCCCGACGGGGAGGACCCCGAACTGTCGGCTCTCCGCCGCCGCCTCGTCGTCTCCGCCGCCCTCGCCGTCCCGGTCGTCCTGCTGGCGATGGTCCCGGCGCTCCAGTTCGACAACTGGCAGTGGCTCTCGCTCACCCTCGCCGCCCCGGTCGTCGTCTGGGGCGGGCTGCCGTTCCACCGGGCGGCCTGGACGAACGCCCGGCACGGTGCCGCCACCATGGACACGCTGGTCTCCCTCGGCACGCTGGCCGCGTTCGGCTGGTCCCTGTGGGCCCTGTTCCTCGGCGACGCGGGCATGCCCGGCATGCGGCACCCCTTCGAGTTCACGGTCTCGCGCGGCGGCGGCGCCTCCTCGATCTACCTGGAGGTCGCCTCCGGCGTCACCGCCTTCATCCTGCTGGGCCGTTACCTGGAGGCCCGCTCCAAGCGCCGTGCGGGAGCCGCCCTGCGCGCGCTCATGGAGCTGGGCGCCAAGGACGTCGCCGTACTGCAGGACGGGCGCGAGGTGCGGATCCCGGCGCAGCGGCTGGCCGTCGGCGACCGGTTCGTCGTACGGCCCGGCGAGAAGATCGCCACCGACGGCACGGTCGTCGAGGGCGCCTCGGCGGTGGACGCCTCGATGCTGACCGGCGAGTCGGTGCCGGTGGACGTGGCGGCCGGGGACGCGGTCACCGGCGCGACGGTCAACGCGGGCGGACGGCTCGTCGTCGAGGCGACCCGGATCGGCGCCGACACCCGGCTCGCGCGGATGGCGAAGCTGGTGGAGGACGCACAGAACGGCAAGGCCGAGGTGCAGCGGCTCGCCGACCGGATCTCCGGGATCTTCGTGCCGGTGGTCCTGCTGATCGCCGCCGCCACGGCCGGGGCGTGGCTGGGGACGACCGGTGACGGCGTCGCCGCGTTCACCGCCGCGGTCGCGGTCCTGATCATCGCCTGTCCGTGCGCGCTGGGCCTGGCAACCCCGACCGCGCTGATGGTCGGCACGGGCCGTGGTGCCCAGCTCGGCATCCTCATCAAGGGCCCGGAGGTCCTGGAGTCCACGCGCCGGATCGACACGGTCGTCCTGGACAAGACCGGCACGGTCACCACGGGCCGGATGACCCTCCAGGAAGTGCACGTCGCCGAGGGCGCCGACGAGAAGGAGGTGCTGCGGCTGGCGGGCGCCGTGGAGCACGCCTCGGAGCACCCCGTGGCCCGTGCGATCGCGCTGGGCGCCGAGGAGAGGGCCGGACGGCTCCCGGACGTCGAGAGCTTCGAGAGCGTCCCCGGGCGGGGCGTATGGGGGCGTGTGGAGGGCCGTGAGGTCGCCGTGGGGCGGCTCTTCGACGACGTACCGCCCGAGCTGGCCCGCGCGCGGGACGAGGCCGAGCGGGCGGGCCGTACGGCCGTACTGGCCGGCTGGGACGGGGCGGCGCGGGCCGTGCTGTCCGTGGCGGACGCGGTCAAGGAGACCAGTGCCGAGGCGGTGCGGGAGCTGCGCGCGCTGGGGCTCACACCGGTCCTGCTGACCGGGGACAACCGGGCGGTGGCCGAAGCGGTGGCCGAGGCCGTCGGGATCGACCAGGTCATCGCGGAGGTCCTGCCCGAGGACAAGGTCGACGCCGTACGGCGGTTGCAGGCCGAGGGGCGGGTCGTCGCCATGGTGGGCGACGGCGTCAACGACGCGGCCGCGCTCGCCACCGCCGATCTGGGCCTGGCCATGGGCACCGGGACGGACGCGGCGATCGAGGCGGGCGATCTGACACTGGTCCGCGGCGACTTGCGGGTGGCCGCGGACGCGATCCGGCTGTCGCGCCGGACGCTGGCCACGATCAAGGGCAACCTCGTCTGGGCCTTCGGCTACAACGTGGCCGCGCTGCCGCTGGCCGCCGCGGGACTGCTGAACCCGATGATCGCCGGGGCCGCGATGGCCTTTTCGTCGGTCTTCGTCGTCACGAACAGTCTCCGACTGCGGACATTCCGGTGAAGTCGCCCGAATTCGCCCTAAGTTCACGGCGAACGTGATATGAGCCCCTCTGGAGTCCCGAGCCCGGCTCACATAAGCTCTTCACAAGGCTCGCGCATCATCCTTACGCTTGAGCCCCAAGCGGCATACCCGGGCTCTTGCGTACCTTACGGACATACGCAAGAGACGCAGATCACAGTGATGTGAACGTAACCATCGAAGGGGTTCGAAGGTCTAAGTTGACGATGTCGGGGAGCGTCTTGGGGGGCGCCACCTGGCATCTGGAGATGTCTTGGGGGACTTCTCCAGAGATGCGTTGCCGGGGCACGTACACCGGGAAGCTTTGAGCGGCCCTCCCGGTAGTGCGCTGTCCCGGCAGACCGCACACCGCAGTACGGCGAGTTTTGCTCGTTGCGCTCAACAGCGATTCAGGCGCTGTCCTCACAGACGCCCGGCCGGATCCCGTGGGGGGAATCCGTACCGGGACTGGGAAGGCGCCCTGATCGTCGGCCCGTGGGGGGACCGGCGACAGGGCGCCTTCTTTCTTTTTCCGCCCCCAGGGCCTTCTCGCTCCACGCGTACGCAGCCGTCCCGCTCCGTACGCTCCGCACGTACACAGCCGTCCCGCTCCGCACGCACGCAAAAGCCCCCGCACCCGCACGAGCGCGGATACGGGGGCCGAGCGGTACTGCGCCTCAGCGCTGCTCGACGGGCACGAAGTCGCGCTCGACGACGCCCGTGTAGATCTGGCGCGGGCGGCCGATGCGGGAGCCCGGCTCCTTGATCATCTCGTGCCACTGGGCGATCCAGCCCGGCAGCCGGCCGAGGGCGAACAGGACCGTGAACATCTCGGTCGGGAAGCCCATGGCCCGGTAGATCAGGCCGGTGTAGAAGTCGACGTTCGGGTAGAGGCTGCGCGAGACGAAGTAGTCGTCGGAGAGCGCGTGCTCCTCCAGCTTCAGCGCGATGTCCAGCAGCTCGTCGGACTTGCCGAGGGCGGACAGCACGTCGTGCGCGGCGGCCTTGATGATCTTGGCGCGCGGGTCGAAGTTCTTGTAGACCCGGTGGCCGAAGCCCATCAGGCGGACGCCGTCCTCCTTGTTCTTCACCTTGCGGATGAAGGAGTCGACGTCGCCGCCGGAGTCGCGGATGCCCTCCAGCATCTCCAGCACGGACTGGTTGGCGCCGCCGTGCAGCGGGCCCCAGAGCGCGTTGATGCCGGCGGAGATCGAGGCGAACATGTTCGCCTGCGAGGAACCGACCAGGCGGACCGTGGAGGTCGAGCAGTTCTGCTCGTGGTCCGCGTGCAGGATCAGCAGCTTGTCGAGCGCGGAGACCACGGTCGGGTCCAGGTCGTACTCCTGCGCCGGGACCGAGAAGGTCATCCGGAGGAAGTTCTCGACGTAGCCGAGGTCGTTGCGCGGGTAGACGAACGGGTGACCGATCGACTTCTTGTACGCGTACGCCGCGATCGTCGGGAGCTTGGCGAGCAGGCGGATCGTGGAGAGGTTGCGCTGGCGCTCGTCGAACGGGTTGTGGCTGTCCTGGTAGAACGTGGACAGCGCCGAGACGACCGACGACAGCATGGCCATCGGGTGGGCGTCGCGGGGGAAGCCCCTGTAGAAGTTCTTGACGTCCTCGTGCAGCAGGGTGTGCTGCGTGATGTCGTTCTTGAACGTCGAGAGCTCGTCGACGGTCGGCAGCTCGCCATTGATCAGCAGGTAGGCGACCTCCAGGAAGGTGGAGCGCTCGGCCAGCTGCTCGATCGGGTAGCCGCGGTACCGCAGGATGCCCGCTTCGCCATCCAGGTAGGTGATGGCGGATTTGTAGGCGGCGGTGTTGCCGTACCCGCTGTCCAGCGTCACCAGACCGGTCTGGGCGCGGAGCTTGCCGATGTCGAAGCCCTTGTCACCGACGGTGCTGTCGATCACCGGGTAGGTGTACTCGCCGTCGCCGTACCGCAGTACTACAGAGTTGTCGCTCACGTCATCCCTCACCGACGTTGTGCCTCTTCTTCGAGGTGCCCTGACTGTCTCTACCATCCCCCATTTGGCGCAGGAGAGTGCACTCGGGGTCGACCATTGGGCCTACTGGCGGCACTGAGTGCCGCCAACCTGTCCATCCTGCCCCCTCCAACCCTCCCGAGGAAAGCACTGTGTGACCTTTCCGACTTGTTTGATCGATCATTTTTCGGTCGGCGGGTGCCGGCCGAGGCCCGGCGCGCGAGTGCCTGCACCGGGCAGGGCTTCTCGGCCGCGGCGACTGCACCTGCCACGACCACTCCGACAGCAGGGCAGGACGGCGTTCGCCCGGCAGCGCGTGAACACGTCGGCGTCAGTTTGATTCGTCCGGGAGCCGGCCCCCGGCCAGACGGAAGTCCAGCGCCGTGCACCGCCGCCCGGCGGACACCGTACGGACCGCCTGGCCCAGGGCCTTCCGCGAACCGACCAGCACCACCAGCTTCTTCGCCCGAGTGACCGCCGTGTACAGCAGGTTGCGCTGGAGCATCATCCAGGCCCCGGTGGTGACCGGGATGACGACAGCGGGGTACTCACTGCCCTGGGAGCGGTGGATCGTCACCGCGTACGCGTGGGCCAGCTCGTCGAGTTCGTCGAACTCGTACGGCACCTCCTCGTCCTCGTCCGTCCGCACCGTCAACCGCTGGTCGTCGAGGTTGAGGGAAGTCACCACGCCCACCGTGCCGTTGAAGACGCCGTTCTCGCCCTTCTCGTAGTTATTGCGGATCTGCGTGACCTTGTCGCCGACGCGGAAGACGCGACCGCCGAACCGCTTCTCGGGAAGGTCGGGGCGGGCCGGTGTGATGGCCTGCTGAAGCAGGCCGTTGAGAGTGCCCGCGCCCGCCGGGCCCCGGTGCATGGGGGCGAGGACCTGCACGTCCCGGCGCGGGTCCAGCCCGAACTTGGCGGGGATCCGCCGCGCCGCCACGTCCACCGTGAGCCGCCCCGCCTCCTCCGTGTCGTCCTCGACGAAGAGGAAGAAGTCCTTCATGCCGTCCGTGAGGGGGTGTTGGCCGGCGTTGATCCGGTGCGCGTTCGTCACGACGCCCGACTGCTGGGCCTGGCGGAAGACCCGGGTGAGGCGGACGGCGGGGATCGGGCCCCCGTCCGCCAGGAGGTCGCGCAGCACCTCCCCCGCGCCGACACTGGGCAGCTGGTCCACGTCCCCGACGAAGAGCAGATGCGCCCCCGGAGGGACGGCCTTCACCAGCTTGTTGGCGAGGAGAAGGTCCAGCATGGACGCCTCGTCGACCACCACCAGGTCGGCGTCCAGCGGGCGGTCCCGGTCGTAGGCCGCGTCGCCGCCGGGCTTCAGCTCCAGCAGGCGGTGGACCGTGGAGGCCTCGGCGCCGGTGAGCTCGGACAGGCGCTTGGCGGCCCGGCCGGTCGGGGCGGCGAGCACGACCTTCGCCTTCTTCGCGCGGGCCAGCTCCACGATGGAGCGGACCGTGAAGGACTTGCCGCAGCCGGGGCCGCCGGTGAGGACGGCGACCTTCTCGGTCAGGGCGAGCTTGACGGCGGCCTCCTGCTCGGGGGCGAGGTCGACGCCGGTGCGTGTTCTCAGCCAGCCGAGGGCCTTGTCCCAGGCCACCGCCCGGAAGCCCGGCATCCGGTCCTCCTCCGTGCGGAGGAGGCGCAGCAGCTGGGCGGAGAGGGAGAGTTCGGCGCGGTGGAAGGGCACGAGGTAGACCGCGGTGACGGGCTCGCCGCCGTCAGGGCCCGGGACCCTCTCCCGTACGACGCCGGGGTCCTCGCCGTCCTCCGGAGGCCCGGCCAGCTCGGCGAGGCACTCGATGACCAGGCCCGTGTCGACCTGGAGGAGCTTGACCGCGTCCTTGATCAGCTGTTCCTCCGGGAGGAAGCAGTGGCCCTGGTCGGTGGACTGCGACAGCGCGTACTGCAGGCCCGCCTTGACGCGCTCCGGGCTGTCGTGCGGGATGCCGACGGACTGGGCGATCTTGTCGGCGGTGAGGAAACCGATCCCCCAGACATCGGCGGCGAGGCGGTAGGGCTGGTTCTTCACCACGGAGATGGACGCGTCGCCGTACTTCTTGTAGATCCGCACCGCGATGGACGTGGACACCTCGACCGTCTGGAGGAAGAGCATGACCTCCTTGATGGCCTTCTGTTCCTCCCAGGCGTCGGCGATCTTCTTCGTCCGCTTGGGCCCGAGGCCCGGGACCTCGATGAGCCGCTTGGGCTCCTCCTCGATGATCTGGAGGGTGTCCAGCCCGAAGTGCTGCGTGATCCGGTCGGCGAACACCGGGCCGATGCCCTTGACCAGGCCGGAGCCGAGGTAGCGGCGGATGCCCTGGACGGTGGCGGGCAGGACCGTCGTGTAGTTCTCCACGTGGAACTGCTTGCCGTACTGGGGATGCGAGCCCCAGCGGCCCTCCATGCGCAGGGACTCCCCTACCTGGGCGCCGAGCAGCGCGCCCACGACCGTGAGCAGATCGCCGCCGCCTCTGCCGGTGTCGACCCGGGCGACCGTGTAGCCGTTCTCCTCGTTGGCGTACGTGATCCGCTCGAGAACGCCTTCGAGCACGGCGAGTCGCCGTTCTCCGGCGGGGGTTCCCGTCTGGTTGGGCATGATCCGACCGTACCGCCGGGGTACGACAGTCAGGCCTCGATGTGCCCATCCTTGACGGCCGTCACGAACGCCGTCCAGCCGTGGGTGGAGAAGACCAGAGTGGGGCCGGTGGCGGTCTTGCTGTCGCGGACGGGTACGTCGGGGTGGTTGCGGGCGACTTCGAGGCACTCGGCTTGGCTGCCGCCGCTGTAGCTGGACTTGTACCACCCGCTGTGTTCGCTACTGATCATGCGCGTGTTCCTCCGCTGCCGACCTGACGAGGGCCAGTGACTCCTGCTGCGACAACGCGTCGCTCAGAGCGAGAGAGTAGGCGGTCTGGCAGGCCCTCACCAGCGCCGGATCGTCCATCAGACGTCCCGTCTCGAACGCGTCGACGTATGCCACCGGGGCGGAGTCCTCGAAGGTCATCAGGGTGAGCAGGCTCTCCATGAGCGGATGCGCACCGACGCGGTACGGAATGACGTGCAGCCGAATCCGTCGTGCCCCGGCCAAGTCCGCGATCTTGTACAGCTGTTCGGCCATGACCTGCGGGCCACCCACACAGCGTCGCAGCACGGCCTCGTCGAGAAGCGTCCAGACGATCGGAGCCGACGGCCCCTCGAGGATTCGGGCACGCTCTGTTCGGATGACAACCTTCCTGTCAAGTTCCTGGTCTGTGGAGTTGGGGCGGTAAGCGGCGAACACTGCCCGCGCGTAATCAGGCGTCTGGAGCAGTCCGGGAACCAGTGAGAGCGCGAACTGCTGGATTACGCTCGCGTGTCGCTCCAGTTCGGCGGCGGCAGCGAAGCGGGGATCGTACTTGTTCTCCAGATCCTCCAGCCACCGCGTGAAGAAGCCGTCCGTCCCCAGCGCGCGGTCGATCCGCCGGGCGTCGTCGGGTTTGGGCAGCCGTCTCCCGGCCTCGAAGTGGCTGATCAGCGTAGGCGAGCACACGACCTGGTCGCTCAGTTCCTCCTGAGTGAGGCCCGCCGCCGTCCGCCGCAGCCTCAGCTCCTCCCCGTACTTCTCCCGCAGTGTTCGAGGCGTGCGGCGTTCGTCCATGCGGCCAACTCCCTTTCTTGACAAGCGCGATGTCAAGTCCCGACCCCTGGCAGCGTAGCCATCACCGACCCCACTCTGTGAGTGATTCACCACGGAACGCAGTCACCGCAGGTCGGAAGGTAAGCAGACGTGACAGACCTCATCGCTCGAGCCCTCGAACCGCTCCTCCGCGTTCTGTTCCCTCCATGCGGACGGCGACGGCGATCCCCGGCACGGCCCCCGTGCCCGTACTGCCGCGCGCAGGAACGTCCGTTGCGCGGAGAGGACAGCCGACTGGTCCGTCCCTACCCGGCGGCGGAAGTGAGCGCGTGATGGTCGGGCGACTGCTGCCTTGGACGACGGTCGACGGGAGGCCGTGCTACCTCGTGGGCGACGGGACCGGATACGTCTCACGCTTGGCCGACGACATCGAAGCCGTACAGCTGGACATGGCGGACGGTCTTCTCGGCCACGCCGCCGCACTCCTCGCGGAACGCCGCGTGACGAGCGCGGAGCTGCGCTATCTGGCCCTGCGGCTCGCCGAGTCCCTGCGGGACGTCAAGCGGGTGGCGGAGAGCAGAGGGGCACGGCTCGACCCGTCACCATGACTCTGGCCAAGGATCAGAGTCACTCTTCGGACTGCCGCTCGTGCCGGTGGGTGCCGCGGGCCAGCTCCTGGAGCAGCTCGTGCTCGGTCTTGCCGACGTCACGGGCCATCTTGCGCAGCAACAGGGCACACAGGGCCGCCGCCCCGTCCATGAGGGCCTCGGTCGCCATGGGGTCCTCGCGCCGTCGCTCTGTCACGTAGGCCGTCAGCAGGTCGTTGCCGGAGACGTAAGCGGTCATGAGCTCGATGCCGTTACGCAGACGGTCGTAGTCGCTGGTCATGGTCGAACCGTCCCACACGAGTCAAGGGATCGAGTCATCGCGAGGTGCTGCGGCGGGCATACGCCCGCGCCGCCCGGGCGCGGTCGCCGCAGCGGGTGGAGCACCACTGGCGGCGGCCGTGGCGGAGCAGGTAGCGGTTGCAGGGCGGGGAGCCGCAGGCGGTGAGGCGTTCGGCGTCGGGGGACGTGAGCAGGTCGGCGGCGTCGGCGGCGAGGGTGGCCAGGGCGAGGTCGACGATCGCGGTGGTGGGGTGGGGGGCCGTGCGGTAGGGGCCGGTCTTGTCGTCCCACCGCAGCAGCGGGGCCGTGGGGACCCGGGTCATCGCGTCGTTGACGGCCGCCACGGCCGCGGGGAGGGCGGGCAGGCCTTCGGCGCGGGCGGCGAACAGCGATCTGATCTGTTCGCGCAGGGAGCGCAGTTGCGTCGCGCACATCTCCCGCATGCCGGCGTCGACCGGGGCGAGGCCGCGCTGGGTCAGCCAGTGGTTCGTCTGCGCGGGGGTGCCCAGGAGGTCGACCGTGTGCCCGCCGGGCAGCGCGATCGCGCTGTTGACGAGGGCGAGCGAGGGGTGCTCCTCCTCGCCCTGTGCGGGCGGCGGGGCGGGCTGGTCGATCACGGGCTCCTGCATACCTCTCATGTTACGGCTTGCCTGTATCCGTGAGAAGCGGCTACGGTCGTCTCACGGTTCGAACACGTCTATCCGTGAGGTTTCTTTCATGTCCGCGCTTCCCGCGACGACCGCCCCCTTCCCCGTCCGCGTCTTCGGCGGCCCGACCGCCCTCTTCGAGTACGGCGGCCTGCGCTTCCTGACCGACCCGACCTTCGACGGCCCCGGCGACTTCCCCGCACCCGCCGTGGTTCTGACCAAGACCGCCCCCTCCGCCGGCTCGCCCGCCGAACTCGGCCCCGTCGACGTGGTGCTCCTCTCGCACGACGAGCACGCCGACAACCTCGACACCTCCGGCCGGGCACTGCTCGCCGACGTCCCGCTCACCCTCACCACCCCCGGGGGCGGACAGCGCCTCGGCGCGAAGGCCACGGGCCTGGCCGACTGGCAGTCCGTCGAGCTCGACCGCCCCGACGGCGGCACGGTCACCGTCACGGGCGTCCCCGCCATCCACGGCCCCGGCCCCCGCGAGGAGGTCGAGCCGATCTGCGGCGAGGTCGTCGGCTTCGTCCTGACCGGCGAGGGCCTGCCCACCGTCTACGTCAGCGGCGACAACGCCTCACTGGACGCGGTGAAGGAGGTCGCCGAGCGCTTCGCCCCGGTGGACACCGCCATCCTGTTCGCCGGCGCGCCGCGCTTCCCGGAAGTCTTCGACGGAAAGGTCATCGTCCTGGACAGCGCCATGGCCGCCGAGGCCACGCGGATCCTCGGTGCCCGCCGGGTGGTGCCCGTCCACTACGACAGCTGGGCCCACTTCACCGAGGGCCGCGAGGAGCTGGAGGCCGCTTTCACCGCCGCCGGGCTCGCCGACCGGCTGGACTGGAGCAAGGACGCCTGACCTGCCGTCACTTCCTCCAGAACAGGTGATGGACCACCCCACTGGGGCTCGGCACCACATCGCAGTGGAAGCGGTCGAACAGCTCCTCGGGGGACTCCCAGAGCCGTGAGCCGGACCCGATGACCACGCCGGGCGAGACCGCCACGTGCAGCGTGTCCACCAGGTCGGCGTCGAGGAACTCCCGGATGGTGGCCGCCCCGCCGCCGAGCCGGACATCCTTGCCGCCGGCCGCCTCGCGCGCCTGCTCCAGGACGTCGGCCGGGTCGCCGCCGACGAAGTGGAACGTGGTGTCGGACAGCGTGAACGAGGGGCGCTCGTGGTGGGTCATTACCAACACCGGCGTATGGAACGGCGGCTCGTCGCCCCACCAGCCCCGCCACTCGTGGTCCTGCCACGGCCCGCGATGGGGGCTGAACTTGTTGCGGCCCATGATCTCGGCGCCGATGTTGTTGGCGAAGTCGCGCGTCAAGTAGTCGTCGAGGCCGCGGCTTCCGCCGGGGTCGGTGCGGTTGGGCCAGCTCGCCGTGGCACCGGCCCAGGCGAACATCTGTCCCGGGTCGGCGTGGCCGAACGGGCGCTCCAGGCTCTGGTTCTCACCGGCACCGAACCCGTCGCTCGAGACGTTGAAGTTCTGCACTCGCAGTAGCTGGTGGGGCACGGCGTTCCTCCTGTGGTCGACGAGGGGTGGACCGCCCGGGCCGGCAAAACTCATCGGCGGCCCGGCGGTTTCCCTCGACTCATCGGCGGTCCGGCGGTTTCCCTCGGCCCACCGGCGGCCCGGCGGTTTCCCTCGACTCACCGGCGGTCCGCCGACTCCCTCGGCTCACCGGCGGCCCTTCAGGGGTTCCCCTGCCCACCGGCCCGTCTGGAGTTCCTCCGTTCACCGGCCCGTCGCAGGGTTCCTCCGGCCAACCGGCCCGCCAGGGTCCCCTCCGGCTCACCCACCCGTCCGCTCCCGCACCTCACCGCCCCGGCCGCGCCCCCACCCCCGGCCTCACCCGCCCTGCGCGGCCACGTGCTCGATCACCTGCTGGAAGTCCTCGCTCGGGGAGAACTCCACGAACTCGCTGTCCTCCAGGGCGACCGGGACGTGACCGGGACCCCAGTAGTACGCCTGGCCCGCCTCGTACTCCTCCTCGCCGGAGGCCGTGCGCATCCTGATCCGGCCCTTCAGCAGATAGCCCCAGTGGGGGCACTGGCACGCGTCGTCGGGCAGGCCCTTGAGGGCCGGGCCCATGTCCGTGCCCTGGGGCAGTCTGATGTAGCCCACCGACATGCTGCCCCCGATCGGCATGAGGCGCAGTTCCACGCCGTCGCCCTCGAGTACGACGGGTACGTCGTTCCGGATCGCCGCCGTCATGACTCCTCCACTCCGGCCCGGCCGGGCCTCGCGACAACGGATCTCTCCCTTCCACCCTGAACCGCCGTCGAGCCGCCCGCGACATCACGATCCGGTCAAGAGGTGCCCTCGGGGTCTTGATTTACCGGCGTGTAATCGATTCCATCCACCCGTCGATGTAATCGATTCCACGAGCGCTTCAGCAAGTGCTCCCACGACTGATCCACAAGGAGGTGGAGCGGCGGTGGCCAGCATCAAGGACGTCGCTGCCGAGGCGGGCGTATCGGTCGCCACGGTCTCGCGCGTCCTGAACGACCACCCGTCGGTCAGCGCCGACGCGCGCACGCGCGTCCTGGCCGCCGTCGAGTCCCTGGGCTACCGCCCGAACGCCGTCGCCCGCTCCCTGCGCACCGACCAGACCCACACCCTCGGCCTGGTCATCAGCGACGTGATGAACCCCTACTTCACCGAACTGGCCCGCTCCGTCGAGGAGGAGGCCCGCGCGCTCGGCTACAGCGTCATCATCGGCAACGCCGACGAGCGGCCCGACCTCCAGGACCACCACGTACGCAACCTGCTGGACCGGCGGATCGACGGGCTGCTCGTCTCCCCGACGGACGGCGGTTCGCCGCTGATGCTGGACGCCGCGCGGGCGGGAACGCCCATGGTGTTCGTGGACCGGTGGATCCCGGGCGTGGACGTGCCGGTGGTCCGGGCGGACGGCCGGACCGCCGTGCGGGACCTCGTGGCGCATCTGTACGGGCTCGGGCACCGGCGGGTCGCGATCATCGCGGGCCCGGCGGCGACCACGACCGGACGCGAGCGTGTGGAGGCCTTCCGGGAGGCCCTCCAGGAGTACGGGCTCTGCCTGCCCGACGCCTACATAGGGCAGGGCGACTTCCAGGCCGAGAGCGGGCGCCGGGTCACCGAGGGGTTCCTCGACCTGGCCGAGCCGCCCGAGGTCGTCTTCGCGGCCGACAACCTGATGGCGCTCGGCGCGCTGGACGCCGTACGCGCGCGTGGTCTGCGCGTGCCGGACGACATCGCGCTCGCCGCGTTCGACGACATCCCGTGGTTCGTGCACACCGATCCGCCGATCACCGCCATCGCCCAGCCGACCGGCGAGCTGGGGCGGGCCGCCGTGCGCGCGCTGGTCGACCGGATCGAGGGGCGGCCCGGCGAGTCCGTCACCCTCCCCGCCCGGCTCGTCGCACGCCGCTCGTGCGGCGAGCCGTATCCGGCCTCCCCGGAGCCGGACTCTGCACAGGCCCCCGCTGTGCAGCCCCCAGCTGAGAACAGGAGCCACACGTGAGCAACGCGGACGAGTTGCTGCGCATCGAGGGCATACGGAAGACCTTCCCGGGTGTGGTCGCGCTGGACGGCGTGGACTTCGACCTGCGCCGGGGCGAGGTGCATGTGCTGCTCGGTGAGAACGGCGCGGGCAAGAGCACGCTCATCAAGATGCTCTCCGGCGCCTACACGCCCGACGCCGGACGGATCCTGGTCGGCGGCGAGGAGGTGCGCATCCACGGCGCGCAGGACTCCGAGCGGCTCGGGATCGCCACCATCTACCAGGAGTTCAACCTCGTTCCGGATCTGACGGTCGCCGAGAACATCTTCCTGGGGAGGCAGCCTCGCCGGTTCGGGGTGATCGACCGGAAGCGGATGGAGGCCGACGCCGAGGTCCTCCTCGCGCGCGTGGGCGTGAAGGTGTCGCCACGCGCGCGTGTGCGCGAACTCGGCATCGCACGCCTCCAGATGGTCGAGATCGCCAAGGCGCTCAGCCTCGACGCGCGCGTGCTCATCATGGACGAGCCGACAGCCGTGCTCACCTCCGAGGAGGTCGACAAGCTCTTCGCGATCGTGCGCACGCTGCGCGAGGACGGCGTCGGGATCGTGTTCATCACGCATCACCTGGAGGAGATCGCCGCCCTCGGTGACCGGGTGACGGTCATCCGGGACGGCAGGAGCGTCGGGCAGGTGCCCGCCGCCACGCCCGAGGACGAACTCGTCCGGCTCATGGTGGGGCGCTCGATCGAGCAGCAGTATCCGCGCGAACGGGCCGATCGCGGCCCCGCGTTGCTGTCCGTCGAGGGACTCACCCGCGACGGTGTCTTCCACGACGTCAGCTTCGAGGTGCACGCCGGCGAGGTGGTCGGCATCGCGGGGCTGGTCGGCGCCGGCCGTACGGAGGTCGCGCGGGCCGTGTTCGGGGCCGACCCGTACGACAAGGGGGCCGTGAAGGTCGCCGGTTCGGCCGTCCCCAGGTACGACGTCAACGCGGCGATGACCGCGGGCATCGGGCTCATCCCCGAGGACCGCAAGGGCCAGGGTCTGGTGCTGGACGCGTCGGTCGAGGAGAACCTCGGTCTGGTGACGCTGCGCTCGGCCACCCGGGCGGGGCTCGTCGACCTCAAGGGGCAGCGCGAGGCCGCCGAGCGGATCGCGGGGCAGCTCGGGGTACGGATGGCCGGACTCGGCCAGCACGTGCGCACGCTGTCCGGCGGCAACCAGCAGAAGGTCGTCATCGGCAAGTGGCTGCTCGCCGACACCAGGGTGCTGATCCTCGACGAGCCGACGCGCGGTATCGACGTCGGCGCCAAGGTCGAGATCTACCAGCTCGTCAACGAACTCACCGCGGCCGGTGCCGCCGTCCTGATGATCTCCAGTGATCTGCCCGAGGTGCTCGGCATGAGCGACCGGGTGCTGGTCATGGCGCAGGGCCGGATCGCCGGCGAGCTCTCCGCCGACGAGGCGACCCAGGACGCCGTGATGGCACTCGCCGTCAGCACTCCGACGACCACGACCACGTCCACAACCACGATCACCACCGGAACGGAGTCCTCCCGTGGCCACTGACACGCTCAAGAGCACGACGGGCGCGGGTGCCGCCTCGGGCGGCCTGCGCCGTCTCCTGCTCGACAACGGCGCGCTCACCGCGCTCATCGTCCTCGTCGTCGCGATGTCGGCGCTGTCCGGCGACTTCCTGACGACGGACAACCTCCTGAACGTCGGCATCCAGGCGGCCGTCACCGCCATCCTCGCCTTCGGCGTCACCTTCGTGATCGTCTCGGCGGGCATCGACCTGTCGGTCGGCTCGGTCGCCGCGCTGTCGGCCACGGTCCTCGCGTGGAGCGCCACCTCGGCGGGCGTCCCGGTGTTCCTCGCCGTCCTGCTCGCCATAGCGACCGGTATCGCGTGCGGCCTGGTCAACGGCATCCTGATCTCCTACGGCAAGCTGCCGCCGTTCATCGCGACGCTGGCCATGCTGTCGGTCGCCCGCGGTCTGCTGCTCGTCATCTCCGGGGGCTCGCCGATCGCCTTCCCCGACTCCGTCTCCCGCCTCGGGGACACGCTCGGCGGCTGGCTGCCGGTGCCGTTGCTCGTCATGGTCGTGATGGGCCTGATCGCCGCGTTCGTGCTCGGCCGGACGTACATCGGCCGCTCGATGTACGCGATCGGCGGCAACGAGGAGGCCGCGCGGCTGTCCGGCCTGCGCGTGAAGAAGCAGAAGCTCGCGATCTACGCCTTCTCGGGCGTCTTCGCCGCCGTCGCCGGTGTCGTGCTCGCCGCCCGGTTGTCCTCCGCGCAGCCGCAGGCCGCCGACGGCTACGAGCTGGACGCGATCGCCGCGGTCGTCATCGGCGGGGCCTCTCTCGCGGGCGGCACGGGCAAGGCGTCCGGCACGCTGATCGGCGCGCTGATCCTGGCCGTGCTGCGCAACGGGCTGAACCTGCTGAACGTGTCGGCGTTCTGGCAGCAGGTCGTCATCGGCGTCGTCATCGCGCTGGCCGTGCTGTTCGACACCGCGCGCCGCAAGGCCGGGGTGACCCCGGTCGCGGGCGGCGCGGGCGGCGGCAAGGGCAAGCAGGCGACGACCTACGCGCTCGCGGCCGTCGTCACCGTCGCGATCGTCGGCGCCACGTCCTTCCTGCACAACGGCTCCTCCGCCGCGAGCACCCCGAAGATGGGCCTGTCGCTGTCCACCCTCAACAACCCCTTCTTCGTGCAGATCCGGGCGGGCGCCCAGGCCGAGGCCAAGAAGCTGGGCGTGGACCTGACCGTCACGGACGCGCAGAACGACGCCTCCCAGCAGGCCAACCAGCTCCAGAACTTCACCACTTCCGGACTCGGCGCGATCATCGTCAACCCGGTCGACTCGGACGCGGCGAGCAACTCGGTGCGGGCCGCCGACAAGGCGAAGATCCCGGTCATCGCCGTCGACCGCGTCGTCAACGACGCGAAGACGGCCACCCTGGTCGCCTCCGACAACGTCGCCGGCGGTGAACTCGCCGCGAAGAGCATCGCCGACAAGCTGGGCGGCAAGGGCAAGATCGTGATCCTCCAGGGCCAGGCGGGCACCTCCGCCGCCCGCGAGCGCGCCCAGGGCTTCGCGAACGGCCTCAAGGCCTACCCGGGCATCCGGGTCGTGGCCCAGCAGCCCGCCGACTTCGACCGCACCAAGGGCCTCGACGTGATGTCGAACCTGCTCCAGGCCCACCCGGACGTCCAGGGTGTCATCGCCGCCAACGACGAGATGGCGCTCGGCGCGATCAAGGCCCTGGGCTCCAAGGCCGGCAAGTCGGTCTCGGTGGTCGGCTTCGACGGCACGCCTGACGGACTGAAGGCGGTCGAGGGCGGCACGCTGTACGCGTCCGTGGCGCAGCAGCCGTCCCAACTCGGGAAGATCGCCGTGGACAACGCGCTGAAGGCACTCCAGGGCAAGAAGGTCGAGGAGACGGTGAAGGTGCCGGTGAAGGTGGTCACCAAGGAGAACGTGGCCGGCTTCAGCGGCTGACATCGGGGAACGGCGGGCGGTCATCCACCACTGGTGGGGCCGCCCGCCCATGTCACTCATGTGGGGAGACGACTCATGTACGACTACGACCTCCTGGTCGTGGGGTCGGCCAACGCCGACCTGGTGATCGGTGTCGAGCGCCGGCCCGGTGCAGGCGAGACCGTGCTCGGCTCCGACCTGGCCGTCCACCCGGGCGGCAAGGGCGCGAACCAGGCGGTCGCGGCCGCCCGGCTCGGGGCCCGTACGGCCCTGCTGGCCCGGGTCGGCGACGACGCGTACGGCCGGCTGCTGCTCGACTCGCAGCGCTCGGCCGGCGTCGACACGGTGGGCGTCCTGGTGGGCGGCGCGCCGACCGGGGTCGCGCTGATCACGGTCGACCCGTCCGGGGACAACAGCATCGTGGTCTCGCCGGGCGCGAACGGCCGGCTGGCCCCGGAGGACGTCAGCGCCGCCGGGAGCCTCTTCCACGCCTCCCGGGTGGTCTCGGCGCAACTGGAGATCCCCCTGGAGACGGTGGTGGAGGTCGTACGGAATCTGGCGCCGGGGAGCCGCTTCGTGCTGAACCCCTCGCCGCCGCGTCCCCTTCCGCGGGAGGTGCTGGCGGCGTGCGACCCGCTGATCGTCAACGAGCACGAGGCGAAGGTGATCCTGGGCTCGGCCGCCGTGGGGGACAGCCCGGAGGACTGGGCGCGGATCCTGCTCGCGAAGGGGCCCCGGTCGGTGGTCGTGACGCTGGGCGCGGAAGGCGCGCTGGTCGCCTCGGCGGAGGGGGTCTCCCGGGTGCCGTCCGTGAAGGTGAGCGCCGTGGACACGACCGGCGCGGGTGACGCGTTCACCGCCGCGCTGGCGTTCCGGCTGGGGGCCGGTGAGTCCCTCGCGGAGGCGGCCGCGTACGCGGCGCGGGTCGGGGCGGTGGCCGTGACGAGGGAGGGCGCGCAGGCGTCCTTCCCGACGGCGGCGGAGGTCGCCGGGCTGTGAAGCGGAACGGAATACTGAACCGTCATCTCGCCGGTGCGGTGGCCGAGCTGGGCCACGGGGACGGGGTGCTGGTGTGCGACGCGGGCATGCCCATTCCCGACGGCCCCCGGGTGGTGGACCTCGCCTTCCGGGCCGGGGTGCCGTCGTTCGCCGAGGTGCTGGAGGGGCTGCTGGCCGAGCTGGTGGTCGAGGGGGCGACCGCGGCGGCGGAGGTGCGGGAAGCGAACCAGGAGGCTTCGGACCTCCTGGAAGGGCACTTCCCGTCACTGGAGCTGGTGTCGCACGAGCGGCTCAAGGAGCTGTCGGCCGGGGCCCGGCTGGTGGTCCGCACGGGCGAGGCACGGCCGTACGCGAACGTGCTGCTGAGGTGCGGCGTCTTCTTCTGACGCGCATCAAGGGGGCCCGGTCCGTGGACCGGGCCCCCTCGGCTTTCCCCTCCCGTCAGAACCCCCGCGATCCCCCCAGATCCCCCTCCAGAAAGCCCTGACGCCATGTACGACCCGCGTGGGGCAGAAAGGGTTGCACGGTCAGGTAAGAATTTCTTGCCGGATTCTTGGCGGATAGCTGAGCCGGATGACTGAGGAGGTCAGCGCGCCGGCCGGGTCAGTACGCGGGTGAGGCCGCCGTCGTCCTCCTCGACGTCCCGGACGTGCGCGAACCCGATCCGGCCGAGCAGGCGCAGCGAGGTCTCGTTCTCCGCAGCGACAGTGGCGTGCACCTCGGTCAGCCCGAGCACGTCGAAGCCGTACTCCACGAGCGCCTCCGCCAGCTCCGTACCGAGCCCGCTCCCCCATGCCTCCGGGGCCAGGGCGTAGACGATCTCGTGACCGCCGACCGCGTCCGTCCGCTTGATCTCCGCGTGCCCGACCAGTCGCCCACCGCGCCGGACCGCCCACACGTCGAACAGGTCCTGGGCGTAGACCTTGCTGAAGATCCGCCCGAACAGGGCCCGGTCGTCCGCCTCGGGAGAAGGACCGTCCCCCATCCACCGGGAGACCCTGGTGTCCTGGAACAGGGCGACGAAGTCCTCTTCGTCCTCCGGGGTGTAGGCGTCGAGGAGCAGGCGGGCGGTGCGCAAGGTCGGGGGCATGGGCGGTGAGGCTAGCCATGCGGACAGGGGGGTGCAACGCACTTTTCTCAGGGGGTGCGGAAGCCGCGGAACGTCACGTGCTTCCGGCTGGTGAAGCCGAGCCGTTCGTAGAGGGCGATCGCTTCGGTGTTCGTGTCGGCCACGTGCAGGAAGGGGCGTCGGCCCTGAGCCAGGATGCGGGTGACGAGGGCGGTGACCAGGCGGACGGCGTGGCCCCGCCCGCGTGCCTCGGGGGCCGTGCAGACGGCGCTGATCTCGGTCCATCCCGGAGGCCGGAGCCGCTCGCCCGCCATGGCCACCAGCGTGCCGCCGTCGCGGACGCCGAGGTAGGTGCCGAGGTCCCGGGTACGCGGCCAGAACGGCCCGGGTTTGGTACGTGCGGCCAGGTCGAGCATCTCGGGCACATCGGCCGCACCCAGTTCGACCACGTCGGTGCCGGTCGCGGCGTGGGCCTCATCGGGCCGGCGGCCGGCGGGCCAGATCATCTGGCGGCCTTCGAGGACGAAGACCGGCTCCCAGTCCGGCGGTGGGGTCGCCGGGCAGCTGAACATGTCGGCGAACGCGTCCCGGCCGAGCAGCCGTGCGAGATCGGCCCAGTCCGCCGCGTCCGCCTCGGCGGGTACCGCCGAGAAGGTCGCGACCTCCGGCAGGTAGGTGGCGGCCCGGCCGGCCCGGCGGCCCAGATCCGCGTGGCGGCCGCGCAGCGACTCGCCCACCGGGTCGTCGAGTGCCGTGGTGTCACCGCTGTCGCCGTTCTTCATCGTGGACCAGGCTACCTTTCCCTTCGTCGCGGGTCCGGGGCCCAGGGCCCGTCTCCTCGGGCCAACGCGGCCTTGCGGGCAAAGAGTTGAACGTGGAAGCGCAGGACACCGCCAGGAGAATGCGGATGATCGGCGACGAGACGTCGGAGCGGTTCCACGAACAGGCCGACGTCGTGCGGACGCTGGTGGTGACGCCGCCGGCGGGGCAGCACTCGCTGGTGCTCGGTCCGCCGGGGACGGCGAAGTCCGAGCCCGCGGGCGCGGCGACATCGTGGTGATCACCGACGACGACTGCGGTGTCACCGAGGAGTGGATGCGCGGCTGGAACGAGGCCGAGCGCCGGCTGGGCTTCCGGGTGTTCGGCGTGGCCGCCGGCGCCCCGCGCGTCGGCGAGGCGGCTCGGTGCCGGAGGCCCGGTGCGGCAGCCTCCGGTCCGTCGAGGACCGCACCGACGTCCGACGTCCACGCCGCCGCCGACCTGTTCCGCGTGGTCTGACGTCGCCGGGGGCGCGTCGGGGCCGGGTCGTCGTCCGTTCCTCCGGCCCCGCGAGGCAGCCGGGCCGCCGGCGCCCGAGGCCGGTCAGGCGGCCGGCGCCCCGCGCCCCGTCACGCCGAGTCGTTCAGCAGCCGGTTCAGATGCTCGTGGCCCGCCTTCAGCAGGCCGGGCAGTTCGGGAGCCGACTCGTACCAGCGCTTCTCGTACTCCCAGCACAGCCAGCCGTCCCAGCCGTGCCGGGAGAGGACCTCCACGCACTCGGCCAGCGGCAGGACGCCGGCGCCGAGCGGCAGCGGGGTGGTGTCCTCGGCGGAGGCGATGTCCTTGACCTGGACGTAGCCGAGGTGCGGGGAGAGCGCCGCGTAGGTCTCCGAGGGCTGTTCGCCGCCCAGCCAGGTGTGCATCACGTCCCACAGCGCGCCCACCTGGCGGTGGCCGACCAGCCCGAGGACGCGCATCGCGTCGGCGGCGGTGCGGTGCGAGTCGTGGGTCTCCAGGAGGATGCGGACGCCCAGGTCGTTCGCGTACTCGGCGGCCGTGCCCAGCCGCCGGGCGGCCGTGGCGTCGGCCTCCTCGGGGGTCTGGACGTCCAGGTCGCCGCCGGGGAAGACCCGGATGTTCGGGGCCCCGAGGTCGCGGGCCAGGTCGAGGAGGGAACGGATCTCGGCCAGGACGGGTTCGTCGTCGCCCGGCGCGGCGACGCGCGCGTAGCCCGCCAGGCCCAGGATCTCTACGCCCGACCCCTTGAACTCGGCCGCGACATCGGCCCGTTCGGCGGGGCCGAGGCCGGGGTGGACCGGTTCCTCGGGGTGGGCGCGCAGTTCCACGCCGTGGTAGCCGTGGGCGGTGGCGAGCCGCAGGACGTCGGGCAGGGGCAGGCCGGGGACACCGAGGGTGGAGAACGCCAGCTTCATGTGGACGGACCCTACCCGGCACCCCTGCCGGCGACTCCCCAGGCCCTGCCGTCAAATTCCCGTCGTCCGCCCGAAGGGCGGGCCCCGCGGCGTCAGGTGCGTGCTCTACCGTGCCGGGCGCAGGCCCGCGTACTGGTTGTACGTGGGTCTGTGCCCGGTGCGGCGAGAGGACGTGCATGGCGTCGCGGGGCAGGCGGGAATTTGACGGCAGGGCCTAGGTCACTCGGGTGTTGCGAGAAGATCCAGTCGCCAGTCCTGGCCGACCAGGTCCTGGCCGAAGGAGCGGTGCGGTTTCTCCTCGACCAGGACGAAGCCGTGGCGCTGGTAGATGCGGCGGGCCGCGGCGAGGACGTCGTTGGTCCACAGGACCACCTCGCGGTATCCGGCCTCGCGCGCGAAGCCGACGACGGCCCCGACCAGCCGGTCCCCGATGCCCAGGCCGCGCGCGTCCGGCTCGACGAGCAGCAGCCGGAGCCGGGCGGCACCCGGCACGTCGTCCCGTACGCACATCACGCACCCCACCGGGCGGCCGTCCAGCTCGGCGATCCACGTCCGCTCCAGATGGGGGTCGTGGTCCTCGGCGTACTCGGCGACGATCCGGGCGACCAGGCCCTCGTAGTCGAGGTTGAAGCCGTACTCGGCCGCGTACAGCGCGGCGTTGCGCTGCACGATCCAGCCGAGGTCGCCGGGGGCGGGGTCGCGCAGGACGACGTCCTCGGGACGTGGCGCCCGGCCCCCGCCCAGGATCGTCCGTACGGTCCGCATCGCCTCCGCCAGCCGCGGCCGGTCCTCGGTGCGCACGGTGTCCAGCAGCGCTCCGACCGTCTCGCGCGCCCGCTCGTCGAGGAGCGCGGCGGCCTCCCGGCCGCGCCCGGTGAGGGCGACACTGCGGCGGCGCGGATCCGTCTCGGACGGCCCGCGCTCGACCAGCCCGTCCTCCTCGAACCTGTTCAGGATGCGGCTCAGGTACCCGGCGTCCAGGTGCAGCTGGGCCCGCAGGTCGGCGGCGTCCGTGCGCGGCGCGTGGGCGAGCTCGTAGAGCACGCGGGACTCGGTGAGGGTGTAGGGCGCGTAGAGGTGACGGCCGTAGTCGAGCGCGCCGATGACGTTCGTGTAGAAGCGGTTGAAGGAGCGGATGTCCTGGACGGTCATGGCCACGACCCCCGATGCTTGACTCAGTCAGAGATTCCCGTGGGCCGAGCCTAGACGTCCAGGACGGCCGGGGCTAGGGCCTGTCGTTTGGATCACGCCGCAGACGCGGGGTCTGGCACGCGCATCTGCCGCGTTGTCGTCGGTTGCCGACGCTCCGCGTCGACGCCCTCCTCCGCCTTGCAGCTGCACGCACCAGACCCCGCTCACCGGCACTGAACAGCACCGTCGATTTCCTGCCGCCTGATCCAAACGACAGACCCTAGGCCGCGTGACGGCCGATGAGTTTCCGCGCGGTCCGCAGTCACAGATCATGGGTGGTGCGCCGCAGCCGCGAGCGTGGCGGAAGCGTGCACCGACCGGATCCGCTGAGAACCGGACACGAGACACCGAGGAACCTTAAATGCGCACTCTGATCAGCACCGCTTTCATCTCGCTCGACGGCGTCGTGGAGGCCCCGGGCGGCGAGCCCGGTTACCGGAACTCCGGGTGGACCTTCAAGGACGTCGAGTTCCTCCCCGAGGCATACGAGATCAAGGGCCGGGAACAGCAGGAAGCCACCGCCATGCTGATGGGCCGGACCAGCTACGAGGCGTTCAGCCCGGTGTGGCCCGACATGGAGGACTTCGCCGACTACAAGGTGATGCCGAAGTACGTCGTCTCCACCACCCTCACCGAGGACGACCTGGTGTCGAACTGGGGCGAGACGACGATCCTGCGCTCGCTCGACGACGTCGCCGCGCTGAAGGCGACCGAGGGCGGCCCGATCATCGTCCACGGCAGCGCCTCCCTGAACCAGGGCCTCTCGGACGCCGGCCTGATCGACCGTTACCACCTGCTGGTCTTCCCGCTCCTGCTCGGCGCGGGCAAGCGGCTCTTCAGCGCCACGGACAAGGACACCCAGAAGCTGAAGCTCGTCGAGCACGAGGTCTACGCCAACGGGCTGCAGAAGAACGTCTTCGACGTCGTCCGCTGACGAGGCTCCCTGTACTCCCCCTGCCGCCGTATGTGGGTGGTCGCGCTGAATCCGCCGGGACTGCGGCCCGTGACGTCGGTGAAGGCGGGCGCGTCACCGGCCTGCCCGGCGGTGAGAAAGAACGCGAGGGGGCGGCAGCGGGCATCGGCTGCGAGGGGGATCCCGCTGGTCGGCCCACCGCAGGACCGACCGATGGCGCGGTCGGCCCCGTCGCCGACCGGGCCCCCGCGGGCCCCGGCCGCGTGCTGGTGAGCACGCACGATCGTGGCGCCCACCGACACGGCTCAGGTCGGTTTCGACTCCTGGAACAACACCGGCGCCCCCGCCCGCCCGGCCCGGGGGCGGCAGCCTCCGGCAGGCCCGGGCCGGAACGCCGAGGTCAGGAAACCCGCGGCACCCCGGAAGACCCCCGCACCATCAACTCCCCCCGCACCGACGCGATCCCCCCGGGCGGCGCCTCCTCCCGCCCCATCGCGATCCGCCCGGCACGCGCCCCGGCCTCCGCCAAGGGCAACCGCACGGTCGTCAGCGAAGGCACCGCGTCGATGCTGAACGGCAGATCGTCGAACCCGGCCACCGACACGTCCTCAGGAATCCGCAGCCCGGAGTCGCGCAGCGCCGCACACGCCCCCAGCGCGACGGAGTCGTTCGCGGCGACGACCGCCGTCAGCGACGGATCGCGCCGCAGCAGCTCAAGCGTCGCCTCGTAGCCGGACCGCCGGTCGTAGCGCCCGTGCACCGTCCACCGGGGGTCCTCCTCGATGCCGTGCGCGGCGAGCGCGGCCCGGTGGCCCTCCAGCCGGTGCCGGGTCGTCGTCCGTTCCCCCGGGCCCGCGATGTAGCCGAGCCGCCGGTGCCCGAGCCCGATGAGGTGCTCGGTGAGTTCCTGCCCGCCGCCGCGGTTGTCGAAGGTGAGCGCGATCGCCCCGGTCTCCGGCGCCGGCGGGCGTCCGCACAGGACGACCCGCGTCCCGGCGTCGGTCAGCTTCCGCACCTTGGTGTCCATCGCCGCCTGGTGCGCCGCGTCCTCGATCGCCCCGCCGGTCAGCACCACGGCCGCCGCCCGCTGCCGCTGCAACAGCGTGAGATAGGTCAGCTCCCGCTCGGGAGAGCCGCCGGTGTTGCAGACCACCGCGAGTCTCTCCCCGCCCGCGCGGCCGCCCGGCCCGCCGATCTCGGCCTGGATCGCGCTCGCCATGATCCCGAAGAACGGGTCGGCGATGTCGTTCACCAGGATCCCGACCAGGTCGGAGGTGGCGGCGGCCAGGGCGCTCGCGGGCCCGTTGAGCACGTAGTCCAGCTCGTCCACGGCCTTCAGCACCCGCTCCCGGGTGGATGCGGCCACGGGGTAGTTCCCGTTCAGCACGCGCGACACCGTCGCGGGCGAGACCTGCGCGCGGGCCGCCACGTCCGCCAGGGTCACCGTCATCTCGTCGTCCTCCGGTCGCGCATCTCGTCGTCCGCCCTCGTCGCCCTCGTACACATACAGACCTGCGACCTTGGTTCCGGCAGAGCCGAGGCCTTGGTTCCGAGCAGACCTTAAGCCCCCGACCCCGGGTTGTTCGCCCCCTCGAACAACTCGTCCTGGTCACGGTCTTGTCCGGACCGCGGTTCAGAGGCTAGCTTCTTCATCTATAGAAAGCGCTTGCTGTAACGCTCACCAGTCCACAGGCGGCTCACCGGTCCGCCAGTGAAGGGTGGGGCGTACGCGGCGCGACGACCGCGTACGAAGGGAACGACGTGACACGCAAGACGGTGCGTATCGCCATGAACGGCGTGACCGGGCGCATGGGCTACCGCCAGCACCTGGTCCGCTCCATCCTCGCCCTCCGTGAGCAGGGCGGCCTCGACCTCGGCGACGGCACCGTGCTGTGGCCCGAGCCGATCCTGGTCGGCCGCCGTGAGCACGCGCTGAAGACGCTGGCCGAGCGGCACGGGCTGGAGCACGTCTCGACCGACCTGGACGCGGTCCTCGCCGACGAGACGGTGGACATCTACTTCGACTCCCAGGTCACCTCCGCCCGCGAGGAAGCGCTCAAGAAGGCCATCGCGGCCGGCAAGCACATCTACACCGAGAAGCCCACGGCCACCGGCCTCGACGGCGCCCTGGACCTCGCCCGGCTGGCGAACGAGGCCGGCATCAAGCACGGCGTCGTCCAGGACAAGCTCTTCCTCCCCGGCCTGCTCAAGTTGAAGCGCCTCATCGACGGCGGCTTCTTCGGCCGGATCCTGTCCGTGCGCGGCGAGTTCGGCTACTGGGTCTTCGAGGGCGACTGGCAGGCCGCCCAGCGCCCGTCCTGGAACTACCGCGCCGAGGACGGCGGCGGCATCGTCGTCGACATGTTCCCGCACTGGGAGTACGTCCTGCACGAACTGTTCGGCCGCGTGAAGTCCGTCCAGGCCATCGCCACCACGCACATCCCGCAGCGCTGGGACGAGAACGGCAAGCCCTACGACGCCACCGCCGACGACGCCGCGTACGGCATCTTCGAGCTGGAGGGCGGCGCGATCGCCCAGATCAACTCCAGCTGGGCCGTGCGCGTCAACCGCGACGAGCTCGTCGAGTTCCAGGTCGACGGCACCGAGGGCTCGGCCGTCGCCGGCCTGCGCAACTGCCGCGCCCAGCACCGTTCGGCCACGCCCAAGCCCGTCTGGAACCCGGACATCCCCGCCACCGAGGTCTTCCGCGACCAGTGGCAGGAGGTCCCGGACAACGCCGAGTTCGACAACGGCTTCAAGGCGCAGTGGGAGCTGTTCCTCAAGCACGTCTACGCCGACGCCCCCTACCACTGGGACCTGCTGGCCGGTGCCCGCGGTGTCCAGCTCGCCGAGCTGGGCCTGAAGTCCTCGGCCGAGGGCCGCCGTATCGACGTACCGGAGATCCAGCCGTGACCATCCGACTCCCGGACAGCAACGGGGCGTCGCGGACGTACGAGCCGCGCACCGAACCGCTCCTGGTGACGC
This sequence comes from Streptomyces sp. DH10, assembly GCF_029813805.1. Classification (NCBI taxonomy): domain Bacteria; kingdom Bacillati; phylum Actinomycetota; class Actinomycetes; order Kitasatosporales; family Streptomycetaceae; genus Streptomyces; species Streptomyces sp. DH10. The sequence goes on from NZ_JARVKU010000029.1 coordinate 50,464, forward strand.
CCGGCACGCCCTTCACCTCCCGCACGGTCTACTCGGCGGCACACGTCGTCGCCGACCCGTACGCGGACGTGTCGCCCGACTCGCCCGCCGCCGTCGACTGGGACGCCACCCTGGCCTTCCGCCGTCACCTGTGGTCGCACGGCCTGGGCGTCGCCGAGGCGATGGACACCGCCCAGCGCGGCATGGGCCTGGACTGGGCGGGCGCGGCGGAGCTGATCCGGCGGTCGGCGGCGGAGGCGAAGTCGGTCGGCGGCCTGATCGCCTGCGGTGTGGGCACGGACCAGCTGCCGGCCACCGAGATCGGCTACCCGTACAGCCTGGCGGAGATCCGCGCGGCGTACGAGGAGCAGCTCGCGCTCGTCGAGGAGTCGGGCGCGCGGGCGATCCTGATGGCCTCCCGGGCCCTGGCGGCGGTCGCCAAGGGGCCGGAGGACTATCTGGAGGTCTACGGCCACCTGCTCCGCCAGGCGTCCGAGCCGGTCGTCCTGCACTGGCTCGGCCCGATGTTCGACCCGGCGCTGGAGGGCTACTGGGGCGCGACGGACCTGGACGCCGCCACCCACACCTTCTTGGACGTCATCGCCGCCCACCCGGACAAGGTCGACGGCATCAAGGTCTCGCTGCTGGACGCGCAGCGCGAGATCGACATCCGCCGCCGCCTGCCGCAGGGCGTGCGCTGCTACACGGGTGACGACTTCAACTACCCCGAGCTGATCGCCGGCGACGAACAGGGCTTCAGCCACGCCCTGCTGGGCATCTTCGACCCGCTGGGCCCGCTGGCGGCGCAGGCGGTGCGGGTGCTCGACACGGGGGACGTGAAGGGCTTCCGGGAGCTGCTGGACCCGACGGTCCCTCTGTCCCGGCACCTCTTCCAGACGCCGACCCGCTTCTACAAGACGGGCGTGGTGTTCCTGGCCTGGCTGGCCGGTCACCAGTCCCACTTCACGATGGTCGGCGGCCTCCAGTCGGCCCGCTCCCTCCCGCACTTCGCGAGGGCGTACGAACTCGCCGACGGGCTGGGCCTGTTCCCCGACCCCAAGCTGGCGGAGGAGCGGATGAAGAACCTGCTGAGCCTGTACGGGGTGGACCAGTGAGCGCCGCGGAGCTGGAGCGCTTCTCCATCAACCAGATGACGGTCAAGCAGCTGTCGATGCCGGACCTGGTGGACGCCTGCGTCCAGTCGGGCATCGGCAACGTCGGCCTGTGGCGCGAGCCGGTTCAGTCCTACGGCCTGGAGGCCACGGCCAAGCTGGTCCGGGACGCGGGCCTGACGGTGACAACGTTGTGCCGGGGCGGCTTCTTCACGGCGATCGACCCGCGGGAGCGTGCGGAGGCCCTGGCCGACAACCGCCGGGCGATCGACGAGGCGGCGACGCTGGGCACCGACACGCTGGTCCTGGTCTCGGGCGGACTCCCGGCGGGGTCGAAGGACCTGCACGGGGCCCGCGAACGCATCGCGGACGCCCTGTCGGAACTGGGCCCGTACGCGGAGCGGCACGGCGTCCGCCTGGCCATCGAGCCCCTCCACCCGATGTACGCCTCCGACCGCTGCGTGGTGTCGACGCTGGCCCAGGCCCTGGACCTGGCCGAACGCTTCCCGGCGAACCAGGTCGGGGTCACCGTCGACACGTACCACATCTGGTGGGACGACACGGCTCCCGCGCAGATCGCCCGGGCGGGCGCGGGCGGCCGTATCCACACCTTCCAGCTCGCCGACTGGACGACCCCGCTCCCCCAGGGCGTACTGACCGGCCGTGGCCAGATCGGCGACGGCTCGATCGACATGCGGGAGTGGCAGCGGTACGTGGAGGCCGCCGGCTACACCGGTGCCATCGAGGTCGAGCTGTTCAACGACGTGCTGTGGGCGAGGGACGGACGGGAGGTGCTGGCCGAGACGGCGGCGAGGTTCGTCGAGCACACCCTCTGATCCGGCCCTGAAGCGCGCTCGCTGCCCTGCCCCCGAGGATCCGGGGCGGGGCAGCCGGCCGTGCGCCTCCGCGTTCTCGGCTCGCCGGCCTCGTGGGCCCCTGTGTCACCCCGTTTACCGACTTCCGGAAATCCGGCCCGTGTCGGGAACCCGGCCCGGACTCCCGTCGTCCAATCGCAGGCCGCCGGAGAGTCACCACGGTGCGGTGTCGGCCCTCGCTGCTGGCTGCGATCGCTGACCACCCTCTCCGCCGTACCGCGGCCGGCGGCACGGCCGCCATCGGCGCGCCCCCCTCCAACCGCGCCGGTGGCGGCCCCTGCGCGGTTAGTGTGCGTTCCCTTGACCGGCAGAAACTTCCCGGTTATTGGTGACCTCCTGGAAGTTTCCTTCAGCGGATCCGAGCGGATCACCTCCGGAAGGAGCGCACGTGCACGACACCGGCACGGGAAGCATGGGAAGCACGGGAAACACCGCACAGCCCTCCAGACGCGCCGTCCTCGCCGCCACGGCCGGCGCCGCCGGCGCCCTCGCGGCCGGCGGGCCCTCGTACGCCGCCGGCGCCCCCGGCGACAAGCGCCTGCGCGCCCTCGTCTCGCGCATGACGCTCGAGGAGAAAGTCGGCCAGCTCTTCGTGATGCGGGTGTACGGCCACTCCGCCACCGCCCCCGACCAGGCCGACATCGACGCCAACCTGAAGGAGATCGGGGTCCGTACGGCCGCCGAGCTGGTCGCGAAATACCGGGTCGGCGGCATCATCTACTTCGCCTGGGCGCACAACACCCGCGAGCCGCACCAGATCGCGGACCTGTCCAACGGTATCCAGCGGGCCTCCCTGGAACTGCCGCGCGGGCTGCCCGTACTCATCTCCACCGACCAGGAGCACGGGATCGTGGCCCGGGTGGGCAAGCCGGCGACGCTCTTCCCGGGGGCCATGGCCGTCGGCGCGGGCGGGTCCCGGTCCGATGCCCGGGCCCTCGGGCGAATCGCGGGGCGTGAGCTGCGGGCGATGGGCATCCGGCAGGACTACTCCCCCGTGGCCGACGTGAACGTCAACCCGGCCAACCCGGTCATCGGCGTACGGTCCTTCGGCGCCGACCCGCGGGCGGTGGCCGCGCTGGTGGCCGCCGAGGTCGCCGGGTACCAGGGGTCCGGGGTGGCGGCGACCGCCAAGCACTTCCCCGGGCACGGGGACACCAACGTCGACAGCCACACCGGCTTCCCGACCATCACGCACAGCCGGGAGCTGTGGGAGAAGCTGGACGCACCGCCGTTCCGGGCGGCGATCGCCGCGGGCATCGACTCGATCATGACCGCGCATCTGATGGTCCCGGCCCTGGACGACTCCGGCGACCCGGCCACCCTCTCCCGCCCGATCCTCACCGGCATCCTCCGCGAGCGGCTCGGCTACGACGGGGTCGTGGTCACGGACTCCCTCGGCATGGAGGGCGTGCGGACCAAGTACGGCGACGACCGGGTGCCGGTGCTCGCGCTGAAGGCGGGCGTGGACCAGCTCCTCAACCCGCCGGACCTGGACCTCGCCTGGAACGCGGTCCTGGCGGCCGTGCGGAACGGCGAGCTGACCGAGGCGCGGCTCGACGAGTCGGTCCTGCGGGTCCTGCGGCTGAAGACGAAGCTGGGGCTGTTCCGCGCGCCGTACGTCAGTCAGGAGGGTGTCGACCGCACCGTCGGTACCCGGGCGCACCTGGCGGCGGCCGACCGGATCGCCGAGCGGACGACCACCCTGCTCGTCAACGAGGGGCGGCTGCTGCCGCTGTCCCGGCGCCGGTACCCCAAGGTGCTGGTGGTCGGCGCCGATCCGGCCTCGCCGTCGGGGACGACCGGACCGCCGACGGGAGTGCTCGCCGCCGCGCTGACCGAGCTCGGGTTCACCGCCACCGCCCTGCCTACGGGGACGGCCCCCTCCGCGGCGACCGTCGCCCGGGCGGTGGCGGCGGCACGGGACGCGGACGCGGTGGTGGCGGCGACGTACAACGTCACGGCGGGCAGCGGTCAGAAGACGCTGGTCGAACAGCTCGTGGCGACGGGGCGGCCGGTCGTGGCGGTCGCGGTCCGCAATCCGTACGACGTGGCCCAGCTGCCCTCCGTCCCGGCGTGCCTCGCGGCCTACTCCTGGACCGACGTCGAACTGCGGGCCGCCGCACGGGTGATCGCGGGACGGGTGGAGCCCCGCGGGAAACTCCCGGTGGCGGTGCGGCGGGCGGACGATCCGGAGCAGGTGCTGTACCCGATCGGGCACGGGCTGACGTACTAGACGTACGCCATGGACCGGGCGCACCACCCCCAAGGTGCGCAAACCCTCCCATGTGCCTGGCGTGCGCCCCTCGCGGCGGGCCACGCTGGGCCAGGGCTCTTCTGGGGGACGGCAATGCGCGTGAGAAGTTCGGCGGGGGTGGTGTGGGGGCTGCTGGTGCTGCTCGGCGTGCTGCTGACCGGGTGCCAGAGCCCCTCGGCGGGTGTCACGGAGGACGGCCGGCTGGGCGGGCCGGCGTCGGGGACCGCCGCTGCCGGGTCGGCGCCGGTGACCCGGCCGTCCGGGTACGGGGCCGTGTTCCTCGCGGTCGACGAGTGCAGTTCGTTCGGCACGACGAGCTTCACCGAGGTGCCGTGCGCCGGTGAGCGGGCGGCGGCCCGGGTCGTGGCGCGGCACGACGGCACGGTTGGGGACGGGCCGCGCTGCCCGGCGACCACCGACTTCGTGCTGCACATCAGCGAACAGCGGCCCGCCTCCGACGAGGACGGCGACGGGGCCGTGCCGCAGGGTTACGCCTGTATGCGCAACCTCCAGCCGCCGCACCCGGGCGACCCGGGCGGCGGGGGCGGGCCCCGCACCATCGTCGGCGACTGCGTCTACAGCTCCGGCGACGGGCAGGTCCGCGAGACCACGTGCGAAGGGAAGGGCGGGCAGGAGCCGGAGTACAAGGTGACGGAGGCCGTCACCAGGCGCGCCGACTGCCCCGTGTCGACCGCCCTCTACGTCCGGCTCGGCGGCGACCGGCCCGTGGGGTGCGCCCGGCCGCTGTGAGCAACGGCCGGGCGCGATACGAGCGTTACGGGCTCCTACGGGGTCACGGCCGCAGCGTCTGCTCGCGGTGCATGTCCCGCTTGTCGAGCTTGGCGTCGAACTTCGCCAGCGGCTTGGCCGCCTGCGGGTCCGCCTGCACCGAGCTCGTGGCGACACCGGCCCAGTCGAGGATGCGGGCGGTGGCCAGGGCCTTCTGCTCGGGCACGAGGCCCGCGACGTTGGCGCCGTGGTTCATGCCGGGGGCGGTCATGACGTAGGAGTCCTTCGCGCCCTTGCCGAGGCGGAACGGCTCCGCGCTCCACGGGTCGTTCTGGCCGTTGACGAACAGCATCCGCCGAGCGTTGTGGCGGACCCAGGTGTCCACGTCCCGCATCGCCGACGGCTGGAACTTCATCGGGATGTCCCGGGGGACGAAATTGCGCGGCGGCTGGTAGCCGTAGCGGATGTACTGCTTGTCGATGTGCGGGAACCGGATCGTCGGCGCGCCGAGCTGCGTGCCGGCCTGGTAGTAGTACGGCGTGTACGTGGTCAGGCCCTGGTCGGCATAGGCGGAGAAGCCGGCGATCGTGTCGACGGAGTTCCAGATCTCGTCGTCGGTGGCGTTCTTCGCGTCGGCCGGGATCTGGTCGCAGTCCTTCAGCGTGCTGTACTGCCAGAAGCCCCACACATAGTCGAGGACGGTCGCCTCGTAGGCCCTGTCCAGGCTGCCGATGGTCGTGAAGGTGAGGCCGTTGTCCTGCGCGTAGGCCGCGTACTTCTTCTCCAGCGGCTCGCGGCGCACCAGTGCCTCGCGCTGCACGCCGTTCAGCCGGTCGCGGCACTCCTCGGTGCCGACGCGGGCGAAGAAGCGGTCGTAGGCGGAGTCCTCCTTGTTCACCACGTCGTTGGGGGCGACGTAGGCGACCACGCCGTCCATGTCACGCGGGTAGAAGCGCTCGTAGTAGGTGGCGGTCATGCCGCCCTTCGAGCCGCCCGTGGAGATCCACTTCTTGGCGTAGATGCCCTTCAGCGCCTTGAAGACGCGGTGCTGGTCGCTGGCCGCCTGCCAGATGTCCAGCTTGGACCAGTCGGCCGGGGCGGGCCGGGACGGGGTGAAGAAGCGGTACTCCAGGGAGACCTGGTTGCCGTCCACGATCTGGGTCGGCTCGCTGCGGCGGGGCGTCGTGGAGACGTTGTAGCCGCTGGTGAAGAAGACCGTCGGGCGCGCGACGTCCTTGTGCAGCACGGTGATGCGCTGCTGGAACGTGCCCTTCGACGGCTTCCGGTGGTCGACCGGCTGGGTGTAGTTCAGGACGAAGAAGCGGTAGCCGGTGTACGGCTTCTCCTCGACCAGGCTCATGCCCGGTATGGAGAGCAGCCTTTCCTTGATGTCGGTGGTGCCGTCGGTGCCGGTGGCGTCGGCGGCGGTGGCCGCTCCCGCCGAGCCCAGTGTGCCTATGAGCACCGTGAGCGCCAGCAGCCATCTGAGCGCCTTGCGCATGCGCACTCCCCTGTGAGACAGATGTGCGCCGGAAGCTAGCGGACCAACTCCCCCCAGCACCAGGGGACATGGGGAAAACCCTCTATGCGCCGGGCGTCAGCACAGGATCCAGCCGGAGCTGATCGAGCCCTGCCCCACCCTGCCCTTCAGCCATACGCAGCGGCGTCCGGCGTGCACCATCACCGGGCCGGCGTGGTAGGCGAACCGGCCCGCGTCGACGACCGGGCGGCTGCCGCGCGCCTGCACGCTCACCGACATCTTCCGCTTCACGCCGGGCTTCTTGGTGAGGGTCACGGCGCAGACGTAGCCGCCGCGTTTGTAGACGAGCACGGCTCCGGTGGAGAAGGGCAGGATGCGGACCTTGCGGCCGGGACACGAGGCGGAGGCGGCGGCCTGCGCCTCGCCCGGCGCCGCCACGGCGAGCAGGCCGGAGGCGGTCAGCACGGCCAGGCCGAGCGCGAGCCGCCGGCGTATCGGTCCACTGTCCACTGTCGTCCTCCCGTACCGCGTCGTGCGCGACCATCGGCGTACAGGTGTACGGACGCATGACGTATGTCGGACGGTTGCACGAGCGTTACGAAAACGCCGGTCGCTGGGGCCTCACCGGGATGCGCCGACCGGCTCCTCCGGCTCCGCCGCGCCGATGAACGTCCGCCACAGCTCGGCGTACCGCCCGCCGCGCGCGAGCAGCTCCTCGTGCGTGCCGTCCTCGGCGACCCTGCCGTGGTCCATGACGACGACCCGGTCGGCGCGGGCGGCGGTGGTGAGGCGGTGGGCGACGACGAGGGTGGTGCGGCGGCCCGCGAGACGGTCGGTGGCCTGGTTGACCTGGGCCTCGGTGGCCAGGTCGAGGGCGGCCGTCGCCTCGTCGAGCAGCAGGACGTCCGGGTCGACCAGCTCGGCGCGGGCCAGGGCGATGAGCTGCCGCTGTCCGGCGGAGAGGTTGCGGCCCCGCTCGGCGACCTCGTGGAGGTAGCCGCCCTCCAGGGTGGCGATCATCTCGTGCGCCCCGACCGCCCGGGCCGCCGCCTCGACCTCGGCGTCGGTGGCGTCGGGACGGCCGTAGGCGATGGCGTCGCGGACGGTGCCCTGGAAGAGGTACGCCTCCTGCGGGACGACCCCCAGACGGTGCCGGTACGAGGTGATGTCGAGGGCGCGCAGATCGGTGCCGTCGACGGTGACCCGGCCGCCGGTCGGGTCGTAGAAGCGGGCCACGAGCTTGACGACGGTCGACTTGCCCGCGCCGGTCTCGCCGACGAACGCGACGGTCTGCCCGGCGGGGATGCGCAGGTCGACGCCGCCGAGGGCCGCCTCGCCCTCACCGACGGCGCCGTATTCGAAGTGCACGTCCTCGAAGGCGATGTCGCCGCGCAGGGACAGCACTTCGCGGGGTTCGTCGGCGGACTTCGTCGACGTCGGCTCCTGGAGCAGCTCCTGGATGCGGCCCAGCGAGACGGACGCCTGCTGGTAGCCGTCGAAGACCTGGGACAACTGCTGCACGGGCGCGAAGAACAGGTCGATGTAGAGCAGGTAGGCCACCAGCGAGCCGATCGCCAGCGTCCCGTCGTCGACCCGCGCCCCGCCCACGATCAGCACGGCCGCCGCCGCCACCGACGACAGGAACTGCACGAAGGGGAAGTACACGGAGATCAGCCACTGGCCGCGGATGCGCGCCTGGCGGTAGCTGTCGCTGTGCCCGGCGAACCGCCGCCCGCCGTCCCGCTCGCGCCGGAAGGCCTGCACGATCCGCAGCCCGGACACCGACTCCTGGAGGTCGGCGTTGACCACCGAGACGCGTTCACGGGCCAGTTCGTACGCCTTCACGCTCGCCCGCCGGAAGAAGAACGTGGCGATGATCAGCGGCGGCAGCGTCGCGAAGACGACCAGTGCCAGCTCCACGTCGAGCACCAGCAGGGCGACCATGATGCCGAAGAAGGTGACGACCGAGACGAAGGCGGTGACCAGGCCCGTCTGGAGGAACGTCGACAGCGCGTCGACGTCGGTCGTCATCCGGGTCATGATCCGGCCGGTCAGCTCCCGCTCGTAGTAGTCGAGCCCGAGGCGCTGGAGCTGGGAGAAGATCTTCAGCCGGAGCGAGTACAGCACCCTCTCGCCGGTGCGCCCGGTCATCCGGATCTCGCCGACCTGGGCCGCCCACTGCACGGCCACCGTCAGCAGCGCGAGCAGCGACGCCGCCCACACGGCGCCGATCGCGACCTGGGTGACGCCCGAGTCGATGCCGTGCCGGATCATGATCGGCAGCAGCAGGCCCATGCCCGCGTCGACGGCGACCAGGCCGAGGCTGACCAGCAGCGGCAGTCCGAAGCCGTGCAGCAGCCGGCGCAGGCCGTAGGACTCCTCCGGCTGGACGGCCTGCTTCTCGTCGACGTCGGGGGCGTCGGTGGCCGGGGGCAGCGCCTCCACCTGGGCGAGGAGCTCGGGGGTGGCGGGGCTCTCGGCGAGGGCGAGGTCCTTGCGGTCGCGGTCGCCGGTCCACAGCCGTGGGGTGACCCCGCGCTCGGCGTCGAACTCGGCGTCCAGCTCGTCCCGGACGGACGTGTCCTCCTGGGGGCAGGCCGGCTGGGTGTGGCCCGGGGAGACCGCGCCCAGCTCGTCGGGGTCGGTGAGCAGGCGCCGGTAGAGGGCGGAGCGCCGCTGGAGTTCGTCGTGGGTGCCGATGTCGGCGAGCCGGCCGCCGTCCAGGACGGCGATGCGGTCGGCGAGGTTCAGGGTGGAGCGGCGGTGGGCGATCAGCAGGGTCGTGCGGCCCCGCATGACCTCCTTCAGGGCTTCGTGGATCTCGTGCTCGACCCGGGCGTCCACGGCGGAGGTGGCGTCGTCCAGGACCAGCAGGCGCGGGTCGCTGAGGATGGCGCGGGCGAGGGCGACGCGCTGGCGCTGGCCGCCGGAGAGGGTGAGGCCGTGCTCGCCGACGGTGGTGTCGTAGCCGTCGGGCAGCTCGCTGATGAACCGGTGCGCCTGGGCGGCGCGGGCGGCTTGCTCGATCTCCTCCTGGGTGGCGTCCGGGCGGCCGTAGGCGATGTTGCTGCGGACCGTGTCGGAGAAGAGGAAGGAGTCCTCCGGGACCAGCCCGATCGCGGCCCGGAGTGATTCCAGGGTCAGTTCGCGCACGTCGTGGCCGCCGACGAGGACGGCACCGCGGGTGACGTCGTAGAAGCGCGGCAGCAGCAGGGAGACCGTGGACTTGCCGGAGCCGGAGGAGCCGACGACGGCGAGGGTCTCGCCGGGGCGGATCTCGAAGGAGAGCCCGTCGAGGACGGGGCGGTCTTCGTCGTAGCCGAAGGAGACGTCGTCGAACTCGACGGTCGCGGGGGCGTCGGCGGGCAGGTCCTTGCGGCCGTCCTCGAGGGACGGCTCGGTGTCGATCAGCTCCAGGACGCGCTCGGTGCCCGCGCGGGCCTGCTGGCCGACGGTGAGCACCATGGCGAGCATGCGGACTGGGCCGACGAGCTGGGCGAGGTAGGTGGAGAAGGCGACGAACGTGCCGAGCGTGATGTGCCCGCCCACCGCGAGCCAGCCGCCGAGCGCCAGCATCGCGACCTGGCCGAGGGCGGGGACGGCCTGGAGGGCCGGGGTGTAGACGGAGTTGAGGCGGATGGTGCGCAGCCGCCCGGCGAAGAGGCGGCGGCTGACGTCCCTGAGCTTGCCGGTCTCCTGGTCCTCCTGCCCGAAGCCCTTCACCACGCGGACACCGCTGACGGCGCCGTCGACGACACCGGCCACGGCGGCGGCCTGGGCCTGGGCGTACCAGGTGGAGGGGTGCAGCCGGGTGCGGCTGCGCTTGGCGATCCACCACAGGGCGGGGGCGACGGCCAGGGCGACCAGGGTCAGCGGCAGCGACAGCCACGCCATGATCACCAGGGAGATCAGGAACAGCAGGAAGTTCCCGATGGTCATCGGGAGCATGAAGAGCAGGCCCTGGATCAGCTGGAGGTCGCTGGTGGCCCGGCCGACGACCTGGCCGGTGGACAGCTCGTCCTGGCGGCGGCCGTCGAGCCGGGTGATCGTCCCGTACATCTCCGTCCGCAGGTCGTGCTGGACGTCGAGGGCGAGGCGGCCGCCGTAGTAGCGCCGGATGTAGGTGAGGACGTAGACGACCAGCGCTGCGGCGACGAGGAGGCCGGCCCAGGTGGTCATCGAGCGCGTGTGCTCGCTGATGACGTCGTCGATGATCACCTTCGTGATCAGCGGGACGAGGGCCATGACGGCCATGCCGCCCAGCGAGGAGCCGAGGGCGAGTACGACGTCCTTCGGGTGGCGCCACGCATAGGCCCACAGTCGTCGCGCCCATCCCCGTTGCGGTGTCACGCGGTCGCCCTCCGATCGTCCTGGTCTGCCGGAAGGCACCAACGCCGTGGGAGGCTGTTTTCATCCCGCGGCGTGACGAGCGTTACCCCGCCTCCACCCTGGACGGTGGTTGATACTCGCCGGTATCTTTGTCTGAGCAAGCGCTTAGACAGCTAGGTCCCTGGAGGTGGCGGCGTGCGCCGTACGGTGTTCAACGAGGATCACGAGGCGTTCCGGGAGACCATCCGCGCCTTCATCGAGGCCGAGGTCGTACCGGTGTACGACGAGTGGTTCGCGGCGGGCCAGGCGCCCCGCGACTTCTACTACAAGCTCGGTGAGCTGGGCATCTTCGGTATCAACGTGCCCGAGGAGTTCGGCGGCGCGGGCCTGGAGAGCCACAAGTTCGAGGCCGTGCTGTACGAGGAGACCGCTCGCGCCGGTGTCCAGTTCGGCGGCTCCGGCGTGCACGTGCTGCTCGCCCTGCCCTACATCAAGATGCTCGCCACCGACGAGCAGAAGAAGCGGTTCCTGCCGAAGTTCGTCTCCGGCGAGGAGATGTGGGCCATCGCGATGACGGAGCCGGGCACCGGTTCCGACCTCGCGGGCATGAAGTCCACCGCCAAGCTGAGCGAGGACGGCACGCACTACGTCCTCAACGGCGCCAAGACCTTCATCACCGGCGGCGTGCACGCCGACCGTGTGATCGTCTGCGCCCGCACCTCCGCCCCGACGGCCGAGGACCGCCGCCACGGCATCTCCCTCTTCGCCGTGGACACCAAGTCCGAGGGCTACTCCGTCGGCCGCAAGCTCGACAAGCTCGGCCTGAAGACCTCCGACACCGCCGAGCTGGCGTTCGTCGACGTCAAGGTGCCCGTCGAGGACCTCCTCGGCGAGGAGAACAAGGGCTTCTACTACCTCGGCCACAACCTGGCCTCCGAGCGCTGGGGCATCGCCTTCGGCGCCTACGCCCAGGCCAAGGCCGCCGTCCGGTTCGCCAAGCAGTACGTGCAGGAGCGCACGGTCTTCGGCAAGCCGGTCGCCCATTTCCAGAACACCAAGTTCGAGCTGGCCGCCTGCCAGGCCGAGGTGGACGCGGCCGAGGCCGTCGCCGACCGCGCGACCGAGGCCCTCGACGCGGGTGAACTCACGCCCGCCGAGGCCGCCTCCGCGAAGCTGTTCTGCACCGAGGTCGCCCACCGCGTCATCGACCGCTGCCTCCAGCTGCACGGCGGCTACGGCTACATGAACGAGTACCCGATCGCCCGCCTGTACGCGGACAACCGCGTCAACCGCATCTACGGCGGCACCAGCGAGATCATGAAGTCGATCATCGCGAAGGACATGGGCCTGTAAGCCGACCGCAATCAGTGGCCGGTACAACAGTCGCATGAGTCAGGCACTACAGGACCTCCTCGATCTGCTCGACCTGGAGCAGATCGAGGAGGACATCTTCCGTGGCCGGTCCCGGTCCGCCGTCGTCCCTCGGGTCTTCGGCGGACAGGTCGCGGCCCAGGCGCTCGTCGCCGCCGGGCGCACGGTCCCCGAGGACCGGCCCGCGCACTCGCTCCACGCGTACTTCCTGCGCCCCGGCGATCCCGGCGCGCCCATCGTCTACACCGTCGACCGGATCCGCGACGGCCGCTCCTTCACCACCCGCCGGGTGGTCGCCGTCCAGCACGGCAAGCCGATCTTCCACCTCTCGGCGTCCTTCCAGGTGTACGAGGACGGGCTGGACCACCAGGAGCGCATGCCGTCCGCACCCGATCCCGCCACGCTGCCCACCGGTGAGGAGCGGCTGCGCGGATACGGCCATCTCGACCCGGCGGTCGTGGAGAAGTTCCTGGAGGCCCGGTCCGCCGTCGATCTGCGCTACGTCGACGAGCCGCCGTACGGGAAGTTCGGCGAGCCGCGCGAGCCGCACTCCCAGGTGTGGTTCCGGACCAACGGCAAGCTGGCCGACGACCCGCTGCTGCACGTCGTCCTCGCCACCTACGTCTCCGACATGACGCTCCTCGACTCCGTGCTGCTCGCCCACGGGCGGGGCGGCTGGGCCGTCGGGGACGTCGTCGGGGCCTCCCTGGACCACGCGATGTGGTTCCACCGGCCGTTCCGCGCCGACGAGTGGCTGCTCTACGACCAGGAGTCCCCGTCCGCGTACGGCGGCCGGGGACTGGGGCAGGCCCGGATATACACGCAGGACGGGCGGCTGGCCATCACGGTGATCCAGGAGGGCGTGGTCCGGGTCCCGCGCGAGCAGAGCACTAGCTGAGGCCCGCCTCCGCCAGCAGGTACGCCGTCATCGGGTCGTAGTGGCGGGGGCTGACCACGTGGTCGTCGAGGGGCACCGTCACCTGTACGGTGCCCTCGGCCTCGGCGAGGAAGAGGGCCGGGTCGTTGGAGTCGGCGTAGCCGACGGAGTCCACGCCGTGCTGTCCCGCGTAGCCCGCCCAGCCGTGGTCGGCGACGACCAGGTCGGGCAGCGGGCGGCCCTCGCGCTCCATGGCGGTCAGGATGGCCTTCATCGGCTCGCCCGAGTGGGTGTGCCACAGGGTGGCGCCGTGCTCCAGCACCGCCACGTCAGCGAACTGCATGACGTAGCCCTCCTCCGTCGTCAGCCCCTCCGGGATGACGACGATCTCGCAGCCGGCCGTGCGCAGGGCCGCCGCGGTCGCGCGGTGCACGTCGAGCAGGCCGCCGGGGTGGCCGGTGGCGAACAGGACCCGCTGCTGCCCGTCGGCGGCCTTGCGCAGCCGCCCGGCCAGCCGCTCCAGGCCGGCGACGGTCAACTCCGGGTCGATGGTGTCCTGGCCGTACCGGTACTCGGGATCGTCGTTCACGCCGACCCGTTCCGCCATCACCGCGAGGACGTCCTGCTCATCGCTCCAGCGGTCGCCGAGTTCCAGGCCGAACCAGTAGTGACGGTCGGCGTTCGCCAGCTTGCGGTAGTGGGAGAGGTTGTTCTCGCGGGGGGTGGCGACGTCGCCCGCGATGCGCGTCCTGACGAGGTGGTCGACGAGTTCGGCGCGGCTGGGTGTCCCGGGTATCGGCATGGCTCCCATTGTGAGGCAGCCGACTGCGGGCGGCCCTGGCGTATCGCACGCTGGGATGTGCGTCACGTACTCAGAGGGACCCCGGTCACCTACTCAGATGTGCCGCAGCGCGAACCAGAGTTCCATGCGTACGTCCGGGTCGTCGAGGTCGGTCTCCAGCAGGGCCGCGCACCGGGCGATGCGCTGCCGCACGGTGTTGCGGTGCACGGACAGGGCGACGGCCGTGCGGTCCCAACTGCCGTGCAGGGACAGCCAGGTGCGCAGGGTCTCGGGGAGCGCGGGGTGGGCCGTGACGGGCGCGAGCAGGGTGCGGGCGTGGGCCGCCGCCTCGCCGGGCGGGACCAGGTCGGCGAGGGCGGGGCGCGGGCCGTGCCGCAGCAGCGGGGCGCGGGTGGCGCGGGCCCGGGCCAGTGCGCGGACCGCCTGGGTGTCGGCGGCGGGCCAGTCCTCGGGGGCGACGGCGGCGCTGACGCCCAGGGTCCAGCCGGGCAGCGGGTCCGGTGCCCGTTCGGCCGGGACCAGAACCCGTACGACGTCGCCCGCCGGGTCGACCAGGGCGGACCCGAGCGCGGCACCCAGCGCGGAGGCCGCGACGGCGTCGGGTGCGCCCTCCCCGTCCGGACGGGCATGCACGACGACCCACCGCCGCCCGTCCCCGAGCAGCGGCGCGACGTCCTCGGGCGCGGCCCCCAGCAGCAGCCGCACCAGTGCCGAGGAACGGGCGGCACCGGTGCCGCTGTGCTGCTCCCCCGTGAGGAGCGACAGCAGCACGGCGGCGACGGACGCGATGGTGTGGTCCCCCGGCGCGCGTCCCGGGGCGGCCACCCCGAGCACGAACCCGTGCCCGGCACCGAGGGCGTAGGCGGCGAGGTGGAGACCGGCGGTGGTGTCGGTGGCGGAGGTGGGTGCGGGACGGCCGGGATCGGTGGGTGGCTGTGGGCCGGCGGGCGAGGCCGGGCCGGGCCGGTGGGCCGAGCGGGAGCGTGCCGCCGCGGGCTCACCCGACCGGGGCCCGCTCGGGAGGGCCGAGCGGGAGGGGGCCACCTCCGACTCACCCGGCCCGGGCCCGGTCGAGTGCGCGCGCGATGCGGAGCTGGTCGGTGACGCCGCACCTGCCGGAGGCGCCGGACGGTCCGGCCGTACGACCTCCGCCAGCCGCGCCAGCGCCGCGCGCGCCTCGCCCCCGGGCTCCCGGCCCGCCCCCGTGATCTCCGCCCCGTCCGGCCCGTACAGCACCGCCCAGCCCCCCAGCCGCTGGGCGAGCTGCCGCAGGACCGACCTGACCGGGTCGGGGCGGGAGGCGGCCGAGGCGAGGCTCTGCTGGGCCTCCGTCACGCGGCGGAGTTCGGACAGGCGGGCCTGGGCCATGAGCTGCCAGACCGCGCGGGCCACGCCCGAGAAGGTGGTCTGCGGCGGCACCTCCAGCAGCGGCAGGCCGTACCTCTCGCACGCCGCGACCAGCGCCCTCGGCACCGTGTCGTGCACCGGCGCCAGCCCGAAGCCGAGGGCCGCGCCGCCCGCCGCCACGATCCGGGACACGTAGTCGTCGAAGTACGTGCCCGATCCCGCCGCCTCGGGGATGTGCACGCCGGCCGTGAGCAGCAGTTCCCCGCCGAGCAGATACGGATACGGGTCCGCCATCTCCGATGTGTGCACCCAGTGGACGACCGTGCCGGGGTCGGACGGACCTGCGATCTGGCGCAGCGCCAGGTTCTCGCGGGCCAGCAGGGCGGCGAGCGGTACGGGCGGGGTGGGCGGAACGGCGGACTCCGGCATGGTGGACGTTCCTTCTATCCTGCTCGGCTCGAATGGATGAAACGTACACTTCGCAGTCGCTTTCCGGCCACCTAGTGTCAGACCTCGTCACGCCGCCGAGAGTGCGCGAAGGAGGCCACCATGGCCGTCGACTACCTCGTGATCGTCGTCTACTTGGCCGGCATGCTCGCCATGGGCTGGTGGGGCATGCGCCGCGCCCGGTCCAAGAGCGAGTTCCTGGTGGCCGGCCGCCGGCTCGGCCCGGCCATGTACTCCGGCACCATGGCGGCGATCGTCCTCGGCGGCGCCTCCACCATCGGCGGCGTGGGCCTCGGCTACCAGTACGGCCTGTCCGGCGCCTGGATGGTCTTCACCATCGGCCTCGGCCTGCTCGCCCTCTCCGTCTTCTTCTCCGCCCGCATCGCCCGGCTGAAGGTCTACACCGTCTCCGAGATGCTCGACCTGCGTTACGGAGGCGGCCGGGCCGGCGTCATCTCCGGTGTCGTCATGTGGGCGTACACCCTCATGCTCGCGGTGACCTCGACCATCGCCTACGCCACGATCTTCGACGTCCTGTTCGACATCAACCGCACGCTCGCGATCGTCCTCGGCGGCTCGATCGTCGTCGCGTACTCCACCCTCGGCGGGATGTGGTCGATCACCCTGACGGACATGGTGCAGTTCGTCGTGAAGACCATCGGCGTGCTGCTCCTGCTGCTGCCGATCGCCGTCGTGAAGGCGGGCGGCTTCGCCGCGATGAAGGCCGAGCTGCCCACCGGCTACTTCGACCCGCTCGGCATCGGCGGCGAGACGATCTTCACCTACGTGCTGATCTACACCTTCGGCATGCTCATCGGGCAGGACATCTGGCAGCGCGTGTTCACCGCCCGCAGTGACCGGACCGCCAAGTGGGGCGGGACCGTCGCCGGCACCTACTGCCTCGCCTACGCTCTCGCCGGTGCCGTCATCGGTACGGCGGCCAAGGTGCTGTACCCGAACCTCGGCAGCGCGGACGACGCCTTCGCGACCATCGTGAAGGAGGAACTGCCCGTCGGGGTCCGGGGCCTGGTGCTGGCCGCCGCCCTGGCCGCCGTGATGTCGACGTCCTCCGGCGCGCTGATCGCCTGTGCCACCGTCGCCAACAACGACATCTGGTCCCGGCTGCGGGGGACCGTCGAGTCACCGTCGGACGACCACGACGAGGTGCGGGGCAACCGGGCCTTCATCCTGCTCATGGGGATCGCCGTCATCGGCACGGCCATCGCGATCGACGACGTCGTGCAGGCGCTGACCGTCGCCTACAACCTCCTCGTCGGCGGACTGCTCGTGCCGATCCTCGGCGGGCTGGCGTGGAAGCGGGGCACGGTGTACGGCGCCCTCGCCTCCGTCGTGGTCGGCGGACTCGCGGTCATCGTGCTGATGGCGGCGCACGGCATCCTCGCCAACGAGCCCGTCTACTACGGCCTGCTCGCCTCGCTCGCCGCCTATCTGGCCGTCTCCCTGGCCACCCCCGCCACCGACGCCGCCGTCCTCGCCGCCTGGCGCGAGCGGCTCGCCGGGCGCTCCCCCGAACTCGCGTCCGAACCGGTCCCGGCTCCCCAGTAAAGTCATAGGGCAAGCAGTACATACGCGATGAAGCGTTGGAAAGAAGGCATTTCTCCATGAGCAGCAACGAGACTCCCCGCGGGCCCGTCGATTCTTCCCGCGTTCCGCGGTACGCGGGCCCCGCGACCTTCGCCCGGCTGCCCCGGCTCGACGAGGTCGGCGGACGGGCCGATGTCGCCGTGGTGGGCGTGCCGTTCGACTCGGGCGTCTCGTACCGGCCGGGCGCCCGCTTCGGCGGCAACGCGATCCGCGAGGCGTCCCGGCTGCTGCGCCCGTACAACCCGGCGCAGGACGCCTCCCCGTTCGCCCTCGCCCAGGTCGCGGACGGCGGCGACATCGCCGTGAACCCGTTCAACATCAACGAGGCCGTCGAGACCGTCGAGGCCGCCGCGGACGACCTGCTCGGCACGGGCGCCCGCCTGATGACCCTCGGCGGCGACCACACCATCGCGCTGCCGCTGCTGCGTTCCGTGGCGAAGAAGCACGGCCCGGTGGCCCTGCTCCACTTCGACGCCCACCTCGACACCTGGGACACCTACTTCGGCGCCGAGTACACGCACGGCACCCCGTTCCGCCGCGCCGTCGAGGAGGGCATCCTCGACACCTCCGCCCTGTCCCACGTGGGCACCCGCGGCCCGCTCTACGGCAAGCAGGACCTGACCGACGACGAGAAGATGGGCTTCGGCATCGTCACCTCGGCGGACGTCTACCGGCGCGGCGCCGACGAGGTCGCCGACCAGCTCCGCCAGCGCATCGGCGACCGGCCGCTGTACATCTCCATCGACATCGACTGCCTCGACCCGGCCCACGCGCCCGGCACGGGCACGCCCGAGGCCGGCGGCATGACCTCGCGCGAGCTGCTGGAGATCCTGCGCGGGCTGGCGTCCTGCAACCTGGTCTCGGCGGACGTCGTCGAGGTGGCCCCCGCGTACGATCACGCGGAGATCACGTCGGTGGCCGCGTCCCACACGGCGTACGAACTGACCACGATCATGTCGCGCCAGATCGCCGCGGCCCGGAAGGACTCGGAAGCGCAGTGACCCACGACCACGACCTGGTGCTCCGCCCGACGCCCGCCCAGACGGAGGCAGCCCTGAACCCTCCCCCCGGCCGCAACGGCGGAGACCTGGTCGTGGAGACGCTGGCCGCGCTGGGTGCCACGACCGTCTTCGGCCTGCCCGGCCAGCACGCCCTCGGCATGTTCGACGCGCTGCGCCGCTCGGACCTCAGGTACGTCGGCCTGCGGGTGGAGAACAACGCCGGGTTCGCGGCGGACGCGTACGGCCGGATCACGGGTGAGGCGGCGCCGCTGCTGCTGTCGACGGGGCCTGGAGCGCTGACCTCGCTGGCGGCGCTCCAGGAGGCGGCGGCGGCCAGCGCCCCCGTCCTGGCGATCAGCAGCCAGGTCCCGACGGCGGGGCTCGGCGGCGGCCGCCACGGCTATCTGCACGAACTGCCCGACCAGGCGGCCTCGTTCCGGGGCGTGGTGAAGTCGGTCCACACCGTCCGCACCCAGTCGCAGATCCCGTCCGCCATCGAGGCGGCCTGGACATCGGCGCTGAGCGCCCCGCACGGGCCGGTGTGGGTGGAGATCCCGCAGGACGTGCTGCTCGCCGAGACGGCGATCCCGGTCGTGACCGGCGGCGACGCCTTCCCCGAGGAACTGCCGCCGCGCCCCGAACTGACCGCCGTGGCCGCCGACTTGCTGTCGAAGGCCGCCCGTCCGGCGATCATCGCGGGCGGCGGAGTCGTCCGGGCGGACGCGTCCAGGAAGCTGCGTCAGCTGGCCGAGACGCTTCAGGCGCCCGTCGTCACGACGCCCGGCGGCAAGGGCGCCTTCCCCTGGACGCACCCGCTGTCGCTCCAGTC
The DNA here is from genome assembly GCF_029813805.1 of Streptomyces sp. DH10. NCBI lineage: Bacteria > Bacillati > Actinomycetota > Actinomycetes > Kitasatosporales > Streptomycetaceae > Streptomyces > Streptomyces sp. DH10. The sequence goes on from NZ_JARVKU010000029.1 coordinate 69,501, forward strand.
CTGGATCGAGGACCGCCACACCACGGACTTCCTGGAGGACGCGGACGTCCTCCTCGTCGTCGGCTCGGGACTCGGCGAACTCTCCTCGAACTACCACACGTTCAAGCCGCGCGGCCGGGTCGTCCAGATCGAGGCCGACCTCGGCAAGCTGGAGTCCAACCACCCCGCGCTGGGCATCCACGCGGACGCCCGCCTCGCGTTGCAGGCGCTGCTGGAGACGGTCTCCGAGCGGCAGGACCCGACGGCGCCGGAGCGCGTCCGCGCGCTGCTCGCGAAGGTCGCCGAGCGCATCGCCGCCCAGGAACTCACGGCGGAGCAGGACGTGTTGGCGTCGGTGCGCAAGGCTCTCCCCGCCGACTCCCCGTCCTTCTGGGACATGACGATCCTCGCGTACTGGGCTTGGTCGGCGTTCGACGCCAAGGGCCCCAACCACATGCACTCCGCCCAGGGCGCGGGCGGCCTCGGCTACGCCTTCCCGGCGGCGCTCGGCGCGGCGGTGGCCGACCCGACCCGGCCGGTCCTCGCCGTCTCCGGCGACGGCGGCGCCCTGTACTCGATCGCCGAGCTGGCGACGGCCCGCCAGTACGGACTGAACGTCACCTGGCTGATCGTCGACGACGGCGGCTACGGCATTCTGCGCGAGTACATGACCGACGCGTTCGGCGAGGCGACGGCGACGGAGCTGACCCGGCCGGACTACGTGGCGCTGGCGGAGTCCTTCGGCGTCCCCGGGATCCGTACGACCGCGGAGAACCTGGAGCAGGACCTGGCGAAGCAACTCGCGTCGCCGGGGCCCTCGGTGGTCCTGCTCCCGGCCGTGCTGCGGATGTTCGCGCCGACGCACCTGGGCTGAGCGGCGGCCGAATCCGGCCAGGCCGCGTTCGAGAAAGCTCGCGGCCTTGGCTCCTCACATGGGCGGGACGGAGCGGGGCACCCGTGTATCCGTCCACAGCGAAGGGGAGCTCATCATGGTAGTCGCCGCCGTCATCGTCGGGTGTGTGGTCCTGGCCGTCCTGGCCTTCCTCGTCCCACGTCTGTCCCGCCACCCCGAACGCGGCACGCAACGTACGCTCGGTGCCGGGGCCCGGGCCGGCGGCAAGGCGCCCGGCATTCTGGGCCGGCTCTTCAGCAAGCCCTTCCACAGCAGTTCGCGCTGGGTGAGCCGCAGCGGTTCGGCGGGGCGCCGCTCCCGCGGCCGCATGCCCTTCTGACCGTCCGCGGCCGCAAGCCCTTCTGACCGACGGCGCGCCTTTCCGTGCGATGGGCGCGCTTTTCCGTTTTCCGTGCGATGGGCGCGCTTTTCCGTGTGCGAGCAGAACTCAGTTACTGGTGCCGTCATGCCGGTCGTTGCCGGTATCGGCATCGACATCGGCATGGGCATCGGCGGGGCGGAAGCATGCCGTCACCGTCTTGCCGTTCCGCTGGCACCGCATCCCCCACTCATCCGCGAGCTTCTGCACGATCGCCACTCCGCGGCCGGAGACATCCCCCGGCTCCGCTTCGCGCTGGCGCGGCAGCGTCGGGTCCTCGTCGTGGACGCTCACATGAAGGCAGTCGCCGTCCCATGTGAGGACCAGGTGCGCGTCGCTGTGCGCGTGGATGTGCGCGTTGGTGATCAGCTCGGACACGGCCAGCACGATGGCGTCGACCGTGTCCGGCTCCGCAGCGGCCCAGGGCAGGGATTCGAGACGCCTGCGCGTCCACTCCCGCCCGGCGTGTACTCCCTCGGACACGGGGAACGAGTGCGCCCATCCCATCGCCTTCACCGCCACGGCCCCGACCTCTTCTCCCTCGGCCCCACACACGTGAATGGACCGAGTACCCGGCGCCCGCCTCAACAGACACGATGAGGTGGGCCGCCCGCGACTTTCCGGGCCGGCCCACCCCACACGCCAGTCACCTCTCAAACACGGGTCGGACACGGCCTACAGGCCGTCGCGGACCATCGCGGCGACGAGGTGGACGTGGCGGTCGGCAGCCGTGTTGGACATCTCGTTCTCGAAGTTCAGGCCGTAGGGCCAGAAGTGCCCGCCGCCGGTGGAGATCTTGGCTCCGGAGCCGTCGTACTGCTTGACCAGCGCGGTCGCCTGCCCGCCGGTCCAGGTGCCGCTGCCGCCGAGGCGGGACCATCCCGAGCTGGTGCCCACGCCGATGGTGTGGGCGATCTCGTGCAGGGCCGTCCGCTCGGTCATGTAGCTGCGGTTGCTGCCGAAGCGGATGGTCCCGTTGATGTTGCCGTCGGCGGTGGGGACGCCCGGCTCGTAGCGGACGGTGATGGTCTTGCCCAGGTCACTGAGGTTGTTGTAGCGGGCCACCGCCGCGTTCATGGCCCGGGTGATGGCGTCGTAGGCGGTGCGCTGGTCCTCGGTGGGGTTGCTCGCCCGCACGAGGGACCAGGTGATGGTGGCCGCGGCGGCGCGTTCGCGGGCCGGGGTGGGTGCGGTCTGGGAAGTGGTCTGGGGGGTAGCGGCCTGGGCGACGGCCGGGCCGGCCAGGAGTGCGGCCGTCAGGGCGGCTATGAGGGCCTTGCGTGGGCTCATTGAGGATCCTTCTGTGGGGGGCCGTCGAAAGCTTGCGAAACTTCGCACGACGTTCGGGATCTCGGACAGCGGAAGTCAAATCTCTTTTCTCGTAGGGAAGTTGACGCGCTGTCGACCGCAAGTATCCCGGCGGGAAAGGCGGCGTCAAGAGTTTCGGCAGGGGTCAGCGGAACGGCCGGGTCGAGGCGTGGCGAACAACCCTGATTTGTGGCCGCTGTGCCGAATGTGCCGGAATTGGGCACACCCCGTGAAACCGCACGGCGCCCCGATAACGACTCGCACAAGTCTTCGCCAAGTCGCACAACCTTTCCCCCGCCCCGATGAGTCATGGGTGCATGACTTCTGGGATATCCCGCCGCGCGAGAGTGCTGGCGGCGGCCGTGGGTACGGGCGTGCTCGTGCCGCTCGTCGCCGCCGCCACGCCCGCTTCCGCCGCCACTCCGGCCGTGACCTGTACGTCCGCCAAGGCCGGCCTCGCCACCAAGCTGAAGAAGGACATCACCGCCGCGCTGGCCACCCGCAAGGGCACGGTCGCCGTCGGCCTCTACGACCGCAGCACCAACACGACGTGCACCCTGCGCGCGAGCACCGCCTACGACTCGGCCAGCGTCGTCAAGGTCACCGTCCTCGCCACGCTGCTGTGGGACGCGAAGAAGACGAACCGGTACCTCACCGACCGCGAGAACACCCTCGCCAAGGCCATGATCACCAAGTCGGACAACGCCGCGACCTCCACCCTGTGGAAGCAGCTCGGCATGACGAAGATCAAGGGCTTCCTCACCGCCGCCGGCATGACCCAGACCAAGCCCGGCGCGAACGGGTACTGGGGCCTGACGCAGATCACCGTCACCGACGAGCAGAAGCTGCTGAAGCTCCTGACGGCCAAGAACGCGGTCCTGAGCGACAACTCCCGCGCCTACATCCTCAAGCTGATGAGCCAGGTCGTCTCGTCCCAGCGCTGGGGCACGCCGTACGGAGTGCCGTCCGGCGTCACCGTGGCCGTGAAGAACGGCTGGCTGCAACGCGCCACGAACGGCTGGCGGGTGCACAGCGTGGGCGCGTTCAAGGGCGGCGGCCACGACTACATGATCACCGTGCTCACCCACGGCAACAGCACCATGAACTACGGCATCGCGACCATCCAGGCCGTGGCCAAGGTCATCCACAAGGATCTGGCCGCGAGCTGACCCTTCACCACGCGTCCTACCCGGCGTCACCGGCCCGCCCTACGGTGACGCCATGCCCCTCAGAACTCCTCTCGCCCTCCTCACCGCAGCCCTGACGGCGGCCGCCTGCCTGACCGTCGCCGCCCCGGCCCAGGCGCACACGCAGCACGCCTGCTCGCCGACCGTCTCCATCGACGGCTACTCCGACGCGCTCGACAAGACGACGTACGAGAACACTTACGTCGGCAACCTCTCCGCGCTGGCCGTGGACAGCGACGGCTCCCTGGCCGCCCTCTCCGACCGCTCCTCGCTCTTCCGCCTGGACGCGAGGACGCTGAAGCCCCGGTCCGTGGTCCCGCTCACCGACGAGAACGGCACCGCGCTCGACTCCGAGGGCCTGGTCGTCGCCGGCGACGGCACGTATCTCGTCTCCTCCGAGACGGAGCCCTCCATCCGCCGCTACTCCCGCACCGGCAGGCTCCTCGACCGCCTCCCGGTCCCGGACGCCCTGCGCGTGAGCCCCGCGGGCCGCGCCCGGCCCAACGGCACCTTCGAGGGCCTGACCCTGCTCCCCGGCGGCCGCACCCTGCTGGCCTCCATGGAGTACGCGCTCTCCGGCGACGACTCGACGACCGTCCGCTTCCAGACCTGGCGCAGGACGCCGCACGGCCACTTCGCCCTCGGCGCCCAGTACGCCTACCGCACGGACCCCGGCCTGGGAGTCCCCGAGGTCCAGGCGACCCCCGACGGCCGCCTCCTGGTCCTGGAACGCGGCTTCACCTCCGGCGTGGGCAACACGGTCCGCCTCTACCTGGCCGACCCACGCGGGGCGACGGACACGAGCGGCATCGACACTCTGCCGACCCGCCCCGAGGCCCGCCTGATCAAGAAGACCCTCCTCACCGACCTCGTGACCTGCCCCTCCCTCGGAGCGACGGCCAAACAACCCCAGCCGAACCCCCTCCTCGACAACATCGAGGCCATGACGATCACGGGCCGCACGAAGGACACCCTGAAGGTCCTCCTCGCCAGCGACGACAACGAGAACCAGACCCAGACGACCCGCTTCTACGCCCTGCGGGTGAGGCTGACCTCGTAGCCGCACGCCGCTCGTCCCCTCCAAGGCCGAACCTCCCCGTGACCAGGGCGAGCCCGCCCGCGGCTCCACTCCGTGGGGGCGGTCAGCGGCTCGGGGATCCGCCCGGGGGGGCGAAGCCCGGGGCGGGACCCCCGGGACGAGCCCAGCTTCTTGCGCACCCGCTTCGGGCGGGTGGGCACGCGCGGGGCACAGGGGGCGAAGCCCCGGCCGGGGTCCGGGCGGAGCCCCGAGGCGAGGGCACCTCTTGCCCAACTGGTTCGGGCGGGAGGGCGAACACCGGGATGCAGGGGCGAAGCCCCGCCGGGGTCCGGGGCGGGGCCCCGAGGCGAGGGCACCTCTTGCCCAACACTTCGGGCGGGCGGGTGGTCAAACCTCCCGCTAAACCCCCACCGCCGCGAACGCCCCCCGAGCCATCCGATGCAGCAGTTCCGCCGTAGCCCCTCGCCCGGGCAGAGACCCCGCCCTCCCCAGATGCGGCGTCGAGTTCAGCAGCCCGAACACCGAGTGCACAGCCGACCGCGCCGCAGCCTCCCCCAACGCGGGGTACACCTCGCGCACCACCCCCACCCACAGCTCCACGTACTGCCGCTGGAGCTGCCGCACCATCTTCCGGTCACTGTCCCGGAGGCGATCCAGCTCCCGATCGTGCAGGGTGATCAGAGGCCGGTCGTCGAGCGCGAAGTCGATATGCCCCTCGATCAGCGAGTCGAGGACCGCCTCCGCCCCCGCACCCCCGTCCGCCTCCGCCACCCGCCGCTTCGCCCCGGTCAGCAACTGCCCGCTGATCCCCACCAGCAGCTCCGCGAGCATCGCGTCCTTGCCCGCGAAGTGCCGGTACAGCCCGGGCCCGCTGATCCCGACAGCGGCACCTATCTCGTCGACTCCGACCCCGTGGAAGCCCCGCTCGGCGAACAGCCGGGCAGCCTCCTTGAGGATCTGCGCGCGTCGGGTGGGGGCATCGGTTCTGGTGGCCATGAAAACAATTCTAGACAGGGAGGTTAGCGGTCGTTAACCTGAAGGAAATGCGTTAACGCTCATTAACAAGGTGAGGGGACCGCAGGATGCACGAGGCACCGGAGCTCACGAGCGCGGCAGACCCCGCGTCGGAGGCCTTTCGGGCCAACGAGGAGGCGCACCGCACCCTCGTGGAGGAGCTGCGCACCAAGCTGGCCTCAGCCGCACAGGGCGGCGGCGAGAAGGCACGCGCCCGCCACACCGCGCGCGGCAAGCTGCTCCCCCGCGACCGCGTCGACACCCTCCTCGACCCGGGCTCGCCCTTCCTGGAGCTGGCCCCGCTCGCGGCCGACGGGATGTACGAGGGCCAGGCCCCGGCCGCCGGTGTCATCGCCGGCATCGGCCGGGTCAGCGGCCGCGAAACCGTGATCGTCGCCAACGACGCCACGGTCAAGGGCGGCACGTATTACCCGATGACGGTCAAGAAGCACCTCCGCGCCCAGGAGGTCGCCCTCGACAACCGCCTCCCCTGCGTCTACCTCGTGGACTCCGGCGGCGCCTTCCTCCCCATGCAGGACGAGGTCTTCCCCGACCGCGACCACTTCGGCCGGATCTTCTACAACCAGGCCCGCATGTCCGGCGCCGGCATCCCCCAGATCGCCGCCGTCCTCGGCTCCTGCACGGCCGGCGGGGCGTACGTCCCGGCGATGAGCGACGAGGCGGTGATCGTCCGCGACCAGGGCACGATCTTCCTGGGCGGACCGCCCCTGGTGAAGGCGGCCACCGGCGAGGTCGTCACGGCGGAGGAGCTCGGCGGCGGCGAGGTCCACTCCCGCGTCTCGGGCGTCACGGACCACCTCGCGGAGAACGACGCGCACGCACTCCGCATCGTCCGCACGATCGTCTCCACCCTCCCCACCCGAGGACCGCTCCCCTGGGAGGTCACGGAGCCCACGGAACCCAAGGTCGACCCCCACGGCCTCTACGGCGCCGTCCCGGTCGACTCCCGCACCCCGTACGACGTACGGGAGATCATCGCGCGCGTCGTCGACGGCTCCCGTTTCGCCGAGTTCAAGTCCGAGTTCGGCCAGACCCTGGTCACGGGCTTCGCCCGGATCCACGGCCATCCGGTGGGAATCGTCGCCAACAACGGCATCCTGTTCTCCGAGTCCGCCCAGAAGGGCGCCCACTTCATCGAGCTGTGCGACCAGCGCGGCATCCCGCTGGTGTTCCTCCAGAACATCTCCGGGTTCATGGTCGGCAAGGACTACGAGGCGGGCGGCATCGCCAAGCACGGCGCCAAGATGGTCACGGCGGTGGCCTGCACGCGCGTGCCGAAGCTGACGGTCGTGGTCGGCGGCTCGTACGGCGCCGGCAACTACTCGATGTGCGGCCGGGCGTACTCCCCCCGCTTCCTGTGGATGTGGCCGAACGCCAAGATCTCGGTCATGGGCGGCGAGCAGGCCGCGTCGGTCCTCGCGACCGTCAAGCGGGACCAGCTGGAGGCACGGGGCGAGTCCTGGCCCGCGGAGGACGAGGACGCCTTCAAGGCCCCGATCCGCGACCAGTACGAGCGCCAGGGCAACGCCTACTACGCGACGGCCCGCCTCTGGGACGACGGTGTGATCGACCCGCTGGACACCCGGCAGGTCCTGGGTCTGGCCCTGACCGCGTGCGCCAACGCGCCCCTGGGTGACCCCCAGTTCGGCGTCTTCCGGATGTGAGGGGACGGACGACGATGTTCGAGACAGTGCTTGTGGCCAACCGGGGCGAGATCGCCGTACGGGTCATCCGTACGTTGCGGTCGATGGGCGTGCGCTCGGTGGCCGTCTTCTCCGACGCGGACGCCGACGCCCGGCATGTCCGCGAGGCGGACACGGCGGTCCGGATCGGACCGGCCCCGGCGTCCGAGAGCTATCTGTCGGTGGAGCGCCTGCTTCAGGCGGCGGCGCGCACCGGCGCCCAGGCCGTCCACCCCGGCTACGGCTTCCTCGCCGAGAACGCCGCCTTCGCGCGCGCCTGCGCCGAAGCCGGCCTGGTCTTCATCGGCCCTCCGGCGGACGCGATCTCCCTCATGGGCGACAAGATCCGCGCCAAGGAGACGGTCCGGGCGGCCGGAGTGCCCGTGGTCCCGGGTGGACGCGACCCCGAACTGGCCGACGCGGCCCGCGAGCTGGGCGCGCCCGTGCTGCTGAAGCCGAGCGCGGGCGGCGGCGGCAAGGGCATGCGCCTGGTGCGGGACCTGACCCGGCTGGAGGAGGAGATCGCCGCGGCCCGCCGCGAGGCCCGCGCCTCCTTCGGCGACGACACGCTCCTGGTCGAGCGCTGGATCGACCGCCCCCGCCACATCGAGATCCAGGTCCTGGCCGACGGCCATGGCAACGTCGTCCACCTCGGGGAGCGCGAGTGCTCCCTCCAGCGCCGCCACCAGAAGATCATCGAGGAGGCGCCGAGTGTGCTCCTCGACGAGGAGACCCGCTCCGCGATGGGCGAGGCGGCGGTCCAGGCGGCCCGCTCCTGCGGCTACCGGGGCGCGGGCACGGTGGAGTTCATCGTCCCCGGCGTCGACCCGTCGTCGTACTACTTCATGGAGATGAACACCCGCCTCCAGGTGGAACACCCGGTCACCGAGCTGATCACGGGCCTGGACCTGGTCGAGTGGCAGCTGCGGGTCGCGGCCGGGGAGCCCCTCGGCTTCACCCAGGAGGACGTACGGCTGACGGGTCACGCCGTGGAGGCCCGCATCTGCGCCGAGGACCCGGCGCGCGGCTTCCTTCCCTCCGGCGGCACGGTCCTGAAGCTCCGCGAACCGCAGGGCGACGGCATCCGCACCGACTCGGGCCTCACGGAGGGCACGGAGGTCGGCAGTCTCTACGACCCGATGCTCTCGAAGGTCATCGCGTACGGCCCCGACCGCGCGACCGCGCTGCGCAAGCTCCGTTCGGCCCTGGCCGAGACGGTCACGCTCGGGGTGCAGACCAACGCCGGCTTCCTGCGCCGGCTGCTCGCCCACCCGGCGGTGGTCGCCGGAGACCTGGACACCGGCCTGGTGGAGCGGGAGGTCGAGGGTCTGGTCTCCACGGACGTACCCGAGGAGGTGTACGAGGCGGCAGCCGCGGTACGCCTGGAGGCGCTTCGGCCCGAGCCGGGCGGCTGGACGGACCCCTTCTCGGTCCCCAGCGGCTGGCGGCTCGGCGGGGAGCGCAAACCGCCCGCTTTCCACCTCAGGGTCCAGGACCCCCTGGAGTACACCCCGCGCGGCACCGCCACGGTCACCGACGACCGGGTCTCCGTCACGCTGGACGGCGTCCGCCACACCTTCCACCGCGCCGCCGACTGGCTCGGCCGCGACGGCGACGCCTGGCACGTACGCGATCACGACCCGGTGGCCGCGTCCCTGAGCCGCGCGGCCCACGCGGGCGCCGACTCGCTGACCGCGCCCATGCCGGGCACGGTGACGGTGGTGAAGGTCGCCGTCGGCGACGAGGTGACGGCGGGCCAGAGCCTGCTGGTGGTGGAGGCGATGAAGATGGAGCACGTCATCTCCGCCCCGCACGCCGGCAAGGTCACCGAGCTGGACGTGACCCCGGGCTCGACGGTCGCCATGGACCAGGTCCTGGCGGTCATCGCACCCCACGAGGAGGTGGAGGAATGACAGTCGACGGTCTCCCGATGATGGTCCCGGCCGGGGACCTCCCCACCCGCGTCCGCATCCACGAGGTGGGCGCGCGCGACGGCCTCCAGAACGAGAAGGCGACGGTCTCCACCGAAGTCAAGGCGGAGTTCATCCGCCGTCTGGCCGAAGCGGGCCTGACGACGATCGAGGCGACGAGCTTCGTCCACCCCAAGTGGGTCCCCCAACTGGCGGACGCGGAGCAGCTGTTCCCCCTCGTCAGTGACCTCCCGGCGGCACTCCCGGTCCTCGTCCCGAACGAAAGGGGCCTGGACCGCGCCCTGGCGCTCGGCGCCCGGCGGGTGGCGGTCTTCGCCAGCGCCACGGAGTCCTTCGCCAAGGCCAACCTCAACCGCACGGTGGACGAGGCACTGGCGATGTTCGACCCGGTGGTGAGCCGGGCGAAGGCCGAGTCGGTCCACGTCCGCGGCTACCTCTCCATGTGCTTCGGCGACCCCTGGGAGGGTGCGGTCCCGGTCCCCCAGGTGGTGAAGGTGTGCCGGGCCCTGCTGGACATGGGCTGTGACGAACTGAGCCTGGGCGACACGATCGGCGTGGCGACCCCGGGCCACGTGGTCGCGCTCCTGGCGGCCCTCGACGAAGCGGGAATCTCGCCGTCCGCCCTCGGCGTCCACTTCCACGACACGTACGGCCAGGCCCTCGCCAACACGCTCGCGGCCCTCCAGCAGGGGGTCACGACGGTCGACGCCTCCGCGGGCGGCCTGGGCGGCTGCCCGTACGCCAAGTCCGCGACCGGCAACCTGGCCACCGAAGACCTCGTGTGGATGCTGCGGGGCCTCGGCATCGAAACCGGAATCGACCTCGGCCGCCTCGTCGCCACCAGCGCGTGGATGGCCACCCATCTGGGCCGACCCAGCCCGTCCCGCACCGTCCGAGCCCTGTCCCACGAGGACACCGAGGAGCAGTGATCACCATGGACTACCGCCTCTCCCCCGAGTTGGAGGAACTCCGCCGCACGGTCGAGGAGTTCGCGCACGAGGTCGTGGCGCCGAAGATCGGCGACCTCTACGAGCGGCACGAGTTCCCGTACGAGATCGTCCGGGAGATGGGCCGCATGGGCCTGTTCGGGCTGCCGTTCCCCGAGGAGTACGGCGGCATGGGCGGCGACTACCTGGCCCTGGGCGTGGCCCTGGAGGAACTGGCGAGGGTCGACTCCTCGGTCGCCATCACCCTGGAAGCCGGCGTCTCGCTCGGCGCGATGCCCGTCTACCGCTACGGCACTCAGGCCCAGAAGCAGGAATGGCTCCCCCGCCTCTGCTCCGGCGAACTCCTGGGCGCGTTCGGCCTGACGGAGCCGGACGGCGGCAGCGACGCGGGCGCGACCCGCACGACGGCCCGCCTGGACGAGTCGACGAACGAGTGGGTGATCAACGGCACGAAGTGCTTCATCACCAACTCGGGCACGGACATCACGGGCCTGGTGACGGTCACGGCGGTCACCGGCCGCACGCCGGACGGCAAGCCGCTCATCTCCTCGATCATCGTCCCCTCCGGCACGCCGGGCTTCACGATCGCGGCCCCGTACTCGAAGGTCGGCTGGAACGCCTCGGACACCCGCGAACTGTCCTTCTCGGACGTCCGGGTCCCGGCGGCGAACCTGCTGGGCGAGGAGGGCCGCGGCTACGCCCAGTTCCTCCGCATCCTCGACGAGGGCCGCATCGCCATCGCGGCCCTGGCGACGGGCCTGGCACAGGGCTGCGTCGACGAATCCGTCAAGTACGCCAAGGAACGCCACGCCTTCGGCAAGCCGATCGCCGCCAACCAGGCCATCCAGTTCAAGATCGCCGACATGGAGATGAAGGCCCACACGGCCCGCCTCGCCTGGCGCGACGCGGCGGCCCGCCTGGTGTCCGGCGACCCCTTCAAGAAGGAGGCGGCGCTGGCCAAGCTCTACTCCTCCACCATCGCGGTGGACAACGCCCGCGAGGCCACCCAGATCCACGGCGGCTACGGCTTCATGAACGAGTACCCGGTCGCCCGCATGTGGCGCGACTCCAAGATCCTCGAAATCGGCGAGGGCACGAGCGAGGTCCAGCGGATGCTGATCGCACGGGAGTTGGGGCTGGTCAGCTGAACTACCGGCTGGGACCTGCTCACGGGCGCGGTGATCCGGATCACTGCGCCCGTCCGCATTCCCGCCCCCTCCCCCGGGCACAGGTACCAGGGCCCCCCTGGACACGGCATGAGGTTAGGCTAACCTAAGCTTGAATCCAGCCAACTGGCTGACAGCCGTGCCCGCAGTGGCTCCGAACGTACGAAAGCAGACCCAGCGATGTCGAACGCCAGAACCGCCCGTTTCTCCCGCCGCGGCATCCTCGCCGCCGGTGGCGCTCTCGGACTCGGTGCCCTCGTGACCGCGTGTGGCAGCGAGGACTCGACGGACGGCGGCTCGGACTCGAAGGCGTCCGCCAAGTCCGGCCCGTGGTCCTTCAAGGACGACCGCGGCAAGAACGTGCAGCTCGACAAGGTCCCCGCGAACATCGTCGCCTTCACCGGCGTCGCCACCGCCCTGTACGACTACGGCGTCTCCGTCAAGGGCGTCTTCGGCCCGACCAAGACGCAGGACGGCAAGCCCGACGTCCAGGCCGGCGACATGGACATCAGCAAGGTGACCATCCTCGGCAACACCTGGGACCAGTTCAACGTCGAGAAGTACGCCGCCCTCGCCCCCGAGGTGCTGATCAGCACCATGTTCGACTCCGCGGGCACCCTCTGGTACGTCCCCGAGGCCTCCAAGGACAAGATCGCCAAGCTCGCGCCGAGCGTCGGCATATCGGTCTACGACCGTCAGCTCACCGCCCCGCTCCAGCGCATGTGGGAGCTGGCCGAGTCCCTCGGCGGCGACATGAAGGCCGCGAAGGCCACCGACGCCAAGAAGCGGTTCGAGGAGGCCTCCGAGCGGCTGCGCAAGGCCGCCAAGGCACACCCCGACATCAAGGTGATGGCCGGTTCCGCGAGCCAGGAGCTCTTCTACGTCTCCGGCACCAACCTCTCCGTCGACCTGGAGTACTTCAAGGCCCTCGGCGTGAACTTCGTCGAGCCGCCGGAGAAGGCCAAGGCCGAGGGCGGCGGCTGGTTCGAGAGCCTCAGCTGGGAGAACGTCGACAAGTACGCGGCCGACATCATCATGATGGACGACCGGTCCTCGGCGATCCAGCCGGCGAACATCACCGAGGCGACGTGGAAGAAGCTGCCGGCGGTCAAGGCCGGGCAGGTCATCTCGCGTTCGGCCGAGCCGATCTTGTCCTACGACAAGTGTGTGCCGCTGGTGGAGAACCTTGCCAAGGCCATCGAGACCGCCAAGAAGGTCAGTTAAGCGCTCAGCGCCGTGGGGGCTGCTCAACATACGCGGCCGCGAGCCGCATGTGGCTTGTCGCGCCCACGCGGCGGAGCCGCATGTCGACACAGCCCCGCCCCCCTGAAGTACGCCCCAACACTGCCTGACGCCAACTCAGGAGCCATAGATGACCACCGCCGTGGCCGCCCCGTTCCGTTTCTTCTCGCTCCAGGTCGTGCGGACGAGGCGGCTCGGTCCGTCACTGGTCCGTGTCACCTTCGGCGGGCCCGATCTGCACGCCTTCCACTCCGACGGGCGCGACCAGTCGCTGTCGCTGTTCCTGCCCCACCCCGGGCAGCCCGAGCCGGTCGTCCCGCTGGAGCTCGGGGACGGGTGGTGGCAGGGCTGGCGTGAACTGCCGGATGACGTAAGGGCCGTGATGCGGTCGTACACCCTGCGGGCACTGCGCCGCGATCCGGACGAGATCGACATCGACTTCGCGCTGCACGGCATCGAGCCGGGCGCCTCGGTGCAGGCCGGCCCCGCCTCCCGCTGGGCCGCCCGGGCCGCCGCCGGAGACCGGGTCCTGCTGCTCGGCCCGGCCGTCGCCGACAACCGGGCGATCCGCTTCCGTCCGCCCGAGGACACCGACCTCGTGGTCGTCTGGGGCGACGAGACCGCCGTACCGGCCGCCTCGGCCATCGTCGAGTCGCTGCCGGCCGGCACCCGCGCCCGGGTCTGGCTGGAGGTGCCGCACGCCGGGGACATCCAGGACCTGCCGACCGAGGCGGACGCCGAGATCACCTGGCTCGTGAAGGAGGAGAAGGGCCCCGAGGGCTCCTCCCTGGCCCTCGACGCCCTCCGTGAGGCCCAACTGCCGCCCGCCGAGCGGCCGTACGTCTGGATCGCCGGCGAGTCCGGCTGCGTCAAGGAGCTGCGCCGGCACTTCGTGCGCGAGCGCGGCATCGACCGCCGCCGGGTCACGTTCGTCGGCTACTGGCGCCGCGGCGTGACCGAGGAGCAGTTGCGGGCAGAGGGGTAACACCGCGGCCCACCAGCCCTCCACCCCCTTCCCAGGCCTTCCCCCGCACCTACTGACCCGAGTGACCACAGTCACGGCAGGGCCCGGCTGAGCGCACACATCAACTTAGGTTAGGCTTACCTAAGTTGAACCCGCGGTTCAGCCCGCCCCTGTCCCGCACCGGACTGTCCCCACCGGAGGACCCCCACATGCGCTCGCACCTGCTCAACGACACCACGGCGGAGCAGTACCGCCGCTCCGTGACCGACGGAGTCGAGCGGGTGGCCGCCAAACTCGCCACCACCGAACGGCCGTTCACCGGCGTCACCGTCGACGCCCTCGCTCCCGCCATCGACGCGATCGACCTCGACAAGCCGCTGCACGACACCACCGCGGTGCTCGACGAACTGGAGGACGTCTACCTCCGGGACGCGATCTACTTCCACCACCCCCGCTACCTGGCCCACCTCAACTGCCCGGTCGTCATCCCCGCCGTGCTCGGCGAGGCCGTCCTGTCCGCCGTGAACTCCTCCCTGGACACCTGGGACCAGTCGGCCGGCGGCACGCTCATCGAGCGCAAACTGATCGACTGGACGAACGAGCGCATCGGCCTCGGCCCCGCCGCCGACGGCGTGTTCACCTCCGGCGGCACCCAGTCCAACCTCCAGGCGCTGCTGCTCGCCCGCGAGGAGGCCAAGACCGACACCCTGGCGAAACTGCGGATCTTCTCCTCCGAGGTCAGCCACTTCAGCGTGCAGAAGTCCGCGAAACTGCTCGGGCTCGGCCAGGACGCCGTGGTCTCCATACCCGTCGACCACGACAAGCGCATGCAGACCGTCGCCCTCGCCCGCGCACTGGAGCGCTGCAAGCAGGACGGCCTCGTCCCCATGGCCGTCGTCGCCACCGCCGGCACCACCGACTTCGGCTCGATCGACCCGCTGCCCGAGATCGCCGAGCTGTGCGAGCAGTTCGGCACCTGGATGCACGTCGACGCCGCCTACGGCTGCGGACTGCTCGCCTCCCTGAAGCACCGGGACCGGCTGAACGGCATCGAGCGCGCCGACTCCGTCACCGTGGACTACCACAAGTCCTTCTTCCAGCCGGTGAGTTCGTCCGCCGTGCTGGTCCGCGACGCGGCCACGCTCCGGCACGCCACCTACCACGCCGAGTACCTGAACCCGCGCCGCATGGCGGAGGAACGTATCCCCAACCAGGTGGACAAGTCCCTCCAGACCACCCGCCGCTTCGACGCCCTCAAGCTGTGGATGACGCTGAGGACCATGGGCGCCGACGGCATCGGGCAGCTCTTCGACGAGGTGTGCGAGCTGGCCCGGGAGGGCTGGAGGCTGCTCGCCGGCGACCCGCGCTTCGACGTCGTCGTGGAGCCGAGCCTGTCCACCCTCGTCTTCCGCTACATCCCGGCGGCCGTCACCGACCCCGCCGAGATCGACCGCGCCAACCTCTACGCCCGCAAGGCCCTGTTCGCCTCCGGCGACGCCATCGTCGCGGGCACCAAGGTCGGCGCCCGTCACTACCTGAAGTTCACCCTGCTCAACCCCGAGACGCAGGCGTCCGACATCGCCGCCGTCCTCGATCTGATCGCCGGCCACGCCGAGCAGTACCTGGGAGAGTCCCTTGACCGCGCGTCCTGAAAACCCGACCAAGACCCACGACTTCGTGGGCATCGGGCTCGGCCCCTTCAACCTCGGCCTGGCCTGCCTCACCGAACCGATCGACGAACTCGACGGCGTCTTCCTGGAGTCGAAGCCCGACTTCGAGTGGCACGCGGGCATGTTCCTCGACGGCGCCCACCTCCAGACGCCGTTCATGTCGGACCTGGTCACCCTCGCCGACCCGACGTCCCCGTACTCCTTCCTGAACTACCTGAAGGAGAAGGGCCGGCTGTACTCGTTCTACATCCGCGAGAACTTCTACCCGCTGCGCGTGGAGTACGACGACTACTGCCGCTGGGCCGCGAACAGACTGAGCAGCATCCGCTTCGGCACGACGGTGACGGAAGTTCGGTACGAGGACGATGTCTACCTCGTGCACACCGAGGCCGGAGAGGTCTTCCGCGCCCGTCACCTCGTCCTCGGCACGGGCACCCCGCCCCACATCCCCGAGGCCTGCGAGAACCTGGGTGGCGACTTCATCCACAACTCCCGCTACCTGAGCCACAAGGCGGAGCTCCAGAAGAAGGACTCGATCACGCTCGTCGGCTCGGGCCAGTCGGCCGCCGAGATCTACTACGACCTGCTCAGCGAGATCGACGTCCACGGCTACCGGCTGAACTGGGTCACCCGCTCCCCGCGCTTCTTCCCGCTGGAGTACACCAAGCTCACGCTGGAGATGACGTCGCCGGAGTACGTCGACTACTTCCGCGAACTGCCCGAGGCCACCCGCTACCGCCTCACGGCCGAGCAGAAGGGCCTGTTCAAGGGCATCGACGGCGACCTGATCAACGAGATCTTCGACCTGCTCTACCAGAAGAACCTCGGCGGTCCCGTACCCACGCGCCTGCTCACCAACTCCTCCCTGGCCAGCGCGGCGTACGAGAACGGCACGTACACGCTCGGCTTCCGCCAGGAGGAGCAGGGGAAGGACTTCGAGCTGACCTCCGAGGGCCTGGTCCTGGCCACCGGCTACCGGTACGCCGAGCCGGAGTTCCTCAAGCCCGTGCGGGACCGCCTGGTCTACGACTCCCGGGGCAACTTCGACGTCGCCCGCAACTACGCGATCGACGTCACCGGCCGGGGCGTCTTCCTCCAGAACGCCGGCGTCCACACCCACAGCATCACCAGCCCCGACCTGGGCATGGGCCCGTACCGGAACGCGTACATCATCCGCGAGCTGCTCGGCACCGAGTACTACCCGGTCGAGAAGACGATCGCGTTCCAGGAGTTCTCCGTATGAGCACCACCGGCATCGGCACCTTCACCATCCGCCCGCTCGACCCCCTCAAAGACGCCGAGCTGCTGCACTCCTGGGTCACCCACCCCAAGGCGGCCTACTGGATGATGCAGGACGCGAAACTCCCGGACGTCGAGCGCGAGTACATGCGCATCGCGGCGCACGAGCACCACCACGCCTACCTCGGCCTGCACGAGGGCCGGCCGGCGTTCCTGATGGAGAAGTACGACCCCCGGTACGTCGAGCTGACCGGTCTGTACGACCCCGAGCCCGGTGACGTCGGCATGCACTTCCTCGTCGCGCCGACCGACCGGCCGATCCACGGCTTCACCCGGGCGGTCATCACCGCCGTGATGGACGAGCTGTTCGCCGACCCGCGCACCCGGCGGGTCGTCGTGGAGCCCGACGTGAGCAACAAGGCCGTGCACGCGCTGAACGAGGCCGTCGGCTTCGTTCCCGTCCGCGAGATCGACAAGCCGGAGAAGCGCGCGCTGCTGAGTTTCTGCACGCGCGAACAGTTCCTGGCCGCCCGAGGAGTAGCCGTATGACCCTGTCCGACGCCGTAGCGCATCTGTCCCCCCACCGCTGGGCGCGGGCCAACCGCCTCCTGATCCGCAAGGCACTCGCCGAGTTCGCGCACGAGCGGCTCATCACACCGGAGGCCACCGGTGACGGCGAATACGTCGTCCGCAGCGACGACGGCCTGACCCGGTACGCCTTCACGGCCACGATCCGCGCCCTCGACCACTGGCAGGTCGACGCCGACTCGATCACCCGCCACCGTGACGGCGGCGAACTCCCGCTCGCCGCCCTGGACTTCTTCATCGAGTTGCAGAAGTCCCTGGGTCTGAGCGACGACATCCTGCCCGTCTACCTGGAGGAGATCTCCTCCACCCTCTCGGGCACCTGCTACAAGCTCACCAAGCCGGAGACGACGGCCGCCGAGCTGGCACGCGGCGACTTCCAGACCATCGAGACCGGCATGACCGAGGGCCACCCCTGCTTCGTGGCCAACAACGGCCGGCTCGGCTTCGGCATCCACGAGTACCTGTCGTACGCGCCGGAGACGGCGAGCCCGGTCCGCCTGGTGTGGCTGGCCGCCCACCGCTCGCGGGCCGCCTTCACGGCCGGTGTCGGCATCGAGTACGAGTCGTTCCTGCGCGAGGAGCTGGGCGAGGAGACCGTCGAGCGCTTCCACGGCGTCCTGCGCGACCAGGACCTGGACCCGGCCGACTACCTCCTCATCCCCGTCCACCCCTGGCAGTGGTGGAACAAACTCACCGTCACCTTCGCGGCCGAGGTCGCCAGGAAGCACCTCGTCTGCCTCGGCGAGGGCGACGACGAGTACCTGGCCCAGCAGTCCATCCGGACGTTCTTCAACCGGTCCAGCCCGGAGAAGCACTACGTGAAGACGGCCCTGTCCGTCATCAACATGGGCTTCATGCGCGGGCTGTCGGCCGCGTACATGGAGGCCACCCCCGCGATCAACGACTGGCTGGCCCAGCTCATCGACAACGACGAGGTCCTGAAGTCGACCGGCCTGTCGATCATCCGGGAGCGCGCCGCCGTCGGCTACCGGCACCTGGAGTACGAGCAGGCGACGGACCGCTACTCGCCGTACCGCAAGATGCTCGCCGCGCTGTGGCGGGAGAGCCCGGTGCCGTCCCTGAAGGACGGCGAGTCCCTGGCCACCATGGCGTCCCTGGTCCATGTCGACCACCAGGGGGCGTCCGTCGCGGGCGCGCTGATCGAGCAGTCGGGCCTCCCCCCGAAGGAGTGGCTGCGCCACTACCTCCGCGCGTACTTCACGCCCCTCCTGCACAGCTTCTACGCCTACGACCTGGTCTTCATGCCGCACGGCGAGAACGTCATCCTCGTGCTGAAGGACGGCGTCGTGCAGCGGGCGATCTACAAGGACATCGCCGAGGAGATCGCCGTCATGGACCCGGACGCGGTGCTGCCGCCGACGGTGGAGCGGCTGCGCGTGGAGGTCCCGGAGGACAAGAAACTGCTGTCGGTCTTCACGGACGTCTTCGACTGCTTCTTCCGCTTCCTCGCGGCGAACCTCGCCTCCGAGGGCATCCTGGAGGAGGACGACTTCTGGCGCACGGTCGCGGAGGTCACCCGCGAGTACCAGGAGTCGATGCCCGGATTCGCCGACAAGTTCAAGCAGTACGACATGTTCGCCCCGGAGTTCGCGCTGTCCTGTCTCAACCGCCTCCAACTGCGCAACAACGAGCAGATGGTGGACCTGTCGGACCCGTCCGGCGCCCTCCAGTTGGTCGGCACCCTGAAGAACCCGATCGCGGAGTTCTGACCCACAAGCAGACGGGCACCCCGGAGTACGGTCCTCCGGGGTGCCCGTCGTTTTCAGGTGCGCGGGGGAATTCAGGGGCGCGGGGAACTGCGCATTCTTTTCAGGGGCGCGGGGAACTGCGCGACCAGCCCCCACGCACCCGCAGACGAATCACCGCCCGCCAGAACCCCACGGCACCTGCGGCGACCGATACCACTCAATGCCCAGGACGTCCCACCGCTCAGCCTGCGCAGCAAGCCGCACCTTGTACCGCTCCCAGTCGTGAGAAGCCGCCGACGACCACCCCAACTCGGCAACCCCCGGCAACCGCGGAAACGCCATGTACTCGATGTGCCCGGAGGTCTCGAGGGTCTCCGACCACATCGGCGCCTCGACCCCCCGCACGGCCCCGGCCGGCACCCCGGGCAGATACGCCCCCGGATCCCAGTCGTAGGACCGCCGCACCTCGACGTACCCCGCCCAGGACAGTCCCAGCGGCGTGTCCTTCGTGTACTTCATGTCGAGATACGCCCGGTCGGCCGGAGAGAGAATCAGCCCCGTCCCGCTCTGCGCGGCCTTCACGACCTGCGCCTTCTCCTCGGCACTCGTGCTGTCCAGCCCCCAGTACTGGGCGAGCGCCCCCTTCGCCGGGGTCGCCCCGGTGAGCTGGTGCCAGCCGACCACCGTCTTGCCGTACTTCGCGACGACCGGCTGCACCCGGTCCATGAACTTGACGTAGTCCTCATGGCTGGTGGAGTGCGCCTCGTCGCCCCCGATGTGGAGGTACTCGCCCGGCGTGAGCGCGGCCAGCTCGCGGATCACGTCGTCCACGAAGTCGTACGTGATCTCCTTGTCGACGCACAGCGAGCTGAAGCCGACCTCGGTGCCGGTGTAGAGCGGGGGTGCGACGCCGTCGCAGTTCAGGTCGGCGTAGGAGGCGAGGGCCGCGTTGGTGTGGCCCGGCATGTCTATCTCGGGGACGACTTCCAGGTAGCGGGAGCCGGCGTACCGCACGATCTCCTTGTACTGGGCCTTCGTGTAGTAGCCGCCGGGGCCGCCGCCGACCTCGGTGGAGCCGCCGTAGGTCGCCAGCCGCGGCCAGGAGTCGACGGCGATGCGCCAGCCCTGGTCGTCGCTGAGATGCAGGTGCAGCTTGTTGATCTTGTAGAGGGCGAGCTGGTCGATGTAGCGCTTGACCTGGTCGACGGTGAAGAAGTGCCGGGAGACGTCGAGCATGGCGCCGCGCCAGCCGTAGCGCGGGCTGTCCGTGATGGTGCCGCCGGCGACGAGCCAGGGGCCGGGCTGGACGGTGTCCTTCTCGACGGCCGCGGGGAGGAGCTGACGCAGGGTCTGAACGCCGCGGAAGAGACCGGCGGGCTCGGCGGCGGTGAGGGTGACGCCCTTGCGGCCGCTGTCGAGGCGGTAGCCCTCGGCGCCGAAGGGGCCCTTGGCGAGGCGCAGTCGGATGCCCCCGGGGCCGTGCTCGGTGATGGGGAGGCGGTAGCCGGTCGAGGGCCGCAGCACGGCCGCGAGGTACTCGGCGACGCGCCGCGCCTCCCGCGAGCCGTCGACGTGGAGGTGCGTGCCGCGGGTGATGCGGTAGGGGGAGCCGCCCGGGTCGACCGAAGCGGGCGCGGGGATCACGCGGTCGAGCGGGGTGGGCGATGCCGCCTGCGCGGGGGCGGCCCCTGTCATGGAGACGCCCATCGCGACCAGCAGCAGGGCACCGAGAAGACGAAGCGTTCTGTGGTGCGGTCTCACACGGCCAGCTCTCACAAGCGTGTCCCTTCCATGAGCCGTCTAGCGCCAAAAGGTCTGGACCACTCTCTCGTGAGACTGGTGGAACAATCCACCCCATGGCGGAAATCATCCAGAAGGACGGCACGTGGGCCTTCGACGGCGACGCCCTGCGGCTGACCCCCGGGCGGGACAAGAATGTCAGTCTGCTGCGCAGGGAGCTGGGTGAACTGGTCGTCCCGCTGGGGGCGTTGGCCGGGATCTCCTTCGAGCAGGGCAAGAAGGCGGGGCGGCTCAGGCTCCGCCTGCGCGACGGCGCCGACCCGCTGCTGCACGCCACGGGCGGCCGGCTCACCGAGCCCCACGACCCCTACCAGCTGATCGTGGAGTCCGACCGCTACGGCGTCGCCGAGTACTTCACGGACGAGGTGCGCAACGCCCTGCTCCTGGACCAGGTGCCGGGCGAACCGGTCGACGAGTACCTGCTGCCGGGGCCCGCCGTGCCGCTGTCGGTCTCCGCCGGAGACGGCACCGCCGGCTTCGACGGTGAGCGCATACGTCTGGAGTGGAACTGGAAGACGGAGGACGCCAAGGCCGCCGCCGGTGCCCGCACGCTCGCGCTCACCGACATCACGGGCGTGGATGGCAGCCGGCGGCCGGCCTGGAGAACGGCTACCTCCGCTTCACCGTGCGGAACGCGCCGACCAAGGCCCCGCCCAAGTACGACCCCAACGCCGTGGAACTGTGGGGCTTCAAGAAGGACCCGCTGATGGCGCTGGTCGCGGCGGCGGTCCAGGCCAGGCTTCCGCACCCGGCCCGGGCCGCCGGCGACGTGACGGACGCGCGACCGGAACTGCCTTCTCCTCCGGTCGCGTCCGCCGAGGACGATCACGACGCCCTGCTGCGCCGCCTGCGCGAACTCGGTGAGCTGCACCGCACGGGCGTACTGACGGACGACGAGTTCGCACTGGCCAAGCAGGCGGTCCTCAAGCGGATGTAGCAGCCGCGGGGCGCTACTTCGCCCGGCGCGCCACCGTGAAGTGGTCCACCTGCTCCCCGGTCTCGGCGATGCCGCGCACCGTGAGCGTGGCCAGGTGTCCCTTCGGCGCGGGGGTGACGTCCACGCGCAGGAAGGAGTAGTCGAGGTAGCGCACCCGGGACCAGGTGACGGTCTCGTTCTGCTTGCCGCCCTCGACGTTGACGAACGAGGGCACGGAGTCCACGTCGTGCTCGTTGCCCTCGTACGACAGCGGGGCGCTGAACGCGTAGAGGCTGCGGCCCGCCGCCCCGGCCGTCACGTACACCACGCCGTCGGTCTCGGGGTGGGCCGTGCCGCCGATCGGTAGCTTCCTGGTGACCTCGCCGTCCTTGATGACGTCGGTGCGCTCGTACTGGTGGTTGTGGCCGTTGATGACCAGGTCCACGGTGTACTTCTCGAACAGCGGCACCCACTCCTGCCGGACCCCGCCCTCGGAGGCGTGGGAGGTGGAGGTGCAGTAGGCGCAGTGGTGGAAGAACACGACGATGAAGTCGATGTCGCGCGCGGCCCGGTACTTCTTTAGCTGAGCCTCCAGCCACGTGGTCTGGGTGCCGCCGGAGATGCCGAGGTTGGCCGGGATCTCGAAGGAGATGTCGTTGGCGTCGAGCGAGATGACGGCCGTGTTGCCGTAGGCGAAGGAGTAGACGCCCGGGAGGTTCTTCCGGTCCGGGCCGTTGTCCGGGAGGGTCCAGCGGGCCTCCTCGCCGCCGTAGCCGCCCGGCGAGTACCAGGCCTCCATGTCGTGGTTGCCGTAGGCGGGCATCCACGGCACGGACTTGGCGACGGACTCGGTCTGGGCGAGGAACTGGTCCCACACGCGCGAGTCGAAGCCGGTGTCGTCGGTCCTGCCCTGGCCGGTGGGGTCGCCGTACGCGATGTCGCCGGCGTGCAGGTGGAAGGCCGGGTTCTGGCCGAGCAGCAGGCTGTTGTTGGCGAGCGCGTGGTAGCTGACGCCCTCGTCACCGAAAGCCGTGAAGGTGAACGGCTTCTTGTGCGCGGGGGCGGTGGTGAAGGTACCGAGGGTGCCCAGCAGGTGCGGCTCGGCCGGGTCGAAGCCCTGGTGGCCGACGCCGTAGTAGTACGTCCGGCCGGGGCGCAGGTGCGTCAGCCGGGCGTGGACGTAGTACTGGGTGTGGTTGCCGCTCGCGCCGACACCGGCCGGCGTGAAGAGGGTGCGGACCTCGGCGTCGATCCTCCGGGAGAGGTCCGTGGGGTGGGCGCCGATCCGGATGAACGGCTTCTTGACGGCGACCGAGACCTGCCAGGAAACGGTCATCTCCGTGCGCGGGTCGGTGCCGTAGGCGAGGTGGCGGCCGAAGGGGGCGACGAGGGCGCCGTCGACGGCCTCGGTCGCGGCAGCGGTGCGGGCGGTCGGTACGGCCGCCTGGGCGGTGGCACCGGGCACGAATGCGCCACCCACGACGGCACCGAGTGTGACCGCGCCGCCTCTGATCATCGAGCGCCGGGAGAACCTGGCGCGCAGGTACTCGTGCTGCTCGGCCATGCTCATGCGCTCGGCGAGCCGCTCGGGTACGCCCATACGAGGAATGTCCATGGCGTCCAAAAATCGACGCCTCGGGCAACGGGATACCGGCCACCCGATGGACGCACCACGAACAAGCGCTCATGACGGGTTCAACCTTCTCCCAAAGAAACCCCATGGCGACGTGCCCGAAACCGGGCAGAATTCTTGCGTAAGCGCCGCCGGTGCCCCAGGATCTACCGGGTGCACGACGAACTCGTTGATCATCTGACGCGGTCCACGCCCCTCAGCCGGGGCGAGGCGCTGCGTGTGATCCAGGACGTGCTCGCCTACTTCGACGAGACGACCGAGGAGTACGTCCGTCGCCGCCACCGCGAGCTCCAGGCCCAGGGCCTGGTGAACGCGGCGATCTTCGAACGGATCGAGGCGGACCTCAAATACCGCGCGGTGGCACCGCCGGAGCTCTCGCTCCGACAGCTGCGGCGCATCGTCTACGGCTAGGAATGCGTATATATGTGCGGAATCGTCGGTTACATCGGGAAGCGTGACGTCGCTCCCCTCCTCCTGGAGGGCCTCCAGCGCCTGGAGTACCGCGGGTACGACTCCGCGGGCGTCGTCATCACGTCCCCGAAGGCCTCCGGCCTGAAGATGGTCAAGGCCAAGGGCCGCGTCCGCGATCTGGAGGCCAAGGTCCCGGCCCGCTTCAAGGGCACGACCGGCATCGCCCACACCCGCTGGGCGACCCACGGCGCCCCCTCGGACGTCAACGCCCACCCGCACCTGGACGCCGAGGGCAAGGTCGCCGTCGTCCACAACGGCATCATCGACAACGCCTCCGACCTGCGCCGCAAGCTGGAGGCGGACGGCGTCGAGTTCCTCTCCGAGACCGACACCGAGGTCCTCACCCACCTCATCGCCCGCTCGCAGGCCACCAAGCTGGAGGACAAGGTCCGCGAGACCCTCCGGCTGATCGAGGGCACCTACGGCATCGCCGTGCTGCACGCCGACTTCCCCGACCGGATCGTCGTCGCCCGCAACGGCTCCCCGGTCGTCCTCGGCATCGGCGAGAAGGAGATGTTCGTCGCCTCGGACATCGCCGCGCTGGTCGCCCACACCCGCCAGATCGTCACGCTGGACGACGGCGAGATGGCCACCCTGAAGGCCGACGACTTCCGCACGTACACGACGGAGGGCACCCGCACCACCGCCGAGCCCACCACCGTCGAGTGGGAGGCCGCCTCGTACGACATGGGCGGCCACGACACCTACATGCACAAGGAGATCCACGAGCAGGCCGACGCCGTGGACCGCGTGCTGCGCGGCCGCATCGACGACCGCTTCTCCACCGTGCACCTGGGCGGCCTCAACCTCGACGCCCGCGAGGCCCGCCGGATCCGCCGTGTGAAGATCCTCGGCTGCGGCACCTCGTACCACGCGGGCATGATCGGCGCCCAGATGATCGAGGAACTGGCCCGCATCCCCGCCGACGCCGAGCCGGCCTCGGAGTTCCGCTACCGCAACGCGGTCGTCGACCCCGACACCCTCTACGTCGCGGTCTCCCAGTCGGGTGAGACCTACGACGTCCTGGCCGCCGTGCAGGAACTGAAGCGCAAGGGCGCCCGGGTCCTGGGCGTGGTGAACGTGGTCGGCTCCGCGATCGCCCGCGAGGCCGACGGCGGCATCTACGTCCACGCGGGCCCGGAGGTCTGCGTGGTCTCCACCAAGTGCTTCACCAACACCACGGTCGCCTTCGCGCTCCTCGCCCTCCACCTGGGCCGCACCCGCGACCTGTCGGTCCGCGACGGCAAGCGGATCATCGGGGGCCTGCGCAAGCTGCCCGCCCAGATCGCCGAGATCATGAAGCACGAGGAGGACGTCAAGAAGCTGGCCCTCCAGTTCGCCGAGGCCCGCTCGATGCTCTTCATCGGCCGCGTGCGGGGCTACCCGGTGGCCCGCGAGGCCTCCCTGAAGCTCAAGGAGGTCTCCTACATCCACGCCGAGGCCTACCCCGCCTCCGAGCTCAAGCACGGCCCCCTGGCCCTGATCGAGCCCGCCCTCCCCACGGTCGCGATCGTCCCCGACGACGACCTCCTGGAGAAGAACCGCGCCGCCCTGGAGGAGATCAAGGCCCGCAGCGGCAAGATCCTCGC
The DNA here is from genome assembly GCF_029813805.1 of Streptomyces sp. DH10. Classification (NCBI taxonomy): domain Bacteria; kingdom Bacillati; phylum Actinomycetota; class Actinomycetes; order Kitasatosporales; family Streptomycetaceae; genus Streptomyces; species Streptomyces sp. DH10. The sequence continues at coordinate 94,867 of NZ_JARVKU010000029.1, forward strand.
GGTGGCCCACCAGCACCAGGAGAAGGCCGACGAAACCATCCTCGTCCCCAAGAACGAGGACGAACTCGACCCCATCCTGATGGGCATCCCCCTCCAACTCCTCGCCTACCACACGGCCTTGGCCCTGGGCCGGGACATCGACAAGCCCCGCAACCTGGCCAAGTCGGTGACGGTGGAGTAGTGGCCCTCTCTTAGGGGCGCGGGGCTGTATCGATTTGCGGCTCCGCCGCGCGGGCGCGATCAGCCCCACGCACCCGCACAGGCCGAACAAGAGGACGGACCCCCACGTGCTGCCACCGAACGCACGGGGGGTCCGTTTTCATCGCCGGGAAGCCGCCCAACTCCCCAGCCGGCGCAGCTAACCGGTGGCCGTCACTCCCCGGCCGGCAGCGCGTCGCGGAAGCGCCGTGGGCCAGTGCGCGAGCGCCGCGGTGGCCGCGTACCAGGCGACAGCCCCGGCGGCCACGGCGAACCACCCGCCCACCCTGGCGAACCCGTCGCTACCGGCGAACTCGGCGATCGCCATGAGCAACAGGGCGACGAAGAACAGCCCGTGGACCACCTGACCGAGCTGCTCCCCACCCGCAACGGTCAGAGACAGCGCCACGAGGGCGAACAGCAGCAGGAAGAACCCTGCCTCGTTGCCGGAGGCACCCGCCGACACGGCCCACGTGAACCACAGCGCCCCGAGCACCGAGAACGCCGTCCCACCGACGGAGTCCCCGCCCCGCAGGGCCATCAGTCCGGCGGCGAAGAGGGCGATGCCGCCCACGTACTGCGCGATTGACGCGGCGTCAGCGGCCGACACCCCGTCGATCACGGCGGTGTGCCCCAGCCCGAAGGCCAACAGGGTGATTCCGAGGGCCAGTCGGCCGACCACGGTGGTGATTCCGCTTCCCGCGGAGACGTCTTTGTCCACGGCGGGCTCCCTTCGTGCATGTGCAGTTGTGCGGTGTTCCGTATATGCCCTTCACAAGGGCACAAACACCTCTACGCGCAAGTAGATTTACGCACCGCACAGAAGCGGCAAGGGAGTTGGCACTCAGGGGAATACTCAGGGAATGACGATGACGGGCCGCTTCGCCCGCTTGGCGAGCCGCCCGGCGACGGAACCGAAGATCCGCCCGACGAGACCGTGGGTCGACCCGACGACGATCGCGTCGGCCTCGTACTCCCGGCCGACCTCTTCGAGTTCGTGGCAGATGTCACCGCCGCGCTCGACCAGGATCCAGGGCACCTCGGCGAGGTAGTCCGCACAGGCCAGCTCAAGACCGAGCACCTCGGTCCGATGGTCCGGCACGTCCACGAACACGGGCGGCTCGCAGCCGGCCCACACGGTGGTCGGCAGCCGGTTGGCGACGTGGACGATGATCAGGCCCGACCCGGAGCGATGGGCCATGCCGATCGCGTACGCCAGGGCGCGCTCACTGGACGTGGAGCCGTCGAAGCCGACGACGACCCCGTGCTTGAATGCGGGATCGCAGGAGTGGCGTGGCTCTTCCGCCGCCAAGGGCTCGGCCGCCGTGGGATCGGCGACGGGCCGCTTGCGGTCCGCGGGTTCGAAGAATTCGTGACCGGCCATGGCTGTCTCGGCGTTGTGATCCTTTATGGGTGGGACAACAGTGTGCGGCGGAGCTGTGTCCGGGAATGGTCTTCCCAACCCCATACCCCCAAGGGTACGGCGGCACGCCTCCTTAGCCCAGATCCCGCCCGCCGTGCGTGCGGGTTCCAGGGAGCATGCACGAGGCGACGCCCGTAACGCAATGGTTGCTGCGCTGTACAGGCGGTTTGCACAGGATTCACTTACCCGTGGCCGGTGATCGGGTCACACAGTGACCCGATC